>CAZZFA010000012.1:53945-73366 GCA_964653435.1 uncultured Planctomycetales bacterium | reverse complement strand
CGCGCCAGCCGTAGATGCTCTGGTCCGGGTCGCCCGTCGCGCAGAGGTTGTGCCGCCGCAGCGCCAGCCCGCGGGCGATCAGGTATTGCGCGTGGTTCGTGTCCTGATACTCATCGACGAGCACATAACGGTACTGCTCCTCGAGGCGGTCGCGCAGCTCGGCATCCTCGCCGAGCAGCCGCGCCACCCGCAGGAGCAGGTCGTCGAAGTCCAGTGCGTTCTGCTCGGCGAGCACCTCCTCGTACCGGCGGTAGATCCGGGCGACGGCCCTGGCCTGGAACTCGTGGGCGTCCTGCTCGGCCTCCCCGGGCGAGATCATCGCGTTCTTCAGTCGGCTGATCCGTTCCTCGATCCGGCTCGGCGGGAAGTTCTCATCGGCGAAGTCGCATCGTTTCAGCGCATCCTTGACGGCCGCCAGCCGGTCCGTCTGGTCGAAGATCGTGAAGTTCGCCGGCAGGCCCGCGCGGTCCGCAAACCGCCGCAGCAGCCGCGCGCACAGCGAGTGGAACGTGCACACCGTCATTTCCGGCCCCACGCCCAGCGCTGCGATCCGCTGCGCCATCTCCTCGGCCGCCTTGTTCGTGAACGTAATCGCCAGAACGTGACGCGCCTCCGTGGCCGTCGCCGCCAGATACGCCGCCCGGCACGTGATTACCCGCGTCTTTCCGCTGCCCGGCCCGGCGAGGACCAGCAGCGGTCCGTCGCGGTGCATCACCGCCTCGCGTTGCGGCGGCGTCAGCCCCTTCAGTACTTCTTCCGGGTCGATCGAAGCTCGTGCCATCCGCTGCTGTATATACGCCGGCGTCGGCTTTGTCTATGCGATATGCCTCGCCGCCTGCCGCTGGTGCGGATTGCAGACGTTCGTCCGGCCGGAGGAACGTCGCCGGCGTATCGGCGGCCGCACCCGCGCCGCGCCCCCGGCATCCCCCTTGCGAACGGCCTTGCCGGCACAGTATAATTCCCGGCGTGGGCAGTTCCGTGAAGATCAGGAGGGCCATGCCTTCGCCGCGGTAGGTTACGTCAACTCGTACGATCCGCCGGGCTCTGCCCTGGCGTGCAATGTGCTCGTCCTCAATCGCCACTACATGGCGATCCGCGTGGTGAGCGTGCGGCGGGCCTTTTCGTTACTTGTGCGGGAACTTGCCGAGGTCGTGCACATCGAGGACGGCCAGTACCTCTCCTACGACTTCGACAGTTGGCGTGAGGTCAGCGAGCTGAAGCGCCAGTTTGAGCCCGACGGGCACGACTGGATTCGCACCGTTCGCTTCGAGATCGCCGTCCCGCGGATCATCCGGCTGCTGATTTACGACCGCCTGCCGCGTCAGGATGTCAAGTTCAATCGCCGGAACATCTACGCGCGCGACGGCAACCGTTGCCAGTACTGCGGTCGGAAGTTCCCCACGACCGAGTTGAGCATCGACCACGTCGTCCCGCGGTCGCAGGGCGGCAAGACGACCTGGGAGAACGTCGTCTGCGCCTGCCTGCAGTGCAACGTGAAGAAGGGCGGCCGCACCCCCGAGCAGGCGGCGATGGCCCTCATCGCGATGCCGAAGAAGCCGCGCCGCTCCCCCGTGATCAACCTCAAGCTCGGCAGCAGCAAGTACCGCTGCTGGCAGCAGTTTCTCGATCACGCCTACTGGAGCGTGGAACTCAAGTAGCGCCGCCGCCGTCCGGCTTCGGTTCGCCGTACACCAGGTGCGAATGCCCCGCTCCCGTGGGATTCGGGATGGTCGATTGCGTTGGCCGGGTGCCTCGGGCCTGTGGGACGGGGGCGAATGATGGCCGGCTGACTCGTCCAGCCCGGAAGGAGGGAGGCGCCGGCTCCTGCCATTGTCCCCGCGGGCGTCTGAGCAGTTACGCAATCGCCACCGGGCGCCAGGGCACGCGCGAAGGCCGATCGGGACAATGCGCGACCGTCTTATGCCATTGTCGCGTGCGTGTGTCGCTGTATTACGTGTTGTAAGGCTTCCATGTGTGCCCGTCTTGACCGCAAGGGGCGAGGAAGTTGACTCTCGAACGACCGCACCAATAATCGGCTGATAGTGTCCGGTGTAACCTTTTGGCAAGAATATGGAGATCAAAGATGCCGCTGGTCGGTTCGCCTGCACCCACGTTTAACGCCAAGGCCGTTGTCGGGAAGGAGATCGTGTCCCTGACCTGGGATCAGATTCACGAGAAGAAATGGCTTGTCTTGTTCTTCTACCCGCTCGATTTCACGTTCGTCTGCCCCACGGAGATCATCGCCTTCAGCGACGCCCATAAGAAGTTTGCGGACCTCGGCGCGAAGGTCGCCGCGGTCTCCGTGGACAGCGAGTACACGCACCTGGCCTGGGTCAACACGCCCCGCAAGGAGGGTGGATTGGGCCAGGTCAACTTCCCGCTGATCGCCGATCTCTCGAAATCGATCGCCCGCGCCTACGACGTTCTGACGGGCGAAGGGGTGGCACTCCGCGGACTGTTCCTGATCGATCCGAAAGGGGTGGTCCGCCACGCGACAATCAACGACCTGCCCGTCGGGCGGAACGTGGACGAGGTTATCCGCGTCATCGAGGCATTCCAGTACGTGGAGAAGCACGGCGAGGTCTGTCCGGCCAACTGGCACCCCGGCGAGGCCACGATGATTCCCGACCCCGTCGGGTCGAAGCGGTACTTTGCGGCCCGGGCCTGATGCGGGGCCGCGGGCCCTGCCGGGCCTTCGCAAACGGCAGACGTGCCGGTTGAGCGCCCGCCGGGCGCTACGTACAATACGTCGTCATGAACCACGACGGTCGGCCGTTCAGGCCCCAGCGGATGCTTGTCGTCCTGCCCAACTGGGTCGGCGATCTGGTGCTGGCTACGCCGGCGCTTCGCGCGATCCGGACGCAGTTTCCCGAGGCCTACATCGCGGCGCTGGTCAAACCGCCGTTCCGCGAGATCCTCAGCGGGGGCGACTGGGCGGACGAAATCCTCGTGTGGCCCGTCGGCAGGACCCGTCCGCACAAGCGCCGGGGCTTCCTGGGGCTGGCGCAGGAGCTGCGGGAGAAGCAATTCGACACCGCGGTCCTGCTCACAAACTCGTTCCGCTCGGCCCTGCTCGCGCGGCTGGCCGGCGTGCGGCGGCGCGTCGGCTATGACCGGGACGGCCGGGGGTTGCTCCTGACCGACAAGCTCCTGCCCGACAAGAGCAACGGGAAGTACATCCCGGTGCCGATGGTGCGGTATTACAACGCGATCGCGCGGTACCTGGGTGCGCGGGATCTTCCTACATGCCTGGAGCTGTACACCACCCGCGAGGAGGAGGCGGCCGTGCAGGCCCTTCTGGACCAGCACAGCGTCGGCAACGGGCGGCCGATCATCGTGATCAACCCCGGCGCCTCCTTCGGTACGGCCAAGTGCTGGCTGCCGGAGCGGTTCGCCGAGGTGGCCGACGGCCTCATCGACGAGTTCGACGCGGCCGTGTTCATCTCGTGCGGGCCGAAGGATCGCGATGTCGCCCGCGCGGTGTCGTCCTCGATGCGGCACGAGGCGATCGTGCTGGATCAGCCCGTGCTCTCGCTGGGGCCGCTCAAGGCGCTCGTGCGCCGGTCGTCGCTGCTCGTTACGAACGACACGGGACCGCGGCACTTCGCCATCGCCTTCGGGGTGCCGGTGGTGACCCTCTTCGGATCGACCGACCCGAGGTGGACGCAGACCGACTACGCCCTCGAGCGGCAGGTCATGGTCAAGGTCCACTGCGGGCCCTGCATGAAGCGGGTCTGCCCGACGGATCACCGTTGCATGACGCGGGTCACCGCCCCGATGGTTCTGGAGGCCGCTCGCGCGCTGCTGGCCGACCGGGCCGGCACGGCGAAGCTTCGATAGGGAGCGTATGAGCCGGATCATCCGAGATTATGACGAGCTGGCGCGCGTATCGGCGGAGCAACGGCGGGCGGGCCGCGCCGTGGTGTTCACGAACGGTGCGTTCGATATCATCCACGTGGGGCACGTCCGGTGCCTCCTCGCGGCCGCGGAAGCCGGAGACTTTCTCATCGTCGGGCTCAACTCCGACGAGTCCATCCGCCGAAACAAGGGGCCCGGCCGCCCCGCCCAGCCGCTCGAAGAGCGGATGGAGATCGTCGCGGCCATCCGGGGCGTGGATGTCGTCACCTGGTTCGACGAGCCCACGTGCGATCGGATCCTCGAGATCGTCCGCCCGAACTTCCACGCCAAGGGCCGCGACTATACCCTCGAGACGCTTCCCGAGGGGCCGACGCTCAAGCGGATCGGCGCGCAACTGATCATCGTCGGCGACGAAAAGAACCACTCGACGACCGAGGTCCTGCACCGCTGGAGCCGCTCCGTCGCGCGTCCGTCCTGACGCTCCGCCATGAGGCTTTATCGCGACACGATGTACATCGCTCCGGCCGGTCGCGAGCGGCTTCGCCGGGCCGGTCTCGATACCGTGGAGCGCGTCCTCAAATGCCTCGGCCATCAGGTCGTCGCCTGGAGCCGCAGCACCGAGACCGTGCGGGTTGATCTGCCCGCCGGGGCGGGCGCCGGCGCGGTATTCGTCAAGCGGTACCACCTGCTGCGATGGAAGGTGCGGATCAAGGCGATGTTCCGCGGCGCGTTCTTCGGCCGCAGCCGGGCCCATGCGGAGTTCGATCGGTTGGAGCGGATGCGGTCCGCCGGCGCGCCCGTCGTGGATCCCGTCGCGTGGGGCGAGCGGCGGATTCTGCATTTCGTACGCTTCAGCTTCCTGATTACCGAGGCGGTGGACGGGGCCGTCTCGCTGACGACGTTTGCACAGAATCATGCCGACGGGCAGCGCCGGCCGCTTTCATTTCGCGACCGCCGCGCCTTGGTCGAGTCCCTGGGCCGCTGTATCGGTGAGCTGCACGGCCGGGGCCTTGCGCACGGGGCGTTGTTCTGGCGGAACGTGCTTGTGCGGAAGATCGAGCCGGGACGGTACGAGTTCGTGCTCCTGGATGCGCCCGGGCGGCGACGGCTGAGGATCGCCGGGGCCGACACCCGCCGGGCGGAGGACATAGTGAGCGATCTGGCCCAGATGGCTGCACTCGCGCCGCAGTTCTGCTCAAGGGCGGACATGTGCCGCTTCTTCTGCGCCTATCTGGGTACGCGGAGACTGGACGAGTCACACCGGCGTCTGGCCCGGGATGTGGTCCAACGTGCCGGGCCGTTGCGGGATCACGAACTCTACCGGCTCAGGATGGATCGTATCTTTCACTACCACCTGGTGCCGGGACCGGCAGAATGCCTTGCGTAGAGCCGGGTTCCGCCGCCGCAGGAGAATAAGAGTGTGCGCGGCGTAATGGCAAGGGGTTTTCTCCCGTTTTGAAGAACGTGCGCCGCAGCACCCGGTCGATAAAAAGCGAAAAGCCGCGTGCGACCCCGGCAGTGGCCTGTTGCCGGGAGGTAGCCGACGGTACAATACACCGCCGCTGCCGTTTTCGTCCCGCGGGGTTTGGACGCTCTCCGGCGCCGCGGGGGGACGGACAGGCGCTCGAGGCGAGGGTCCGGGCTGAAACGAGCGCCGAGGTTTGCAGGTGCGGCGGCGTGCGTTCGCCCGCGAAGCTTGCTGCAAAGGGCCGGTGGCGCGGTCCGGGCTATGGGTTGCCTATCCGGGTGGGCGGCGCGCGTGTCCATCGGATTATGACGGCCTTCGCGTGGGCGCGGATCGTGGAGGCCGGCGTGGCGATCGGCGTTTGAAGGGGCATCCGATCACAGGGACGGGGCGACAACAGGCAGCGAGAAGGAGCGAACCCGTATGACGCGTGCGGTGTGCGAACCGAAACGGCAGGAGCAGGTGGTCCGGGAGGAAGGGCAGCATTCCGGGGAGATGACGCGGCCGATTCATGAGATCCGCCGCCCAGCCGTGACCGAGGGCGCCGCCAGGACCGCGCTGGAGGAGTACAAGCTTTCGCTCCGCCGACATCACCCGATCGACCAGGGCCTTCCATGGGCCTGCCAGGCCCACTGTACGCAGTGCGACGCGACGGTTCCCGGCCGGTTTCTGTACGAGGAGAAAGAGGATCGCGTCTATCTGGAGATTGCCTGTCCACGATGCGGCACCCGGCGGGAGTTTCATCACGACGTGCTCTTCGTCAAGGACCTCAGCCGCCAGCGGGCGGATGCCGGCCCGTATCAACCGACGAAGACCTACGCGGGTACGCCGATTCGCCCGGTGCTCAAGTACCTGCCGCGGACCGTGGAGACGCTGTGTCCGGAGTGTTCCGCCGTCATCCTCGGCCGGTATTACCGCAAGGACAACGACGTCCTGATCGAGAAGACCTGCCCCGAGCACGGCTATTTCCGCGACAAGATCAGTTCCGACGCCGAGATGTACCTCCGGGCCACGTGGGGCATCTTTGAGGATGAGCGCGGCGTGCACTCGCCCCAGGTGAGCGGCGCGAGCCACTGCCCCACCGACTGCGGCCTGTGCAACCAGCACCTTTCCACGTCCGTGCTCGCACAGATCGACCTGACCAACCGGTGCAATCTGACGTGCCCGATCTGCTTCGCCAACGCGAACGCCGCCGGATACGTCAGCGAGCCGACCTACGACATGGTCGTCGAGATGCTCCAGACGCTTCGGAATCAGTACCCGCACCCGGCCACCGCCGTGCAGTTCACCGGCGGTGAGCCGACGCTGCACAAGGACTTCCACCGCCTCGTCCGCAAGGCCAACGAGATGAACTTCTCGCATGTGCAGATCGCCACGAACGGCATCACGCACGCGGACGAGGACTTCGCCCGCCGGTCCGCCGAGGCCGGCCTGCACACGCTGTACCTCCAGTTCGACGGCGTCGGGGAGCACTTTTACCGGAAGACCCGCGGTCAGGACGGGCTGTTCGCCAAGAAGCTCGCCTGCATCGAGAACTGCCGCAAGTACGGCATGAAGGTGTGCCTCGTCCCGACGATCATCAAGGGCTTCAACGACGATCAGGTCGCCGAGATCCTGAAATTCGCCTGCGAGAACTCCGACGTCATCAGCGGAATCAGCTACCAGCCCGTGACGTTCACGGGTCGGATCAGCCACGCGGAGCTGGAGAAGAAGCGCTACACCCTCCACGACCTCGCGCACGACCTGGCGAAGGCCAGCGGCGCCGACCTGAAGCGCGACTTCCTGCCGCTCGGCTCGGTCTCGCCGCTCTCGCGCATGATGGAGTGCCTCGACGGCAAGCCCAAGATCACCGCGAGCTGCCACAGCGACTGTGCGTTCGGCTCGTACATGTTCGTCACGCCGGACCACAAGCCGATCCCGATCCCGAGCGTGTTCGATTTCTTCGGCCTGATGACCGACTTCAACCATTACTCGAAGAAGATCAAGGCGCGCCACCCGGTGGCCAACTGGTACGAGCGTCTGCACATCGCCTGGTTCTTCTTCAAGCGGTATCGCTGGCGCCGGTTCTTCGACACGGACATCCGCCCGTGGACGTTCATCAAGGCGCTCGGCGGCATGACGAACAAACAGAAGGGCCGCGGCCGGGCGGGCACCCGGACCTACCGTACGCTGCTGACCGCCGGCATGCACTTCATGGATCGCTACAACTTCGATTGCGAACGGGTCAAGCGGTGTGTGATCCTGTACTCGACGGTGGACGGCGTGTACCCGTTCTGCACGATCAACGGGGGCCCGGTCTTCCGGCCCTACATCGAGAAGATGTACGCCCGCAGCCCGGAACAGTGGCAGGCCGACCACCCCGGCGAGGAGCTTCGGCCGAAGTTCCGGTCCAGCGGCAACGGCCACGGCGGCGGGTGTCATCGATGCTGACCGTTCCGGTGCGTATGGGGTTCTCGCCGCCGCGCCGCCGCGCCTTTGCGTGTCCGCGTGCGCTCTGGTACATAGCCGCCGATGTTTTCGTACCGCTGGACCTACCGCTTCGCGATTCCGCCGCTGGAGGCCGTCCTCGATGCGGTCGAGGCGTATTTCACCACGCTTGCTCCGGCGCGCTACCGCATGGAACGTCGGGAGAGGTTCTGCATCGAGTTCCGCCGGGGAGCGTGGCGCGGCCGGCTTCTCGATTCCTCCTCGCTGGTCCCGCGATTCACCGGCATCGACCGCCGCGACGTCGCCACGTGGCCGACGTTTCTGACCGTAACCACCCTGCCCTCGCCCACCTCATTCGAGATCATGGTCCAGCGCGACGTGCAGTTGCCCAACGGCCTGCCGCTGACCGAAGCGCATCGGGCCATCGGCGAGTCCGCCTTCGCCGCGGAGACGAACGGGCTCGTCGACTACCTGGCCGAGTTCTTCAAGCTGCCTCATCGTCCCGATGTGGCCGATGCGTCGCAGAGAACCTGATGCCGTCCCCGGGGAGACCGTGTGGCGTGCGACGCGGCTCCGCCGCCCCTGTTGTGAGGGAATGAGCGTGTCCGACACAGACATCAAGGATTCGATTCGTACGGAGGCCCCCGTGTCCTCCGGCGACCGCCTCGAGGTTGCGGTCCCGATGCTCGGCGTCGTCGATGCCGAGCGGGTGTGCGACGGCGCAGCGTCGTCCGCCGGCAGACCGCCCGCCGACGAGGCGGCGCGCGACAACGGGAACGGCGGCAACGGCGACGGCCGGTACGATTCCCGCACCCACGCCGCCGAGCATACGACGGCGCACCGGGTCGGCAAGGCGTATCGCCCGGGCGGCGCGGTCAGCAGGAACCCGAACAAGTCCTCCTCACGCACGGACGACGGCTACGTTACGTCCCGGGAGTACGGCGACCGGTGCCGCTCCGCCCGCGGCCCGGCCCATACGCGCCACCGGCTTCCGACCGAACGCAGCGGCATCCGGTCCCGCTACATCGATCTGGATTATCACCACCCGCTGGAAGACTATCTGGCCATGCGGCCCGTGCGGGCGATCCTCGGCTACATCAGCCGGACGCGCCGCAGCGGCAAGACGATGATCGAGGAGATCATCGAGTCCTACGCGAATCCGGATGCGCCGCTCTGGCAGCGCATCAAGTTCTGGCCCTTCCACAAGTTCATCGATCGCATGAAGGGTTCCGTCTCGCGGGAGACGTTCCGCCGGCGCGTGGCCGGCCACCGTCCGACGGTCCGCGGCTTCGTGCTTACCGCCCGCAGTGTCGCCGAATACGGCCTGACGCTTCCGCAGCGGTTCTCCGCGCCGCTTTTTGCCGTCTGGAACTTCACGAACAAGTGCAACATGCGATGCCGGCACTGCTATCAGGACGCCGGCGGCAAGGGCCT
The DNA here is from genome assembly GCA_964653435.1 of uncultured Planctomycetales bacterium. Lineage (GTDB taxonomy): Bacteria > Planctomycetota > Phycisphaerae > UBA1845 > PWPN01 > CAZMVY01. The sequence continues at coordinate 64,182 of CAZZFA010000012.1, read as the reverse complement.
CGCCAACGAGCTGACGCGTGAGGAGCGGCTCTCGCTCGTGGATGAACTCGCCCGCGAGTACATGGCGATGATCTCCTTCGCCGGCGGGGAGCCGCTGATCGACCCCGACATCTGGTCCGTGCTGGAGCGCTGCCGCCACCACGGCATCCACACCAGCCTCGCGACGAACGGATCGCTCATCACGCCGGAGGTGGCCGCCCGCCTCGCGTCGCTCTCGTGCAAGTATATCGAGATCTCGCTCGACAGCGTTCATCCCGAGCGCCACGACAGCTTCCGCGGCATCCAGGGTGCCTGGGAGCGGACCGTCCGGGGCATGAAGAACGTCGTCGCGCAGGAGGGTCTGCGCCTCGGCATCGCGATGTGCGTCACGCAGCGCAACTACGACGAAGTGGACGACATGCTCAAGTTCGCCGTCGATCTCGGCGCGAAGGTCTTCGCTCACTTCAACTTCATCCCCGTCGGCCGTGGCCTCGAGATGGCCCACGAGGACCTCTCGCCCCAGCAGCGCGAGGCGTTGCTCCGTAAGCTGAACGACTGGATGCAGTCGCGCCGGATCAGCATCATGTCCACCTCGCCCCAGTTCGGTCGGATCGCGCTGGCGTTCCCGCCGGAAACGAGCCTGCAGGCCTGCTCGCACCTGGGCGGCGGCGGCGGCACGAAGGCCCGCGTCGTGGCAAAGTACCTGGGCGGATGCGGCGCCGGCCGCTGCTATGTGGCGATCGAGCCCGACGGCAACATCACCCCGTGCGTCTATCTGCCGCACCGCATCATGGGCAACATCCGCCGGCGCCGTTTCATCGACATCTACCGCCACAACGACTTCATCGACCTGATCTGCGACCGCGACCGGCGGACGCGCCACTGCGAGGTCTGCGAGTTCAAGCACTATTGCGGCGGCTGCCTCGCAAGGGCCGACGCCTACTACGGGGAACTCAACGCCGGCGACCCCGGCTGCATCTTCAACGCCAGGCACTGGGAAGCCCTGACGGCCGGACTGCCCGCCAGGGCCGATGAACCGGTGTGCGATTGCCGCCGGGGATTGTAGAGTCTTGCGTCGCAGCTTTTGCGCGCCATGCGCGCGGCGCGACTTGCGCGCATGTATCGCACTGCGGCGGTAGCGCCACCCGTCATTCTGAGGAGCGCAGCGACGAAGAATCTGGCTGATTGGCGCAGAGGAGCCAGATGCTTCGCTTCGCTCAGCATGACGGCCGCCGGCGCGCCCGTGTCCGGTTGCGGCCGAAGGCCGCCTTGGGGGGCAGCGGTTTTGCATGGGCGTTCTACGATTTTCTCCCGACATGCGCGGAGCCGGCCGGAGTGACACTCCCTGCCGACGCGAAGCCGGACGGGATCAGCGTGCTGCCGGTGCTGCTCGGGGGCACGGCGCCGCAACCGGCAGTACCTCTACTGGGAAGTCGACGAGCCCTGGTGGTAGCAGGCGGTGCGATTCGGCGGCGGGAAGGCGGTCCGTCCGGCGCCGGATGCCGCGCGTGGAACTCCACGATCTGAAAACGGATCCGACCGAATTGCACGATCTGGCCCGCGAGCCCCCCCAACTCGTGCAGAGAGCGCAGCAGTTGCTGAAGGAGGCACACGTGGATTCCCCGCTCTGGCCGATCAGGTATCCGACCCCCGGCCCTTGCCGGGCGGGACTTCGCAAGCGGCGGCAAGCCGGCGGTAGGTGAACCTCAACCGCGGGCGGCGTGGGAACCCCGCCCCATTCCGGCGAGGGACGGGACGGGAAACCTGCTCTGTTTCATCCGTCAATGAGACACTCCGCCGGTTGAAACACGAGGGGGGGCGGTGCCCTGGCCAAGGGGGGGGTCGCGATTCTCGTGGGGGGCCGACCGTCGTCGCGGGGCAAGCCGTTATGGAGACGAGTCCTTCCGCATCGGGGATTGCCCCGGGCGGCGCTGGTTTGCGGGGTATCCGGCCTGTGTTTCTCGCCGCGGGAAACGCTGTTTCGGGGTGCTTGTGCGGGCCGGCTGAGATTGGCGGGGCGGCGAAAAATCGAGTATAAACAAGGGGTTCGCGGACCGGCGTGAACGATGCCTTTGCGAATGGCAGCCGGCGGGGCGGCAGGGCGGAGTCCGTCGCGTCGGCTGACCTCGCGCAGAAGGAGCGGGTGCCTGTCCGCGCGAGACGGTCGATCAGGAGCCAAGATGTCCGAGCAACCGGAACGCATCCAGGATCTGCACATCATCGACGAGATGCAGGATTCGTACCTGACGTACGCGATGAGCGTCATCATGGCGCGGGCGCTGCCCGACGTGCGCGACGGGCTCAAGCCCAGCCAGCGGCGCATCCTCGTTGCCATGAACGACATGAATCTGGGGCCGCGGGCCAAGACCTCGAAGTGCTCCGGGATCGTCGGCGACACGATGAAGAAGTATCACCCTCACGGCGACGCCGCGATCTACCCCACGCTGGTACGGATGGCCCAGCCGTTCAACTCGCGGTATACGCTGGTCGACGGACAGGGGAACTTCGGATCGATGGACGGCGACCCGCCCGCGGCCATGCGCTATACCGAGGCGCGCATGACGCAGGCCGCGGTCGACATGCTGGAGGACCTGCAGTACGAGACCGTCGATGAGGTCCCGAATTACGACGAGAGCCTCAAGGAGCCGGTCGTCCTGCCGGGCAAGTTCCCGAACCTGCTCGTGAACGGTTCCCAGGGAATCGCCGTGGGCATGGCGACCAGCATCCCCCCGCACAACATATCCGAGATCTGCGATGCGATCGTGAAGCTCGTGGATGAGCCGAACACCTCGATCGACGAGCTGATGAAGATCGTGCAGGGGCCGGATTTTCCGACGGGCGGCATCATCTGCGGGCGAAGCGGCATCCGCGAGGCGTACCACACCGGCCGGGGCACTCTCGTCGTCCGGGCGAAGATGCACACCGAGGAGCACCGCGGGCGGACGCTCATCGTCGTCGACGAGATTCCCTACCAGATCATCCGCGAGACGATCGTCACGAAGATCGCCGAGTGCATCAAGGCGGGCCAGATTCCCGAGGCCGTGAGCGTCAACGACGAGTCGGATCGCAAGAATCCGGTGCGGATCGTGGTCGAGCTGCGGAAGGACGGCAACGCCGACCTCGTGATGAATCAGCTCTACCAGTTTACGCCGCTGCAGGACAACTTCACGGTCATGAACATCGCGCTGGTAAACCGCCAGCCGCGCACGCTCAACCTCAAGCAGATGATCGAGCTGTACATCGAGCATCGGCGCGACGTGATCCGGCGGCGAACGGGCTTCCTGCTCCGCAAGGCGCGCCAGCGGGCGCACATCGTCGAGGGCCTGATCCTGGCCGTCGGCGACATCGACGAGATCATCCGGCTCATCAAGGAATCGCCCGATCCCCCGACGGCGAGGGACCGGCTGATGGCGCGCCCGCTCCGGTTGCGCGAGCTGGCGGCGCTGCGGGTGGCGCTGCCGGAGGCCTTCGTCAGGCAGGCGACGGGGCAGGACCAGTTCCTCACGACGGTCCAGGCGCAGGCCATCCTGGCGATGCAGCTTCAGCGGCTGACCGGGCTCGAGATCGAGAAGCTCGCGAAGGAGTACGTGGGCCTCATGGAGGAGATCGAGGGCTACGAGGCGATCCTGCGGGACGAGAACCTCGTGAACGACATCATTCGCGAGGACGCGTACGAGATCAAGGAGAAGCACGGCGACAAGCGACGGACGGAGATCGGCCAGGCGGTGGCGGACTTCCGGATGGAGGAGTTGATCGCCGACGAGCAGGTGATCGTCACGATCACGCACGAGGGCTACATCAAGCGCGTGCCGATCGACGCCTACCGCAAGCAGGGGCGCGGCGGCAAGGGACTCAAGGGCGGCGACACCCGCGAGGGCGACTTCGTCGAGGAGATCTTCTCCGCCAGCACGCACGATTACCTGCTGATCTTCACGAACCGCGGGCGGGTCTACTGGCTGAAGGTCTACGACATCCCCTCGATGCAGCGGACGAGCCGCGGGCGGTCGATCGCCAACCTCGTGCGGATGCAGGACAACGAAACCTACAAGGCAATGGTGCCCGTCCGCGAGTTCGAGGAGAAGTTCGTGATGTTCGCGACCGCCAAGGGCGTGATCAAGAAGACGGCGCTGGCCGCCTTCTCGCATCCGCGCCCGAGCGGCATCATCGCGATCGGCCTCGACCCCGATGACACGCTGATCGACGTCGATCTGACCTCCGGCCGGGATGAGATCATCCTCGCCACACGCGACGGGTGGGCGGCGCGTTTCAGCGAGAACGACGTCCGGGCGATGGGCCGTAATGCACGCGGCGTGCGCGGGATCGACCTGCGCGGCGACGACGCGGTCGTGGACATGATCGTGGTCCAGCCGGGCGTCTCCGTGCTGACGGTCTGCGAGAACGGCTTCGGAAAGCGGACCGACATGAGCGAGTATCGGCTCACGCACCGCGGCGCCAAGGGCGTCATCAATATCAAGGTGACGGAACGTAACGGGAAGGTCGTAGCCGTCAAGGCCGTCCGCGACGAGGACGAACTGATGCTGATCACCGCCAGGGGGATCATGCTCCGGACGGACCTCTCCCAGGTCCGCGAGATCGGCCGGGCCACCCAGGGCGTGCGCCTCATCCGCCCGGAGGAGGGCGACAAGGTCGTGGCCGTGGCCCGGATCGCCAGGGACGAGAATGAGGAGGACGGCCAGCCCGTCGGCCAGCAGCCGCCCCCAGCCGCCCCTGCGGACGGGACGCAAGACTCAGGGGGCGATTCGGCCGATATATCCGATGAGCCGCCTGCGTCCGAGCTCGGCAGCGCCGGCCCGGAGACGACGCAGTAAGAAACAGGCTGAACCTCTTATTCGGCCGTGCGTTAGGTCATTCGGACGCCCCGGGGCCTGTTCGCCGCGCGGGTCATTAGGTGGGGCCGCGGGCGATGTGACGACGGGCAGCACAGACGGCTTTTTGCGACGCGGGCGGCCGCTTCGTGTAGAATCAGGAGCGAGCCCGTGGAGGTGGTCTCATGCGTGCGAACCGGTTGCAGCGGCTGACATTGTGTGTGTTCGGGGGGGTTCTGCTCTGCTCGACGGCCGGCTTGTCTGCCCAGACCTCCGGCAGCAGCAGCCAGCCCAGTGCCAGTGCGGACAGATACAGCAGGATTCCCGGCACGCGTGTCAAGGCCGGCGTCGCGGGGTTCCAGACCCGCCAGCAGCAGATCCTCAGTACCGCCGGGCCGACGGTGACGAATACCGGCACGGGCGGGACGCTTCGCAAGACGCTGCTCGTCGGCGCGCTGCAGGCCTTCTTCAATATGCTTCAGCAGATTATCCCGGCCCTGCCCGGTCTGATCACCGGGCCGGAGCTTCCCACGGTGACGACAACCGCTCCCAGCGGCATGACGGCTACGACGGCCACCAGCGGGGGCAGCGTGACGTCCGACGGCGGCGCCACGGTGACTGCTCGCGGCGTGTGCTGGAGTACGTCGCCGGACCCGACGATTGCGGACGGCACCACGCTGGACGGCACCGGTACGGGCGTCTTCACGAGCAGCATTACCGGCCTGGCGCCGAGCACCACGTACCATGTGCGTGCCTACGCCACGAACAGCGTGGGCACGGCCTACGGTCCGGATCTGACGTTTACGACGGCGGCAACGGGCGGATAACCACTCGACACCGAACCGGGGGCCCCGATCCGCTTTCGCGCAAGGCCCGTGCATGACAACGACGCGTGCGACGATCAACGATGCCGCCGCGATCCTTGATCTCCAGCGACTCGCCTACCAGAGCGAGGCCGCTCGGTACGACGATTACGCGATCCCGCCCCTCACGGAGACGCTCGCTGAGCTTCGCGCTCAGTTCGGTTCGCGCACGTTTCTGGTCGCTGTGGAAGAGGGCTGCATCGTCGGTTCGGTCCGGGGCCACCTCCAGGGCGCGACGTGCCACGTCGAACGCCTGATCGTTTCGCCCGCTTTCCAGAGGCGAGGCATCGGCACGGAGTTGCTGAAGCGGATCGAATCGGAGTTCCCGACGGCCCGGCGCTTCGAGCTGTTTACGGGACACAGGAGCGACGGCAACATCCGGCTGTACGAGAGGCTCGGCTACCGATCGTTCAGACAGGAACGCGTAAGCGAGAAGCTCACGCTCGTCTTCATGGAGAAGGGGAGATAGAGGGGTCGTCGTTCGCGGCGGCGGCATCACGCGCCGAGCCGTCCTGCCGCGTCGGCCCCCGGCGTCCGCGCATCAGGGCGATCCCGACGAGCACGAGCACCGCCGCCGCAACGATCACGCCGGCGGGCAGGTGCCCGCGGCCGTCCATGTTCGCCGCACCCAGCGCCTTCGGCAGGTCAATCCACCGACTCCACCGGACGTCACTCCAGCGACTCAGCACGAAGAGCCAGCCGTTGTGCATCATGTGAATGAGGACGGCCGGCCCGATCGACCCGGTCCGCCAGCACACGTAGCCGAGCACCACGCCCAGCGCGACGGTCACGCCGAAGCGGAAGAAAAGGAAGTGGAACGTCGCGAAGAAGACCGCCGCAACGAGGATCGCCGTCGCCGGCCGGAGCGTTGTCCGCAGCCCGCTCAGCACGAAGCCGCGGAACGTCAACTCCTCGCAGACGCCCGGAACGACCGCGAGGGCGAGAAGCAGGCCCGGCAACGACCAGCCGCCGAACACCCTCGACATCTCGGCGTCCGCGTCGGAAAGCCCCGCGGGCATCGGAACGATTCGCGCCTGCAGGACCAGCATTTCGTACGACAGCGCCCATGTGCCGAGGCCGATGAGTGCGGCGCCGACCCACTGGCTCACCGTCGCGCCGCGAAGCGAGAACGCGTTTCGCAGGTCGATCTTCAGGTAGCCGGCCAGGACCAGCGGCAGGATGCCGAAGAAGACCGCGATCAGCACGGCCGAGAGGCCGATGCGCGAGGAAAGCTGGCCCTGAATGTGGAACCACACCGGGAAGAGAACCGCAACGTACAACAGGACGGTCGCCGGACTCGGTGCCGCCTGCGGCACGAACAACCGCCGCCGGAAGAGGGTCTTCCACGATCCCGCGTCAGCGAACAGGACGGCTTCCTGTCCGAACAGCTTCGCGGCCACGATCACAGCCACAACCGCGTAGAAACACGTGCTGCCCAGCGCGACGGCCATGATGGGCCAGTTGCCGAAGTGGCCGAGCAGCAGCTCCCGCGTCAGCAGGACCATGTTCGCGACGGGGATTACGGCCATGACCCCGTGCAGTTCGACACCGGGCAGCGCTCCCGCCGTGCCCGGGATCAGCGCGGCCATGATCACGGGCATGACGTAGTTCTGGGCTTCCTTGAAACTGCGGGCGAAGCTGGCCACGGCGATCAGGATCGCGCTGAACAGGATCGCGAAGGGGATCATCGTCACAAGGATGATGGGCAGGACGGCGACCGGGATCTTCGCCTGCATGCCTTGCGTAAGCATCTCCTGGACATCGCCGAAGCGGAGCGTCAGGCCGATGCTCGCGAGATTCAGGGCCGCCGCGATCAGCGAGACCGCCGCGACCACGAGGAACTTGCCGACGATCAGATCGATGACCGGCACGGGCGCGACCATGAGCGTTTCGAGCGTGCCGCGTTCGCGCTCGCCCGCCGTCAGGTCGATCGCCGGATAGACGGCGGCGGTGATCGTCATGAGCGCCAGGATCAGCGGCAGGACGTTTCCCAGCAGCGAGCCGCCCACCTTCTCCGGCGAGGCCACGTTTTCCACGGGGATTGGCCGCGGGGCGAACAGTTCGCGCTGTTCCTCGGGAAGGCGGGCGAGCCGCTCCTCGCGAATCGCCACGCGGCGTCGCTCGAGGACCCGCTCGAGGCGCGTGCGGGCCATCTCACTGCGGATTTCCGCACTGTCGTAGCAGAGGATGAAGGGCGGGTCGATCTCCCACCGGTCCCACGTCTTCGGCCCGGGGCCGGGGATGATCGCCACCTGCACCGCGCCCTTGCGCAGGGCGTCCCTCGGGTCAGGTGTTACCAGCATGTCGTAGCGGCGGATACAGTCGGCGGCCTCCGGCGAGCCGGCCGGAACGGCCGCACTGTCCGCCTCGATCTCCGCGGACAGTCGCTGCGCCGTGGCGTCGTCCGGGACGGCGATGCGGATCTCCTCGCGCTGCATCTTGCCCGACTGGAACTGCGCCGCGTGGATCGAGCCGAGCATGAGCACGGGATAGAGCAGGATCGGCACGACGACCATCGCGATGAGCGTCCGGCGGTCGCGCAGGATCTCGATGAGCTCCTTGCGGAAGATGATGTTAACCGCGCGAAGCCGCATGGTTCTCCTCGGGTTGCGGCGGGATCAGCCGGTCCTCGCCGCCGCCCTGTTCGCCGACAAGCTGCAGAAAGATGTCCGTGAGTCGTTCCCGCCCGGCCATCCGCCGCAGGGCGGACAGGTCGCCTTCGGCGATGAGCCGCCCCCGGTACAGCAGCCCGATCCGGTCGCAGAGGGCTTCGGCCTCATCGAGGTAATGGGTGGAGAGCAGGATCGTCTTGCCCGCCTCGCGCTGTCGGCGCACGAAATCGAGAATGACCCGGTTCGTCATGACATCGAGGCCGAGCGTCGGTTCATCCAGCACGAGAACCGGGGGATCGGCAACCAGTGCGCGGGCGATACTGGTTCGCTGCCGTTGTCCGGTCGAGAGTGCGCCGCAGCGGAGGTCCGCGAAGGACTCCATTCCGAGCCATTCGATCAGCTCCCGGACACGGCGCCGCATGGGCTCGCCGTCCAGCCCGTGGAGCTGGGCGAAGTAGGTGAGCAGCTCCCGCGGGGTCAGCCGCTGATAGAGTCCCGTGCCGGCGGTGAGGAACCCGATCGCGCGTTTGGCATCCTGCGGCCGGGCGACGACGTCATAGCCCGCCAGGATTGCCCGGCCGGACGTGGGCCGCATCAGTCCGCTGAGGATGCGCAGCGTCGTCGTCTTGCCGGCTCCGTTGGGTCCGAGCAGGCCGTAGATCTCGCCCGGCCGAACCTCGAAGCTCAAGCCGTCGACCGCGGCCGTTTGACCGCCATCGGGCCTCGGGAACGTCTTTACCAGGTTTTCCGCGAGGATCATGTGCTCATAACAACTACGATACAGGAGGGGCATTGTGCGGCGGGATGCGGCGAGGTGCAAGCCGGTGGGCGGGGGCAGGGGAGTGCTCCTGAGCGAGACATCTTGCGTCCGCCTTGCATACGGCTGCCCGAGCGGAGCGTAATGCGAACGTCGCCCGCGACCGGGCACGGCGGCTCCACCCGCCGTCATGCTGAGCGCAGCGAAGCATCTTGCGTCCGCTTTGCATACGGCTGCCCGAGCGGAGCGTAATGCGTGCGTCACCCGCGACCGGGCACGGCGGCTCCACCCGCCGTCATGCTGAGCGCAGCGAAGCATCTTGCGTCCGCTTTGCATACGGCTGCCCGAGCGGAGCGTAATGCGTGCGTCACCCGCGACCGGGCACGGCGGCTCCACCCGCCGTCATGCTGAGCGCAGCGAAGCATCTTGCGTCCGCTTTGCATACGGCTGCCCGAGCGGAGCGAGTGGATGGATCGCGAAGGGAGCACGATTATCGACGGCGGCGTGCGCGTGTTTTCTCGCTGCGCTCGTTTGAGGTCACGCAGACTGTCGGCCGGATCCTTCGCGGCGCTTCGCTCTGCTCAGGATGACGGGGGGCGCTGTTTCCGGCTCCCGATGACGTCCCGCGCCGCTCGGGGCGGGGTCTGCCGTCCGGGCGGGCTCGGGTTGGCGGTTCGCGCCTCCGGGCGACACCAATCGGCTGCCAGGTCTTCCCACTGCGGGTTTGCCGACTCGATGAGGGCGATCTTCTTCGCTCGCAGCCAGCCCTTAATCTCCTTCTCGCGAGCGATCGCGCCGCGGATGCTCCTCCCCGTTTCGAAGTACACGAGACGGTCGATGTTGTACTTGCTCGTGAATCCGGGGATGAGCCCGCGTTTATGCTGGTATACGCGTCGTTCGAGGTCGTTCGTGACCCCTGTGTACAGCGTGCGAGAGTGGTTCGCCATGATGTAGACGTAGTACTGCTTCATGCCACCGGCACCACGAAGTCGCCCCATTATGTCCTATCGTCGCGCGGGTGTCATCGGCAATGATGTGCGCGTTCCCGTCATTCCGGGCAGAGCTGAATGCGTGCGTCGCCCGTGACCAGGCGCGGCGGCTCCACCCGCCGTCATGCTGAGCGCAGCGAAGCATCTTGCGTCCGCTTTGCATACGGCTGCCCGAGCGGAGCGTAATGCGTGCGTCACCCGCGACCGGGCA
>CAZZFA010000012.1:40906-53845 GCA_964653435.1 uncultured Planctomycetales bacterium | reverse complement strand
CCCGCGCCGCTCGGGGCGGGGTCTGCCGTCCGGGCGGGCTCGGGTTGGCGGTTCGGCGGCGGATGGCTCACAATATGACGACGAGACGAACACTCGCGTGGAGCGCCTTGTGCCCGAACGCCAGGACACGCAGCAGGGGCAGCTTTGGACGGAGCAGGCCGCCGCGAAGGTCGGGCCTGTGGCGCTCGTTGCGCCCGTCGCGGCCCTCGACAGGCTGTATAGTTATGCGGTCCCGGCGGAGTTGGCGGATCGCGTGCGGCCGGGGGGCCGCGTGGAAGTTCCGTTCGGGCGCAAGGGCACCCCGCGGATGGGCTTTTGCGTGTCCGTCTCGCAGGAGAACTGGACGACCACGCTCAAGCCGCTGCTGGCGGTCGTAGACGATGAGCCGCTCCTGTCGCCGCGGCTGCTGGAGCTGGGCAGGTGGATGGCGGAGTATTACTGCGCGCCGCTGGGCCGGGCGCTGGAGGCGATGGTTCCGGCGGCGGTCCGGCGGCAGAGCGGGTTCCGTCGGGTGCGAAGGCTGCGGCTGACACCGGCGGGAGAAAAAGCACTGGAGGCCAGGGCCGTAGGATCCGCTGTGCGGACCACGGAAGACGTCGGGGCGCATGGCGGGGACGGTCCGCAGCGCGGAGCGTGCGAGGCCGGCGCGATCCGACTGACTGCCAGACGGCGGGCGATTCTGGAGCGGTTGCGGCAGGGCGGGGGCACAGCGGAGATCGACGAACTCCGCCGTGAATCGCTGGCATCCGGCGCGGCGATCAGAGCGTTGCGCGAGGCCGGGCTGGTCGTCGAGGAACTGAGTCGGGAGCCGCGGGCGGCGCCCGGGTTTGACCGGCCGGCCGAGGAGCCGTCGTTTGAGCCGAACCCGGATCAGGCGTCGGCCATCGAGAAGATCGAGTCCTGGATGGAGCCGCCGACGTTTCGCGTCGGGCTGCTCTTCGGCGTCAGCGGCAGCGGCAAGACGGAGGTGTACGTCCGGTGCATCCGCCGGGCGATCGAGGCGGGCCGGCAGGCGATTCTGCTCGTCCCCGAGATCGCCCTGACGGCCCAGACGACGCACCGCCTTGCGGCGCGCTTCCGCGACGTGGTTGTTCTCCACAGCGGGCTGACCGATGCGCAGCGTTCGCTGATCTGGTCCGAGGTCGCGCGCGGGAAGAAGAAGGTGATCATCGGCACGCGGAGCGCCGTCTTCGCGCCCTGTCCGAACCTCGGCCTCATCGTCGTCGATGAGGAGCAGGAGCCGAGCTTCAAGAATCAGCAGTCGCCCCGCTTTCACACCCGCGACGTGGCCATCAAGCGGGCGCAGCTCGAATCGGTGCCGATCGTGCTCGGCTCGGCCACGCCGTCGCTGGAGACCTGGGCGAACTGTTCGCGTTTGCCGCATTATGAGCTGCTCCGGCTGCCGCATCGCGTGGCGGGTCTGCCGCTGCCGAAGGTGGACGTGGTGGACATGCAGGTGGAGCACCGTGCCCGCAAGGGCATTCACCTGATGAGCCGCCTCATGGAGCAGCTTCTCGGCGAGACGCTGCAGCGCGGCGAGCAGGCCGTGTTGTTGCTGAACCGCCGCGGCTACGCGAGCTTCCTCTTCTGCCCGAGTTGCGAGCAGCGGATCGTCTGCCCGAACTGCCAGACGAACATGATCTTTCACAAGACCACCGGCATGGCCCAGTGTCATTACTGCCGGGCCCATTTCCCGGTTCCCAGCCGCTGCCCGAACGAGACGTGCCGTCACACGCTCGTTTGGTTCGGCATGGGCACGCAGCGCGTCGAGGAGGAGCTGGCGTCGAAGTTTCCGCAGGCCCGCGTACGGCGCGTGGACAGCGACACGATGGAGCGGGCCGCTCAATACGAAGAGATCGTCACGGCGTTCGAGCGCCGCGAGCTGGACGTGCTCGTCGGCACGCAGATGATCGCCAAGGGGCTCGATTTTCCGTTCGTCTCGTTCGTCGGGGTGATCAGCGCGGATACGGCCCTGTCGATTCCCGATTTCCGGGCGGCGGAGCGAACGTTTCAGCTCGTCACGCAGGTTGCGGGGCGGGCCGGCCGGGCCGGTACGGCCGGCCGCGTCGTCGTACAGACGTTTGTCACGGAGGTGCACGCGCTCAAGCACGCCGTGGACCACGATTATGAGAGCTTCGCGGCGGCGGAGCTCCGATCGCGGCAGAAGCTGCGCCTGCCGCCATACGGGCGCCTGGTCAGACTGGTTCTGGCCGACGGACGCGAGTCGCGGGTGCGGGCGGCGGCCGACGCGATGGCCGCGTACGTTCGCGACTATACGCGGGCCCGCCGCATGGCCATCGACTGCTGGGGCCCGAACGTCTGTCCGCTTGCGCGGATACGGAATCTCTATCGGTACGAGGTCCTGCTGCGGGCGGACTCGGCGGATGTGCTGAATACGGCCATGCAGCACCTGCGGCACGATCCGGCGTTTCTGCCGAAGGTCAGGCAGTTCATCATCGACGTGGATCCGATCGCGCTGTTGTGACGCCTGTCATCGCGGAAGGCGCGGCGGCAACGACGTTACCGCGCGGTCGTGGCATTTGTCGGTTGTGTGGCCGCGGGTGTTTCCGCTTCGAAGGTTCGGTAGCCCTCGCCGCCGTAGCGACGAAGAATGCGGTCGAGCAGGGCGGACTCCATTTGCCCATCCCGGCCGATGGGCAGCCAGTAGGCGTCGGCCTGCCCGGGTTCGGCCGGCCCTTCCGCGGTGGGCAGTTTGGCCCCGAACATTTGGAATGCCGATGCGGCGTCGGTTGCCTGCCGTTCGGGGAGGCAGTAGCGTTCCACGTCCACGCGAACGGACAGGTCGTATTCGTTCGTCTGCGCCGTGGGTGCGAAGCGGACCTCGGCCTGCCGGCGGACCGTCTGGGTGTTGGCTTCGAGTCGAGCGAAGTCGCTCGTCGGGAACGGGCGCCAGAACTCCCAGTACTGCGGCGAGGTGTCGGGGAACGTCGTGATCACACGGCTGAGGCGGTCCTGGCGGTCGGGCCAGAGGTTGTGCGCGCGAAGCACGTCGGTCGTGGAGTCCCAGAGCCGGTCGAACTCCTGTGCGTCGGCGACGGTCACCCGCGCTACGGTAGGTCCGGTCGGTGCGCCCGGCTCGTGGCAGCCGAGACACGCCGCGGCGGCGAAAACCGCAATCCATGCACCTGTCAGCCGCATGTGGGGAATGATACGTTCGACGTGGCGGTCGTCAAGCTGGCCGCCCGGAGTCATGCCGCGCGGCCGTGCGGGGCGGGTCGTTCATGGCGGCAGGGTGGCGGGCGGGGGCCTCGGCGTTCAAGCGGCGGATCGCTCCTTCGGGCACGTCACTCGGGCGAGCCGACCAGGTGAATCAGAAGGGCGTTCGTTGCTCCCGCCTCGCACAGATGCGTCCCCGCGATGATGACGATCGGGTCGTTCGTGGCGGCCAGGTTCCGGCGGCAGAGGGCACGATCGACCTGGGCCACCATCTTCTGCTGCGGCTCCTGCCACTGGAGCCGGATCGGTTGCACGCCGTAGTACAGCGTCATCCACCGGCATACGCGTTCGCTCGGCGTCAGCCCGACGATGAGGGGCCCGGGCCGTCGTTTGCTCAGCAGCCGGACCGTGTTGCCCGACTCGGTCCATACGACCAGCGCTTTCACGTTCAGTTCGCGGGCGATGCCCACGGCCCCGCGAACCACGGCCGACGTGATCCGGAAAGCCTGAGGGCTGGCGCCCGCCGCGGAGTCTTCCGGGCCCGCGGCGATGAACGCCTCTGTCTGGTTCGCGATGTCACGGATCACGCGCAGGGCTTCGATCGGGTGGCGTCCGATCGAGGTTTCGGCCGAGAGCATCACGGCGTCCGCGCCGTCCAGGATGGCGTTGGCGACATCGCTCACCTCGGCGCGGGTGGGAACGGCCGACTCGATCATGCTCTGCAGCATCTGCGTCGCAATGATCACCGGCTTGCCCGCGCGGGCGCAGCGGTGCGTGATGTCCTTCTGGATCAGCGGAACCCTCGAGACGTCCATCTCGACTCCCAGGTCGCCCCGCGCCACCATGACGGCATCGGACAGTTCTATGATCTCGTCAAGCCTCGCGACGGCTTCGGGGCGCTCGATCTTCGACACGACGCGGAGATCGCCCCCGAGGCGCTTCAGCTCGGCGCGGAGCTCCGTGAGATCCCGGCCGGAGCGCACGAAGGACAGGGCGACGTAATCCAGTTCCTGCTTGACCGCCCAGGCGAGGTCTTCCCGGTCCTTGTCAGTCAGAGACGGCAGCGAGAGATTCGTATCCGGCAGATTGACGCCCTTGCGGGTGGCGACGGCCCCCCCGACCTCGCAGCGGCAGAGAAGTTCGCCGTCCTTTCGCTCCACCGCCCTCAGGCGGACCTGACCGTCGTCGATGAGAATCCGTTGCCCGGGTTGTACCTCATCGGGCAGGCCGTCGAAGTTCGTGCAGAGGCGCTCGCGCGTGCACGGGAACCGCCCTCGCGCGATGACAAGCAAGTCGCCCTCGTGCAGGTCGAATCGGCCGCCCGACACCTCGCCGACGCGGATCTTGGGGCCGCACAGGTCGCCCAGGATCGCGACGGTTGCGTTCCGGGCGGCGGCGGCCGCGCGGATGTTGGCGACCGCCGCCGCGTGCCGATCAAGTGTTTCGTGAGAGAGGTTCAGCCGGAAGACGTCCACGCCTTCCGCGATGAATGCGGCCAGCGCGGCCTCGTCCCGGCAGGCCGGTCCGACGGTGGCAACTACCTTCGTCCTGTTCATGGCTTGCCCGGGGTACGGTCCTTCGGGTTCCCCGATCGCCTCCTCGAAGAGGCCGCGTTTCGCATCGCGGCGGATCACTTCGTCAGGTACGCGGCGAGCAGGTCCACGCCGGCCTTCAGGTCGGCGCTGTGGCACGTCTCCGTGACCGTGTGGATGTACCGGACGGGCACCGAGAGCGTGATCGCCCGCCGGCCGGCGGCGGTTCGCTGCATCGAGCCCGCGTCGGTTCCTCCGCGGGGGAGAATCTCCAGTTGGTGCGGAATCCGTTTCTTCTCGGCCAGGGCCACGAACTCGTCCACGAGGTCGCGGTCGCTGATCGAGTTGGTGTCCATGATCTTGATGCCGATCCCCTCGCCGAGGCGGGTGACGGCGTCGGCCTTGTCGATGCCGGGCGTGTCGCAGGCGAGCGTGGTGTCGACGGCAATGGCGATATCGGGGTCGATTCCGTATGAACTGGGCCCGGCGCCGCGGCAGCCGACCTCCTCCTGCACGGTGGCGACGTAGTAGAGGTCGCATGTGTTGCGGTTTCCGGCCTTTTTCACCGCGTTGATGGCGATCCAGGAGGCCACGCGGTTGTCGAGGCACTTGCCGCTGTAGCATTCGCCGAGCGCCTCGAGCGTCTGGACGAGCGTTACGGGATCGCCGACGCGCACCAGCTCCCTGACCTTCCGGGGCGGCAGGCAGAGATCCACGAAGAACTCCTGGATCGTGGGGATTTTCTTCTTCTCCTCGTCGGTGGCGAGGTGGATGGGCCGTCCCACGGGGTTGAGCACGCCGAACAGGTCGCGCTTGCCCTGCACGAGGACGCGGCGGGCGAACAGGTTTCGCGTGTCGAAACCGCCGGCGTTCTGGATGCGAAGCCGCCCCTCCTCGTCGATCGATCGGACGTAGAACCCGATCTCGTCGATGTGGCAGGCGATCATGACGGCGGGGGCCTTGCGCCCGCGTCCGGGTTTCCTGCCCGGCGGCTTGTGGCAGATCAGGTTGCCCATCGGGTCGACGCGCGTCTCCTCGAACAGCCCCGCGGTTTCCTCGAGGATCAGTTCACGGATGCGCTCCTCCCGCCCGGGAACGCCCGGGGTTTCGGTCAGTCGCTTCAGAAGCTCCATGTCGTGATTCTCCCGTATCCGATTGTGTCGGCGTATGGTAGACCCGAGGCATCGTACGGGCAAGCGGCACGCGTCGAGACGTGCGATGCCGGACGCGCACCTCGGTCATACGGAACGGTCCGCTTCGCCGCGCCGTCACTCCGGGCGCAGCAGAGCATTTCGCTTCCGTTTTTCAGGCAGCCGAACCCTGCACGGCGATGCGCTCGGCTCGGGATGACCGGTCTTGCGGCGTCGTCAGCCCGCGTTGCCGCGGACGCAGGCGTGGAAGTCGGCCATGATCTGCCGGGTGAGCGGCCCCGGCCGGCCGTCGCCGATCAGGCGGCCGTCGATCTTCGTGACGGGAACGACCTCGGCGGCGCTGCCCGTGAGGAAACACTCGTCGGCGACGTAGAGATCATGCCGCGTCAGTTGCGTTTCGCGGAACGGGATCGAGCGCTTCCGGAGCAGCTCGATCACCACGCCGCGGGTGATGCCCTCGAGCAGGCCCTCGTTGACGCCCGGGGTAAGAACCTCGCCGTTGCGGACGAGAAAAATGTTGTCGCCGGTGCACTCCGCCACGAACCCCATGTGGTTGAAAAGGATCGCCTCGGGAACGCCGGCGTCGATCGCCTCGATCTTCGCGAGGATGTTGTTGAGGTAGTTCAGGCTCTTGATCCGCGGCGAGACGGCGTTCGGGTGGTTGCGGACCACGCTGCTGGTGATCACGGCCATGCCCTGCGTATAGGTCTCGGGCGGGTACAGCTCGATCTGGTCGGCGATGATGAACACCGAGGGGTTGGCCGTCCGGGTGAAACTCAGGCCCAGATAGCCCACGCCGCGCGTAACCACGAGGCGGACATATCCGTCCACGACCCCGTTGGCCTTCACCGTCCGGTTCGTGGCCTCGACGAGCTCCTCGTGCGTCATCGGAACCCGCAGGCAGATCGCCTTGGCCGACTCGAAGAGCCGGCGGATGTGCGCGTCCATCCTGAAGACCTGGCCGTTGTACACCCGCAGGCCCTCGAAGACGCCGTCGCCGTACAGCAGGCCGTGGTCGAACACACTGATCTTCGCCTCGCTGACCGGCACGAGCTCGCCGTCCAGGTACACCTTCAACTTCGGGTTCGGTGCGAACGGGTTTTCCTTGGCCATCGCGTTCTTCCGTTAGTCCGTCAGTTCCTTGGTCCGGTAGTCTGTTGCCCGGTTGGTCCGTTTGTCTGTTGTCCTTGGCGGCTGTGCGGGCCGATCCTCGGGGAAAGGCCGCGCTCCGCTTCGGATCGCCGTTGCGCGACTCGGCGCCTCCGGCCCGACTGCAAGTCGCTGCCGGCAGCCCACTCCTCGGCGTGCCGACCGCCTAGCTCTTCACGCCAGGGGCGTTCTTTGCCCTTACCTGCCCGTCCACGAGGTTGACCACGCGGTGCGCCGCCGCGGCCACCTGGGCGTCATGCGTGACCATGACGATCGTCTGGCCCTCCTCGTTCAGGCGGGTCAGCAGCGACAGGATTTCCCGCCCCGTCGCCGTATCCAGATTACCGGTTGGTTCATCGGCGAGCAAGACTCTCGGCCGGTTGATCAGCGCACGGCCGATGGCGACCCGTTGCCGCTCGCCGCCGGAGAGCTCGTTCGGCCGGTGGCGGATGCGGTCTTTCAGACCGACCTGCTCGATCACTCTCCGGGCATATGCGGTCACGTCGGCTTTCCGTGAGAACCACCCGGCGATGGAGCTGCCGACCATTGCCGGCAGGAGGACGTTCTCCAGTACATTCAATTCGGGCAGAAGGTGGTAGAACTGAAACACGAAGCCGAACGTCTCGTTGCGAAGGCGGTCGCGGGCGGCGGCCGGGCCGGCGAAGACATCGTGGTCCTGGAAGAGGACCTTTCCCTTATCGGGCGTATCGAGCGCCCCCATGATGTGCAGCAGGGTGCTCTTGCCGCTGCCGGAGGCGCCCATGATGGCCAGGAACTCGCCGTCGCCGACGGTGACGGAGCAGCCTCGCAGGACGTGCAGATGGTAGCGGCCCAGCAGGTAGGTCTTCTGGACCGACTGCACGCGGATGAGGGCGTCTCGCTCACTCATATCGCAGGGCCTCCACCGGCCACACCCGGGCGGCCTTGACGGCGGCGATCAGCGAACCGGTCATTGAGGCAAGGATCGCCACGACGAAGATCACGCCGACGTCCCACGGTTTGACGTTGTTCGGGATGCGGCTGAACGTGTAGACCTCCGGGCTCCAGACCTGCAGGTTCGGGTTGAGTTTTGTGAGCAGATCCTGGATGTCGTTGATGTAGTGGACGAAGACGGCGCCGCAGATCAGGCCGAGGATGCCGCCGACCACGCCGACGGCGGCTCCGTATGCCAGGAAGATGCCGGCCACGCCGTGCCAGGTCGCGCCGACGCTCTTGACGATGCCGATGTCCCGCGTCTTCTGCTGGACGATCATGTAGAAGATGCACCCGACCAGCAGCACGGCGACGAGGCTGATGATGCAGAACAGGATCGTGACGAGGATCTTTTCCTTCTCGACGGCCATGATGAACTTGGCCTGTTTCTCCTCCCAGGTCTTGATTTCGACCTCGCTGAGGAGCATGGGCTCGGTGGTCTGATTGAGGTGCGCCTCCATGAAGTTCGCCCAGCGGTCCTGAAGGAGTTTGCGCGTTTCGATGGCGAAGCGATGCGTCTTCTCCGGGGTGGCCTGTTCCCTGACCTTGATCTGCACCTGCGTCGCCCGGGGCGGGATCCGCGTGCCGTCCTCCCGCCTCGTTTCGCCCATCAGAAGGGCGTTCTGGATGATGTCGAAGTCGCCGTACACGCTGACCGAGTCGATGTCGTACACGCCGGTGCACGAATCATCGACGAGGTGGAACGCGATCGTGGGCGCGCTGGTGCCTCCGCCGGCGAGCGTGCCCTTCGGCGTGAGCGGCAGGAGCGTGAGCAGGAGCTTATACCCGCGCTGGTAGTACCGTTCGTATTCGCCGTTGGGCAGACGCTTCGCGCAGACGTCGACGCCGACGATCAGGCCCGGCTCCGGGTCGCCGACCCAGCCGGGTTGCGTCTGGTTCGGCTCGATGTAGTGGGCCGGGTAGAACAGGCCCGGGCCGGGGTAGGGCCCGGTCCGCTGGCGCCGGGCCTCGGCCTTCTCCGCGGGCGTGGCGGTCTTGAGCCATCGCTCGTAGGCCGCCTGGAACTCCGGCGGGAGGACGATCTCGCCCGAGGCGTCGAGCCCGAAGCCCGGGATCTTCTGCGGCGCGAGCGTGTCCGTACCGGGGTAATAGCGTTCCAGGAAGAGGCCCTTCCGGAAGTCATTGACGCGGCAGGTTTCTTCAAAGCGGATGCCCACCACCTGTACCGGCTTGGTGATGTTGCTCGAAGGGAACCGCAGCAGGCCGTAGTTCACGATGACCGGCGTGGCTTCCTCGATCCGATCGTGCATTTCCTTCTTGATCTGGTCGATGAATTCCTGATAGAAGGGGAACCCCTGCAGCGCGCCGTTCTCCATGATGAGGTCGCCCAGCAGCCCGCGCGACCGCGCCTTGACCATGTCCAGGAAACCGCCCATGACGCTGACGACGATGAGTACCATCGCCGTGCAGAGCCAGACCGCCGCAATGGCGAAGAACGCGATGCGGCGTTTGCGAAGGTAACGAAGGCACAGGAAGAGTTTGTACATCCGATTCGCCGGTCCGTTGATCCCGTATACCGTCCGCCCGTTATTCCGGATGCAGCGCGCCCGGCCGGGCTGCGGTCACGGGCTTGCATTCCCTTCGTTGCTTCGTCGCTCCGTCGCTTCGTCGCCGGTATCGGGGCTGTCCGCCGATTCGGATCGCGGCAGCGGCCGCTGGAGCGGGAAGAGGATCACGTCGCGGATGCTGGTGCGGTTCGTCAGGAGCATGACCATCCGGTCGATGCCGATGCCCAGTCCGCCGGCCGGCGGCATGCCGTACTGCAGCGCCGTGACGAAGTCATCATCCATGACGGCCATAGTCTCTTCCTGCCCGGCCAGTTGTGCGCGCAGGTTCGCTTCCTGGATATCGGGATCGTTCAGTTCGGTGTAGGCGTTACCGACCTCCATGCCGGCGACGAACGGCTCGAAGCGAAGGGCGATGTCGGGGTTGTCGCTCTTGCGCCGGGTGAGCGGGCACAGCGGCGCGGGGTAGTCCAGCACGAAGGTCGGCTGGATCAGTTTGTCCTCGACCGTGTGCTCGAAGACCTCGTTGATTACGACCGCATCGTCCATCTTCGCCGGGTCGATGCCCAGCGAGACGGCCTTCGCGCGGACGGCGGCGATGTCGGTCATAGGGACGCCGGCGTGCTCTTCGAACAGCTCCGCGTAGGCGGCCCGTCGCCACGGAGGCGTATAGTCGATCGTGTGTTCGCCGAAGGGCCGCCGGTAACGGCCGTCGAGGGCCTCGATCCCCGCGGCGAAAATACCCTCCACCAGCGCCATCATGTCGTGGTAATCGCCGTAGGCCTGATACACCTCCATCATGGTGAACTCAGGGTTGTGCTTCGTGCTGATTCCCTCGTTGCGGAAGTTCCGGTTGATCTCGTAGACCCGCGGAAAGCCCCCCACGAGAAGGCGCTTGAGGTACAGTTCCGGACTGATCCGCAGGTACAGGTCGATGTCGAGGGCGTTGTGGTGCGTGATGAACGGCCGCGCCGCCGCCCCGCCGTACTGCGCCTGGAGCATCGGCGTCTCGACCTCGAGGAACCCCCGGCCGGCGAGATAGGTGCGAACCGCCTGGATGATCGTGCTGCGGGCCTTGAAGACATCGCGGACCTCCGGGTTGCTGAAGAGGTCCACGTAGCGTCGGCGGTATCGCAGCTCGACGTCGGTCAGCCCGTGCCATTTCTCGGGCGGCGGCCGCAGGGCTTTCGTGAGGAAGGTCAACCGGTCGGCCCAGAGCGTCACCTCGGCCGTTTTTGTCGTGCCGAGGCAGCCGTCCACGCCGATGATATCGCCCAGATCGAGGAGTTTCACGACGGGCCACTGCTCCGGCAGGTGCCTCTTCGAGAGGCCGATCTGTATGTCGCCGCTGTCGTCGCGAAGCGTCAGGAAGAACAGATTGCCGAACTGCCGCAGGAGGACGATCCGGCCCGCTAGGCGGAATCGTTCGTCGCTCCACATCTGCTCGGGCCTGATGCCCAACTGCTCGGCCCGGGCGCGTGCGGCTGCGGCGGGCGTGACGTTCTCGAATCTTGCGCCGTACGGATCGACGCCCAGCTCGCGCAGTCGGGCGAGCTTGATGCGCCGGTCGTCCATCTGCGAACGGGGGGTACTCATGTCGGCTTCAGCGGGTTCCTTGTCTGCGTTGCAGAGTCAAAGCCACGGTATCGTACCGGCGAGGCATACCGGACGCAATGCCGTGGGCGGCTCGCAGAAGCGGGGCTCGGCGCCGGTCGGCATGGTCAACCGGTGCCGTCTTCGGCAAGACAATTCCGCGTGCGGCGTGCGGCGCGGTGAAGGGGCAGATGGCAGAGGCGCGTGCTCGCGCTTCGCCGCTACTCGGCGTCGTAGTAGATCTCGTAGCTCCGGGCGCCGTCGGGGGCCGTGTGGGTCAGGTCCACGCCCTGCTGGCCGGGTGTCGTGACGACGCTGTAGTCGGCGGGCGAGGAGAGCACCGTGTTCGGCAGGAGAACGACACGCCGCACGCTCGATTCGGAGGATAGAATCCTGGGCAGGCCGAAAAGATTGCCCACGCCGATCGCCAGCGTCGAGTTGTTGCCCGGATTGGTGGGCGTCCGCAGGTAGCGGATCACATCCACCCGCGTGAAGGTCATCTTCCCGTCCACCGTGGGCGTGGTGCCCCGCGGGTTCACGAATTTGAAGAGCTCGGTCTGCGGGTGACCGTCCGCACCGACGCCGTCCACGGCGGCCCAGCAGGTATTGCCCGCCGTTCCGTTGGGATCGGTCATGCGGATTCGCAGGTTCCGCGCGTACGGCAGGTCAACCCCGACCTCGACGATCGTGTAGGGGCTGGCCAGCGTGGTCTGGCTCATGACCGACGACGGGTTCGCGGTGCTGTCCGCCGCCGCAGGGGTCGTGAGGGTGAGCTTGAATGTGGCGACATACAGGTGCACGGCCGCCGTGAAACCGGAGCCCGCCGAGTCGGTTACGGTGCACGTGACGCGGTACGTGCCTCCCAATACCGGGGCGGTGAACGTCGGACTGGCCGCAGTGGCACTGCTGAGCACCGTGGCGGTTACGTCCGCACCGGTCGGGTCGAGCACGCTCCATGAATACGTGTATGCCGGAACGCCTCCCGTGGCAACGGCCGCCAGTGTGGCGGTGTCCGCAGTGGTCATTGTCTGTTTCGTGGTTGTCACCGTGGCGGACAGGGGCATTCCGACGTAGAGGTGGACGGATGCGGCGAAGGTGGCGCCGGCGGCATCGGTGACGGTACAGGTGGCGCGGTAGGTGCCGGCGGTTGCGGGGGCGGTGAACGTCGGGCTGGCGACGTTGGCGGCGCTGAGGGTTGTGCCGGTGACGTCCGCACTGCTGGGGCTCAGGACCGTCCAGGCATAGGTGTACGGCGAGACGCCGCCCATCGGGGTTGCCGTGAGGGTGGCGGTCTGGCCGCTGGGCAGACCTTGTTTGGTGGTTGTCACGGTGGTTGACAGGGGCATTCCGACGTAGAGGTGGACGGATGCGGCGAAGGTGGCGCCGGCGGCATCGGTGACGGTACAGGTGGCGCGGTAGGTGCCGGCGGTTGCGGGGGCGGTGAACGTCGGGCTGGCGACGTTGGCGGCGCTGAGGGTTGTGCCGGTGACGTCCGCACTGCTGGGGCTCAGGACCGTCCAGGCATAGGTGTACGGCGAGACGCCGCCCATCGGGGTTGCCGTGAGGGTGGCGGTCTGGCCGCTGGGCAGACTTTGCGGGGTCGTGGTTACTGCGACACAAAGGCCGGTGCCAACCGAGATGTGCAGCGACGTTGTGTTTGTGGCGCCCGCGGCATCCGTGACGGTGCAGGTGGCGCGGTATGTGCCGGCGGTCGCGGGGGCGGTGAATGTTGGGGCGGCGACGTTGGCGGCGCTGAGGGTGGCGCCGGTGACGTCCGTGCTGCTGGGACCCAGGACCGTCCAGGCATAGGTGTACGGTGACACGCCGCCGGAGGCGGAG
>CAZZFA010000012.1:0-40806 GCA_964653435.1 uncultured Planctomycetales bacterium | reverse complement strand
GCGGTGAGGTTGCTGGTCTGGCCGGTGGGCAGGCTGATGCGGGAGGCGGTGAGGTCGAGCGAGAGGCCCATGCCGACGTAGATGTGGATCGAGGCGGTGAAGGTGGCATTGGCGGCATCGGTGACGGTACAGGTGGCCCGGTAGGTTCCGGCTGCTGCGGGTGCGGTGAAGACGGGTCCGGCGATGGCGGCGTTGCTGAGGGCGGCGGTGGCATCAGCGCCGGCGGGGTCGAGGACCGTCCAGGCATAGGTGTACGGTGACACGCCGCCGGAGGCGGAGGCGGTGAGGTTGCTGGTCTGGCCGGTGGGCAGGCTGATGCGGGAGGCGGTGAGGTTGAGCGAGAGGCCCATGCCGACATAGATGTGCGTCGAGGCGGTGAAGGTCTTGAGCACCGAGTCGGTCACCGTGCAGCTCACGCGATACGTGCCGACGGCGGCCGGCGCGGTGAACGTCGGGCCGGGGATTGTGGTATTGTTCAGTGCGGCGGTTGCGTCTTCTCCGCTCGGCCCGATGACCGTCCACGAATACGTGATCGGTGCCACGCCGCCGGTGGCCGCGGCCGCCAGAATCGCCTGCTCGCCTGCGGCCGGCAGGCTCTGCCGCGTCGTGGTGACTTCCACGCTGAGCCCCTGATCCAGCCCGCCACCGACGACGATCATGATCGACTCAATCGCCGAGAATCCGGCCGCATCCACGACCAGGCATGTCAGCGTGTACGTTCCGATGGTGAGGTCGCTCGTGAACGTCGGCGTTGCCACGGTCAGATCGTCGAGGCGGGCGTTTTCCGTGAGGCCGTTCGGGTTGATTACCGTCCAGGCATACTGGTACGGCGGCAGGCCGCCCATCACGACGGCATTCAGCGCGGCGTGGCCGCCGCCGGCCACAACGTCCTGGCGGTCCGTGGTAACGTCGACGCTCAACGGCTGACCGACGAGGAACAGGATCGAGTCGCTTACCTGTTGTCCGACCGCGTCGGTGACGACGCAGGTGGCGCGATAGATTCCGTTGAGCATCGCGCTGGTAAACGTCGGTGTGGCGATGGCCGGGTCATCCAGGCGGGCGTTATCGACCGTGTTGTCGGGCCCGGTGACGGTCCAGGCGTACGTATAGGGCGGCGTTCCCCCGGCCACGCTGACCGACAGGTGGGCGGTTCCATTGGCGCCGCCGCCGGCCGGCATCTGCTGGCGGTCGATGGTCACATCGACCAGCAGCGCGTCATAGACGGTGATGGCCACGGAGTCGCGGAAGCCCACGCCCATCGCGTCGGCGATATAACAACTGATCTGATATGTGCCGGTCACATTCGTGCTGGTGAAGGTTCGCGTGGCGGCCGTCACGCCGCTGAGCCGGTCGTCCGCCGGCTGGCCGGCCGGGTCGCGGACCGACCACGTGTACGTGTAGGGGGGCGTGCCGCCGATCACTTCCGCGGTGATCGTCGCCTGGCCCGCCCATCCGCCGCCGGCGGCCACCCACATGGCGCTGGCGCTGAGGCCGCCGCTGCCGACCCACTGCGAATTGGTGTTCAGATTGCCCACGAGCTGCTGCCCGACGACGATCTCCAGCGAGTCGGTGGCGACCTGGCCGGCCGCGTCGGTAACCGTGCACGCGACCCGGTACGTGCCGGGATTCCCGTTGCTGACGAACAGCGGCGCGGCGATCTTCGTATCGCTGAGCAGGGCGTCCAGACTGTTGCCCGCCTCGTCGCGCACGGACCAGAGATACGTGTACGGGCTCACCCCGCCGAGTACCGTAGCCGAGAGCGCCGCCGTCCCGTTCGCCCCGCCGCCCGCGACGATCCGCTGCCGGTTCGTTGTGACGTTCATGTCGAGGTTCTGGCTGACGGTCAGCAGGACCGAGTCGGCGACCTGTTGCCCGCTGGCGTCCGTCACGGTGCAGGTGACGCGGTAGGTTCCGATCGCCGAAGCGCTGGTAAACAGCGGCTGCGGTACGCGTGCGTTGTCGAGCCGGAAGACGTCGATCATCCCGTCCGGCCCCGTGACGGCCCAGGAGTAGCTGTAGGGCGCCGCGCCGCCCAGCACCTCCGCCGAGAGGTACGCTACCCCTCCCGTGCCGCCGCCCGGCGCCAGGTGCAGACGGTCGGCGGTGACATCGACGGACAGGACGTTGCTGACCGTGATCCTTGCGGAAGCTTCGGCCAGAGCGCCCGTCGAGTCGGTGACGGTGCAGGTAATCTGGTACGTACCGAAGACATTCGCGCTGGCGAAGACCGCCGTATCCGGCGACACGGGGGCGAGCCTCGCATTGTCGAGCTCGCCGTTCGGTGCTGTGACGGACCATTGGCAGGTGTACGGCGGCACGCCGCCCAGCGGCCTGGCCGTCAGCGTCACCTGTCCGTTCGGCCCGCCGCCGGTGGGAACCCACGATCGATCCGCCGCCAGATCGCACGAAAGCGGCTGGCTGACATGCACCAGGACCGCGCTGCTGATCCGGTTCCCGGCCGCATCGGTGACCAGGCACGTCACCTGGTAGTCGCCGACGAGCGAACTGCCCGTGAACACGGGGTTGGGAACATCGAGGGCGTCGAGCCGATCGTTCTCAGTCTCGCCGCGCGGATTGATGACCGACCATTGGTATTCGTAGGGTTCCACTCCTCCGCTGACGGCGGCGCGTAGCGTCGTGGTGCTTCGACCGGCGGGGCGGCCCCCGAGTGGAAACACACGCGGACTATCGGTCGTGATAGCGAGCGACAGCGGACCGGCGAGCGATCCGCTCAGGGGCGTAGTCAGGTCGGCCGGCACACAGGCGCCCGACGCGGCTGCGAACAGCACGACCACACCGCAGAGCATCCTTCCGGCGACGCGGCGAACGCAGCGACGGGCGGGCGTGTGGTGGAGCATGCACACTCTCTCGATGGTCCTCGCTCCGGCGAGACGGACCATGTGGACCGTTTGCCGACCGGCGTCTCCTTTTCGTTGGCGGGCCGTTCGGCGGGCGATCTCGCGATCCGCCGTACGCAACGGCTCCCGACGGCGCCGGGGCGTCCGTATTCGCGCAGGGAGGCACTCCCTCGGAGCCGTTATCGGCTCCCTCGGCGCTCGCCGTTAGTTAGAAAAGGTCCGAATACTTCGTCGGTGGGCGAGCCAGGTGGGCCACGCCATTGCCTGCCGTCTCATCCTCCCCATACGGCCGTCGGCCGTACTCCGCACAGACGGGCTGGGTGTTTCGTCGAATGCGGCCGCGAACGCCCGCCGGCTCTCGGAACGCTGGTTGAGCCGCGCGCCTTCCGGTCGCACGATCTGCCGGGCGGCCGCCCGCTCTCGGAATGCTGGCTGGGTCGCGGCGGTTTCGGGGAGGGGGTAACGGCATGGAGCGGACGGTGCGCGATCGCGTGCTGCTTTCCTGAGCGCGATGAGAGGCCACACCATCGCCTACCGTCTCGCTGATTGCCCCGAAACGCCTTATCGGACGGTCCTACCCTGCTGCAGGCACGCGACCGGCTTGCCGGCCATCATCCCGGCCATGTGGACCCAGCTCGTGCGCGCCGCCCTGTTCGTGCCTACCGCGGTGAGGCCACATAGAGCCCCCCAGCGCGGGCCTGGCCCGCAGCCCGACATGGCGGCGCCGGACGCACGTAGCCTGCGTCGCGTCATTCTGAGGCCCCCTTGGGGGCCGAAGAATCCGGCGTCCAATTTGCGCAGATCCTTGCACGCGCAAAGCCCCCGCAGAGCACAGGCCGGATTCTTCGGTCGCTCCGCTCCCTCAGAATGACGTACCGCCCCTGGCCCGGAATTCGGCGCCGGCCGGCAAGAATCCAGGCGATAACAGTGTAGGCTGTACGCTCGCGCACGGACGAGCCAGGCGAATTCAAGATCCTCGCCCGGGCGTATCCGACGACCGGCCACGACAGGAGGCTCGTTTTCGAGTATGATTCCATGTGTCGGCGGGTGCGCATGCAGGTGTTCACGGGGGACACCGGCATGTCGGCCTGGAACACCGCGCCGGCGGAGGACCGGCGGTTTGTGTACGACGGCGCAGGAGAAGGGCTGCGTCGCCCGGGGATTGTTCCGCGGGGGGCGAGCCGGCACCTCACCTCATCCTCTTTCAGCTCATCCGACTGATCCGTCGATTGTGGCCGTGTTGATGTACGAAATGACCCTCATCTCCTCCTCTTTCAGCCATCCGACTGATCCCCCCCCCCTCGACGCGCTTCGGCACATGGTATAGCTTGACCTTCCGCCGGCACGGCACTCTACTACCCATCATGGCTCGGCCCCTCGTATTTTCAGCGTTCCGGGCCACTTATGGAGGATGCCTCGTCCGTATCCGTCTCCGCAGGTTCCGATTCGACCTCGATCGCCCGGCTCGCCTGGCAATTCTTCGGCCCGGCGGACGGCAGTCGCGAATAATGGCTTGTCGCAATTGCCCGTCGGCGCGCGCGGCGGAGCGGATCGTGTGCGGTCGGAAAGCCTCAAGGAGGTAAACAGTAATGAGCCAGCCGTCCGGCGAGCCTCTGAACGCGGATCTGCTTCGGAAGATCGACGCGTGGTGGAGAGCCGCCAACTACCTGAACGTCGGGCAGATCTACCTGATGGCGAACCCCCTCCTGAAGGAGCCGCTCAAGGCGGAGCACATCAAGCCGCGGCTGCTGGGCCACTGGGGTACGTCGCCGGGCTTGAATCTTGTGTACGTCCATCTGAACCGCATCATCAAGCAGTACGACGCGAACGTGATCTACATGGCCGGCCCGGGACACGGGGGTCCGGCGATCATCGCCAATGTCTACCTCGAAGGCACGTACACGGAGTACTTCCCGGAGATCACGCAGGATGAGCGCGGGATGCTCAGGCTCTTCCGGCAGTTTTCGACACCGGGGGGCATTCCCAGCCATGTCAGTGCGCCGACGCCCGGTTCGATTCACGAAGGCGGCGAGCTGGGCTACGTGCTCGTGCACGCCTTCGGCGCGGCGTTCGACAATCCGGACCTGATCGTGGCGGCGGTGGTTGGCGACGGCGAGGCCGAGACCGGGCCGCTGGAGGGAAGCTGGAAGGGCACGCGGTTCCTCAACCCCGTTCGCGACGGAGCCGTGCTGCCGATTCTGCACCTGAACGGCTACAAGATCGCCGGTCCGACGGTCTGGGGGCGACAGAGCGATGACGTCGTCGGCGGATTCCTGAGGAGCCACGGTTACGATCCGTACTTCGTCGAGGGCAGCGAGCCCGCGAAGGTGCATCAGGACTTCGCGGCGGCGCTTGAGAAGGCGTACCTCGCCATCCGGCGGATCCAGGACGATGCCCGCCGGAACGGTCTCCGGGGGCGCCCGGTATGGCCGGCGATCGTTCTTCGCACGCCGAAGGGCTGGACGGGGCCCAAGGTGGTGGACGGGTTGCCCGTCGAGGGGACCTTCCGCTCGCATCAGGTGCCGCTGGCGGGCGTTCGGGACAACCCTGAGCATCTGCGGATGCTCGAGGCGTGGATGCGCAGCTACCGGCCGGAGGAGCTTTTTGACGAGACGGGACGCTTCCGGGCGGAGTTCGCCGAGCTTGCGCCGGCAGGCGAGCGTCGCATGGGTGCCAACCCGCACGCGAACGGCGGCAAACTCTGCGTGCCGCTCGATCTGCCGGACTACACGGACTACGCCATCGAGGTAAAGGCTCCGGCGCAGGAACGTCACGAATCCACCCGGCAACTGGGCAAGTTCCTTCGCGACATCTTCCGGAAGAACGCGCGTCAGGCCAACTTCCGGCTCTTCTGCCCGGATGAGACGAACTCCAACCGCCTGGGCAACGTGTTCGAGGCCACCGACCGCTGCCTCGTCGGCGAGATCCTCGACACGGACGAGCACGTCTCCCCCGACGGCCGTGTCATGGAGGTGCTGAGCGAGCACTGCTGTCACGGATGGCTCGAGGGGTACACGCTCACGGGCCGGCACGGCCTGTTCGCCACGTACGAGGCGTTTGCCGTGATCGTGGATTCGATGGCCATGCAGCATGCGAAGTGGATCGAGCACTGCACCCGGATTCCGTGGCGCAAGCCGATCCCTTCGCTCAACTACCTGCTGACCTCGACGTGCTGGCGCAACGATCACAACGGCTTCAGCCATCAGGGGCCGGGATTCATCGACAACATCGTGAACAAGAAGGCCGCCGTGGTGCGCGTCTACCTCCCGCCGGACGCCAACTGCCTGCTGTCGGTGGCCGACCATTGCCTGCGCAGCCGCAACTACCTCAACCTCATCGTGATCGACAAGCAGCCGCAACTTCAGTGGTTGAACATGGACGATGCCCGCCGGCACTGTGCGCGCGGGGCCGGCGTCTGGGACTGGTGCAGCCATGACCGTGGCGGCGAACCCGACGTCGTCCTGGCCTGCGCGGGCGATATCCCGACGCAGGAGACGGTGGCCGCCGCCTGGATGCTCCGCAAGATGGTGCCCGAGCTCCGGTTTCGCGTCGTGAATGTCGTGGACCTGATGGCTCTTGCCCCGCCGGACCGGCATCCGCACGGAATGGCGCAAAGCGACTTCATCCAGTTGTTCACATATAACAAGCCCGTCGTCTTTGCGTTCCACGGCTATCCCGGCGTGATCCATCAGATCATTCACGGCCAGCCCGACGCGGATCGCTTTCACGTCCGCGGCTACATCGAGGAAGGGACGACCACCACGCCGTTCGATATGGTGGTGCTGAACCGGATGAGCCGCATTCACCTCTGTATGGATGCCGTCCGGTACGCGCCGAACATGGTGGAACGCGCCCCCGAGTTGATCGCCCGGTGCAACGAACTGCTCGAGCGGCACCGTCAGTATGTGAGCCGGTACTTCGAGGATCTGCCGGAAATCCGCGACTGGGTGTGGACCGACTGAACGTACCGTCGCGGGTCCTCCCCACCCGGGCGTCGGCACGAACAACCCGAACAGCGGGGGTGCGAAGGACGACCGCCGTCGGGTCCCGGTCGGGCGGGCGCAACGCGTGCCCGCGGGCTGTGTATCGCCGGAGTGCATGATGATCCGACGGCGGCTATGACGCCGGTCGTGAGGAGTTCGGCTTATGGCAGATGAGAGTGCGCGCGTGGAGCGGTGCGGAGCACCTTTGCGCGAGAGCCGGCCGGCCTCGCGCATGTGTGTCCTCGCGGTGGTGTTGCTCGTGGCGAGCGGCACGGTGGGGGCGGTCTTCGGCGGTCCGGAGCTGGGCGACCACGAGGCGATTGTGGCCTTGTGTGCGCGCACCATGCGCCTGTCCGGCGACTGGGTGGTGCCGGATTATCTGGGCACGCCCTGGTTCAGGAAGCCTCCGCTGCCGTACTGGCTTATCGCCGCCGCCTCGTACGTGCTGCCGAACGATGCGGGCACGGGTCTGCCCGTCGGCACCCTGGCGGCGCGGCTTCCGACGGCGCTGTCGTCGTTCGTGACGGTGCTGTTGCTCTGGCGGCTGGCGGCGTCGATGTTCGGCCGGCGGATCGGGATCGTCACAGCGGCGATCGCCGGATCGAGCCTCGCCTTTCTCCTGTACGGGGCAAACGCGACGGCGGAAATGCTCCTTACGATGTGCTGCACGTGGGCCTGCGTGCATTTCTGGTACGCGGCGATGACGCGTGAGCCGCGGGTCCGGTTCCTGCACGCGATGCTCTTCTACCTCGCGCTGGGTTTCGCCATGCTCGCCAAAGGCCCCGCGCCGATCGCCGTCACCGCGTTCCCGCTGGCTGTGTGGTGGTATACCCAGCGCCCGCTGCGGTTCCTCGCTCGCAAGGGCCCCGGTGCGTGGCGAGAGGCGGCGGTGCTGTTCGTGCGCGACCTTTTCCCGCGGACGATCCAGGCGTTCACGCGGCTGTGGCTCCTGCCCGGGCTGATCCTGTTCGCGGCGGTCTTCATTCCGTGGATGTTGAAGGTGGCGGAGAGGTATCCACATGCGTGGAATCTCTGGAACTGGCAGTACTGGCAGCGGGCGCAAGGCAACTACGAGGACACCCGGGTGCGAGGCCCGCTGTACTACCTCCCCCTGGTCGTTGGTCTGACGGTACCCTGGTTGTTTCTCATTCCTGAGGCGTTGGCTGCGCCGTGGATGAAGGGGTATGCACGGCATCGGCGGGGTCTCGTTTACGGGGCGGTGTGGGTTGTGGTGGCGGTCGGTGCGATGTCGCTGATGGAGTTCAAGAAGCCGTATTACATCCTGCCCGCGGTTCCAGGGCTTATCCTGCTCATGGCTGTGGTGGCCGATCGTTTCTTTGCTCGAACCGTGCGGGAAGGTCCGCTGGTGTTGACGTTCGGGAGAGAATCCTCTCGCCGGAGACTGGTCGGACCCGACGAACGCCGGTTCGCGTGGACGGTGTGGGGCTTGTTGGCGCTCGGCGGGGTAGTACTACTGATCGCCGGCCACCTGTGGCTGGAGAAGCGCTTCCCCCTGATCGCGTGGCGATCTACGGTGATCGCCGGTGGCGCGATAGTCGCGATCCTGCTTGCCGGCGTCGCCTTCATACGCGGGCGCGGCTGGGCGGCCCTGGGGATCCTGGCCTGCGCGAGCATCGTCTCCTTCCACGCCGTCTGGTACGCGTGCGCACCCGCGCTCAACACCATCGTCGAAGCGAACAAGGTGGCCGCCCTGGCCCGGGCGCTCGACGCCGTACCAGTGCCCGCGACGGCCAGGGTGTTGTGGGCCGACCGACGGCCCGATGCCCGATTGAGCTTCTACTTCAACCGCAACACTACCTACATGGTGACCCCGGAAGAGATCGTCAACCGGATGGTGGATCGAACCGGCAGGCAGCAGGAGTTGCAGGAGCTTACACTGGAGCGTGCGAACTCCCTTCTTGGGTCCGCGGAGCCTGTCTATCTCGTGCTTGAACGGAGGCACTACGATCAGCTCAAGAGCTTCATGTCGCACGGAAGCCATGTCATTGCTACCGTCGGCAGCGAGGCGGAGCGAGCAGGCAAGAACTGGGTGGTTGTGTCGAACGTGCCCGGGAAACCGTAGGCGCCTTCGGGCGTGGCGGCCCTTTCCAGGGCCGGCGGACGCGCTGCCCCGTGGGCTTGCGTCGCGTCCGCGACGACGTGTTCGTTCAAGCTATGAGCGTCGCGTGCGAGGATGTTCGGAACCACGGCCGTCTGCTACGATCGCAAGAATCGCAGATTCCATTCGCGTTGATATCTGAGCAACGCGGCAGGTGCGCCTCTGGCTCACGAGGAGTGTTCGCCGCCGGGGGCGGTTCGATCGTATCTCGTTTCTTCCGGGCATGAGGACATCCGACGCCGGGAGGATGCCGAGTCAGTCATTGAACCGGCGATGCCTGCGCGACACGTTGCCTGAACCGGAACCCTCCGCGGGCGGCGCAGGCAGGTAAGAAAACAACGGGATGCGCCTGGATTCACGGGCGGATCAGCCGGGTTCCAGCCGATGCAATAGACTGGCGGGCGAGGCGACGGCCTGTTCAGGAGGGGGATGGTCGGAGACTGTTATCGGACCTTTGCCGTCCAGCACGACCGTTTGGAGCTTCGCCGCGGAGCCGGTACAATGGTGAGCCGCAGTTTGCCTGTTGCGCGCGGAGCTTGGCGGCGTACCTGCTGGGAACCTGGAAAGACAGCCGATAGCCGGGCGGTCAGGGGTTGGCGGGGTGAGGGGGGTGAGCGACATCACGGCCTGGCTGAGCGCGTTCCGGTGTCGAGAAAACCAGGCGGATATTGGCGGCGTAGTGAGTTGTGCTGGGCCGATGCCCACGCAGGATCGTGCGGGGTTTGGGCGCCCGGCGGGTTGTTCCGGGCTTGCTCCGGTCAGGAGTGTGAACGCGGGGATGCGTGTCATGGAAGGCAGTAAGTGGCTTGCCTTGTTCGCGGTGGCGGCCGGATGCGCCATGGCGGGCTGCGCGGTGCCGCAGCGGCCCGGCAACGGGAAGATTCTGTACCTTACGGAAGACACCACCAAGGCCAGATACTATCTCTATCTGCCCAGCGACTACGTCCGGCAGAACGGCCAGAAGCCCGGGGGCGGGCGTTGGCCGCTCGTGATGACATTCCACGGGTTGCGCCCCTATGACGACGCCAACCCGCAGGTTCGTGAGTGGCAGGAGGAGGCGGACCGGTACGGCTTCATCGTCTGCGCCCCGGAGTTGATGACGTGCGATACGCTCGTGACGGTTCCGCCGCTGAAGACGGCGGATCGGCCCTCCGTCCGGCGGGACGAACAGGCGATTCTTGCGATCATGGATGACGTCTGTCGGCGCACGCAGGCCGACCCGACGCGCGTTCTGGCGACGAGCTTTTCTTCAGGGGGCTACCTCGCCCACTACATCGTGAACCGTCATCCGGAGCGGTTCTCGTGCATTGCCGTGCGGCAGTCGAACTTCTCGGCGGAGATGCTCGATCCTCGGCAGGTGCCGAAGTATCGCGACATGAAGGTTGGGATCTTCTTCGGCGAGCACGACTTCGCGATCTGCCGGGAGGAATCCACGGAGGCCGTGGCGTGGTATCGCCAGCATCGCTTCGACGTGACGGCCAAGTACGTCAGCGGTCTTGGTCATGAGCGGACGCCTCAGACGGCGGCGGCCTACTTCGCGGAGGTGATCGGTGTCGAGCCGCGTACCCCGCCGCCGCTCGGATCGCTGGTGATGCACGACGTGATGCCGGAGGGGCCAGCCAGCCCGGCGCCGCCGAAGCCGGCTCGCATTCCGGAGGCGCGGACTCCGGCGAGGGCGCCCGTCGTGGCCGAACGGATTCAGCCTCGATCCGGCACGAACGCGATCTTCCCCACCACGCGGCCGGCGAGAGAGCCTGCCCGCGCGACGGAACTGGCGATGGCGAATCCTCGCGCTGCGGCCCCCGTGCCGCCGCCGCCCGTGCTGAACGGCGGTCCGCCGCCGCAGAAGTACGCCCCGACGTATAAGCCGGTACCGCCGGCGCCGCGGCGTACGCCTCCGCGGTCCGTGCCGCTTCGGTCGTCAAACAGTGCCGAGACGAGCACGGCCCAGGTGCGCCTGAGCACGACGGTCGGCGTGACTCCGCTGTGGATCAGCTACCGGGTCGAGCTTCCGGAGGCGATTCGCAAGGGGTGCAGCGTCCTGTGGACGGACAACGGCAAGCCCATCAGCACCGCGATGAGCGGATACGCGGTGATGCGCGACGTCGGTGAGCATCGGCTCGAGGCCCTGGTCATCACGCCGGACGATCGGGAGCTTCGCGTCGGCGAGACCGTTACCGTGCTGCCGAAGCTTACGAGCCGCCCGGTGGCGAGACAGCCGTAGCGCGGCGTTCCGTTCTCCCGTTTCAACCGATACGCGGCGGCAAGTTCTGCACGCCCGCGGAGCCGTCGTGTGTGTTTGCCGGGTGAGGCCGACGAGTATGCAACGGCGTGTCCGGCCGGGTTGTCTCGGCACCGCGAGTCATCTTGCGAGGCCGCGCCGCCGGGGGGAAAATGACGGAATGTATCGAACGTTGTGCGTAGCCGTCGTGGTTCTGTCGGCCGGGTTTTCCGGTTGTGCTTCCGGCAGACGCGGCGCTTCCGATCCGCACGGGGTACCGGCGACGGCCGGCGCGGTTCCCACGACCCGGCAGGTGGAGTGCGTCGCCCCCGCCCTGGCGGAGGCCCTGGATCACTGGCGGATCACGCAGCGGTCGAACGAGCGGGTGCTGGTGCGCGGGCCGACGTTCGTAGGGCTTCAGGGCGCCTCTGCCAGGGAGGCCAGCGAGTTGGGCGGCCTGCTGGGGGAGGCCATCAATCAGCACGCGGACCCGCGGCTGCGATTCGTTCGGCCAGCTTACAACGGAGACGACGCAGCCGCTGCGGACGGCATCTTCGACGCCCGGGCGACGTGGGATCCGAAGGCCAGGCGGGGGTCCGACCCATCCCCGCGCGTCGGGTTGGAGATCGTCGATCCGCGGAGCGGGCGGACGGTTTTCTCAAACGATGCGGCCGTGCCGCCGTCCGCGCCCGGGGCAGCGGTCGCGGATGCGAAACCGGCGGCCGACGCTTCCGCCCCCGCTCGACAAGCGGTTGGGCTGGGCCTCGTGGCCGAGCCGGGCACAGGCGGCGGTGGGTCTCCCGTGCCGGCGCCGCCTGCAACGGATGCGATGACGCAAGCACCGGCAACCGCCGAACGTGCCGCTTTGCCGGAGCCGACGGCGGGAAGCCTTTCGCCGGCGACGCCCCGCCAACGCGATGCAACCCGGGTAACGCGGCAGACTCGATCGAAGGCGCCGCCGGCCACCCGCGAGCGGGGCCGATCGGTGGTGGCATCACTCCAGCACGGTGTCATCTACTTCGACAACGCCGGTCTGGCGGATCGGGTGATCATCCTGCAGGAGCGCACGGCGAGGGCGGACAATGGAGCGCTGAGCGTTCGTCTTGTGCTCACCAGCCGGAAGGGGAAAAGAACGCTGGAGATCCGTTGCGATTTCTACGACGAGCAGGGCGCGGCGGTCGGCGGCGTGAGGTCGGTGAAGCTCTCCGTGCGGGAGGGGGCGCCGGCGACGATTGCCCTTGCCTCGTACAGGCCCGCAACCCGCTATGTCATGTTTGTGAAAGACTGACGGGGGCGTGCATCCGGCCTCGAGGGCGGCATGCGCGGACTTTGATCCGCACGGGCACGCCGGCGTTTTCGCCAGGGGGCCGGGGCGACCGGTCGGCGCCTGATTCCGCGGCGACGCGCCGCCGCGAACGCCGGTCGCCTATCGGCGCGCGTGCTTCTGAAAGAACTCCCAGATCGCGTCGGTGGCGTGGAAACGATCGGACCTCCTGCCGACGATCCGCTCCGGCAGGAGGCTCTTCCCGCCGGGCCACACGTGGCCGAGACCCTCGACGGTGCAGAAGAGCACCTCCGTATCGTGATCGGGGGATTCGTAGGCGAGGATCGTCACGCCGTTCGAGTCGCGCAGGGTCTTCGGGTCCGTGCGGCACCCCGACGCCCTCGCCCAGCGGAGGATCGAGTCGCGGATCGGCGCCTTGCGGTCAACGCCTCCCCACGGCAACGGAATCTCGCCGCCGGCCAGGGGGTTCAGCGGATCCGCCGTCCCGATGATGTAGAGCATCGGCACGGGGCGTTTGAGGATCACGCTCTGGAGCCACAGGTGCCCGGATACGGGTGCGATGGCAGCAACGCGGTCCGAAAGCTCCGCCCCGACGCGGAACGTCATCGAGGCCCCGTTCGAGAAGCCTGTTACGAAGATCTGCCGGTCATCGATCGGGAATCGAGCCGCGAGGTCGTCCAGCATTGCGTGGATGAACCCGATGTCGTCGATGTTTCGCCGCCCGGCGTGCGCCCGCCCGGAGCCGTCGTTCCAGACCTGCGGATTCCGCAGGAACTGCGCGGGCCGCGACGGGTCCGGCGGCAGCGCCTCGGGAAAGACGGCGAGAAACGCGGCCGCATCCGCCTTCGCGGTCCATCCGGTCTCCTTTGTTGCCCCCCACGCGCTGCCGCCCGCGCCGTGCAGCATGACGACCACCGGAAGCGGACGCCTGCCGTCCCAGCCCGGCGGAGCGTGTACGAGGTATCGCCTCGCGACCCCGCCGACGGGAATGACGAATGTCGGATCGGTCGATCGTTGCGTCGCGGATGTCTGGGGGTTCGGAACCGCCATGCCGGCCCTGCACACAAGCCACGCGAGTGTCGCCCGAAAGACCGGGCGTGGGAGCATCACTTCGTCGCGTCCGTTTCTTTCTTGGCGGTCTTCGGGGGCTTCGCCGCCTGGGTCGGTTCGACAGCCAGCGCCCGATTCACCGCATGGAGGAACGCCAGGGCGCTTGCCTCGATGATGTCCGTGGAGAGTCCGCGGCCGCGATACCGTCTGCCGTTCGTCGCGATCTCCAGGTGCACCTCGCCCTGCGCGTCGCGCCCGCCGGTCAGCGCCCGCAACTCGTAGTCCTTCAGCGTCGCCTGCAATCCGGTCAGGCGCTGGATACATTCGAACGCCGCGTCGATGGGGCCGTCCCCGGTCGCGGCGTCCTGCACTTCCTGCGCGGTCACGGTGTTCCGCAGGCGGACCGTGGCCGTCGGGATCACGTTCGTGCCCGCCGAGGTCTGCAGGCTGACGAGCTCCCACAGCCGCGCCGTGTCCTTCTCGGCGACGAGGCCCTCCACAATGGCATCGAGATCGGCGTCGAAGATCTCCTTCTTCTTGTCCGCGAGGGCCTTGAACTGCTCGAACGCCGCATCGAGCTGCTGCTCGTTCAGATGGTGCCCGAGCTGTTCGAGGCGGTCCTGCAGGGCGTGCCGCCCGGAATGCTTGCCGAGGACCAGTTTCGACGCGGGAATCCCGACGTCCTGCGGATTCATGATCTCGTACGTCGAACGGTGCGCCAGCATCCCGTGCTGATGGATGCCCGCTTCGTGGGCGAAGGCGTTTTCCCCGACGATCGCCTTGTTCCGCTGCACGTGGATGCCGGTGAGCGAGGCCACCAGCCGTGAGACCGGGTAGATCCGCTGCGTGTTGATCCGCGTGCGGCAGCCGTAGTAATCCCGGCGCGTCCGCATCGCCATCACAACCTCCTCGAGGCTGCAGTTGCCGGCCCGCTCGCCGAGCCCGTTGATCGTGCATTCGATCTGCCGCGCGCCGGCCTTCACCGCCGCGAGCGAATTGGCCACCGCCAGGCCGAGGTCGTCGTGGCAGTGCACGCTGATGATCGCCTCGCCGATGTTCTTCACGTGCTGGCGGAGGTAGCGGATCAGCTCGCCGAACTGCTCGGGCGTCGCGTAGCCGACGGTGTCGGGGATGTTCACGGTGGTGGCCCCCGCGGCGATGACGGCCTCGACCACCTCGGCGAGGAACGGCGGCTCCGTCCGCGAGGCGTCCTCCGGCGAGAACTCGACGTCGTTCACGAAGCTTCTGGCGAGCTTCACGCCGTCCACGCTGAGCTTGACGATCTCCGCCTGTGCGCGTTTGAGCTTGTATTGACGGTGGATCTTCGAGGTCGCGCAGAATACGTGAATCCGCGGCGATTTCGCGTCGCGGACGGCCTCGGCCGCCCGGACGATGTCCTTCTCGACGCATCGCGCCAGCGCCGCGATCGTGCATCCGTCGATCTCCGAGGCGATCGCCCGAACGGCGTCAAAGTCGTCCGGCGACGTGATCGGAAAGCCGGCCTCGATGATGTCCACGTTCAGCCGCTGCAGTTGCCGCGCGATCTCGATCTTCTCGGCGTGGTTCAGCGAGGCCCCCGGCGACTGCTCGCCGTCACGCAGCGTCGTGTCGAAGATGCGCACAATGTCGTCCGCCTCGATCGTCCCGGTTGTCTCACTCATGGAAGTCGCTCCTCGAAGGTCCGCCACGGCGGCCGGAGGAAACGCCGGGTAACGAACGCCGGATGACGGCCGAGGCCGGTCGCGCCCGCGAGGCATGCCCCGGTCGTCGCCCGCCATGTATTCGTTCGTCCTTGCCCGTCGATCGTCTTCTCCGTTCTCCCGGCGAACACAGCCAAACAAAAAAGCCCCACGCGTCTCTCGCGTAGGGCTTGCTGATTCCGGTTGTCTTCTCGGGTTCAACCGTTCAGAGGCCCTACGCGGGGGCTAAGCAAGCCCAGGCGGAGAGCCGGCAGCGGGGAACCCACGGACGGAGCGCCGACCCCGCGGTCGCTGCGTGCGGCAATGACGGTCTGGACGCTCTCCGTTGACATAGCGCAGCTACTATATCGGCCGTTTTCCCCTTCGTCAACACCTCCTTGCGGCCTTGCGCCCCGAACCGTCCGCGCCCGGACTCCCTGTGCCGGGAGCGCCGCCGACGGCCCGTGCAGGTCGGCTGCGCCAAGCCCGGTCGCGCGGGCACTGGTATCCGGCATATCCGCCGGGTAGACTGCCGGCCCGCAGGCAACGGCCTGCGAGCGAGGAGAACTCTCACATGGTCAAGGTAAGCGCATTCGCCGATGAGATCGGGCCCGATCCGAAGCTCCAGCTCGACACGCTTGAGAAGTGCGGCATCCGCTACATCGAGTTTCGGGGGGCCTGGGATACCAACGTGATGAAACTCTCGGACGCCCAGTGCCGGGAGCTCAAGAAGATGTTCGACGACCGCGGGTTCGGGGTCGCCTGTATCGCCTCGCCCATCGGCAAGGTGAAGATCGACGACGACTACAGCCGGCATTTCGATGATTTCAAGCACGCGGTCGAGCTGGCCGAGTTCTTCGAATGCGGATACATCCGCATTTTCAGTTACTATCCGCCCGCCGGCCAGAGCATCGCCGACTATCGGGGCGAGGTGGTCCGCCGCCTCCGCCAGAAGTGCGAATACGTCGCCAACCGCAATGTCAAGCTCGTCCTCGAGAACGAGAGCGGTATCTTCGGTGACGTTCCCGAGCGGTGTCTTTACCTGCTGTCGCTTCTGCCGGGGGATCGCATCACGGGCGCCTTCGACCCGGCCAATTTCGTCCATACCGGCGTGAAAGACGTTTACGAAACCTGCTGGCTGGCCCTGCGGCCCTACGTCGGGTACTTCCACATGAAGGACATGAAGTACGGCATGGGCGACAAGGCGGTTCCCCTCGGCCAGGGTGACGGGCAGGTCGAGATGATCCTTCGCGATGCGGCAGCGGACGGCTACGACGGCTTTCTGGCGCTTGAGCCCCACCTCGGTGCCGCCGGCCAGTTCTCGGGGCACACCGGTCCGGATCTCTTCGCAGTTGCCGCCGAAGCGCTTCGGAGTGTGGCGGCCCGCGCGGGGATGGCGCTCGCATAGCTGGAGCGTCCCACGGGTCGGTGATCGTGCCCTCGGCATCGGTGCATGCGAAGCTGTTTCGATTCCCGGACGTGCGTTGTGGTCTCTCAACACGCGCGTAAGGTATTATCGTTACAGGGGTAACCAGACGAGGTAGGAATTATTCGTAGGCCGGGCGTTTATATTTCGCAACGATCGTAGCGGCGGATTGCCGTCACCGGTCCCCTGACGGAATCGAGCCTGCCGTCTCAACTCACGTAGCGATCGCTGGTTAGACTGTCCTGAACAATGCAGGTTCATATTCGTCGTCCGTGGCATCCGACTTGCGGATAGTTGCGGCGTGGAGCAGATTGTACCATCCGAGAAGATCGAGACGGCCCCGGAGTCGCCGGCCTTCGGGCGAGAGCGCCGAAGCTATAAGCGGCTCGAAATGCATCTGCCGGTAGAGGTTGTTCATGTGGGTGCTTCGCCGGCGGTTCCGATACGCTCCACGACGCGCAATGTGAGCCCTTGCGGCATTTACTTTGACGCTCCGGCAGGTCTGCTTGAGGTCGGCAACGAGGTGCATTTCTCCCTCAGCGTGCCGCCGGGGCCGGGCTACTCCCCGTACGCCGGCCGGGGCACGGGAGTGGCCGACATCGTTCGGATCGATGCCCTGCCGTCCGCCGAGCACGAGACGCCTCGCGTCGGCGTAGCCGCCCGTTTCAGCCAACCGCTCAAGTTTGCATTCTGAAGCCGCAACCCACTGGCCGCAAGCCGAAGGATGGCGGTGATGGCGCCGTCAGCGGGGGATTGTGCATCAGGGCGGGTCTGCTGTACGTTGTGTGCCGTGCGCACAGCCCGCCAAGAAGCGGCCGGAGCAAACGCGATGCCGCAGGGAACGTACAAACATTGGTTTGGAGGCCATCAATGGGTGAACAGATATCGAGACGCGAGTTCCTGGATTCCTCGAGCCGGACCGTCGCCAGTGTAGCCGCCGGCCTGGCGGTCGGCGGGCTTGCCACAGCGGCCAGGGGACAGCCCAGGCCGGCCGCCGTGTCGCCGAACGAGAAGGTGGTCGTCGGCCTCATCGGCTGCGGGGGCATGGGCAACTACAACCTCGACGACTTCATGCGGGCCGAGGAAGTCGCCGTCGCCGCCGTGTGTGATGTGGATGCCTCACACCTGAAGAGCACCGCCGACAAGGTCGAGAAGAAGTACGGCAAGCGTCCGAAGGAGCACAAGGACTTCCGCCGGCTCATCGACATGAAGGACATCGATGTGGTCATCGTCGGCACGCCGGACCACTGGCACGCCATCCCGACGATCTACGCCTGCATGGCCGGCAAGGATGTTTACGTCGAGAAGCCGGTTTCCCACAACATCGCCGAGGGCCGCGCCATGGTGAACGCCGCCCGCAAGTACAGGCGGATCGTTCAGGTCGGCATGCAGCAGCGCAGCGGCGAGCACTTCAAGAAGGCCGTGGAACTTGTGAAGTCCGGTGTACTGGGCGATATCTCCTACACGCGGACGTGGAATCTGCAGAACGAGGCCCCCGAGGGCAAGGGCAACCCGCCCGACGGCGATCCGCCTCCCGGTGTCGACTACGACTTCTGGCTCGGGCCGGCGCCGAAACGCCGCTTCAACCCGAATCGCTTCCACCACAACTTCCGCTGGTTCTTCGATTACGCCGCCGGCATGGTCGGCGACTGGAATGTTCACGTGCAGGACGTCGTTCACTGGGCCATGGGTGTGGACGCCCCCGTGTCCGTATCGGCCGTCGGCGGCAAGTACGTCCTCCGCGACAACCGTGACACGCCCGATACGCTCGACATCACGTATGATTTCGTCACACCGGCAGGCAAGCACTTCATTCAGACCTACAGCCTGAGCTTCGGTTGCGCGACGTCCTTCAACGGCCACGGCTACGGCACGCAGTTTTTCGGCAGCAACGGCTCGCTCTTTGTGGACCGGGGCGGCTGGGAAATCATCCCAGACATGAAGGAAGCCCCGGACCCCAACGACCCGAAGAAGAAGATCCAGGTCCCGCGAACGGAGAAGCTCAGCGGCGGCGGGTCCGATCAGCACTGGCCGCACGTGCAGAACTTCCTCGCATGCGTGAAGTCGCGGAAGGTCGAGGATCTTGCCGTGGATATCGAAGTCGGGCACAAGACGGCGGCGGCCTGTCACCTCGGCAACATCGCCTGGAAGGTGGGCCGCCGGATCTACTGGGACGCCAAGCGCGAGATCATCACGGACAAGGACGGTCGCCCGGACCGCGAGGCGAACAAGTTGCTTGCCCGCGAGTATCGTGCCCCGTACACGTTGCCGAAGGTGTAGGCCGCGATCGGGTGCATGGCTGTGAGCACCGCCGGTTGCCGCCGGCCGGTGTTCACTACCGCGTTCATGCGGCGGGGGCGAGGTCTCCTGCATCCCCATCCTCTTGCGGCTCAGCCGGCTTCCATCGGCCGGCCGACGCCACAGCGCCGGCGCTGCGCACATATGCCGATGCCCCGCCGCGACTGCCCCAGCGCGTCCGCGCAGGGCGCCGGCCCGCGTTCAACGACCGCAGCGAAGACTTGGCCGACTTCAACGAGTTCCGTGCCTGTTTCAAGAGCCCGACCGCAAGGCGTCACCTCCAGTCCGATGTGTCGCTGCGCCGGGGGCTCAACTCGCCAGGATGGCCGTCGTCGACCCGGTGTTTGGGTTTCGTTGGACAGACTGTCCGCGCGACGGGCAGGAGGGGTGCATGTAGAGTTTTGCGTCGCAGCTTCTGCGTGCCTTGCGCGCGTGTATCGTGCTGCGGCGGTAGCGCCACCCGTCATTCTGAGGAGCGCAGCGACGAAGAATCCGGCTGATTGGCGCAGGCAAGCCGGATGCTTCGCTTCGCTCAGCATGACGGGGGCCAGCGCGCCCGTGTTCGGTTGCGGCCGAAGGCCGCTTTGGGGAAGAGGGAATTGCGGATGAGAGGAGTCGAACCTCCACGGGCTATTCGCCCACAAGGACCTGAACCTTGCGCGTCTGCCAATTCCGCCACATCCGCAAGCGTCCGGGGCGGCGCTTCTGCCGCCGCGATCCGGTTCTCTATACCTATCCGTTTTCCCGGCGATGTCAAGGCGCGGTTGGTGCCGCCAGTGCGGCCCGTTGGGGGAACAGCCCGAATACCCCGCCGGTGTGAATGAACACCGTCGCCGCGCCGCGATCGAATGCCTGCGTGCGGATCGCATGCAGCATGCCCGCAAACGCCTTGCCCGTATACGTCGGATCAAGAAGCAGGCCCTCGGTCCGCGCGACGAGCCGGATCGCCTCGATGTCCTCCGGGTACGGAATCGCATAGCCCGGCCCCACGAAGCCGTCGAGAAGCCGGATCGGCGTGTCGGCCTCGGCCACCGGCAGGCGATACTTCGCGACGGTCTCGCGCTCGAGCCGGCGGAGCTCGTGCTGCCAGTACACGACGTCGTCGCACACCGGCACGCCCCAGATTCGCCAGCCGTCCATTCGCAGCAGCGCCCGGCCGAGCATCAGCCCGACGATCGTCCCGCCGCTGCCCACCGCACAGACCACCTCGGCGCGTTCGATGCCGTGTGCGGCGAGTTCGTCGCGAAGCTCGGCGGCGCATCGGATGTAGCCCCATGTCCCGAGCGGGACGGATGCGCCCACGGGGAAGTAATACGGTTTGCGTCCGCGCGAGAGCTGCTCGCGCAGCACCTCCGCCACGATCTCCGATCGTCGGGCACGAAACTCGTCCGGCGGAACGAACGAGACCTCCGCACCGAAGAGCCGATCGAGCAGCAGGTTTCCGTCGAGTTCCGGCCGGCCGGTGGGGTGTCGCAGGATCAGCCGCACATGCATGCCGAGCCGGGCGCCGGCCGCGGCGGTGGCGCGGCAGTGATTTGATTGGAATCCCCCGTCCGTCACGAGCG
The DNA here is from genome assembly GCA_964653435.1 of uncultured Planctomycetales bacterium. Classification (GTDB taxonomy): domain Bacteria; phylum Planctomycetota; class Phycisphaerae; order UBA1845; family PWPN01; genus CAZMVY01. Next base: position 20,322 of record CAZZFA010000012.1, on the reverse strand, counting down.
TATCGGCGCCGTCGCGCCGGGCTTCGGCGACGAGATACTCGAGCTTGCGAACCTTGTTGCCGCTGAGTTCAAGCCCGGTCAGATCGTCGCGTTTCACCAGGATGCGCGCGACGCCAAGGTCCTCGCTGAGCCGTTCGAGATGCACCAGCGGCGTCGGAATCCTCGCGAGCGCTATCCGAGCCGGTTCATCCGGGAATACAGGTCGCGCTGTCATGGGCAGATATCAGGCCGGCGGTGGGTTGGCCGGCGCCCCGCGTACGGGCTGATGCGCGGCAGGATGGTCGTTGCCGGGCGCGGGCTCGCCCTGGAGCTTCGCCTTCATCATCCGGCCGACCTTGAACTTGACGGTTCGCTTCGACGGTACATCCACACGTTCGAGCGTCTTGGGGTTCTGGGCTGTGCGAGCGGCGCGCTGCTTGCTCTCGAAGACGCCGAAGTCACGGAACTCCAGACGGTTACCTCGGCCGAGCTCCTCGATGATCTCATCAAGGAAGCTCTGCACGATCCGCTTGACCACGACCCGCTTGTTGGAGGTTTTTTCCGCGATGCGATCGATCAGCTCTTTCTTTGTGATGGTGGCCATCGCTCACTCCCGAAGTTACCAAAAGGTCGTTGCCCAACGGATTCGTTTACCGACGGGCCTGCCGTCTCGTCCGCCGCAAATCGTTTCCCAAACCGCAACGCTCCGACTTGTGTATCTTGTGCGCGACCCTGCTTGTCGCCAACGCTTGCAAGTTATCATACAGCAACGGGTTTCGGCGATCAAGGGCTTTTCGCTCGCGACATAACTCACAGTCCGCCTCGTGACAATGACCAGATCGGCGTCGGCGCGGTAATATCTATAACCATTTTTCCGACAAGTGGTTATGAATCAGTACCGATGGGGACCTGTACCGCTTGCGATAGGCGGACCTGTAAGGCCTTGTGTGAAAAAGAGATACAATGGATTTGCCGCGAAACACACCGGTGAACGCCCACGATTCTCGGGCTGCCGGGCCCGATCGAGCTGTGGATGGCGGGCATCGCGGGCCGGACAGGACAACCGGATCCGGGGGTCGCGCTCGGGATTCGGTCTGGCGGTGATCGGTCTGCCGGCCGGTGGTGATGTCGCGTGTCGGCCGTGCGCGGTGTGGCGGCGTTCGGGGGGATCCTTATGCAACGCATGGGCAGGACCGCCGGGACCGAGGAGGTCGCAGCGGGGGTGAGGGCCGTTCAGGGATGTTGTCTGCAGGTCGGCGATGGCGCGGGCGGACTCGTTCGCAACCGTGATCGGGCTTGCGTGTCGGCGGGGGCCTGGGTGGACCGGCGCAGGTTCGGGCGGGCGCGTCGGTGGCATCGGCGCCGGTCGTGATGAATCGCGGCCCGGCTGCGCGCGCGGTCGGTGGGCGAGGTGCGCGAAAAAGGTTGTTGCGAAGCGGTGTCCGTGTGGCATAGAATGCCCGCGCTGGGATACCGGATGTACTGGAGCCGACACTCGTGTTACACGGTGAGGAATCGATGCCGAAGCGCGCCCACTCCGAGCGGATGAAACTGGAAACGGTCGAGCCGATCGGGAAGCGCGTTCTCATTCGCAAAGATGAGGACAAGAAGCAGACCAAGGGCGGCATCGCGCTGCCTGACAAGATCGAGATCCCGACGATCACCGGGCGCGTCGTGGCCGTCTCCGCGCAGGTGGCGAGCGACAACGACTACCCGCTGCGGCAGTACGACAAGGTGCTGTTCAACCCGAAGCAGGCCATCCCCGTCGACTTCGAGGCGGACAATCAGCTATTCGTCGTTCCGGTCGAGGATGTGGTGGCCGTGTTCCGGCACCGCGCGTGAGGTCGATCGTCCGTCGTGGGTTGTCCGTTGCTCGCCGGTGAGGCCGGGCGAATCGCCCGGAGCGCGGAACGGGTAGCCCGCAACAGGTAACGAACGACGAGCAACACGCAACGGACAACTCTCAGCCATGGATCTGCCGCTTGCCCGTCTTCCGGATCGCGCGTTGATCGGGATGGTTCACCTCCCGCCGCTGCCGGGCAGTGCGGGGGCGGCGATGCCGCTGGATCGCATCGTGGAACGCGCGGTGGAAGAGGCCCGCCTTCTGGTGGCGTCCGGGTTCGACGCCGTGCTCATCGAGAACTTCGGCGATGCGCCGTTTCGCGGGACACAGGTGGAGCCGCACACCGTCGCCGCCATGGCGATCGTCGTGCATGAGGTTCGCCGGGCGATTCCGAACCCGATCGGCGTGAACGTGCTCCGCAACGATGCGGCGGCGGGCGTGGCGCTGGCGGCGGTAGGGGGGGCGGACTTTGTGCGCGTGAATATCCACATCGGCGTGTACGCGACCGACCAGGGGATCATCGAGGGCCGCGCCCCGGAGGTGCTGCGGTACCGCGAGGTCCTCGGCGGCCGGGGGGCGATTCTGGCCGACGTCCACGTGAAACACGCCGAGCCGCTTTCCTGCCGCGATCTGGAGCAGGCGGCCGAGGAGGCGGCGTATCGCGGCCGGGCCGAGGCGTTGGTCGTCACCGGCCCGACGACCGGGCGCCCCGCGGCCATAGACGACCTGCGTACGGTGAAGCGAAGCGTGCCGGACAAGCCGGTCTACGCCGGCAGCGGGGCCGACGCGGCATCCGTCGCCGCCCTGCTGGGCGTTGCCGACGGCGTTATCGTCGGTTCGTCGCTCAAGCGCGGCGGTCGCACGGCGGAGCCGCTCGACCCGCATCGTGTCGAGGCTTTTGTCCGCGCCGCCGGGCGGAGATAGCCGGCGACGCGGCGCCTGCTTTTGCGGCGGCCGCGAGTTCCGTACACTGTCCGCCGGCCGCGCCGGGGGCATCGGTCTGGTGGACCGGTTGCCTGGCGTCGGGCCGTACCGGTGGGGAGTCGCCCTCGAAATGAAGCGGTCGCAGCGCATCATACACGTGACCTCGGTCGGCAGTTCCGCCGCCGATGAGATTCATCGCCTGGGGTTTCGCTCGCCGGAGGCCCTGGCGGGACGGATTGCCGGGGTCGTCGGCCCCCGGTACCGGGTAACCTGCGCGGGAAAGATCATCATGACGCCCGTGAAGGAGGCCGAAGGAGGCCGGGCCGACGATGCGGCGCGTGCGGCGGATATCGAATCGGCACTGGCCGACGACGATGTTGCCGCCCTCGTGTGCATTCGCGGCGGTTCGTGGTTTGTGCGGACGCTGCCGCGCATCGACTTCGACGTGCTCAAACGCCGCCGTACCCCCATTTTCATCTTCGGGTTCAGCGAGATGACGGCGCTGGTCGGCGTCGCGGGCGCCTACCCGAAGTGCGTCGGTCTCTATGACCTGTGCCCGGGGTTCATTTTCAGCGGTCTGCGGCGCGAGGCCGAACGCCGCATCGCGCAACTCGCCCGCGGCATCGAACTGGCCCCCGAACAGCATTCGGCCTTCGCGGCGGGCTGGGCGGCGGCGAACTACCTGCCGCGATTTCTGGATTTCTTCCGCGAGGTCGTGGACATTGTGGAGGGCCGCGGCACGGCCCGCCGGCCGAGCGGCACGGTTCTGGCCGGGCGCCTGCCCGCCCGCTCGAGGATCACCGTCGTCGGGGGCAATCTCAGTCTGATCGAATCGCTCCTGCCCCGGTACGCGAGCGCCTTCGAGACCCGCGGACGCTGGCTGGCCCTCGAGGAGATCAACGAATCGCCCGACCGGTTCGACCGGATGATGGCGGCGCTGAATCTCGCGGGGCTGTTCGAGCGCGCGGAGGGCATTCTGATCGGCGACTTCCAGGATCAGGGCCGGGACCTGCGCGCGGCGGCGGTGGCGGTGCTGAAGCGCCACCTGCCCGCGCGGCGGCGTGTTCCGATCGTGAGCCTTGAGAACTTCGGCCACGTATGGCCGATCGCACCGTTGCCGCTGCATCGCCCGGTGACGCTTGTGGTGTCGCGGTCGAGGGGCGGCGCGCGGGCGCATATCGAGATTCCGTGGGCGGAGTGGGCGTGACCGGCGGCGCCAGGGCGGTAACGAGGGGCGGCACGGCCTTCGCGGTCGTTGATCGGCGGATCGCGCGGCGGTAGACTGCCCGCGCGTCGGCACATTGTCGGCATGGATGGGCGCGATTATGACAGAGACCAACGGCGGGAACATCGGGAAAGTGGTACAGGTCATCGGATCGACGCTCGATGCGGAGTTCGACGAGGCGCATCTTCCGAAGATCTACAACGCGCTGAAGGTGGATGTCGAGCGCAAGGTGCTCGGCATGACCACGAAGGAGACGCTCTGGTGCGAGGTGGCGCAGCATCTCGGCGGGGGGAACGTCCGGGCGGTCGCGCTCGGCTCCACGGACGGGCTGGTCCGCGGCGCTCCGATCGTGGATACGGGCGGCCCCGTCACGATGCCCGTGGGCATGGAGACGCTTGGCCGTGTGTTCAACCTCGTCGGTGAGCCGATCGATCTCCGCGGGCCGGTCCACGCCAAGGAGCGTCGGCCCATTCACCAGGATCCGCCGAGGTTCGCCGACCTCACGCCCAAGAGCGAGATGATGGAGACCGGCATCAAGGTGATCGACCTGCTCATGCCGTTCGTGCGCGGCGGGAAGATCGGCCTGTTCGGCGGGGCCGGGCTGGGCAAGACCGTCATCGTGCAGGAGATGATCGCCCGCATCGCGCGGGAGCACCACGGCTATTCCGTGTTTGCCGGCGTCGGCGAGCGGACCCGCGAGGGCAACGACCTGTGGCTTGAGATGCAGGAGGCCCGGTTCAAGGACGAAAAGGGCGTCGAGCGGTCCGTGATGGACCATACGGCAATGGTCTTCGGCCAGATGAACGAGCCGCCGGGTGCGCGTCTGCGGGCGGCGCTCAGCGCCCTGACCGTGGCCGAATGGTTCCGCGATCAGTCCGGCGCGGACACGATGCTCTTCATCGACAACATATTCCGCTTTTCACAGGCCGGCTCGGAGGTCTCGGCGCTGCTCGGGCGGATGCCCTCGGCCGTCGGGTATCAGCCGACGCTCGGCACCGAGATGGGGGCCCTGCAGGAGCGGATCACGTCGACGAAGTCGGGGGCCGTCACCAGCGTGCAGGCGATCTATGTGCCGGCGGACGACCTGACCGACCCGGCTCCGGCGACGACGTTCACGCACCTCGACGCGTTCGTCGTGCTCGCGCGGAGCATCAGCGAAAAGGGCATTTATCCGGCCATCGACCCGCTCGGCTCCTCGAGTCGCATCCTGGATCCGCAGTACATCGGCGAGCGGCACTACAACGTGGCCCGGCGCGTGCAGGCGATTCTGCAGCGCTACCGCGACCTGCAGGACATCATTGCCATCCTCGGCGTCGACGAGCTTGCGGAGGAGGACAAGCTGATCGTCGCCCGCGCCCGCAAGATCGAGCGGTTCTTCAGCCAGCCCTTCTTCGTCGCCGAGGCGTTCACGAACACGCCGGGCAACTACACCCGCAAGGATGACACGATCCGCAGCTTCGAGGAGATCTGCGACGGGAAGTGGGACCACCTTCCCGAACAGGCCTTCCTGTACGTCGGCCCGATCGAGGAGGCGGCCGCGAAGGCGGAGAAACTGGCCAGAGGGTAGAGTTTTCGGTCGCCGCTTTTGCGCGCCTTGCGCGTGGCGCGCCGTGCGCGCCTGTATCGCGTTGCGGCGGTAGCGCGACCCGTCATTCTGAGGAGCGCAGCGACGAAGAATCCGGCTGATTGGCGCAGGCAAGCCGGATGCTTCGCTTCGCTCAGCATGACGGAAGCCGGCGCGCCCGTGTTCGGTTGCGGCCGAAGGCCGCTTGGGGAGGGCTCTCTGAGCCCGATCCCGAGCCGCCGGTCATGATGCCGGGCCGTCCGGTGGCAACGGAGAGGCGGGCTCGGCGAGTCCGATCCCCGTGCCGTACCGCATACGAGGTGTGGTATGCGGGTTACCAACGGCGCGGTGGTCGCGGAGGACGGGAAGACCTTTGCGCAAGGGACGCGCGTGCATCGTGGAACCCCAAACCGCTGAACAGCTCCTCAAGCTCGTGCTCGTGACGGTCCTGGCGGACCGGACGATCGACTCGGCCGAAAAGTCGCTGATCCGGCGGCTGCAGGAGAGGCTCGGCATCGACTCCGACGCACTGCAGCGCCTTGTTCGGGAGCTTCGCGAGGGGAACGACCCGGATGCGCTGCTGCCCGGCGATCCCGACGATCGGCGCAAGGCGCTGCGGCTCATGGTCGTTGCCGCACAGATCGACGGGCGGATCACGGATGCGGAACGCGCCGTACTCATCAAGACGGCCGGTCGGATGGGTTTTGATGAGACGGCGTTCGAGGCGATCGTCCGCGAAGGCGTGGCGATGGCCAACCGCTATCGCGGCGAGGGCGGGCCGCCTGCGCCGCCGGCTGAGTCTCCCGAATTGCAGCGACGGGCCGATGCGATTGTGCAGCAGATCCGCAGGGGTATTTCAGACGCGGCCGCCCTCCGCACGGCGATCAGCGAACTGGAGCGTATCGGAACATCCTCCGTGGTATCGTTGGTGCGGGCGTTCGAGAGCTACCTTCGGCCGCCGCCGCCCGCCACGCTGGCCCGGGTGAGGGAGGCCGTGGCGGATGCCCTCGGCCGGATCGGCGACCCGCGGGCGGTCTACTACCTGGCGACGTTTCTTCTGATGGGCGACGAGGAGGACGATACGAACGATGCACAGCTCCGCGGCGCGGTGGCCGAGGCGATCGGGCGGATCGTCGGCGAGCCGTTCGCCCGGGATCCGGCCGGCGTGGCCGCGGCCCGGGCCTGGTGGTCGCGTGAGGGTAGCCGTCGGTATCAGATGCTGATTTCGTGAACCGCTCCGGCGGACGGGTGTCGCCGGGGGCGGTGCTCGGCGCCGCAGGCTTCTGCTACGTGCGGGGCAGCGGATCACGCAGGTATGCCGCATGGCATCTGCCGCAAAGGTCGAAGCGGAATGCGCGGTACACCTTGTCCTCGACCTCATCGAGCGGCATTCCGGATAGTTGCTCGACCGTGCGACGGATTTCGGCCGTATGATCCCGCCGGAGGTCCTCGGCGGTGATCTCCAGCGGTCCTTCGGCGGCGAAGACCTCGATCCGCACGACGAAACGGTCGGCCGTGCCGGGGGGCAGATCCTTACCGCACCTGTCACAACGGTAGCGGATCATACGGGTCCACCTCCTTGCTACGGAGAGGGAATGCGGTCGCGGCGCGCGCCTCCGGACGGTCCGCCGAGCCTGTTCCCGTCGGGACGCATGCGTTGTCGAATCCGTACGTTCTCATACGCGCCCCCCGAGCATTCCGAAAGCGGACGAGACGCCCGCCCCCCATGTCGGGCTGCGGCCGAAGGCCCGCAACGGGTACTGTGGCGAATCTACCGCCCCGCCGGGCCGGAAGCGAACGAGACTCTCGGATCGAAAGCGGCACTGCGCCTCTCAAGGGGCGGTAGACATCGCCGCGAGCCGCGCCAGCGTTTCCCTTGCCGCGCCGCGGTCGATTGCTTCGGCGGCGAGGCGGACCCCGTCGCGCAGAGTTCCGCACAGGCCGGCCACGGTGAGCGCCGCCGCGGCATTCAGCAAGGCGTGGTCGCGGCGAGGTCCGCTCCGGCCGGCGAGCACCTCGCATACGGCGGCGGCGCTCGCCTGCGGCGAGTCGACGATCAGGGCGCTCAGCTCCGCGCGTGGCAGCCCGGCGTCCTCGGGGACGAGCTCGTATGTGCGAATCCGGCCGTCGGCCAGTTCGCTGACGCGCGTCGGTCCCGTGATCGTGAGGTCGCACAGCCCGTCGGCGCCGTGGACGATCATCGCCCGCGTCGCCCCGAGCCGCCGGAGGACGTCGGCCAGCAGCTCGGTCAGCTCCGGCCGCGGCACGCCGATGACCTGGCGTCTTGCCCCGGCGGGGTTCGTCAGCGGTCCGAGCAGATTGAAGATGGTGCGCACCTTGAGCGCCTGTCGCACCGGCAGGGCGTACTTCATGGCCGGGTGCAGCCTGGGGGCGTACAGAAAGGCGATCCGGCATTCCCGCAGGCATCGCTCCAGCACCGGGACGCTTGCCTCGATGTTGACGCCGAGACACTGGAGGACCTCTGCGCTGCCGCTCACGCGCGAGTTCGTGCGGTTTCCATGTTTGGCGACCGTCGCCCCGGCGGCTGCGGCGATGATCGCGGCGGTCGTGGAGACGTTGAAGGTACTGATCCCGTCGCCGCCGGTGCCGCACGTGTCGATGCAGTCCGCCTCGCAGCGGACCGGTGTGACCTTGTCCCGCATCGCCCGTGCCGCTCCGACGATCTCCTCCGCGCACTCGCCCTTGCTCGCCAGTGCCACGAGAATCGCCGCGATCTCCGCTTCGCTCGCGGCGCCGGACATGATCCGGCCGAACGCCGCGTATGCCTCGGCTTCCGTGAGATGCTCTCGCCGAAGGAGTTTATCGAGCGGGAAGGTCATCCGGGTCTTCTCGATGCGGAACGCCGCAGAACGAATGAAGCACGGGAGCACCGGGGGCTTTCCCTGTCGCTCGTCGTTCCTCGTTCCGCACTCATCGTTTCTAAAAGTGCCGCACGTCGGCCCCGGCGGCGGCGTGAGTCGTGTACACGATCGCGGGTTTGGAGAATCGCCGGTCGTACTTCTCCTTGATCGCCCGGCGCAGCGGTTCGACGGCGTCTTCCTCGGCCAGGGCAATCGCGCAGCCGCCGAATCCGCCGCCGGTCATCCGGGCGCCGTACACCCCGCCGATCCCGCAGGCGATCTCCACAACCGTGTCCAGCTCCTCGCACGAGACCTGATAGTCGTCCCGCAGCGAGCGGTGCGATTCCGTCATCAACTGGCCGAATTCATGGAAGGCCCCGGCCCGCAGCGCCTCGGCGGCATGGACCACCCGGCGGTTCTCCGTGACGACGTGCCGGCAACGTGCCGCGGTCACCTTCTCCAGCTCGCGGATGTGCGAATTCAGGAGTTCCTCGCTGACATCCCGCAGGGCCCGCACGCCGGGGTCGATCTTCCGGAAGAACTCGACGCCCGCCCGGCATTGCCGCTGCCGCGCCGCATACTCGCCCCCGCCGATCTCATGCTTGACCTGTGTGTCGATCACGACCACGGTCGCCGTGGCCGGGGCGAACGGCAGGTGGTCGTATCGGCGCGAGCGGCAGTCCAGCAACAGGGCGCAGCCGCGGTGCGAAAGCACGCATGCGAACTGGTCCATGATCCCGCAGGGCGAGTTGGCGTACTCGTGCTCCGCCTCACGGCACCAGAGGGCGAGTTGGACCGGCTCCACGAAGCCGTCCACGAGTGCCAGAAGCGCCTTGGCCGTGCCCACCTCCAGCGCCGCCGAACTGCTGACCCCACCGCCGACGGGCAACTCGCTGGAGATCAGCAGATCCGCCCCGCACAACTCCACCCCGTGCCGCATCAGGACGGCCGCGGTCCCCTTCACGTAGTTTGCCCATCGGGGTTCGCCCGGCCGCCCGAGATCGTCCAGCGACCACTCTACCGGGTCGGCATAGAGCGTGGACCGGACGCGCAACCTTCCGTCGTCGCGGGCACGCCCGGCAACGTAGATGGCCCGATCCATGGCGATCGGCAGGACATAGCCGTCGTTGTAATCCGTGTGTTCGCCGATGAGGTTGACGCGGCCCGGAGCCCGGGCAATGACGGCGGGTTGACGTCCCTCGAAAACGTCCTCGAACTGCTTCAGTAGCGTCTCAGTGTTGACCTGCATGCACGCCTGCCTGAGAATATCATAGAGCGAATGTAGCCGACCCGTCGAAGGTGTCAAGCCTGTCATGGTCTTGCGGCTCGTGCTATGCCTCATCCCGTGATCTTCGATACCGATATGGGCGTGGATGACGCCTTCGCGCTCACGCTGGCGATGGCCGCGAATGCCCTGGAGGTCGTGGGCATCTGCACGGTAGGGGGGAACGTCGGCGTGGATCAGGCTACCGCGAACGCGGGTCGGTGTCTGGCGGCGTTGTGCCCGACGACGATGCCGCCGGTCGGACGCGGTCGGGACCCGTCCGACGCCGGCCTGCCCGACGCGACTTCCATCTTCGGTGCCGATGGTCTGGGAGAGTGCGGGCTGCCCGTCCCCGCAGGATGGGCCTGTGGCGACGCCCAAACGGTGTACGAAACCATGCTCAGCCGCCATCCCGGCGAGTTGGTCGTCGTCGCGGTCGGGCCGCTGACCAACCTCGGGGCACTCCTCGATGAAAACCCGTCCTTGCTGGCGAAGGCGCAGCGGCTCGTGATCATGGGTGGGGCGGTGTTCTGCCCCGGCAACGTGACGCCGAAGGCGGAGTTCAACATCTATCGTGACCCGATCGCTGCGGCGAAGGTCTTGTCCTCGGGCCTGCCGATCACGCTTGTGCCGCTCGATGTGACCCGGAAGGTGGCGCTCGATGAGTCGCACCGGGCCCACCTCGCCGCCAGCAGCACCCGCGGCGGTCGGATGCTCGCGACGATGATCGAGTATCCGATGAGCCGCGAGCCGGGTCGTCCGGGTCGTTTTCTCGTGCATGATGCCGTGGCGGTCGGCGTCCTGCTGTGGCCCGAGCTGTTCCTCCAGACGCGGATGGCCGTCAGAGTGGCCGTCGACGGACCGGATCGCGGCCGGACCGTGCCGGTCGTCGGGAGCCGGGAATCATCCCCCGTTTCGGTGGTCCTTTCCGTACAGGTGACGGACTTCGTGGAGAACCTGCTGGAGTTGTTGTGCAGCGAGGAGTTCGTCGTCTGAAATGTTCGCGCGCCTCGAGGACACGATCGTTGCGATCTCGTCGGCCGCCGGCGGGAGTCCCCGGGGCGTGCTGCGCCTGAGCGGCCCGGATGCGATCACAATGGCCGCCGCCGTATTCTCGCCGCGGATCGCCGGAGACGCCGGTTTCCGTCGTCATCGCGGGCGGGTTCGCTGGGCGGCCGGGCAGGCGGAGTTGCCCGCCGAGCTTTACGTGTTTCGCGCTCCCCGGAGTTTCACGCGGCAGAACATGGCGGAGATTCACACGATCGGCTCGCCCCCGGTGCTCACCGGCCTGATCGAGGAGATGATTCGCGCCGGGGCACGCCCCGCCGAGCCGGGCGAATTCACCGGACGGGCGTTTCTCGCCGGGGCGATCGATCTGACGGCGGTGGAGGGAATCGCCGCGATGATTCACGCCGGCTCGGATGCCCAACTCCGGGCGGCGGAGCACCTTCTGCACGGCGTGCTCGCGCGGGAGACGCAGCGGGTGCAGTCGCGTCTGACGGATCTGCTGGCCCTTGTCGAGGCGTCGATCGATTTCGTGGACGAGCCCATCGACTTCGTCTCACCGGGGCAGGCGGCGGAGGAGCTGGCGGCGGCGGCGGCGGCCCTGCATGCGATTCTGCAACGCGCTGCACCGATCGAACGGCTGGATGTACGGCATCGCGTGGTGCTCGTGGGTCCGCCGAACGCCGGCAAGAGTACGCTGTTCAACCGTCTGACGGGGCTGAGCCGGGCGATCTGTTCGCCGATGCCGGGAACGACGCGCGACGTGATCGGCGCCCCCGTTTCGCTGCCCGGGGGCGAGGAGGCGTGGCTGATGGATTCGCCGGGTACGGCGGAGGTGAACGGCGAGGCGGAAGACGGAGCGATCGGACTCTCACGGCAGGCGGCCGGCGGCGTCGATCTCGTGCTCCTCGTCGTCGATGGCACCCGCGGCATCGAAGCTCCGCCAGAGCGGTTGCTCGCTCACCCGGAGCGATCGCACACGATGATCGTGGTCAACAAGGTTGATCTGCTCACGGCCGAAGAGGTGCAGGCCGTCCGGGATACCGTCGCGGCATCGGGTTTCCGCGTTGAGGCCGCCAGTGGGCTGACCGGCGCGGGTTGCCCGGAACTCCTGGAGCGGCTGTCGTCGTTTCTGCACGCGGCGGGCGGTGCGCTATCTTCGGCGTCGATTGCGATCAATGCGCGGCATCGTCTTGCGTTGGAGCGTGCGGAGGCGGCGTGCGCTCGGGCTCTGGCCCTCGTTCACCGGCACGCACATGTGGCAGATGCGGCGGAGTTGATCGCGCTGGAACTGCGTGAGGCGAGCGCGGAGCTGGGCGCGATCGTCGGCACGATCACGACCGAGGAGGTGCTCGGCCGGATCTTCAGCCGCTTCTGCGTCGGGAAATAAACAGGCTGGCAATTCTCCGACGCTTAACCGCAACCTTTTGTTCTGACGTACGTTACGAACACCACCGAAATCCCGATGCACCTGTTGCCGGTGCGGTTTGCATCGGATTCGTTCGACGGGTCGTTGCCGAGGTTGGCGGCGGGATCTCCCGCGGAGAACGTCGGACACATTCGCGAGGGGCGGCCCAAGGCGCGTCGCCATTTCGTGCGCGCCGGCGTTCGGCGAGCGCGTCGGCGCGCGTCGAACGGGGAGTTCGCGCGGTCGTTTGTGATGGTCGGATGCGCGCGTCGAACGGGTGTGTTCGCGGTTGCCGAGAGGGGGTTCGGGCGGCGCCGCGGAGGAATTGCATCAAGCAATCGTCGAGCCGGAGACGATATAGGGATGTGGCGCGACATGGACCTCTCCACAGATTTTTTCACGATGGGCCAAAAAAAGCTTTGACAAATGCCGACATGTGGTTAAGTTTATGGACTATAGAAGGGAGGTGATGTCAATGGCCAAGAAAAAAGCTAAGAAAGCAGCCGGCAAGAAGAAAGCCAAGAAGGCTAAGAAGCGTCGTTAGGTGACGATGCTCGAATGCCGGCGTGGCTCTCCACACGAGTGAGATGTGGGAGCCAGGCCAGGTCTTCCACGGAAGACTGGACATCACGAGATGGAAGATGCTCATCGCCACGGCGGCATCTTCCATCACTTTTTTTGCGCGCCGCCGTCCGCTACGATAACCCCATCATGGAGACGGCTCCGTATCGCCGATTGCTTCTTCTCACAGAAGGCGCCCTGGGGGTGTTCACCTCCAAGACGGCGGCCTCGATCATCCGGTATCGTCGCGAGGATGTTGTCGCCGTGCTCGATTCCGTTGCGGCGGGCCGGCCGATCGAGCACATCCTCGGTTTCGGCGAGGGAATCCCGATCGTGGCCGGCGTGCCGGAGGCGATGCCCCTGCGTCCCGACGCGCTGGTGATCGGCATCGCTCCGTCGGGCGGGCAGTTGCCCGAACGGATGCGGCGTCACGTGATCGAGGCGATCCGCGCCCGCCTGTGCATCATCAGCGGGCTGCATTTCCGGTTGCAGGGGGACCCGGAGCTCGCCGCGCTGGCCGGTGCGCAGGGGGTGAGGCTGTGGGATGTTCGCGATCCGGGCGTCACGACGCGGCTCGCGTTCGGTCGCGCCCGGGCCATGCCGGTGCGGAGAGTGCTCACGATCGGTACGGATTGCGTTGTCGGCAAGATGGCGACCTGTCTGGAACTGCGGGCGGCGGCGCGGCGGGCGGGGCTTGATGCCGCCTTCGTCGCCACCGGGCAGACCGGCATCATGATCGAGGGCTGGGGCACGTCGATCGACGCCGTGGTGTCGGATTTCGCCGCCGGGGCCACCGAGGCGCTCGTCGAACGGGTGGCCGACCGCCAGGTCTGCTTCATCGAGGGCCAGGGCTCCATCGAGCATCCCGCGTATTCGGCCGTCTCGCTCGCCCTGCTCCACGGTTCCTGCCCGGACGCCATGATCATGTGTCATCGTCCCGGCCGGCAGTACCATAACGACCGCCCGGACTGCCCCATCGCGCCGATCGAGGAACAGATTCGTCTGAACGAAGCCCTGGTCAGGCCGCTTCATCCCGCGCGGGTTGTGGGTGTATCCATCAATACGGCCGGCATGAGCGACGAGGAGGCCGCTCGCCACAGGGCCGAGCTCGCCGAGCGGACCGGCCTGCCGGTGAGCGATCCCATCCGGCACGGCGTCGAATCCCTGCTGAGCGCCATCCGATCCTGCCTCGGCCTGTAAGGCTCGCGGTCCCGGCGGCGATCGGCGACGCGCCGGCAACCCTGACACGAACCGGCAAAGGAGCGCACAATGTCTGAGCGAGCCGCACGGATTCTGTGGGCGGTGGTGATCGTCATGCTGACGGTGAACATCGTGACCCTGGCATAGCGGCCGGCCGACGCTCCATCGATCGGCACGCTCGCCCGGCTGTCGTCGCATGAGACGTGCGTCGGGATCATCGCCGAGGGCAACGTCGTGTTCCGGGCCTTCGCGGACGGCGCGGTAGAGGCGTACAGGGTGGGTTCCGGCCAGGCCGGCTGGAAGCCGATCGCGGCGATCACCGCGTCGCCGCAGCGCGGGTGAGCCGACAGAGCGGGCCGGGCCCGCTACAATGGGAGTTGTCGGTTCGGATGTTATGGCAGCGGGATTCGATGTCATTGTGATCGGCGGGGGGCATGCCGGTGCGGAGGCGGCGTGGGCGGCGGCTCGCCTTGGGTGCCGGACCGCGCTCGTTACGATGTCGCTGGATGCGATCGGGCGCATGTCGTGCAACCCGGCGATCGGGGGGCTGGGCAAGGGTCAGCTCGTCCGCGAGGTCGACGCCCTTGGCGGCCTCATGGCCCGCGCGATCGATGCGACGGGGATCCAGTTCCGCATGCTCAATCGGGGAAAGGGCCCGGCCGTCTGGTCGCCCCGTGCGCAGGCCGACCGCGCAGCGTACGCGGCGGAAGTGCGCCGTCTGCTCGAAAGCACGCCGAACCTCGTGTTGTTCGAGGGAGTCGTGGAGGAAATCCTGGCGGAGCCCGAGGGCCGGGGCGGCGACAGCGCGGCATCCGAACCTGGAACCGCCAGGGCGATGTCCGGGCCCCGGCCCGCGGAACCTGGGCGTCGCGTACGGGGCGTCCGCCTGGCAGACGGGCGCGAATTCCTCGCCGGGGCGGTTGTACTGACGACCGGCACGTTCCTTCGGGGGCTTCTGCATTGCGGCGAAGAGCAGACGCCCGGCGGCCGGATCGGCGAGCCGCCGGCCGAAGGGATGAGCCGGTGCCTGGAAGCGCTCGGGTTGCGGTTGGGCCGGCTCAAGACGGGCACGCCTCCGCGGCTTCGCCGCGACACGATCGACTACGCCCGGACCGAACGCCAGGCCGGCGATGAGCCGCCGGTACCGTTCTCGTTCATGAACGACCGTATTGACCGCCCGCAGATACCCTGCTGGATCACGTACACGAACAAGGCCTCGCATGAGCTGATCCGGGCGAACCTTCACCGGGCGCCCATGTACTCCGGTCAGATCAAGAGCCGCGGGCCGCGATACTGCCCGAGCATCGAGGACAAGATCGTGCGGTTCGCCGACAAGGATCGGCACCAGATCTTCCTCGAACCGGAGGGCGTGGACGACCCGCGCATCTACTGCAACGGCATCGCCACCTCGCTCCCGAAGGATGTGCAGGAGGCCCTCGTACACTCCATCTCCGGGCTTGAACATGCGCAGATCGTGCAGTTCGGGTACGCCGTCGAATACGACTGGGTGCCGACCGATCAGATCGATGTCACGCTCGAAACCCGGGCGGTGAGGGGGCTTTTCCTTGCCGGTCAGATCAACGGGACCAGCGGTTACGAGGAGGCGGCGGCGCAGGGGTTGATCGCCGGCGTGAACGCCGTCGCCAGGGTCCGCCGAACCGAGCCGCTCGTGCTGGGCCGCGACGAAGCCTACATCGGCGTGATGATCGATGATCTCGTGACGCGGCCGCCGGATGAGCCCTACCGGATGTTCACCTCGCGGGCCGAATACCGGCTGCAGCTTCGCAGCGACAATGCGGACGAGCGCCTCACGCCCATCGGCCGGCGAGTCGGGCTGGTGGACGACGAACGATGGCGGCGGTTCGACCGCAAGCGGGAGCAGATCGCGGCGATCGAAAGGTGGCTGGGCGAGCTTCGGCGCGGCGGCGTCGCGCTTCGGGAGTGGCTCCGCCGCCCCGAGGTCCGCATCCGCGATCTGGCCGGGGAATTCGGACTCTCCGAGAAGGACCTGTTGCCCGAAGCGCTGGATCAGGTCGAGATACGGACCAAGTACGACGGGTACATTGCGCGTCAAGTCCGGGAAATCGATCGTTTTCGCCAGACCGAATCGCTTCGCATCCCGGATGGTTTCGATTTCTCGGCCATTCCATCCTTGCGAGCGGAGGCGAAAGAAAAGCTTTGCCGCTTTCAGCCCAGGACACTGGGCCAGGCGAGCCGTCTCAGCGGGATCTCCCCGGCCGATCTGGCGGTGCTGCACCTCTATCTGTACGGGGCATGCCGTACGAGCGGCCGGTAACGCCTGTACCGACGGGGAAGCGCCTGCGACAATCTGAGTAGTCAAGTTGACGTAGACCCGAGACGAAGTGTATATTGCCCGGCAAGATAGACAAGCTGGGAAGCTTACGTCAACTTTCGCGGAGAGGATAGTACCGTGGCTACCTCAAACGTGCCGTCGAATCTTGAGATGCCGGGTGTCAAGAACGTGTACACGACCGGGGAGGTCGCGCAGATCTGCAAGGTCAGCCAGCAGACGGTAATCCGTTGCTTCGACAGCGGGCGTCTGAAGGGCTTTCGCGTTCCGGGATCGAAGTTCCGGCGCATCCCGCGGGATTGCCTGATTCAGTTCATGAAAGAGAACGGGATTCCGCTGGACAGCCTCGAGTCCGGGAAGAAGCGCGTCCTCGTGGTGGATGACGACGAGGCGATCGTGGAGATGCTGGTGGAGCTGCTGGAGCGGGACGGGCGATTCGAGGTGCGTACCGCGACAAGCGGCTACGATGCCGGGTTGCTGACCCACGAGTTCCGCCCGGACGTGATCATCCTGGACTTCAAGCTGCCGGACATCAACGGGAACGTCGTCTGCCGCACGTTGCGGAGCAACCCGGCATTCGAGCATGTCAAGATCATCATCATCAGCGGCGTGGTGGACAAGGACGAGATCGACGAGTTGATGGCCGCCGGCGCGGACGACTTCCTGCAGAAGCCGTTCCAGATCGACGAACTGCTCGCCCGCATGGCGCGGCTCATCAACGTCTGAGACGGAGCGTGATACGCGATGACCTCAGCAGCGGAGCCTCGGGCGCAGGCGGCGGAACGGGCAGAACGCGTCGAGCTGATCCTTGCCCAGTTGGATGATCTTCCCACGCTTCCAACCGTGGCCGTGCAGGTGCTGGAGCTGACAACGGCTTCCGACTCGAACGCCCGGCAGGTGATCCGGCTCATTGAGTCGGATCAGTCCCTGACGGCCAAGATCCTCGCGCTCACGCGCCGGGCCAGCACGGGCGTCCGGTCGGAGGTGGCCACGGTGGAGAAGGCCGTCGTTCTGCTGGGTTTCGAGGCCGTCCGGAACGCGGTTCTCTCCATCAAGGTGTTCGAGACGTTCGCGCGGCGCGAGGGATCGGTGCAGAGCGCGTTCGATCGGACGGAGTTCTGGAAGCACAGTCTGGCCGTGGCGTGCGCTGCCCAGCTTGCGGCCGAGCAGCTCAGCCTCCGCGTGGAGCCGGAGCACGCCTTCGTGTGCGGTTTGCTCCACGACATCGGCAAGGTTGCGCTCGACGCCTGCCTCCCCAAGAGCTACGACCGCGTCATCCGTCGCACCAACGCCGCCCGCGCCTGCATCGCGAACGTCGAGCGGGAGCTGCTCGGCATCGATCATACCGTCGTCGGGCACCGGCTGGCGCGCCGTTGGCGGCTGCCCCTGTCGCTGGCGGAGTGCATCTGGTTGCATCAGCACAGTCCGTCGGCCCTGCCGGCGTCCGTGCAGCATCCGGACGAGGTGAAACTCGTCCACTTCGCGGACCGGCTTGCCCGCGAGCTGCGGATCGGCTACTCGGGGAACTTCTACCCGGACACGGCGGCCTCGACGCTGGCGGCCGAGATCGGCCTGGGTCGGGCCCAGTACGATCGGGTGGTGGCGGATCTGGCCTCGCGGATCGCCGAGCGGGCCCATCTGATCGGCCTGGATCGGCTGAGCAGCCACGATGTGTACATCCGGGCGCTTTCGGATGCGAACGAGGAACTGAGCCGCGCGAACGCCGGCCTGGCGGCTGCGAATCAGCGGCTGACCGTCCGAAGCCGCTACTTTGCGGCCTTGAACGAAATGAACCGGCGGATGGCTTCCGCCGTGAGCCTCGGCGAGGTCTGCGCGGCGGCCGCAGATGCCATGCGGGGCGCCCTGGAGGTTCCGGCGGCAGCGGTGTTCTTCTTCTCTTCGAGCACGCAGCTTCTGCATGTGGGGTTCTCCGGAGGACGGGACAGCGCGCGCCCGCGGTGCGTGGCGTGGGACGGTACGCTCTTTCCGCCGCCGGAAGGCTGGGCGGCCGGGACCCCGGACGGGGGCGCGAGTTTTCTCCCCTGCTCGGTGGCTGCGCCGGCGCTGGCGGAGCGCGTGCAGGCGGAGACGGGCACGCTGCTGCCGTGGCTCTGCCCGGTGGTCCAGGACGGCGTATGCCGGGCGGGCGCGCTGCTGGCCGGCGAGGCGGAGTCCGCCTCGCGCTGGGCGGCGGAGGCGGAGGAACTCGGCGCGCTCGTCGGGGCCGTCCGTCTCTGGTTGACCAACGTGGAGGCGCAGCAGACCGCGCAGCGTCTGAACGAAGACCTTTCCGAGATCAACCGGCGGCTTCAGCAGGCCCAGCGGGACGCGGCGCGTGCCCGGTCTCTGGCGATGGTCGCGGAGATGGCTGCCGGCGCCGCGCACGAATTGAACAATCCGCTCGCGGTGATTTCCGGGCGGGCGCAGATGCTGCAGAACGCGCCGCCCGATGAGGCTACGGCGCGCGTTGCCGCCGTTCTGGCCGAGCAGGCGCAGCGATGCAGCCGGATCGTCGCGGAGTTGATGGACTTCGCCCGCCCGAAAGAGCCGCAGAAGCGACCCGTGGCGCTGGGCACGTTCCTGGAACGCCTCCGCGATACATGGCTGGATCGAACGTCGCTGCTCCCGGATCAGTTCGTGCTGGAGCTATCGGACGAACTGCCGACGATCCGGGTCGATCCCGCGCAGATCGAGTCCGCATTTGATGAGTTGATTCGCAACGCGGCGGACGCCATGGAAGGCCGCACGCCGCACCTGGTCGTAAACTGCCAGTGGGATCCTACCGATGAAAGGGTCGTGATCCGCATCGAAGATAATGGTCGGGGCATGGATCCACAGACGCTCGAACGTGCGATGGATCCGTTTTTCTCTCACCGTCCGGCCGGTCGCGGCCGCGGGTTGGGGTTGTCCCGGGCCGTGCGGTGGATCGAGATCAACGGGGGCAGCCTGCGGTTGGACAGCCGGGAAGGGGAGGGCACGACGGTGTTCGTCGAATTCGCGGTGTCCGACGGCATGGCAGGCCGGTAGGCCGTACGGCCGACGGCCCCGGGCCCCCTCGGGGTTTCTTTGCTGGTTGCGCAGGAAGTGAAATCCGGGCCAGACGGGCAGCGGAGGCCTTCTCCCTCCTCCCCCTCGCTCTCGCGGCCGACGCGCCCTCTGGCCTGCTTTGAAAACCGACGGTGTGCGCCCGGTGCTGCTCCGGCAGTGGGAGAGGCAATGAAGAACAGGTGTATCGAGATCATCCTGGTTGAGCCGGACGACGACCTGGCGGACATGATTGTGAGCCATGTGGAGTCCGCGCTGGACGCCCGCGTCGCCCGCTTCGGGACCGCCGGCGAGGCCCTCGGCGCGTACGCGGAGCAGGCCCCCGACATCGTGGTTACCGAGATGTGCCTGCCGGATCGTGACGGTCTCTCGCTCGTGCGGGAGGTCCGCGCCGATGCGGACATGGACAGCGCGGTGATCGTGCTGGCCGACGACCCGACCGTGGGACGCGCGATCGAGGCGATGCGGCTGGGCGTGCGCGATCTGTTCAGCAAGCCGTTCGATCTGGCGCGGCTTTCTCACGTGATCGAGCAGGTGGCGCGAACCCAGCGCGATCACCGTCGCGAACTGCGTCGGACGGCTCGGCTTCGCCGCGTCGCCCGCCGGATCATCCGGGAGCGGCGCGACCTGCACCAGCGGATCGATCTGATCTGCCGCGACATCGTGTCGGCGTACGGCCGCCTCGCCCGGAAGGTCGCCGAGATGCAGCCCACCGGCTGCGACGAGTAGTCCGACCCCCCCGCGCTTGACAAAACACATAGCCGGTCCCCTCTCCATACCGAAGGCGGCCTTGGGTCTCCCCGCATTCTGGCGTGGTCCGCCGGGCACCGAAGCCAACGCCCCGCCGGGACGCCCGCCGGACACCCAGGGCAGCGCTCCGGAGGGACGCCCGCCCGGCACCCAAGGCAACGCCCCGCAGGGCCGTGCGCCGGGCGCCCAAGGCAACGCCCCGCAGGAACGCCCGCCGAGCACCCAAGCCAACGCCCCAGAGGGGCGCCCGCCGGATACCGAGGGCAACGCCCTGCAGGGACGCCCGCCGGACACCCCGGGCAACGCCCCGCAGGGACGTGCGCGGGGCGCCCAAGGCAACGCCCCGCAGGGGCGCCCGCCGGATACCGAGGGCAACGCCCTG
>CAZZFA010000011.1:0-75022 GCA_964653435.1 uncultured Planctomycetales bacterium | reverse complement strand
CAGCGCTGATGAATAGGCCCTCGGGCAGGGATCGGCGGGTGTCGAGGGCGGTGGCGGCGAGTTTCTGGGCGCATGGGGGCGGTTCCCGGAGGACATGAGCACGGGAGGCGGAGGGGCAAATTGTGCCAGAAGAGCGAACGGCGATGGAGCCGGAGGCGCCGACGGCGGGCCGGCTCAGGAGGAATCGAGTCGGATCTGGATACGTGGATGGCTAACGAACGCCTCCGCGGGAATGAGCCGGTTTCGCAAACACTCAAGCAGCCTGCGGGCGATGTTGCGGAGGCTGCCGTAGAGTCCCACCACGGTCTTGCCGTACTGGCGGGCCGCCCGTCGCAGGAGGCTGCCCTTCTCGACGAGTTGCAGGATCATGTGGGCGATCTGCAGCAGGAAGTAGAAGCACTTGAGCACGTCTTCCTTGGCGCCGTAGACGTGCTCCAGCTCATAGCCGCCGTTCTTCTGGGTATTGAAGCCTTCGTTCTCAATCTTCCAACGGTTTCGTCCTCCTCGTTGAGCGATGGGGATCACGTTCTCCGCCGTAACGGTCCAATCGGTGATCCAGGCGAAGGTGGTCCGCTCTTCGTCCTGGGTCTGGATGCACTGGATGGCGTCGAAGGTGTGGGTCCGCCCCTCGTCATCCACATAGGACAGGCCGTTGACCCAGCGGTACTCCAGGTGGCGCCCGTCGGGCGTGTCCATCCGGCGGACTTGTCCGGGGCAGAGCTTCAGGAGTCCCTGGAAGTCCTCCCAGACCGCCGGAAGGTGTCCGGGCTTGAACGTCAGGACGTAGTGCCACTGGTAGTCCTCGCACGTCTGGAAGACCGGGCCGCAGGCCATCAAGGAATCCGCCGACAGGCAAAGCCGCGTCTGCGGGAAGTCCCGCTTGAGCTGGGAGGCCAAGCGGAGAAAGGCCTTCAACTCGCAATCCTGCTTGCGTCGCTCGTTCCCCGTCTGAGGCGTGCCGTCGAAGTGGCGGTTGTCGATGAACTCGCTGCCCATCGAGAGGGCCAGGCCCGAGCCGGTGATCAGCTTGGCCTCCAACGTCTCATGGAAGTAGTAGGTGTCGTCCCCGTGGGTCTGCGTCAGGCAGTGGTCGCAGTGGCGGTTCCGGAAGGACACGTGGCCGCTGCCGTCGATCGCGACCACCGCCGCTCCCAACAGCCGTTCCTCGTCGAAGACCTTGCTGCGAATCAACTGGCGGATCATCCGGGTCCGCAGGTTTCCCAGGGCCTCCGAGCCTACGTGCTCCAAGAAGTGCGAGAGGGTCTTGTAGACGGGCAAGGTCTCTTGGTGAGTCCCGGCCAGGGCATTGACGTTGGGCAGCACGCAGGTCTCGGCGTCCCGCAAGTCATAGTCCAGTTGCCGAACCCGCCCGAGCTTGCACAGGAACAGCAGCAGCCCCCACCAGAGCAGGAACCGTCGGTGATAGGTGACAAAGGGCTGGAACCGGGTATCCGGCAGGGCGTCAAGCCAGGGGGAAAAGTCCGGCCAGAAGTGCCGTACGGTTTGGGCCACCGCTTGCCCTACGGCTACGACCTTGTCCCGCGGTGCTTCCGCTCCGTCACATACGTCCGGATCAAGGCCCGGTTCAGTTCCGCGATCTCGGCCATGAGCGTCTTGAGTCGGCGATGCTCCTGAATCCATCCTTGGACCTCTTCCAGCATCTCCAGCGGTACGTAGGTGGTCTGGGTCTTCCCCTTCACCGGTCGCGTCAGATACCAGCCGACATGCTTTTCGCCCGTCTGGCAATGGCAGCCCGGCCGGCCGCAGTGCTTGGCGATGCGGACCAGGGAGCCGCCCAGGACCGGCCGTTCGGCGGCCAGCTTCTTGACGCGGGAATCCCGCATCCGGCGGATCAGCGTCGGGTGATCGGGGACCTTCATAACGGATAAGATACACCACTTATCCGATCTTGTCAAGAAAGAACCCCTCGCGAAGAAAAAAATCTTTCGGTTCTCGACCCGGAAAACCTCTCCCCACCCTAACCCAAGCCCCGTCAACGGGTTCCGGCCCCTCCCGCCCCTCACGGAAGTGCGAAGAATCGCCTATTCATCAGCGCTGTCTTTCACGTTCCTTCCTCGTTTTCCGCGGCGTAGCGTGCCCTCTGGCCGCAATCCCAACACAGGAGCGCCAGCCGCCGTCATCTTGAGCGAGGGCGCGTCGTTGCGCCGCTTCAGCGGCGGGTTCACCCACCTGCTACGAGGGCGCGTACGCCCACACCGTCCTCGTAGGTAACTTCGCAAACGAGAACTCGTGGCACGGCGTGCTCGCCTCGCAGTTGCAGAAGCAGCCCGCGTGACATCAAGGGCGGGGCGGACTCCGAACCCCCCTGCTCGGAGGTTCCGTCGTTCCTACCCGTTGCACCCTCCCGTCCATCCGCCGACCGTAGCCGCGTGTTTCCCGAAACGGTTGCCACGGTTTACCGAGCACCGACCGCGCCGGTCGTCGTGAACCCATGTGACGGCACCGGGCATGCAACTCGTCGTCAGGGAGGAGGGTATTCGTGCGCTGTGCCAGGCTCTCCGTCGTGCTGCGTAACGTCGACGACCACCGCTTGGCCGATCTCCACCGCGCCCGTCACGGTCAGCGAACCGTCGGCGCTCGCCGCAACGCCGCCTAAGCCAGGCAGGCCACCGTGGTACCAGCCGTCCCCGCCATCGCCTCCACTCCCGCCGTTGAGCTGGAGGACAGTCCCCGTGACATCGACGAGCCCCTGGTTCGCACTTACGGCGGCCCCGCCAGCGCCCGCTCCCCCGGCACCTAGGCCCCCGTTGCCCCCCCGATCGCCACCCTCCCAGAACCAGTCTTGGCCATCGAAGTTCCACCGTCCACTGCAACAACCCCCGTCGCCCCCGCGACCGCCCGCGCCTCCGTCGCTCTTTACGGCGGCGCCGAGCGTCAGGTGCGCCTCATCTCCGCAAAGGATCTCCAAGAAGCCACCCGCCCCGCCGCCCTGGCCCGCCAGCCCATTGGTTCCGTCATGCCAGTTCCAACCCATCGTGTCGCCGCCTCCGGAGTGCCCGGAGTTACCTGCCGAGCCACCCGCTCCGCCGCTCATGTCAAAACTGCCCCCAATGTATTGCGTGCCTACGGATGCGTCTGCCGACGCCTGAATGCTCACGCTTCCGCCCTGACCGCCCGGTGCCGGAGGGCCGCCCAGCCGGCCCGCGCCGGGCGTCAGCATGATCCAGGCGCCGGACCAGTCATGCCCGGGCCATTCACCGCTGGAGTCGCTGGCCCAGCCGCCGCTGCCGCCTCTGCCGCCCGTAGTGACGAACGCCGCGTCACTCCAGACGAGCGACCCGGAGATACTAATAGTTGATCCGAACCCGCCGATTCCACCCGCACCGCCCCTTTCGCCGGAGCATCCCGCGTCTGCCACCCGGCGTCCGCCGGCCCAGTCCCCCCCCCCGGCCCCACCGTCCCCTCCATCACCCCCACGGGCGCTCAGGGTCACACCCGACGAGATATGGACAACGCTGGTCGGGTATGCGTCGACCTGCGCGATTGCGATTGCCCCCGCCGAGCCGCCGGCCCCGGCGCTGGCACCGGCGCCTGCCGTGTGATTGGGCCCCTCGTGCGTTTCCGACGACGGCTTACCGCCAGCCCCTCCTGCGCCGCCTGCCCCCCCGTCGACAGCGACCGCCGCACCAATCGCAATGTCATAACAGGCGGTTATTCTCAGTGTTCCACCGGACCCGCCCGGAGCTCCAGGCGCTCCGTTGTGGGCCGCCCAAGTTACCTGCGCATCGTAGTCGTCCCAGGCATCCGTGCCTTTGCCTCCGTTACCGCCGCGTCCGCCCGCGAGGGTAACCGGAGCCCCTATGCTAACGCCCCCGCGGACGCCGCCATTTTGGCGCGTCGTAAGTGTGAGGTCGTATCCGTTAGAACCCGGCTGCCCCGGCGTTTCAGCCAAGCCACCAACGCCGGTCTCGCCGTCCCTGCCGTCGGGCCCGTCCCAGGCGCGCCCATCCAAACGTCTGCATGACACTGGGTGATAGAAAGAAATGGATCCCCCGTAGACAGTTATGCTCACATTGCCGGTAAGCGTCACGGGGCCCACCGTAACCACGCTACGATTGTAATACGTGAAGGACCCAGACAGGTCACCTGAAAGCATCACAGGCGGGGCGGCCCCGGCGCGGGCGAGGCCGCCCACGCCGATACCCACAAACGCCGATACGACCCATAGCGTTCGGCTACGCGAACGCCGATGCTCCTCCGCGAGGGCCTCGCCGCCCGAACTTGGCCCCATGCGGGCTCGCCTCAACAAATTCGTCCTCTTACTCATGGTTCGTCTCCTTTGTCTCAGACAGGGCTCCAAACTGATGCTGGCCCAAGGCCGACGAGCACGCTTTGCCCTCAAGCGCGTCGCCCATTTCCCTCACGTCCTCGTCGCGCCCAAGAAATGCACCGCACACGCCGAGAACAGTTCACAAACACTATACCGTGGAGGCCGGAGTACCGCAAGACCGCCTTCGACGCGCCCCCTTCGGCGCCGGCGCGGAGCTACACATCGGCTCCGGCAGCGCCCAACGCGAGCGCGGACTGCCTCCGCGACTGCGAGCGAGCGTGGGTGGTTCTGCCGCTTCAGCGGCGGGTTCACCCACCTGTTACGACATCGCCCACGCAGTCCTCGCAGGTAACGCTGCGAAACGTCAAGCGAGCGGAGCGAGGAAACAGGCGTACGGCCTTGGCGACGCCTGTGCAACGCCGTCCAGTTCGCTTCGCTCGGTCAGCCGGCCGCAAATCGGAAGCCAGATTCTTCGCGGCGCTGCGCTCTGCTCAGAATGGCGGCACGCGCCGCATGTCATCCTGACCAGAGCACAGCGACGCGAAGGGTCTCATACCTCACGAGAACGTCTTGTGAGGAAAACAAGGTGTTGCGGCCGCAGGTCGCGCCAAGACGCGCCACCTACTACGCGCGGTATCGCGCCATCACGGTCCTGCCCGCCTCCAGGCTCACCGCTTGCCCCGCGACGCTCAGCGTCAGCCCGGCCAGCCGTTCCGTCGCCGTCAGCGAGACCGTCTCGTGGTCGATCTCGATGCTCACCCATCGCCCCCGCAACGCCAGACCGAACCGCAGCCCCGTCCACTCCGGCGGCAGATTCGGGTTGATCTGCAGGCCGGTTTCCGACAGATGCACTCCGGCGAAGCCGAAGACGGCTGCCATCCACGCCCCACCCGCCGCCGTGCCGTGCAGCCCGGCGTATGTGTCCTTGCGCCCGGTGAGGTCCTCATCGAGGTCCTGCCCGGCCGAGATCAGGAAATGACGATACGCCTCCGCCATCTCGCCCATGTCGGCCGCCATGATCGAGTTGATCACGAAGCTCATCGACGAGAAGTTCATGCTCTTGTCCTTGTAGAACTGCCAGTTGGCCCGCCGCACGTCGGCGTCGAACTCGTCGCGGAACAGCACGAGCGCCATCACCACGTCCGGCTGGTTCAGCGCCTGGTACGGAAAGACCGTCTCGAACCACGCCTTGCGGTTCGCCAGCAGGTCCGGCGGCACGGGCTTGAGCCGGTAGAACCCCTCGCACTGTTCGTAGATCTTCGTCCGCGGGTCGAACAGGAGCGTCAGCCGCTCCGCGACGTGGAGCCACCGCGCCGGTTCGTCCGGCTTGAGATCAAGCCGCCTGACGGCCGCCGCATACGCGTCGGGGGCGGCGTGCGTAAGTCGCCCGACGGTCTCGGCCGCCCACCGGAGGTTCCGGATCGCGAGGTAGTTCGTGTAGAAGTTGTTCGTGCTCTCACAATGCCCCTCGTCCGGCCCGGCCACGTCGCGGAGGTCGTATGCGTCGCGGCTCGCATCGTAGACCGCCCGCGAGGCATAGAAGCGCGCCGTCTCGATGAGGATATCAAGCCCCTGATTCTGCAGGAATGCCTCGTCGCGCGTCGCCCGGTAGTATTGCATCAGGCTGTACGCCACGTCGCCGTTGATGTGGATGTTCGTATGCGTGAACCGCCACCACTTGCCCAGGCACTCCTCGCCGCGCGGCCCGGCCTGCCACGCGAACTTCGCGCCCTCGTACCCGAGGTCCCTGGCAATCTCCCGTCCCGGCTCCAGACCATGCCACCGCCAGGTGAGGCACGTGCGGGCGAGCATCGGGAATGTGAAGAGGTAGAACGGCTCGATGTACAGGTCGGTGTCGTAGAACGTGTTGCCCTGGTAGTACTCGCCCGTG
This sequence comes from uncultured Planctomycetales bacterium, assembly GCA_964653435.1. GTDB lineage: Bacteria > Planctomycetota > Phycisphaerae > UBA1845 > PWPN01 > CAZMVY01. The sequence continues at coordinate 68,840 of CAZZFA010000011.1, read as the reverse complement.
AGCAGCTTGACGGGCACGCTGAGCCGGTCGGTGAAACGGGGCGCCGCCTGGAGCAGGTGAAACAGGCAGAACCGCAGGTACCGCTGCGCCCGCTCATCGCCGTCGATCTGCACGTCGGCGCGCCGCCACAATTCCTCCCATTGTGCGGCGTTTTCCTCGCACGCCGGCTGAAACCCGCCGGCGACGGCGGCGGCCAGCTCCCGGGCAAGCGACGGCCGCAGGCCGTGGCGTGCATCTTCCGAGCATGTCAACGCGATGAACCGGTCGATCGTAATCGCCTCGCCGGGCGCGGGCGTGAACTCGAACTCCGTGTAGACGGCGTCGTGCTCGATAACGGGCCGGGCGGACCGGACAAGCTCGGGCCGGCGCGGCACGTTGACCACGCCGAGATGGACGTCATGTCCCCGCGCCGGCGTCCGCGCCCGGAGGACGCATCGGCCCGACGCATCGGCCTCCGCGCCGAGCACCGTGAACTGCCGCTCCCGCGTTGTGTTCGAGTACACGTCGGCGTCGATGCCGCTGCGGATCCGAACGGGGGCGTCATGGCCGATGGCGGTCACCGCGTACTGCATGAAAACGCGGTGCGGATGTGCCATCGAGGCCAGCCGGCTCATCCGGATCCATGTAACGCGCCCGCATCGGTCCCGGTACTTGAACTCGTAGACGTACACACCGTTCCGCAGGAAGAGCATCTGGTGGAAGTCGCTCACCTCGCCGCGGCCCAGCGATATCTCTTCGTCTCCCACGAATACACGAACGAACAGCGGATTCGGCAGATTCGCGACGGCCGGGCTCCTGCCCGCCGCGTCGAAGTACCGGGGGTCCAGGTAGCGGCGTTCCTGGTTCGAGCAGCGGATCTGCCCGAACATGTCCAGCTCGTCATAGACGCCGTGGATCAGCGTGACGGGGCAGTATCCGTCGCGGTCCTCGCAGAGGTTGCCCTTGAGGCCCAGGTAGCCGTTGGAGATCGTGAAGACGCTGTTGTGCTGGCCCAGCGAATGCGGGTCATGCCGCGTGTTGGTGATCACCCAGGTATCGATCGCAGTCATGGCCGAATCCTTTGTTACCGCTCCGCCAGAAGGAGGTTGTGCCCGAGGATCAGTTCCGGCAATCCGCCGTGGATGACCTCGACGGCGGCGGAGTAGTCCTGCCGGCGGGTATCGCGATTCGGCAGCGCGATCGCACAGCCGATCCCCGCCGCCCGCAGCGAGATGATGCCGGGCTCCGTGTCCTCGAGCCCGACGCAGTACCGATACTGGGCCTTCGGGATCGACATCTGGTAGAGCGCGAGGCTGTACAGGTCGCGGTGGGGTTTGAGGCGCGGCTCGCACGCGTCCGAGGCGCAGATGAACCCGTCGAAGACCGCGCGATAGTCGGCCAGATGCGCGAGGATGCGGTCGCGGCACGCGGCGGGCACCGGCCAGTTCCCCACGCGTTCCGCCATGACGCGGACGACTTCCTTCATTACCGCGTGCGTCTCATACGCGATCGACGCGGTCACGAGTCCGAGCCTCGCCGGCTCCCGCCGGAACTGCCCGGCCAGCCGCACGAGGCGCGTCCGGACGGCATCCGGTGCGGCCGCGGAATGCGCCGGCCCCGGATGCGCAAGCTCTGCCCGCAGCAGCTCATAGAGCGCGTCGATCTCCGGCCCGAGCCAGCCCTTGATGAGCGGGACGAACACGTCGTAGCCCGGCATCGGTTCGACGAGCCGCCGGCCCGCCTCGCCGAGGAGTTCCCGGCTGAGACGCTCGCCCTCGCCCTGCTCGATCCGCCGCAGGATCGCGTGGTAGCGCATGTAGTAGATGTCGAGGGCCGCGCTGACCAGCGCGCTGAGGTGGTCCCAGTGGAACGCCGGTCCGTACCGTTCGAGAAACGGCGTCACGAGGCCGGCGGCATTGGCTTCGTCGATCTTCTCCTCCTTCACCAGTGTTTGAAACGCCGGGTCCGCGAGCATCTCGCCGAGGCCGCAGTTGCGGGCGTTCTGCGCGATGTCCCGCCGTCGCTGCGGGTCGGTCATGTTTGCCAGCGTCCAGGCGAGGGCCTCGAAGAACGCCTGCCGGAATGCCTCCGGGTTCAGGTGATCGTGGTACCGCTGGACGAGGAACTCGGTGTGGCGGAAGTTGCTGTTGCCGATCACGTACGGATGATCGCGGACGGGATCGAGGCCGCGCCACCGGGCCGTGGTCATCCGACCGGTCAGGCGACGGACCATGTACTCCAGCGCGTGCAGCGCGAGCGGCTCGGTCGTGGTGCTGGTGCCGTCCATGTCCACGGCGAAGGCCACGATGCGCTCGAGCGGCGGGGTGATCCGCGGGGCGAGCGGGTAGATTTCCCAGGGCGAGAACACGTACTCCAGGTTGCGGACCTGCGCGAACTCCGAGACGCCCAGTTCGGCGGCGAGTTGCCGGAGCGTTTCGGCGGATTCGGCCACGTCGAGGTAATGGGCCAGTCTGTCCATGCGGGTACGAGTATCGCGTCCGGGGCAGGGACGCAAATCGGCTCCGGGGCGGGCGCGCCGCGTCCGGCCCTCTACGGGCAGGCGGGCGGGCGGTTCGGCCCGTTGAAACAACTCTGGAAGGCGCCGAAATCGGCCACGTCCACGTCGCCGTCGCCGTCGAGGTCGGCCTCGCCGCAGTTCGTTCTCGCCGGCGGCCGGTTGGGGCCGTTGAAACACGTCTGGAACCGCCCGAAGTCGGCCAGGTCCACATCGCCGTCCTTGTCGAAGTCCGTGCGGTAGTTGTCGTTCTGCCCGGGCACGCTGAGGGTGTAATACGCATCCTGCGTATTGCCGCGCCAGTACTCGATGTTGAAATCGGTGACCTCCTGGAATCGGTACCAGACCTGCCCGCTGTGCGCGATCCGCAGGATCATGACGCCGTTGGCGATGCCATAGGTGTTCTGGACCGCCCCGCCGCTGAACGGGTTGCGGGGCATGTGCGCGTAGCCGTCGCCGTCCGTCGTGAAGAAAAGGTCCGGCGTGTTGTCGAAGGTCTTGCCGTACCAGCCGGGTCCCGCGGCGGCCCGGTACACGCGCACGTCGGCGCCCGGTCGGGGCCGGCCGTACTGGTCGGTGAAGCGGATGTGGTTGTTCGCGGGCAGGTTCTGGAGGAACTCGCCGATGTTGCAGGGGGCGTTGTAGTTGCCGCAGGTCGCCCGCCGGCCGGCGATCCGGTTCAGGGCGCCGGCGTCGTACTCCGACCATCCCTGATCGTACCCGCCGGACATCATCTTGCCGTACTTGTTGTAGTAGAGGACCTCTCCGAAGGCGATGTACGGCATGTACGCGCTGCCGCCGACGTACGTGGGGCCCTCGTAGATCTGCACGGAGTCGTAGCCGCCGCAGCAGGCGACGGTGTTGTGTACGTCGAGGCCGTAGGTGTCGATGAGGTAGCGGGCGTGCCCGAGTTCGTGCAGCAGCGAACCTTCGTAGTAGAAGGGGTTGGTCATGGAGACGCTCGTGTGGTCGTTGTACATGCCCCCGCTCAGCAGCGAGGCCGGGAAGCCCCACATCAGATCGACTGTCTTGTCCGACAGATCGGGGTGGTTCGTCGGCAGGCCCCCGTGGAGCGGAAGCGCGCCGTCGGGCACGATGACGATCTTGTCGATGCGGACCCGATCCAGCACGCCGTCGGGCGTCGTCGGATAGACCGCGTTCTCGCAGAACTGGTTCCAGAACCGCATCTGCCGCTGGGCCCAATCCTCCCAGGATACGGATCCGACCCCGGCCAGTTGAGACTGATAGCTGCGGAAGTAGTTGTACACCGACTGCTCGACCCAGAACCCGACGATGATCGCGTTCGTGCGGTCCTCGATGGAGTTGTTCACCTCGCTCGTTTCGGTGATGACGTTGTTCGGATCGACGGTAAGCCGGATGCGGTGGTTGCCGGACTGCCAGGTCCACGGCCAGGAGACTACGCGCTCCTGACCCGGGGGCACGCTTGTGAGCGTGCCTCCGGCGACCGGCGCCCCGTCGAGGTCCCATCGGTAATCCGCGGACACGGTGACCGCGCCGGTGTTGCGAACGTGTCCGGAGAACGTAACGACGTCTCCGGGAGCGGGGTTGTTCTTGGGGGCATCGTAATCGTATCGCGGGGTCCGCTCGATGCAGGTGACGTCAAGGTCCGCCGTGGTTGGCGCGGCGAGGACTTCGACGTCGCCGGACGTCAGACGGAGCGGCGGCCGGACGGCGTCCGCGGCGGACGCCGCGAATGCGAGCCTTACCAGGACGACCATGAAGCCCCACAGGGGCGACGCGGGATGCATCGGTTGCCTCCGTTGAGATGTCGGGCAGGTCGGCCGACTGCCCCTCTGCGACAGGCGAACGACCCGATATCCACCCGTTGTTTTTTCGCCTTCTCAGCCGGCGCACCGGGGCGGCCGGTTCGGCTCGCCGAGCCGGTCGGGGTCGGGAGCCCCCTCCTGCCTCTGGTCGTCAGCATTTCGGCGGCCGGTTGGGGCCGTTGAAACAATCCTGGAATCGCATGAAGTCCGCCAGGTCCACATCCCGATCCCCGTCGAAGTCCGCATCGGTGCAGCCGGTCTGCTTCGGCGAGCGGTTCGGGCCGTTGAAACAATCCTGGAACCGCATGAAGTCTCCGAGGTCCGCGTCGCCGTCGCCGTCGAAATCCCCGGGCGGGCGGAGCGGCGGGTCGAAGCCCACGCCGTCGAGCCAGAGCGTGAAGCCCGCGTCCCACGTGTCGGCGTGGATCTCCACATACTGGATGTGGGCCAGGCTCGGGGAGCCGACCGTCGTGCGGCGCCAACCGTTATTCTCCGTGGGCGAGGCATTCAGGGGGATCCAGTAGCTCTGCCACGTGTTTCGCGTCTGATTCAGGATGTCGGACGGGTAGCCGCCCTGGAAGTACTGGTACTCGAAGTAGTTGTTGTCGGCATCCTTGAGGCGGATCCAGGGGCTTCCGTTCTGGAAGCCGATGGGCGAGGGGTTGACGGCGTAGAAGCTGACCTTCAGGTACTGCGTGCCGGTGAGGTCCCACTGGGCCACGAAGGTGCGGGGGTAGCGAACGTACGTGTCGAAACCGCCGTCGGTGACGAACTTGACGGCGGCGCCTCCGACGATCGTCCGCGTGGCGTCGTCCTGCACATAGGTGTGTGCCGAGTCGGAGCCCTGCGCCCAGGCGCTCCAGTCCGTCGCGTTGAATTCGGTCATGTCATTGGGGGGGCGAAGCTGGGTGGCCCCGCCGAGGCCGAGTTGGCGAACGAACGTGGCGGAGGCGGTCTGGCCGGTGTAGTAGGCCACGTTGGCTTCCGTGATGTCGAGCCAGGCGTAATCGACGCCGCCGTTGTACTCGACGCGGAAGTGAAGGACGCCGTTCGTGCCGACCACGGCCAGGTAGCCGAACGGGTTGGCGTGCAGCGTATCGCCGGCGTAGGTGGTGGGTACGAGGTTCGGATCGACCGGCACGTTGGGGAGCACGAAGTCTCCGTTGGCGTCGGTGGTTCCCTGGGCCTTGATCTGGTTGGTGATCACTTTGCCCTGACCGGGGCGCTCGCAGTACTGGTACATCTTGACCGTGGCACCCGGCAGCGGGTGGCCGTCGAAGCCCAGGATCCGCAGGCGCATCTCCGCCGGGATGCCGTACATGTATTGGCCGTAGTAGCCGTGGACCGTGTCGAGCCAGTGGTTCATGGCCAGGGCGCTGTGCGGCGAGATGACGGGGCTGCAGCCGTGCATCAGGTCGGGGATCGACGAATAGCCCTGGCCGGAGACCTCGTTGGCCTCGGGGGGCACGTCGAGCTGGTAAATGTCAATCAGACCGAGCTGGTGGCCCATTTCGTGCAGCAGGCCGTAGTCGATGTCGTCGGTCGGGTTGTAGTAACCGGACAGGCGGGCGTCGCCGTCCGTCGCGCGGTAGCGGAACGGAAAGATGGCATACGGCGTCCGGTCCACGGCGGGATCGGGCGCGGCGTCATCGAGAACCTCGAGCACATTGTAGTGCACGCGTTTCTGGCAATCGGCGGCGGCGAACATCTGGTTGAATCGGGCCATATGGCGCTGGAGCCAGTCGATCATGTCGTCGGTCTGCGCCTGCGGGTAGCCGGTGGGGGTGTTCTCGCGGAAGTTCTCGATGAAGGAGCGGTCCACATAGGTGAGGAACGGGACGGCCTTCGTGTTGATCGTCAGCGCGTTGTTCGTGCTGCGCGCGTCGGAGAGGTTGATCGCGAAGCCGATGTCATGGGCGGCGGCGGGGCCGTCCCAGGTTCGCGCCAGCGCGAAGGTCGTGGTTGCGTTGGGTGCCAGGACGAGGGTCTTGGAGGGCGTGGCGACGGGGGAGCCGTCAACGGTCCACGTGGCGCTCAGCGTGCCGCGCCAGGGGTTCGTGCCGCGGTTGCGGACGGTCGCCGTATAGGTCACGGTGTCGCCGGGATTCGGCCAGCGCTGTGTCTGGGCGGTCTGGCCGCCGCCGAGGGACGTGGCGGCGGAGAAGCCGTACGGGCCGAAGCCGGACGGCTCGGTGATGTTGTAGTACGTGTACTCCGGCAGGTATCGCGGATACTGGGGCGAGCGGGCGAGGCTGAGCACCTGCAAATCGGTCTCGTCGCGGGGCGTGCGCGGACCGACGCTGTTCACGTCGGTGATCTCCTGCCAGGCCATGTCAACCGTGGTCACGCCATAGTAGTAGTGCGTGCCATTGAGGGCGGTCGCGTCGAGGTAGCTGGTCGTGGTGCGGCTGGTCACCGTGCCGATGGGCGTCATGCCGGCGGCGGACGTGAACGGCGCGGTCGATCGGTAGATGGCGTAGTGGTGGAAGCGTCCGCCCGGATCGACGACCGGCTGCCAGGAGACCTGCACGGCGTGATTCAGGGCGATCGCGCTCTGGCCGTTGGGGGGCCACAGAGGCGTCGCGGCGCCCGCGCTCAGATCAATCGCGGAGAAGAGATTCTCCACCTGGTACGTGGGGCTTTCGCCGTCGCCGTTGCCCGCGACCCAGAGCGTCCGCAACGGCAGGTAGAGCACGCCGTCGGGGGCGATCGTGGGTGTGGCGCGGGCGGTTCCGGCGGCATCGACGGGCAACGTGTCAAGCAGCGTGCCCTGGGTTCCGTCGTCCCGGATGGCGTAGTACGTCTTGCCGTCGTTGTTGCCGACGACGATCACGCCGTTGGGCGTGACGACCGGCGACGAGGAGACGAACTCCCAGCCGGTGCTGCCGGTCGGATAGGACCACTTGACGGAACCGTCGGCCGTATTGATCGCATAGAGCTGGCCGTCGCCCTGCTGGCTGTTGGTCTGGAAGTAGTACGTCGCGCCGTCGTGGCTGAGGCAACCGGCCGACTGCGCCCGCTGCGGATTGTTCACGCCGGGGATGTACTCGAAGACCGGCATCGACTCGTAGAGCCAGAGGGGAAAGCCGTACTTGTCGAGACCGGCGACGTAGATGGAGTCGCTCCCGCAACCGACGTAGATGTTGCCGTTGGCCGGGTCGATCGTGACGTCCGCGTCGGCGGTGGCCCAGATGTTCGTGCTCCACAGTTCATCGCCCGTGACGCCGTCATACGCCTTGATCAGGCCCCACCGGGAGCTGACGACCACCATCAGTTGGCCGCCGTCCACGTACAGCGAGGGATCGGCCAGCCCGCATTCGGCGGGCGTGGCCGCGGCCCAGGTCTCCGTGATCGCCGAGCCGTTGTCGGTGCCCGCGTAGGGCCGGTCGACCCAGGAGTGCAGAAAGATCCGTCCGTCAGGCCCGATCGTGGGCGAGTGCATGCTCAGGTGGCCCGGGTAGGCGTCGGCGCCGTTATGCCAGAACGACGACGGGCCGACCGTCGTGCGGAATGCCATCAGCGGGTGGCCGTCGGGGAACTGCGAGTCGGCGGTGGCGTCGTTCACCACGTACACGACGCTGCCGTCGTTGGAGAAGGCCGGCGTGCTCGCGCCGATCGTCTCGCCGCCTCCCGGGTTGCCCGCCCAGAAGAACTTGCCGTTGTGACGGTTCATGGCCTGCACGCCTTTGGGCCAGTGGTAACCGGCGACGACGATGTCGGCGCCGCCGGGCCCGGCGCCGTCGAAGAACACCATCGAGGTGCTGCCGAGGTTGCCTTCGCCGGGTGAGCCGGGGGAGCGCTTCTGCCAGAGAAGCGTATCAAAGAAGGTGTTGTTCATCCGTTCCGGGGGGACGGCATAGTCGGCGCGGCCGGTGTGGGCCATGTCGCCATGCTTCATCGGCCAGGATGCCCCCAGCGCCGAGGCGGTGCAGACAAGCAGAACGCATTGTGAAAGGTGGTTGCGAATCATGATTCTTTTCCTTTCGAGCGTGCGATGACATTCCGCAACACGGCCGAGGCGGCCGCGGCACACGCGGCCCGCCGAAGAGGCCGGGCGAGCGGATACGGCGCCCGGGCACGACCGGCAGTGCTTCGCGTCCTTCGCGGTCCACGGCGGAGTTCGTCGTATGCCGCGACGATTTCAAAGGCGAACGGGGCGTCCGCTCCCCATGCCGCGCCAGCCCGGACCTGCTGTGCCACCCCGACTCCGCGGCGTGTCACCTACATGCCGCATCGCGGGGGCTGGTTCGGACCGTTGAAACACTCCTGGAACCCGGCGAAGTCCGCGAGATCGACATCGCCGTCGTGGTCAAAGTCCGCGTCGCTGCAGTTGCCGGACGGGGGCACGCGGTTCGGCCCGGTGAAACACGCCTGAAAGAGGCTGAAGTCCGCCAGGTCCACGTCACCTTCCCAGTCGAGGTCCGCGATACGGGCCGGGTGCGAAGCGGCCCCGCCGATCTCGATGTCGTCGATGTTCCAGCCGCAGAACTGGCGGCTGTAGTTGGTGGTTCCCATCGTCCAGCGGATGTAGACGGTCGGCTGATTGTCGGCGACCGCCGAGATATCGAACTGCTGGAGCGTCCAGGCGGCGTCGGCGATGTCTTCCGTGGACGGGTTTTCCCAGACCGTCACCCAGGTCGTGCCGTCGTTGGAGACGCGAACGTAGGCGTGGTCGCTCGGGGCCTTCTCGACGCCGAGCCATCGCCAGAACCGCAGGGTCGTCTGCGCGAGGCCCGTGCAGTTGATGGCCGTGGTGGTCAGGTTCTGTTCGAGCATGCCCGGTGCGTAATCGCCGCCGAGGTTGTACCCGTAGACGTTCGTACCCGTGTGGCCGGCGGTCGGGTCGGGGTTGCCGGTTCCGCCGCCGCCGCCGAGCGGCGTGCCGAACGACCACTGGCCCTGCACGGTCCAGCCGGGGTTCGTGTCGAGCGGGAACGAGTAGAGCGCCTGCGTCCCGCCGACCGTGATGGAGACCGTGGCGGGCGGGGAGTCATGCCCGTCGTTCACCTTGAACTGGAACGAATCGGAGCCGTTGAAGTCGTCCGCGGGTCGGTAGCGGACGGTCCGCCCCAGATCGGGGAGCGTATACGGGACGGCGGTGATGGCGTTTCCGCTGTCGTCTCGCAGTCGCCCGACCGTCGGCAGGGAGGTGATGATAAACGTCAGCGGCGCGCCGAAGGCGGAACTGCCGGAAAGCGTAATCGGCAGCGGAGTGTTGACGCCGGTCTGGATCGCTGCGTCGAAGGCGGCGGGCGGCGTGTTTCCGGCGGCATCGAGCGCGAAGATTTCGCTTGTGCTGCCCGACGTGCCGCCGCCGGCCTCCGCGTGCCAGACGACGATGCCGTTGTTGATGGCGGGCCAGCGGTCGTCGTAGCCGTTGCTGGTGAGCTGCCAGATCGTACCGCCGTCCAGCATGTAGATTTCCCAGTCGGTTCCGTCGAAGCCCTGCCAGACGACCCGCCCGGCCGCGTCGATCTGCGGGTACTGGTCGTGCGAGCTGTTGGCGGTGATGTAGGTGACCGTCCCGCCGGTCGCCGCGCAGCGCGCGATCTCCCAGTCGCCGCCGACGCGCTGCATCCAGACGACCTGGCCCGATGCGTTGATCTGCGGCCACCAGTCCTCGACGGTGTTGTTGGTGAGGCGCTTGACGGTGCCGCCGGTGGCATTGGCACTGAAGATCTCGGCATTCGTGTCGCTGAGCCAGGCATGCCAGACGACCCGGCCGGCGTCGTTGATCTGCGGGTATTCGTTTTCGTAGGAATTGTTGGACACGTTCACAAGGTTCGTGCCGTCGGCGTTCGCGCTGAAGATCTCCCAGTTGGTTCCGTCGTAGCCGGACCAGACTACGCGGTTCGAGTTGTTGATCTGCGGCCAGACGTCCTCGCGGGGATAGCCGGAGGCGGCCGTGTTGTTCGTGATCTGGACGACACCCGTGCCGTCGGCGTTGGCGCTGAAGATTTCGTAGTCGGTCCCGTCAAAGGATTCCCAGACGATCCGGCCGAGGTCGTTGATCGCCGGATGCCAGTCGTTCGTGGTGTTGCTGGTGATCTGGACCAGGCCGGAGCCGTCGGCGTTGGCGGAGAAGATCTCATAGTCCTGCCCGTCGAAGCCCTGCCAGACGACGCGTCCGGAGGCGTTGATCTTCGGGTCCTCGTCGTTGAAGCTGTTGTTCGTGATGCGGACCCAGCCGGAGCCGTTCGCCCAGGCGGAATAGATTTCGAAGTCGTTGCCGTCCCAGCCGTGCCAGACCATGCGTCCGGAGGCGTTGACCTTCGGAGCCCATTCGTCGGCGGTGTTCGTGGTGATCCGCAGGCCGGCGGTGGGATAGGGCGTTGCCGGCGGCGCAGCGCCGCCCGGCGCGAAGTCGCCGCCGCTCTCGGGATGGGCGTTGAAGTTCTGCAGGTATTCCCACCAGTTGTTCAGGCGGGTCATGCCGTACTCCGTGAGCGAACCGGCGACGTGGGGGATGTGGTTGAACCACCACCGGTGGTGCGCGCGGATGTCGCCGTTTCCCCACTCGGAGCAGTTCACCCATTTCCGGGTGCCCTGCAGGTTCGGGTAGTTGTAGAGCCAGTCGTCGCAGTAGCTCCAGACGTAGGTGGTGTTGCCCCAGTCGTAGTCGGACTGGCTGTTCGGCGCGTAGTGGACGTTTCCGCAGGCCGCCTCGCCGGGGATTTCCTTGTCGTAGAGCGTAAAGCGATTCCAGGCGTGCGTCGGCTGGGCCTCCCAGCTTCCGTACACGTGCCACATGATGGACTCGGTGCGGTGGCCGAAGTCCTCGAGCATTTCGCCGACGCCGCGCTCATAGTTGAAGACGGAGTGGATGAAGATCTTCGAGCAGGCGACCCGCGTCAGCGCGGGCGAATTGCACCAGTAGCCGCCGCGGCCGATCATGCGCGTCTCGTATCCGCCGAAGTACGGCCCGCTGTGGTCGAGGACTTCGTCGATCTCGCCGGAATCGACCTTGCGTGCGAGGTCGTAGTCCCGCGCCTTGGCCTTGTAGTCGGACATGTCCGGCGTGTGCCAGCCGGACCACGTAGCCAGGCACTGCAGGTACGACTCGTCCGTATAGCGGAAGCCGTCTTCCTTGATGGGCCACACGTCGGCATTCACCACGCGGGTCAGACGATAGAGCAGGATGCCGTGGCTGTACGTCGCGAAGTCGCTGATATACCCGTTGGTCAGCGTGGTGGGGTCGTTCCAGCCACCGACCACATGGAGCCGGTGGTTGGACCGACTCTCGATGATGGGATCGAAGTTGATGAGCAGGGCCCTGGGCCGCTGCGTAGTAACCGCTTGCCCGGCAGCGAAGGGCGCCGCCAGGGCGCACACGCAGAGAAAGGCAGCCGTCATGTGCTTCGTTACCACCATGCACCTCCAACTATGATTTGCAGCTCGTACCGATTCATCCCCCTCACACCCCCCCCAAGGAAACGCCCGGTATGTACAAGTATACCGGCTTGCCGCCGCGGGGCCTAGCTCTATCGCCGACGAAAACACGCTCCGGGCGCTGGATTGCGTGCCATTATTCCGTGCGATGCGCGAGCAGCGGACCGCTCGCTGACGCGTCGGGTCCCGTAAACATTTGCCAATCGCGCTGCTTTCCTCGACTCAGCGGTCGGCGGTTCGCGCGGCCACGTGCCGGGCAAGCAGCGGGTCCGGATTGCCAATGTTTGTCTTCCATCCCGTTACTCGGGCGCGGGTTACGGCGCAGGCTCTATGCGGAACTGGAGCTGGGCGTAGCCGTCAATCTGAAAGTGTTCGATCCTCACCGTATGGAAACCGCTCGTCAGGTCGAGCGTCGTGGCGTTTTCCTTCGGCGGGTGCCAGGTCCAGTCGTCGATGACCCGTTTGTTATCAATCCACACCCGAATGCCGTCGTCGGAAACGGTCCAGATCCTGTATTTGCCGGCCGGGAGCTTGATTCGGGTCGTCGCCACGGTTCCGAAGTGGTCCTGCTTGAGCTTGGGCGTCGGCGCCCCGAAGCCCCATTTCAGATCGAGTGAGTCTGTCTGAAGGGCGTCGGCGGGCGGCCCGGCGATGAGCGCCTGCCACTTGTCCTGATGCTCGCGGGGGTCGTCTTGCGGCTTCCACTGGAAGTACTTGACGTCCCACCGGGTCCGCAGGAGCGTGCCGTGCACCGTGAGCGGCTTGCCGTCGGCGTCGATGTGAACGGAAAACGGGTGGAGACCTTCCTTCGGCGCCGAGACGACGATTCGCGCCGGGAGTTTGCCGTTCCGGGGCGACACGTCCACGTCGCCGGTAACCCGGGTCACCCGGAACGTTCCGGAGGGGCCCAGCACCTGGAACGTGGCTTTCTCTCCGCCGGAAACCCTGGCGGGAATCGCCACGCGGTCGGTGTAGTCGTACGGTCCCCATTCGGTCATGATGATGTGCTCGCGGCCGTACAGGTGCTTTCGGGCGCCGACCGGGCGCGTGTCGCCGTAAACCGGGTACTTCGGGGGCTGCCATGCCTGGGGGCGGCCTTCGGAGATCGCGGGCCTGCTGATCTCATCGACGTCCATTTCCTTGCCGACGTTGACCATCTTGTTGCCGATCAGCTTCGTGTTCGGGGCGTTGCGCAGGTGAAGCACGAGCTTGTCGCCGTCAAACGTGTTGTACGCGATCGTGTTGTTCTTCGCGTCGCTGGGGTTGGCCCTGCCCCAGGGTTTTTTCTGGAAATCGGCGTTGGGGTTGGACCAGATGTGGATGGCGCAGCGGTTGTCCTTGAAATGGTTGTACTCGATCACGTTGTTGACGCTGTGCTCGATGTTGATGCCGCCTCGCTCCAGCCCGTAGCCCATCTCGCCGTTGTTCTCGATCGTGTTGCCGGCGATGAGCGTGTCCTGGGAGTAGCCGCCCCACACGCCGCAGATTGCGTTGCCGACCAGCCGGTTGCCGATGAACCTGTTTCCGAAGGAGAAGGTCATTTCGATGCCGTGAGCGGGGGCGTAGGAGAAGTCGTTGTTGATGAGCAGGTTGTCGTTGTTGCCGCGGCGTTTGTAATCGAAGCCGGGTTCGGGGGCCGGTTTGTCTCCGAGCGCCTCGAGCCCGGCAAAGCCGAAGAAGCAGTCGCCGCCGTGGGTGGCGGAGTTTTCGGCGATGACGTTGTCGCAGTTCTGCTCGAACATGAAGATGCCCGCCGAGTCCTGCCCGCGGTTGTACACGCCGTGGCTGTACCCGCGGACGCAGAAATCGAAGGCGTTTCGCGAGATCACGTTGCGGTTCGACCGCCACATCGCGAAACCCCAGCCGGAGAGAAACGAGCAGTCGTTGTCGTAGATCTTTGAGTCGTTGACGCGGTCGATGCAGATACCGTTCTGTCCGTGCCGTGCCCGCACGCGGCGGATAACGACCTTGTCGGCGCGCTGGACGTAGAGGCCCGCGCCGTAGTTCGTCATCCACTGGCCCTGATCGTTCTCGTGACCGAAAATCCAGTCGCTGCCGTCCTCCGCCTCCGGCGTGGAGAGCAGGTGCTTCTGGTAATTGCCCGAGACGTCGATGTCCTCGATCAGCAGTCCGGGGCATTCGACCGCCAGGATGCCGACCTTGTAGCCGCGGACCTTCGCGTTCTTGAGCGTGATGTTCCTGCCGCGAAGCACGATGCCTTTGCCGGCGTAGCTGTCGGGAAGCTGGTCGTCCTTGCAGCCGACGAGTTCGGCGCCCTGGAAGTCCACGGTGATACCGTCGCCTTCGATCCGTACGGCGCCGTCGTCGCGGGCGTCGACGATGCGATAGACCGCCTGCTCCACTTTCGCGTCCTTCGTAATCATCATGTCGTCGCGATCCAGTTTCATATCCAGCGCTTTCGCGACGCCGCTCAGACACATCACGCACACGAACGCCACGGCGGGCAAACAGGAGAATCGAGCCATAGGTCACGCCTTTCTGCCAGTTACGAGCGGTGCCAAGCATATCGAACGCGGGCGCGGAACGCCATACGCGCATGCCGGTGTGTGGCCACCCATCGCTCGGCGGACAGGCAGGACGGCGAAACGGCGGTAGGCGATTCGCGACGTTACCCCTTTCGCGAACGTCAGTTAGACATTTACGACTGGCGCCGTCGAGGTCCGCTGCGGCGGACTTTCCGGGTGAGGGGCTCTCGACCGGCGAGGAATGAAGGAATTCGGCGGATTTTGCTTGACTGCCTGTTCTCGCGGCGGTAAGCTGAGGCAAGATAGATAAGATTCACCTGGGAAGGAGCGGAAAGGCAACGCGGGCCGGCGGGATTTGTCGGCGCGCGGCGAGCGCTCCGGGGTTTCGCGAGGGGATCACGTTGCGAGGCGAGTCACGTATCGCCCCGCAAATGGCAAACAGGTTTCAAAAGGAGGAAAAAGCAATGAGATTCCGTATCGTTCCCGCGATGGCGCTGGGGCTGGTCGTCCTTGGCCTGGCGGGCGCCGCCTCAGCCGTAACGTTGTACGACTCGAACGGCTTTGAGGCGCCGACGTTCGCCACCGGTCCTCTGGCGGGGCAGGACGCCTGGACTGCCGGCGGTGGCGGTGGCGGAGCGGCGCCGATGGTGGTGGGCGCCCCCGACCCCGTCCTCGGGCAGCAGGCCGTTCGCCTCGAGATCCCCGATGTTCAGGGGGCCTCTTCGTCCATGGATCACGCGATCCCGGCGATCAGTCTTGCGGGCCAGATCGTGACGGTGAGCTTCGATATCTACCGCGAGGAGAGTCCCTGGCTGTCGAACCTGTGGTGGTGGTGGTGGGACGCCGGTACGCCGACGTACGGCCTGCAGTGGGACGCCGCCGTGGGCAACCCGGGCCAGACCCTGCCGCACGGCTGGAATCCGGGCGCCGGTTCGGCCGTGACCATCACCGGGCGCTATGCCAACGTAACGATGGTGTGGGACTTCCAGCAGTTGAAGGCGTATTCGTGGTACGATGGCAACCTGGTTGACAATGGGATTCCGATCACGGACATCACCGCGCTGACGGGCTGGTCGATCTATCTGGGCCATGATGAGGCGACCGGCACCGGTCCCGAGGTGGCCTGGATCGACAACTTCGTGATCACGGCGGTGCCCGAGCCGGCATCGTTGGCGCTGCTCGCGCTGGGCGGCCTGGCGGTCATTCGCCGCCGCCGCTGAGCCGGGGAGCGGAACAAGCCGACCGAATCAGAGTCTGGATGTCGAGCCCCGGCCGTTTCGACGACCGGGGCTCGTTCTTGTTTGTCGTCGCGTCGGCGGTCGAGGCCGCGCCGCACGGCCGGCGGGCGGGATGCCTCCCGATGGAGTTGCAGACGAGGCCCGGGCCGCGGGATCACTCTCTCGTGACCGGGAACTCCGTCACGCGCAGCCGCGTGCATCCGTACGGGATCAGTTCCACCGTTTCGATCGGCTCGGCGGAGGCGACGGGACTGAGCGGCGGGGCATCCGCCGAGTTGTCGACGAGCTGCCATTGCGGTATGCGCCGACCCCGGGCCTGCAGGACTACGGGGGCATCCTGCTGTGCGAAGGGGATCCTGCCGACCGGCCGCGTTGCCACGGAAATGTCCTGCTGCGGTGCCGTCCGATCAAGCACCAGGCCGTAGTTCCACGGCGTGGTCGGGTGGACTTCCCAATCGATCGCGGGCAGGCTCTCGTGATGTCTCTTGAGCGGAACGAATCGTTCTCCGATCTTGAGTGAGAAAACAAGCGGGCCGCGCAGGATCGAGATCGAGTTGTTGTAGCGGGTTTCCGTTCGCAACCGCATCGGCAGCGTCAGCGTCACGACCTCGCCCGGTTTCCACGTACGATTCAGCACCGTGAAGGCGCCGGGGGTGACGCCGACGGTATCGTCGCCGATCGTCACGGTGGCCCCGTCCGCCCACGCCGGAATGCGGAGATGAAGCGGAAATGACGCCGGGCGCTGGACCTCCACCGTCAGCCGAATGCGGCCGTCGAACGGGTAGTCGGTCTCCTCCGAAATCACGGCCTCGACGCCCCCGGCCACCTTCGCGGTCACGCGACTCGGCCCGTAGGCGATCGCCGCAAGCCCGCCGTCTCCGGTAGCCATCCACATGTGGGCGACGAACTTCGGCCAGCCCTGGTGCATATTGGCCGTGCAGCAGCCGAAGTTCGGCTCAAGCCCGTAGATGTTCGAGTCGTCGCCGTTGTTGCTCCAGCGGCGCGGGGCAACGGACACGAGCACCTGGTTGGCCTGCTGATCGTACTGATGGGCCCATCCGTCCGGCGTGCATGTACCCGGCAGGGCGTTATACGCAAGCATTTCGAGCCGATCGGCGAACGCCGCGTCGCCGAGCGTTTCCATGAGGATCTCGAGGGAGAACATGTACTCGACCACGGCGCAGAGCTCGGTGCCCTGGCTGGGGTGCCGGCCGGAGAGGTGCTCGTCCCCGCTGAAGCGCCCGCCGACCTGGCCGTGATGTTCGTCAAGGGCGGCGATGCCGCGATAGACCGCCTCGCGGTAGCGTTCGTCTTGGGTCAGCACGTACCAGAGCCCCGGCGCGCGGATGGCCATCGCCAGGTTCACGACGTGCGTCTGATGGAGAAACCGGAAGGGCCTGGGAATGGCGTGCAGCGGATACGGGAAATCCAGGAAGAACGACGCCCAGTCGAAGCTCGTTGCGCGAATGGTCCGGGCGACCGTCAGGAAAGGGGCCTCGCCTGTGCGGTTGTAGAGCCAATAGGCGGTGAGGGCGTTCTCGGCGGCGCGGACGCCTCGCCACTCCGTCTCCGGCCAATCGGGCGGTGATTGCTCGAGGTAGCGGAAGTAGTTTCGCAGGAGCGTCGGTACGCGCGGGTCGCCAGTTGCTTCGTGATACTGCGTAAGGGCCTTCATGGCGACGGCCAGCGGCCAGCGGTCGGCGTTTCCGGCGGGGCCGAACCATCCGTCCGGCCGCCCGCTCGCCAGGACCCATTCCATGTACGCCGTCGCCTTCGTGATGAGCCGCGGGTCGCGCAGCACCCAGGCCAGGGGCACGAGACCGTCCAGGTAATACGGTCCGCGTTCCCAGCCGTCACCGTCGCCGCCGCGCCACGCCGAGCGGGTAAGGTCCGGCCAGACCTCGTCAAGATGACCGGCCAGGCCGTCGGCCTGCAGGACCAGTTGATCCCGCAACCACCCGAGCGGGCGGACGGCCCCGAGCGGCAGCGCAACAAAAGGCCCCTGCCGCAAGGGGGGACGATTGCATGGGTATTCGCATTCCACGTCTTCTGCCCTTACTCCGGACACAATACGTTCCGGAGACGATACGCAGCAAGGGGCCGCATTGCCAACCCCCCGTATCCGCCCGAACAGGACACGGCGCGTCGTCGGGCGGGTTGCGAACCACGTCGTGGCGATGTGGTCCGCGCCGCATGGGCGTACCGCCGCGAGCGGAAACCGCGGTACTATGGGAACAGACCAGGCCGGGCCGCGCTTGCCGTCGGACGACGGTTGATGCGATTGCGACCCTGGCCGAGACGCGGTAGTGTGGCTTCGTGACGGCCGCTTCCCATTTGTGGCCGGCGGCGGCCGGGATCATTGCGATGAGGCGCGAACGACAGATCGGCGTGCTCATTCTGCCGAGCTTTCATTACGGACGTGAAGTCCTGCGTGGGATCGCCGACTTCGGCCGCACGTGTCCCGGTTGGCGGTTCACGACGGATCCGTGGCGGATCAGCAGTTCGAGCCTGCTTTCCCGTCTGGGGCCGTGCGACGGGATCATCGCCATCGAGTCGAAGGGCGACATGCCCCCCCTTCCGTTGCGGGCGCAGGTGCCCTGGGTGGCGATCGCCGACGTTCACCGCGGTCCCGGGCCCCGCGTGATGCCCGACAACGAGGAGGTGGGGCGCCTGGCGGCGGAACACCTGCTCTCCTGCGGCGTGCGGCACTTTGCCTATTGCGGCTATCGCGGTCTGTGGTACTCCGACAAGCGGTGCGCCGGCTTCTGCCGGGCGATCGAGGCGGCCCATTTCGAAGTCAATATCTACCCGTCGGTCTTTCAGGATGACCGCGAGGAAAACTACCGCGTGGAGATGAGCCACATCGAGCAGTGGCTGGCGACGCTGCCCCGGCCCGCCGCGATCTTTGCCGCCAATGACGTTCGTGCCGCAAGTGTGATCCACCTGTGCACCCGGATCGGCTATCGCGTGCCGCAGGACTTCGCCATCGTGGGGGTCGACAACGATGAACTGATCTGCGACTTCTCCAATCCCCCCCTCTCCAGCGTGGACCTGAACGCCCGGCGCATCGGGTATGAGGGGGCGGCGCTTCTTCGGCGGCTTATCGAGGGCGAGAAGGGAATACCGGACGAGCCGATCGTGGTCGCGCCGCGCGGCGTGGTCAAGCGGCAGTCGTCGTTCATGTTCGCCGCCGAGGATCCGATGATCGCCGCGGCGTTTCAGTACCTGCGGGAGCACGCCTGCGACGGCGTCCGGGTGGCGGATGTGCTTCGCGCGGTGCCGGTGGCGAGGCGAACGCTGGAAAAGGCAAGCCGGCGCCTGCTGGGCCGGTCCCTGCTTGAGGAGATCCGACGTCTGAGATTGGAGAGGGCCAAGGAGCTATTGGCGACAACGGGCATGTCTATTTCCGAAGTCGCTGCCGCATCTGGATTTACGTCACAAAAACAACTGGCCGAGCTCTTCCGGAAAGAGCTGGATACTTGTCCGACCGCCTACCGGCGCCGAGCGCGGAATCCCGTTCGGTAACTTGGGTTATCGCATGCGGCTCGCCGATCGGGCGCAATCCAGGAAAAAAAAGACGCAAATCGCTCTACGAAACTGGGCGGCCGGTGTGATAGAGTATATAGTGAGCTAGAGAGTCAGCGGGCTTCTGGCCTTTCGGGTGCGAGGTTCGCGCGTACCGGCCCGTGGCTGTCGTCCTGTCGCGGCCCCGTGCGTGCAGGCTCGTCGCCGGCGGCGTCGGGCAGAACGGCATACGAAGGATGTGTCCGTTCGGGTCTGCAAGTCCTGAGCGCCTCCGGAAGGCGGGCTGACCACATCCAGGATGGGTCTGTTCGGATGGCGGGCGTGTCGTGAGCAAGTCGGCCAAAATCGGTACGTCGATCGCGTTGATCCTCGCGGCGGTGGTTATCTACGTCGTGCGGTCACGCGGGGCGGCGAACGACATCACGAGTCGGACCAGTTACAACGCCCTGGTCATGTGTCGCGCATGCGGGGCCCAGTCGAACGTGGCGCTGGAGGTGTCGGACGTGCCGCCGTACAAGTGTCCGAAGTGCGGCAAGCAGGAGGCCTGGGCGATGGCGGAGTGCCACAAGTGCGGCAACATCTTCCTGCCGCCTCTGTCCGGCGACCCGCCGAGGCCGCCGATGATCCCGACGTGCCCGAAGTGCGGAAGCCAAGAGGTTGGGGCCGCGATCCCCCGGTAGCGCACGGGTGCGGGCGGACGCGGAAGAAGGTCACGAAGATCACACGGTTCCCCGCCGGCAAGGAGCGGGGGATCTGCAGGACAGCGAGGACGGCCATGAGAACGCACCGACAAACGAGAGACGCATTTACGCTGATCGAGCTGCTGGTCGTTGTGGCGATCATCGCGCTGCTGGTTTCCATCCTGTTGCCGTCGCTGGCCAGCGCCCGCCAGCAGGCCAAGTTCGTCCAGTGCGGGTCCAATCTGCGGCAGCTCGGCATCGGGTTGACGATGTGCTACAACGAGTACAAAGCCTATCCTGCCCATGACGACGGGAACGTGGCGAATGACACGAGCCTCGCTCACTTCGGCTGGATGGCGACCTGGGTCGATATCCTGTTCGTCCGCAAGTACACGCAGGACTTCAACGCCGGCTATTGCCCGTCGGACCGCAAGCCCGATCCGATCAATCAACAGCGGGGCGTTGCGTGGTCGTTCCGGTATCCGACGTCGCTGGCGCCGGTGCCGCGCGGCGGGGGGCCCACGTACGGCGCGGACTACAGTTACGCCATCAACGTGGTTTTCAGCGCCTACGGCGGCGGGACGTTTACGGGCGATATGGACTTCAGCTTCGACCGCCGGCCGAGCAACCTGGTGATGGCGACGGACGGCTGGTGGACGTGGGCCCATGGGTTCTGCGCCCAGGCGCTGCTGACCAACCGGTTTGACGATCCCTACTGGGGCTCGAACGGCGTGGCCTGGCGCCACGGGACGAGGCAGCATCCGGGATCGCAGGTGTTGTTCCGGGATTCCAGCGTACGGCCGGCCTATGTGGACATGTCGGATCGTTACCGGGCGGGGAAACTGCGGGGCCTGCGGACGGGGGACAAGTTCTTCTGGCGAGGCGGGGAGCACACGTTCATCCAGATGGGCGCGTCGGAGAACGCCCTCGACATCAACGAACAGACGCGGTTTACCAAGACGACCTATCCGCTGGCTTCGGGGGCCTGGGATGACAACTACAATGGCAAGAGTCCCAACGCCAGCCATCCGGAACTGCGGGACATCGACCCGGCGTATTACACGTGCTTCCACAAGTGGCCGAACACGATCAAGAACCGCAAGGGCTGGAGGTTGAACTGACGGGCGGGACACAGAGGACGGTGAAGAACAGAAGCAGGCCGACGCCCCCGCCATCGTGGCGAGAGGCGCATGGCTTTCAGTGAGTCCAGGAGACTTCGGATCTTTTTTTGAGGAGGTGGCCGATGAAGAAGTGGCGAACGGGTTTGTCTCTGTTGTGTCTGGCGGCGGCGGGCGCCTGGTGCGCCGCGGTCGTCGCGGACGAGGTAGCCAGGCCGTGGGGCACAGTCCACAGCAACATCTACGGGACGCAGTCGTCGGCGGACCCGTCGATCAAGTTCAGTGACAAATGGTACGCCGGGGCGGTCAAGGACTGGGAGGTCGATCTTCGCTCTGCCGAGATCGGTCTCGACCGGCTGGGCGGCCGGGGCTCGATCACGTTCGACGAAGCGGGCAACCTGTACTTCCGAAGCAGCACCGGCGGGGGCACCGGAGGGACGGCGCGGGTCGCTTCATTCTCGCCGAAGGGCGTGCTCCGGTGGAAGGGTACGACGGACGGTTCGACGCTTATCGGCCTCGGCACGTTTCGGCACACGAGCGTTGTCGTGGGCGACGGCGGGGCGAGCGGGCGCTGCTACGTGCTGGGGGTGACCGGCGCGGGCCCGGTGGCGATCGCGCTGAGCAAGGCGACGGGTGTGCAGGTGTGGGAGACGCCCATCCCGTCGGCGGAGGCGGACATCACGCCGGTGCTTTATGACGGCAAGCTCTTCATCCTCGGAAACCCGGTGAGCGGCACGACGCAGTTCTACGCGCTCGACAGCGCCACCGGCGCGGTCCTGGGCAGCAGCAGCCTCGCGATTGGCACCGGGTCGAACGGGCAGATGACGCTGGTGCCCAATGCGTTCGGCGCGGGCAAGCACGGGCTGTACTACAACGTGGACCGTGCGATGAACGCGGTCATGGTGGACACGACCGGCGCGAGCATTACGGCCTCGCTGGCGTGGACGATGCCGGGCGGCAGTACGGGCCGCAGCCACGTGGATTACTTCGAGAGCATCGGGCGGCTCGTGACGCATGCGTATCCGGACGCGGACACGTTCCCGTTCCATGCGTGGAATCTGGACGGCACGGGAGCGGTCGGCTACCGTCCGCTCGCGGGCTGGGGCGACGGCTTCTATGACTTTGCCGCGGTCGATTTCAACGGCACCGACCTGCTTGCCGGCGGTTCGGAAGGCAAGATCATCCGGTATAAGAACATTCGGCCGTACGTGGAGCCGGGACCTCCGGGGCCGGTGGTGGTTCTCTACGATTCCGAGGGGTTTGAGGCGCCCAAGTTCACGCTTGGTGCTTTGAACGGTCAGGACGGCTGGGTCGGCGCCCAGGCGGGCACGGGGATTGCGCCGCAGGTCGTGGATGCGACCGGCGGCAACCAGGTCGAAGGCAATCAGGCCGTGCGGCTGGAAGTCGCTGACGCGAGCGGCGACGTATCGAGCATGGAGCACGCCCTCGCGGATGCGATCGCGGCCGGGTACACGATCATCACGGTGAGCTTCGACGTCTATCGCGAGAGCGCGTCGGAGCCGAACGAGAATCTCTGGTGGTGGGCCGACGGCAATAACCCGCTCTACGGCCTCCAGTGGGATATCAACGGGACGATGCCCAACGGCTGGAACGCCGGGGCCGGTTCCGCTGCGACGATCAAGGACCGCTGGACCAATCTTACGATGCAGTGGAACGCCTTCTCGGGCAAGGCGTCGTCGTGGTATGACGGCGTGGCCGTGGATACCGATATCACGATCACCGGGATCAATGAGTTCGTCGGCTGGTATATCGGTCTTGCGCACGATGCGGGCAACGGCAGCGGGCCTGAGGTGTGCTGGATCGACAACCTCGTCATCACCGGGCAGATTCCGGGTACGCCCGGCAGCCCCGGCACGCCTGAGTCGGACGGGTACTACCAGTTCACGCCGTACTACGGCGACCAGCGCCTGCTGGGCGGGCTCTATAAGAGCTCTTCCGGCAAGAGCATCATGGTCCTCGGGACGCGCGGGAACAACGACCCGAACCGGGGGCCGCTCGTGGACTCCTTCGTCTACGCGGCGAACCTCACGGACGGCACGCTCATTACCTCGTGCCTGGACTATCAGGATAGCCCGCTGCTCGTGGACAACTTCCAGATTGTCGGCGACGTGAGCGGCATCGTTTTCGATACGGCCGGCTTCGAGGGCTACACCGTGGGCAACATGGCCGGGCAGGGTAACCCGGGCGGCACGGGCAGCCTGGATGCCAACAACTGGCAGGACGACAACTACGGGACCGGCGGCCAGGGGACTCCCGTCCAGATCGCGGCCGACCCGACGTCCGGCGGCCATGGCAATGTCGTGCTGATTCAGCCGAACGGCAGTTGCGGTGGCACAAAGGGCATCAAGGGCATGCTGGCCATGCCGACCACCACGGACAACGTGGTGACGGTGAGCTGGGACCAGTATCGCGGCGACCTGACGGACAACGTCTGGTACGACGCCCAGGAGACCGCCTGGTATGCCATGCAGTGGGATTCGAACAAGAGCATCAACGCGGTGGGCAATGGCGGCCCGTGGGTTCCGCTGACGGCCGGCACGTGGCAGCATATCGAGTACGCGTTCGACCTGATCAACCAGAGCGTGACGGTTACGGTTGACGGGACCCAGACGGCGACCGCGTTCATCGATCCGGCGCAGTTCATGTCCGCCGTGTACGGATGGGCGTGGCGCCAGGAGGCGACGTCGGCGTCGTCCAACGTTCCGCTGAGCCCGCAGATCTTTGCGTTCGACACGGGCATGGTGGACTGGTTCTACGACACGCACGGCGGTCCGCAGCTTGGTCCGCTGACGCCGGGTGTTGCGCCGCAGCACATCTACTACACGAACCGCGAGAACGGCAAGCTGGTCGCGATCGGTCCGGCGTGCAACAAGCCGCCGCAGGACCTGGACGGGGACAATGATGTGGACCTGGCGGACTTCAATGTCTTCCAGGCCTGTTTCAACGGCCCCAACCGACCGGCCAAGGAGCCGAGCGATGTGCGATGCGCCTGTGTGGATTCGGAGGACGACGGCGATGTCGACCTGGCGGACTTCGGTATCCTGCAGGGTTGCTTCAACGGTCCGAACCGGCCGGCCAAGTGCCTGTGATCGGAGGAATCGCAAGGAGGCCGCAAGCAAGGGCCACGCGATACGCCGTGATCGGCGCTGAGGCGTGACCGGTGAAGACCGGACGGGTGCTAAAGAAGCCGCGCGATCTGCCGGTGGGCGGGTCGCGCGGCTCTCTATTGCCGCCCGATGCCGGCCGACGGTGTAGCCGGCGCGTGTGCCGCCTTTGGTGCAGGTATCCCGATGACGACGTCGATCCGTACTGCCATGCCCGCGCCGGCCGCGCCGCGGAGCATACGGATGAGTTTCGCGCGGCCGGGACCGCGGGCGTGGGTGCGGGTGGGGGCGGCCGGCACCGAGGCGAGCGTGTTCGTCAACGGCCAGGTGATCGGCACCCATCTGGGCGCATGGACGCCGTTCGAGTTCGAGATCACGCACGCCCTGCGCGACGAGAACGAGCTGGAGGTCCGGTGCGTGGACCGGCTCCATACCACGAACGGGTTTCTCCCCGTGCTGGGTGTTCGCTGGGCGGGGGCCCGGGATGTGGAGATTCTCACGTCGCCGACGCCGGTGAAGCCGCCGGCGCCGCAGCGGGCATCCACGCGGGGCACGCAACTGCTGGTGGACGGGCGGCCGTTCCGGGTGCGCGGGGTGCTGCACTGGGGCTTCTACCCGGAGCTGGAGCAGCCGTGGCCGTCGGAGGCGCAGATCCGCCGCGAGATCGCGGACCTTCAGTCGCTCGGCTTCAACCTCATCAAGTTCTGTCTCTGGGTCCCGCCGGAGCGCTACTATCAGCTCTGCGAGGAGATGGGGATGTTCGTGTGGCAGGAGTATCCCGTCTGGGATGCGCCGCTGACCGACCGCTCGATCGTCCGCGAGTATGAGGAGTTCTTCCGGCTCGATCGCCCGTACTCCTGCGTGATCCTGCGGACGCTGACTTGCGAGAACGACCGCGTTGCGCCGGAGCTGGGCCGGGAGCTGGTCGATCTGGCGCACGGGATGATCCCGGGCTGCCTCGTGCTGGACAACAGCGGCTGGCTCTGTGCCGAGCGGACGGGAGACTTCCACGACGAGCACGTGTACCTGAGCCACATCCAGTTGCGGTACTACGCGCAGCGGGTGCGGGGCAAACTGAGGAAACCGCTGCTCATCGGCGAGGGCTTTCACGCGCACGCGATGCCGGAAGGGCCGTACGATACGGCGCTGGCGGTGCGACGGCAGCAGATCCGGATGCTCGCCCGCGATCTGCCGGAGGCGGGGTACGTGATTACGGTGATCCGGGATCACCCGCCGTCGCCGACGGGGCTCTACACCGCCGACGGACGGCTGAAGTACACGCCGGAGCAGTGGGCCTGGCACACGGATCGGCCCGGGGAGCCGCGGGAGATCCCCGAGCCGAGCGGGCCGATCATCGGGCCGAGGAAGGGCCAGTGGAAGTGTCCGGAGTTCCAGTGGTGGAGTCCGGTGGTGAAGGTGCTGGACGAGTCGCTGCCGGTGCGGCTGATCGAGGAGGAGTGCGCGTTCGATCTGTACTCGGGGCGCGTGCTGGAGCGGTGCGAGGGGACGCGTGTGCTCGTTGAGGCATGGAACGTATGCACCACGCCGATCCGGCGGGCACCGCTGGTGATCGAGTTCATGAGCGAGGGCCGGCGGCGGGTCGTCTCGGCGTTCCGCCACGACACGCCGGCCGGACGCGAGCTCTGGCGGATTCTGGAGGCCCGCACGGGCGAGGCGCCGGAGATCGGCCCGCTGGTGGGCACGTCGATCGTGCTGGAGGACTGGGAGATGTCGCTCGACGGGCGCCACTGGGTTGCGGTGAAGTGCGATACGCCGCTGGTGAACCGCGGGCGGAACATCTTCGAGGGGTGGGCGACATTCCGCACGCGCGTGGCGTACCCGGGCGGCGAGCGGATCCTGCGTTGCGAGACGGTGGGCGATTACTACGAGATCCTCATCGACGGGCGGCGGATCGGCGAGGCGGGCCCGCGCGACGGGACGTGGGACGGGACGCGGGACATTCCCCGGGACTTCGCGGTCTCGCTGGGGCCGGGCTATCATGACATCGTTTTCCACGTGCGGGACTGGCGCGGCGGCGGGGGGATGATCGGACCGGTGTACTTTGCAGACGACCTCGAACAGAGAATCTTCTGATTTCAGATTGCGGATTTCGGACCGCGGACTGCGAGGGTCAGTCGTTCGACCAATCCGCAATCCGATACGGGTGACCTTTGGTTGGCGGTGAAATCCACTACTGGCGGTTGCAGCAGCGATACTGGGATGAGATTCTCGATGCGGCGAAGTCGCTGGGCGTCGAGGTGGTCGCGACGTATGTGCCCTGGCAATTCCATGAGGTGCGCGAGGGCGTTTATGACTTTTCGCTGCTCGATGCGTTCCTGGACGCCGTGGACCGCCACGGGTTCAAGCTGTTCGCGCGGCCCGGGCCGTATATCTACTCCGAGTGGCGGAACATGGGCGTCCCCGACCACGCGGTTCGCTGCCACAAGCTGCATCCGGAGTTTCAGCGAAAGGCGGCGGGCTGGATCGCGGCGGTCATGAAGGCGCTGCAGCCGCGCCTCGGCAAGCTCATCATCGCCGTGCAGGCCGACAACGAGATCGACCCGATGCTCCACTTCTACGGGGAGGATATCGGGTTTGCCGACTGGTTGCGGGGGCGGTACGGGACGATCGACCGGCTCAATGCCGCGTGGGGCACGGCGTACGGCGACTTCACGGAAGCGATTCCGACGCTGGCGCCGATCGGCGACGACCGTCGCTTCCGGGACGGCTGTCAGTATCGATACGACCTCGCGACGCGCTACGCGCAGTGGGTGGTGGCCGAATACCGCAAGCACGACCGCGACGTGCCGATCGTGTTGAACACCTGGCCCGGCGTGGATGCGCAGAACTGGCGCGACCTGGCGGACCTGGCGGACATCTACGGCATCGACCCGTATCCTTCGAACGAGTGCCGGAAGGATTACCGGTACTTCCGGGAGCGGCTGCGGCTGCTGCGGGCGGTGACGAGGTTTCCGTACATCGCCGAGTTCGGCAGCGGGATCTGGCACGGGATGCCGGACCGCAACTACACGCCGGACCACTACCGGCTGACGGCGTGGACGGCGCTGGCCAGCGGGGTTCGCGGATGGAACTGGTACATGCTTGCGAACCGCGACAACTGGAGCGGGGCGCCGATCAACGAGCGGGGCGTGATCCGTCCGGAGCTGGGCGAGGTGTTTGCGGAGGCAATCCAGGCGTTCAAGCGGCTCGAGCACGCGCCGCCGCCGGAGACGTCGTGCGCCGTCACGTGGTCGTGGCGCTATCACCAGATCGCACAGATCATGAAACGCGACGCCGACGATCCGCTGTTCGGCGTGCTTCACGACATGGGGATCGAGTACGACTTCGTCGACGTCGATCACGATTTCGAGCCGCCACGCCTGCTCTTCGTGGCCGGCGACGTGGAAGAGCCCTCGCGGCTGTGGCGGTACGTCGAGGAAGGCGGCAACCTGGTCCTGTTTCAGCGGCTGATCGACGGCTGCGCCCGGCCGGACGGCACGAGCCACCCGTTCGCGGAGAACCTGCGGACCTCGCTCGGGTTTGTGACGAACAGGGCCGTCTTTGCGTATCGGACGGTGCCGGGGACGCCGATCACGGCGGAGCAGCTTCCGTGGCGGATCGACGAGGACCAGCGGCGGTTCATGGAGCTGGCCGTCGGGCGGACATACACGACGGGGTACCATGAGAAGCGGGGCCGGGGCACGGTGATGGTCCTCGGCTGCGCCCCGAGCGCTGATGCGATTCTGGCGGTGCACCGGTTCTTCGGCGTGGAGATCCCGGCGCGGCCGCTGACGCCGGGGGTGCACGCATCGAAGCGGGGCGATCGGATCGTGGTGGTCAACCCGGGCGAGGCGAAGAGGGCGAGGCTGCAGGTCGGAGGCGCGGTGCGGGAGGTCGACGTGCCTCGTTGCTCGGGGGTAGTGCTGTGACGAATGAGAATCCCCGCGGCGTTTCCTGCGTCGAGAAGGGATTCCCGACGCGGCGGGTACAGCGGCCTCGGAGAGGCCGCACTCCACACGGGGTGGGTGAGGTGATATGAGAGACGGTTGGTCGATTGTCGAGTCGCCGTTTCGCGTCGAGCACGCGAAGGCCTACGAGGGGCTTTTCACGCTCGGCAGCGGCTACCTGCACGTTCGCGGCTCGCTGGAGGAGCACCTGGCCGGGGCTCCGCAGAACGTGAGCTACACGCGGATGCCGGCGAACGTCACGAGCGAGACGTTTCCCGACACGAAGGTGAAGTGGGGAACGTACGTGCCGGGTATCTTCGGCCGCCATCCGCTGCTGAACAACGAGATGATCAACCTGCCGTGGTTTCTCGGGATGGCGCCGATCATCGACGGGGAGCGGCTGGACATGGAGACCTGCCGCATCCTCGACTACCGCCGGGAGCTGTGTCTCGATACGGCGACGCTGACCCGAATGGTTCGCTGGCAGACGCGGCGGGGCGCGGAGCTGGCGGTGACATTCGAGCGGTTCGTCAGCGCGGCGCGCCCGCATTTGTGCGTGCAGCGGATGCGCCTGCATGCGGCGAATGCGATGGGCGTGACCGTCGAGGCCGGTATTGATGCGGATGTCCGGACCAACGGGTACGATCATTTTTCCGGCGTGGACCTGGCGTTTGCGGGGCCGAACGGGATCGGCTGCCGCGTGCGGACGGACGCGGGCGACGATATCGAGATGGCCACGTGCCTTTTTCCGTCCGAGGCGCCCTGGAGACAGGAGGCGCGGTCGCGGGCGGCGAGGCTGACGGCGAGTTTTTCCGTTCCTGCGGGCGGCGAGCTCGTCATCGAGAAGCGTACCGCCGTAACCACCAGCCGCGACCGGCGGCCCGCGACGGCGTCCGCATGTCTGGCCGGGGCGCACGGCCTGACCTGCGAGCAGCTTCATGAAGAACACGCTGCCGTCTGGCGAAAACGGTGGGACGCCTGCGACGTGATCATCGAAGGCGACGACGAGTCGCAGCTTGCGATGCGGGCGTCGCTGTTTCATTTGCTGCGGGCGCACGTGCCGGATGATCCGCGGGTGGCGATCGATGCGAAGGGCTACGCGGGCGAGGCGTACTGGGGGCGGTTCTTCTGGGACACGGAGATGTTCCTGCTGCCGTTCTTCGTCTACACGGACCCGGCCCGGGCGCGGACGCTGGCCGATTTCCGCGTGCAGAGCCTCGACGGGGCGATCGCGAACGCGACGCGGTACGGCTACCGCGGCGCCCGCTACGCGTGGGAATCCGATGCGGCCGGCTACGAGTGCTGCCCGAACTGGCAATACGCGGACCACGAGGTGCATGTGACGGCCGACGTGGCGTACGGCCTCGTACATTATGCCCGGGCGGCGGGGGACGCGGAATATCTCCGTGGCCCGGCGGCCCGCGTGCTGGTCGAGACGGCGCGCTACTGGCAGGAGCGGATCGACGCCCGCCCGCCCGCGGAATGCGCGAATCTGCTGGGCGTCATGGGGCCGGACGAGTACAAGCCGATCTCAAACAACAACGCGTATACGAACCGGATGGTCGCCTTCGCCCTGAATGCGGCCGCGGAGGTCGGGGCGGCGGCGGGGGCCTCGGTCGAGGAATGCGAGCGCTGGCGGGGGCTGGCCGGCGGGCTGCCGATTGTGCGGGCCGATGACGGCGTGCTCGTCCTGCAGTGCGAGGGGTTCGACCGGCTCGCGGAGCCGCGTTTCGATCGGTTGTGGCGCGACCGCCGCCGGCCGTTCGCCGCGCAGGTCTCGCAGGAGCGGCTCTACCGGAGCAAGTGCCTCAAGCAGGCCGATGTGCTGATGATGATGGCCCTGTTTCCCGACGAGTTCAGCGACGCGGAGGTCCGGCGGGCGTGGGAGTATTACCTGCCGTACACGACGCACGATTCGTCGCTCTCGGCCGGCGTACATGCGATCGTCGCGGCCCGGCTGGGGCTTGCGGACGAGGCGTGGGAGTTCTGGCAGAGGGCGAAGGCGATCGACCTGGACATCGAGCATGGCGGGGCCGCCGAGGGCATCCACATCGCCAACGCGGGCGCCGTCTGGCAGATGGCCGTGTTCGGCTTCGCGGGGATGCGGACGGCGATGCAGGCCGACGTGCTCACGTTCGCCCCGCGGCTTCCGGCGGCGTGGTCGCGGCTGGCGTTCCCGATCGTGTGGAAGGGGGCGGCGGCGTATGTGGACATCGGGCGGGACGGCGTGACGGTGACCAACCGGGGGGGCAGACCGCTCGAGGTCTGCGTCGGCAGGGAACCGCGCACGATCCGTCCGGGGGAACGGGCGCTCTGGAAGGTCGGGGCATGATCCGCGGCGTGATCTTCGATCTGGACGGCGTGCTCGTTACGACGGACGAGCTGCACTACCGGGCGTGGAAGGAGCTCGCCGACGCGGAAGGGATTCACTTCGACCGGCGGATCAACGACCGGCTCCGCGGCGTGAGCCGGATGGAGAGCCTCGGCATCCTGCTCGAACGGTCGCCTCGTGCGTACAGCGAAGAGGAGAAGGCGGCATTGGCGGACCGCAAGAACGCACGGTACCGCGAGCTGTTGCAGGCGCTCACGCCGGCCGACGTGTTGCCGGGGGCGCGGGAGATGCTGGCCGGACTGCGTGCCCGGGGGGTGCGGATCGCGATGGCTTCTTCGAGCCGGAACGCGGGCCTCATTCTGGATCGGACCGGGCTGGCCGGGGCGTTCGATGCCGTCGTCGACGGCAACGATATCCGGCACTCGAAGCCGCACCCTGAGGTCTTTCTGCTGGCGGCCCGGCGGCTGGGTTTGCCGCCGGCGGAATGTCTTGTCGTGGAGGACGCGATGGCCGGCATCGAAGCCGGACGCCGCGCGGGAATGGCCGTCTTCGGGATCGGCACGCCCGAGACGTTGCCGGGCGTAAGGAATCTTGCGACGAATCTGGACCATGTCAGCGTGGATGAGCTGCTGCGCGCCGAGCGCGAGTGAGCCTCGGCGTGCCGCGCGGATCTGGAGCGTATCATGCACCATACCGTACTGTTTCTCTCGATCGGCCTTTCCCTGGGCAGCGCGGGCCCGCAACCGATGATCATCACCCGGGACACGGTCCTGGAGAAAGGGGCCACGCTCCGGCACGGCCTGGTCATTCAGGCCGACGGCGTGACGATCGACGGCAACGGCGCGACGCTGGAGGGGCCGGGCCGGGCGGGCGATCTCAAGTCGTTCGTCGGCGCGGGCGTGCTGGCGGAAGGGCGGTCGAACGTCACGATCCGCAACCTGAAGGTGCGCGGGTTCGAATGCGGCCTGGCGGCGAGCGACGGCCACGGCTGGCGGATCGAGGACTGCGACTTCTCGGACAACTATCACGACCCGGAGTACGGCTGGGGGGACTACGGCCGCGTCGGCGGGATCATCCTGACGCGGATCTCCAGGAGCATCGTGCAGCGGAACAAGGCCAATCGCGTCTGGAACGGCCTTGACCTGTGGGAGAGCCACGACAACACGATCGAGAAGAACGATTTCTCGCACTGCTCAAACGTGTGCCTCAAGCTCTGGACCTCGTGCCGGAACACGGCGCGGGACAACAACCTCTCGTACGGCATCCGCATCAGCCCGGGCGAGGTCCATGCCCGCGACTCGACCAGCGTGCTGATCGAGAGCGGCTCGAACGACAACCGGTTCGAGCAGAACGACATCACGCACGGCGGCGACGGCGTGTTCATCCGCGTGCTCAACGGGTGGGTCTCGACGGGCAACGTCTTCATCGAAAACGACTGTTCCCATGCGAACAACAACGGCTTCGAGTCGTGGAGCCCCGACAACACATATCTGCGGAACAAGGCGAATCATTGCAGCTTCGGGTTCTGGCTGGGCGGGTCGGATCACACCGTGCTGATCGGCAACGAGGCCGGCTACAACGGCCAGCCCGACGGCCCGCACAACGCGCCGGAGCCGGACTTCATCCACGGCGGCATCGTCATCGTGGGCGGCACGGGCAGCCACACGTTCATCGACGGCAACTACTGCCACGACAACAACGGCGCGGGGATCGTCTTCCGCGGCGACCTGGGCACGCGCGGCGCGAAGTGGAAGATGTACCACCTCGTCGTTCAGAACAACCGGCTGGAGAACAACCGGTGGGGCCTGTTCGCGCGGTTCACGGACTGGCTCGACCTGGCCGGCAACACGTTCAAAGGCAACAAGCAGGATGAACTGATCGAGGACGTGACGAACCTGACGCGGCGCGAGGCGGACCCGCTCAAGCGGCCGGCGCCGACAGTCGTGCTCGAGGGGCCCTCGCGGGCGCTCGTGGGCGAAAAGGTGGCGTTCGACGCATCGAAGAGCAGGGATGCGGCCGGACGCCCGCTGAAGTTCCGCTGGGACGTGGGCGGCGAGCGGCTCGAAGGGCCGAAGGTCGAGCGCGTCTTCGAGGAGCCCGGCTTCTACCGCGTCGGCGTGACCGCGACCAACGGCTACCTTGCGAACCTCGCGTTTCGTGACTTGTACGTGGCCCGGCCCGTGCAGGAGATCGCCACCGAGGGACAGGCATCGCAGTGGGCCTGGACCATGGGCGACAACGCGGACGGCAAGGGGCGCGTCCGGTTTACGGACGATGCGACGGCCATCGTGGGCAAGACGTCGCTCCGCATGCGGCCGGATCCGTACAAGGGCTCGGACGTCACCGCGATCTTTCCGAAGTCGAAGCGCGCGGGATGGGACCTCACCGGGAAGAAACGCCTCACGTTCTGGGTGCGGTTCGCCAATCCGAACAACGGCGGCTTCGAGGGGCCGGACCCGATCGTTCGCCTTCACGCGGGCAAGGCGGCGTACACCTACACGCCGGCCTTCGGCGGCATGCCGAGGAACCTGCTGGGCGACCTGCCGTACAGCGAGGCGCGGCACGGCTGGCTGTATGTCGAGATTCCGCTGGCCGGCGGAGATACGTGGATGCGCTCCGAGACGTTCGAGGGGGCGCGGCCGCCGCACATCGACAACGGCCTGAAGTTCATCACGCTCAGCACGCCGGTTGAGACGCAGAGCGCGTCGGCCCTCGCCTCCGACGGCAGGAATCTGTACTGCGCCTGCCTGGACGGCGACCGCCTCTTCCGCTCCACCGACGGCAAGGAATGGATCGAACTCAAGGGCCCTGCCGCGACACTGGGCGACGGCAGTTGGATCAACGGCATGCTCGCGTTCCATGCCGGCGCGGGCGAGAAGGGCAGCCTGTATCTCCGCCTTCACGATTCGAAACGGAACGAATACGGCAACGAGGTGTTTCGGCTCGCGCGATATGACATTGCGGGCGATACGTGGTCGTGGATGCCGACAGCGATGGCGATGGATCACGGGGCCGCCGTCGTCGGGGGATACCTTTACGGTATCGCACACGCGATTATGGGCAACTACGGCGGGCCGATCTGCCGCGTGAACCTTGCCGCACCGGCGGCGATCGACGAGCGGACGGTGCTCGGGGGCATCCGGGGCAGGGATGCGGCGTGGTTCAGCCGCGCGGGCCAGCTCGCCCTGCTGAACGGCATGATCTACGGGACCAAGAACGACTGGACGACGCCGCAACCGACGAGGGCCGACGAGATCGGCGATCGGCTCTACCGCTTCGATCCGCGCGTTTTTGCCGCCTCGAAGTTCGCCGGCGGCCAACCCTGGGACGACAGGAACTGGAAGGCCGCCGAAACGCCCGCGAACGACCTGGGTCCGCTGCCGTTCGAGATCGGGCACGGCTCGGCTCTGGTCGCCCTGCCGCCGAACTGGTGTCCGGCGGTCGGCACGAAAGGGGGCCTGTTCCTGGTTGCCGGCTGCTCGCCGTCGGATAACGAAGGTTATGGCCCGCCGTCGAGCAAGTACGCCATCTACGATGCGGCAACGGGCAGATTCACCATCGGCAATCTGCCTGACACGACGGGCACCGGCACTTCAGCGGCGCTGCACGACGGCCGACTGTATATCAAGCGCGGCGGGATGAACTACGGGGTATCGAACGGCGAGCTGTGGGTTGTGACGCCGGTTCCGGCCGGCGAGCGGCAGTCAACGCAGGCACGGGCCGCGCGCGAACGGATGAGCCTGGAGAAGGTCGATTACCTGAGCGTCCAGGTGGACTCGGTCGGCGCGGAGCCGTTCGATCTGTGGATCGACGGGCTGGCGTTTGAGTAGTCAATAGAACAGGAACGGCCACCAGTTCTTCATCGGTTTGCCGTCGTCGTCAACGCACTGGTTGTCGAGGCCCGGCATGCATTGGCGCCAGAAGACCATCCAGGCGCCCTGGCAGTCCGGGGCCAGGTCCTGGTAGCGGGCGAACTTGTCCTTGTTGAAGTCCAGGACGAGGTCCTTGCCGTCCGGGCCGTTGCGCATCCGCCAGTTCTCGATGGTGCTCTTGACGGTGAAGGGGCTGTCGAGGTCGTAGTGGTACCGGGCGCCCGGGGCCCAGTGAACACTGCCGCCGGCGGCGATGAACGGGTCGAGGGTGTACTCCTTGCCGCGGATTCTGACCTTCATGGACGTGGGGGTCGGATACGTGACCCAGTCCTTCTCCGGGGCGTCGTAGGGGACGTCATACAGCGAGTCGAAGGGGACCTTGTAGCGCTTGTTCAGATTGAAATCCGCGAACTCCTCGAAGTAACGGGCGAAGTAGGCGATCGCGTTGGAGTTGCGATAGGCCTCGAGGCCGTGACCGAAGTTCTCCATGGCGCAGCCGATGCCGCGGTGCGGGTTGAAGAAAGCCATGCGGAAGCTGCGGCCCGACCACGGAAACGAATCGTCGTAGCCGTTGCCCGCCGGACCGTGTTTGTCCGGGATGGGGCGGCACTGCTCATCATAATACTGCTTCAGTTCGATGACCTCGAAGGCCGGCCAGCCTTCCTCATAGATATGGACGGCATGGAACCACAGCTCGTGCACAAGCCCGGAGTTGATCAGTTCGTGCAGGTTCAGAAACCGCCCCGGCCGGCGGGGGTCCGGGAAGCCATACCGGCGAGCGAAGGCGTCGCCGTAGAACGCGCGGTAGTCACAGTTGAAGTCCTTCGGCCCGCGCCGCTTGCGCGGAAAGAGGCTGCTGCTGCGGTTCTTCCGCTCGGGCGGGATCGGGTCGTCGCGCATGTCCACGTACTTGACGACCTCGTACTCGAGGAACGCCGGGGCGCCGGGGTCCTTGAATCCGTGATAGCGCGTCGCCTCGGCCAGGGCCCTGATGAGCTTCTCGGTGTGCTCGCGGATGGCGGGCATCTCCACGTCGTTCGCGAAGTTCAGGACCATCACCCGCGGACGCATCTTGCGGATGCGGTCGTGATTCTGCCAGATCCACGGATCGGAGTTTCGGAAGCTGACGCGGTTCGGCCAGACGGTCAGATCCTCGGGGAGGTTGTCCGGAATCACGACGGGCCGTGTGGACGGACTGTCGGCGCCCCCGTCGGTCGGCTTCGACGAGGCCGCCGATACCGGACAAGCCAGCAAGAAGATCCATGACAGCGAGCGCGCCGCAGTCGCGAGGGTTTTCGACACGCAATAGCCTCCTGGGGCACCTGGAACTCCCGCGAATGGTAGCAGGGCCCGGCCGTGATGTCACTCAGCGCGGGGCGGCATCGTTGCGAGGGGTCATTCGTCCCTGCGGGACTCACCGGCGGGGGGGGGCGTCGGCGGCCCAGCGATGAATCGCTGGGCTATTCTCCACGGTCCCTGCGGGACCGCGATGTGGGGTGAGACCGCTATGCGGAGTCAGGGCGCCATGTGGAGTGCGACCGCCGCGGTTGCGTCTCGGTGGCAAGCGGTATACTCTACGGCTGTCTGAGAGTACGCAGGCGTCCCGGCGGCGGCCGGTTGTCGTCGCAGGCAGTACCGACAGAGGCCATGCGGAATCCCGCGATTCACGTCGTCCTTGCCATTGGTGTTGCCGGGGTGAATCTGTGCGGTCGTTGCGACGACGGCCGGTCGGATCGTCGCACGGTGTTGCGTGTCGCCAACTGGGGCGGGCCCTCGGTCGATCCGTCTTTCATGAAGACGGAGCGCGAGATCTGGGACGAGTTTGAACGTCGGCACCCGGAGGCCCGTCTGCAGATCGAGAACATCCCCGGGTTCGGCCAGTACGTGCCGAAACTGCTCATGACGTACGTTTCCGGAAACCCGCCGGATGTGATTTCGCTGGACGGGTCCGCGGCGGCGGTCTTTATCGACAACGACCTGCTTACCGATCTGATGCCGCTGATCCGCGAGGACAGGGCTTTCCATCTCGACGACTACTTTTCCAACGTGCTGGACATCGCGCGTCGCGGCGACCGGCTTTATGCGATTCCGCTCGACTTCACGCCGATGGTGCTGATGTACAACAAGCGGGTCTTCGACCAGGCCCGCGTGCCGTACCCGCGCGACGGGTGGACGTGGAAGGACTTTCTGGAGACGGCCGAGAGGCTGACCGTCGTGGATCCGAAGACGGGGACGCCCACGCGGTTCGGCTTCGATTTCCAGAAGGAGATGCCCCTGTGGTTCCCGTGGATCTGGTCGAACGGCGGGGATGTGCTGAGCCCGGACGGCCGACATGCGGTCGGGTATCTCGACGGGCCGGCCACGGTTGAGGCGCTTACGTTTCTCACGGATCTGGTCCGGAAGTACCACGTTGCCCCGAGCCTGTCGCAGAGCGCGGCGGCGGGGGTGGACCTTTTCCGCGCGGGCCGGGCGGCGATGAACATGACTGGGCATTGGTCGCTGATCGAGTACCGGGTGGACCGGATGGACATCGGGGTAACGACCATTCCCACGCAGATCGGCCGGCCGGTGACGGTGCTGTACGCGACGGGCCTGGCGATCTCGCGGGCGAGCCGGCACAAGGAGCTGGCCTGGGAATACGTCAAGTTCCTCACGAGCGAGGCGGTGCAGAAGAAGCGCGTGGCCGGCGGGTTGGCGATCTCGGGGAACCGGAAGGCGGCCGCGTCGTTTGCCGGCACGCCCGTCGAGGACGCCTTTCTGGCTCAGGTGAAGTACGCGCGGCCCCCGTGGGGCTCGCGGGTCGAAGGCTACGAGCTGGTCGAGGACCTCGGACGGGAGATGATCGAGGACATCCTGAACGGCGGCGTTCCGGTGCAGCAGGCGGCCTCGCGTACCGCCCGGCTGGTGGAGATGGAGTTGAACCGTCCGTGATGCGCGCACGATCCGACTGGCGCGGTTATCTGTTCGTCGCTCCGGCGACGATCTACCTGCTCGTCTTCTCATTCGTGCCGATGGTGATCGCGGCGTATCTGAGCGTCCACCGGTGGCACCTGTTGAAGGAGGACCACCCCTTTGTGGGCGCGGGCAACTACCTCGAGCTTCTCCGCAACCCGTTCTTCCGCAACGCGGTCTGGAATACGGCCGTGTTCGCGGCGCTCAGCGTCCCGCTGGGGATGATTGTCGCGCTCGCGGTGGCGATTCTGGTGAACCAGAAGCTTCGCGGCGTGGCGGTCTTTCGCACGCTGTACTACATTCCGGCCGTCAGCTCCGGTGTGGCCCTTTCGATGGTGTGGATCTGGATCCTGCTCCCGCAGGACGGGTTGATCAACTACATCCTGCGGTACCTCGGGTATTCGGGCGACTACGACTTTCTGAACGCGCCCGCGCCGTGGCGCCTCCTGCCCGCGCCGGCGATGCTGTGCCTTGTCGCGATGAGCGTATGGATCGGGCTCGGGCCGCGGATGGTGATCTTTCTGGCCGGGCTGCAGGGGATCCCCGACTCCCTGTACGAGTCGGCGGAGATCGACGGATGCAACGGCTGGCAGCGCTTCCGGTACATCACGCTGCCGCTGCTGATGCCGACGACGTTCTTCGTGCTTATCACCTCCACGATCGCCGCGTTTCAGCTCTTCACGCAGGTGTACATCATGACCCGGGGGGGGCCGCAGCGCGCCACGGACGTCGTCGTGTACCATATTTACAAGGAGGCGTGGCACCGGCTTCAGATCGGCATGGCCAGTGCCCAGTCGTACGTCCTGTTCGGCATCATCCTGCTGATCGCGATCGTTCAGTTCGCGCTGATGCGGCGGCGTGTGGAGGACGCGGGGGAATGGTAGGCGGTTCCGCGCGCGGCCGCGTGCGAACCGGACGGAGTCGGTGCATGAGAGTCCTTCGAGTAACGGTCCTGTATACGCTGCTCGTGCTGGTTTCACTGACGACGGTCGCGCCGCTCGTCTGGATGCTCTTCACTTCGTTCCATCCTCCCCTGTCGCCGATTCCCACGCTGGAGACGCTCTTCCGCCCGAAGGAGTGGGCATTCCGGAATTACTGGTACGTGCTCACGTTCGCCGAGCTGCCGGTCGCCCGGTTCGCGCTGAACAGCATCGTGGTCACGGCCGCCGTGGTCGCGTTGCAGCTTACGCTCTGTTCGCTGGCGGCCTATGCGTTCGCGCGGCTTTCCTTCCGCGGCCGCGACACGCTCTTCTTCATCCTCATGCTGACGATGATGATCCCCGCGACCGTGATGATCGTGCCGCTGTTCATCACCGTCCACAGGCTCGGGCTGCTGAACAGCTACCTCGGGCTGATCCTTCCCTACCCGTACCTGAGCACGGCCTTCGGGACGTTCCTGCTGCGGCAGTTCTTCATGACGATCCCGCGGAGCCTTGATGAGGCGGCTCGGATCGACGGGGCGTCGGACCTGCGGATCCTCTGGCACATCATCCTTCCGGCCTCGAAGCCGGCGCTGGCGACGCTGGCGGCCTTCGGGTTCATCTGGACGTGGACGGACTTCTACTGGCCCATGCTGGCCACCAGTTCCGTGCCGATGCGGACGCTGGAGGTCGGGCTGTCGGTCTTCAAGGATGCTTACGGTACGACGAACTGGCCGCTGCAGATGACGGCAGCGGTGATCGTCATGGCGCCCGCGCTGCTCGTCTTCCTCGCCCTCCAGCGGTACTTCGTCAAAGGCGTTGTGATGAGCGGCATCAAGGGGTGAGCGCCTCGCCGCCTGCCGCCACGACGGCCGGCGCCCGGTTCTCGCCCCCGGCAGAGTGGAAGCGCCGCCCGACCATCCGCCGCGGACCCTGCGGGCGCATGCGGTGGCGACCTATTCGGCCAGGAACGGCCGCACGCGCTCGGTGAGCAATCGGTATCCCTCGGGGCTGAAGTGCAGCCGATCCGGGGCGAACAGCTCCGGGCGTGGCCGGCCGTCCGGCCCCAGGACCATGTCGTAGGTCTCGACATATTTCAGATACGGCCGCGGGCGCGTGTACGCTTCGATCATGGCGTTGAGCGTTCTGGCGGCGTCGCGTTCCGCCCAGCGGGCGGGGGTGGGATTGGTTGCGATGTATACAATGCGGGTCTGGGGCAGCCGGGCATGCACCCGGGCGACGAAGGCCTGATAATCCGCGAAGACCTGCGCCGGCGTCTTGCCTGCGTGGAGATCGTTGCCGCCGGCCCGGAGCACGACGACCCGCGGCTCGTAGGGGAAGATGATCCGCTCGGCGAAGAACGTCGAGTCCGCGATCTGCGACCCGCCGAAGCCGCGATTGATCACCCGGTGGTCGGGGAAATCGCTTTCGAGCGTTTTCCAGAGGCGGATGGTCGAGGAGCCGATGAAGAGCACTGCGCCCCTGGGCGGCGGGTTCACGCGATCCATTGCTTCGTATGCGGCGATATCCTTTTCCCACCTGGCAGGGCCCCGATCGCGAGCGGCGGCGGCTTTCGTCGCGGGCGTGGGCGGGTTTGCAGCGGCCGGCCGCGTTTCGGTGCACGCCGGCGAGGCCGCAAGCAGGAGCGAGCAGAACAACAGTGTCGTTGCGAACGGCATGTTCAGGCGCATAAGAA
The DNA here is from genome assembly GCA_964653435.1 of uncultured Planctomycetales bacterium. Lineage (GTDB taxonomy): Bacteria > Planctomycetota > Phycisphaerae > UBA1845 > PWPN01 > CAZMVY01. The sequence goes on along the minus strand of CAZZFA010000011.1, from coordinate 29,279 downwards.
ACTCCCGGTATTTCGGGGCCTTCTGCGGGTCCCGCCGCGATGCGCGGAGTATCCCTTATACCCTGGCTCTTCCGTTCTTGCAGCTTCCGTATCCTCGGGGTTTGTCTCACGGGGCGCGTGTGCCGTTGCGATGTGCATTGTGCGGATAAGGTGGTTCCGGGGGCACTACCAGCGTGCCCCGGGTGTCGCGTCGTTTCCGGTTGGGCGGCTATGTGGCCCCTGAGGAGTCTCGTCGCGGTTCCTGAGCCGCCGCAGGGCCGGAGACGGATGATCCACTGACCAAGACGGCACTCGATGCCCCGGTGGCCCCGGTCGGAAGAGGTTCTCATGCCCCCCCGTCGGTGCAGGGGTACGGGGCGGCGGACGGGCCCTCGGATTCGGCCGTCGTCTCGTCCGCCGGGCGGCAGCGGGCTTCTTTCTTTGCGGCGGGATCGATGTTGACGCCGATCTCCTCGTCAGTGAGGTAGCACGCCGGGTCGGCGGCCCAGGGGTCGCCGGTGAGCAGTTGGGCGCGCACCCGCGAGGCGCCGCCGCACAGCCGGACGAACCGGCATGCGCCGCAGCGGCCCTTGAGCAGGGGGAGGCGGTTCTTCAGGCCGGCCATCAGCGGGTGGCTCGTGTCCTGCCAGATCTCGCTGAAAGGTCGCTCACGCACGTTGCCCAGGTTCTCGTGCATCCAGAACTGGTCCGGGTGGACGCGCCCCTGGAAGTCGATGCAGGCGATCCCCACGCCGGAGCTGTACGCGCCGCCGCCGTTCCACTTGAGCATTTCATAGATCGTTTCGGCCCGCGGGTGGCCCTCGGCCTTGAGCTTCAGGTAGAGGTAGACGCCGTCGCAGTGGTTGTCGACCGTGAGGATCTCGACCGGCCGACCCTGTTCATGGAGCTCGCGCGTCCGGCGGAAGATCGTCGAGACGGCCCGGCGTTCCTCCTTCGGGGTCAGTTGCACCAGGGCGGAGCCGCGGCCGGCGGGGACCAGGTGATAGAAGCACGCGCGGTTGATGTCCTCGCGGACGATCAGGTCGAAGAGGGCGTCGATGTTGTCCGCGTTGACCTTGGTGAGGGTCAGGCGGAGGCCGACTTTCTGCCCGGCCGCCTTGCAGTGTCGGATGCCCCGCAGGGTCCGCTCGAACGCGCCGGAGACGCCCCGGAACGTATCGTGCGTGGCGGCGTCGGCGCTGTCGAGCGAGATGCCGACGTAGGCGATGCCGAGATCGACGAAGCGTCTGGCGATCTCCGGCGTGATCAGCGTGCCGTTCGTGCTGAAGACGACGTGCAGCTTCTTCGAGCGGGCGTAGCCGGCGATCTCGAAGACATCGGGCCGGGCGAGCGGCTCGCCACCGGAAAACAGCACGCCCGGCACGCCGTATGCCGCCAGATCGTCAACGACAGCGAAGGCCTCTTCCGTCGTCAGCTCGCCGGCGTATTTCCTCGCCTCGCTGCTGCTGTAACAGTGGACGCAGCAGAGGTTGCACGTGCGGGTGATGTTCCAGACGACGATCGGGCGCCGCTGCTCGGCCGTCTTGGGCGTGGCGAACCGCTGATGCTCGGGGACATCCCGCGAAATGCACCGGCCATACCGGTGGGGCAGCGACGGGGAATCATAACCGCAGTACAGGGCGCTGACATCGATCATTTCGGGCTCCGCGAATCGCGAATGCGCGGCGACGGCGCACGTGCGACATTATAGGCCCAGGATTGCCGTCCTCCCGCCTCGGGCACATGGGGATTCTATTGCCCGAGCCGAAGCGGGACAAAGCGCGCCGCGTCGCTGGAGCGTGCGGGCGAGCCGTTTGCGGTCTCGCTGCCCGGGCCGGCCGATCGTCCGGCTCTGTCGGTGCGGCGTGGGCGGGTTAACGTACATAACGTCGGTTCGCCGTCCGATGTTAGATCAAGCGTGCCGGGATCGGGTGGCCGAAGGCCGTCCCGCCGGCGGCGCGCGGCGCGGCCGCGCGGGATGCGCAGTGATGTTGGACAACGCCTTTACCGATTTCGTAACGCTCTGGGTGGTCGTCGATCCGATCGGTACCGTGCCGCTGTTTCTTTCGGTTACGAGGGACACGTCGGCGCGCGAAATGCGGCGGATCGCCGTGCATGCCGTGCTGATTGCGGCGGCAGTGCTTCTGGGTTTCCTGGTGCTCGGGCAGTTTCTGCTGCGGGAGATGGGCATCACCATCCACTCGTTCCAGATCGCCGGGGGGCTTGTGTTGTTCAAGGTCGGGCTGACGATGATTTTCTCGGATCATGCGGGTGTTTCCGGCCCGTTGCCCGGCGGCCGGGAGAATGTGGCGGTGTTTCCGCTGGCGATGCCGTTTATTGCGGGCCCGGGGGCATTGCTTGCGGTCGTCGTACTGACGGATAACGACCGCTTCAGCGTGATGGCGCAGTGCCGGACGGCGGTTGTGCTGCTCGTGGTGCTGGCGATGCAGTGGGTGCTGCTGCTTCTGGCCAGCCCGATCCGGCGGTGCATCGGCGCCGGTCCGATCGCCATCCTGAGCCGCGTGATGGGGATGATCCTCGCGGCATTGTCGGTGGAGACGGTCATCGCCGGCGTCAAGGACGCTCTGCGCTCGTGGGCCGCGTGAAGCGGCTTCGCGGACACATCGGCCTTCGAGGTTCTGCCGGGGGCTATGAGCCCTTCGGCGGTCGATTCGGGCCGTTGAAACAGGCCTGGAAGACATTGAAGTCCGCCAGGTCCACGTCGTTGTCCATATCGAGGTCCGTCTCGCCGCAGTCGGCGCTTCGGGGGGCGCGATTCGGTCCGTTGAAACACGATTGGAAGCGGCCGAAGTCCGCCAGATCCACGTCGCCGTCGCAGTCGAAGTCGGCGGGGCTGACGTGCGATGTCGCGAAGCGGAGCGTAAAGGGATCGGAGGGCGCGTAGCCGGTACTGCCCGCGTCCCGGAGCCGGAACGTCGCCCGCCACGTGCATTGCGTGGGATCAAAGGCGGGACTTGTGCTGTCGATGAGCCAGATCAGATGCTTGTGAAGCTGGTAGTCGCCAAGGCGCACGGACTGGCCCGGAGAATCGAGGATATCGTAGTTCGGCGGGACGATGATAACGAAGGCGGGGTCGATCGAGACGACGTCGAGCCGGATGTCCGCGCCCGGCGCGAGCGCGAATGTATCATCGGGGGGCGCATCGATCCGGATCGCGTCGAACCCGGGTTCGTCGCTGCTCCAGCCCTCGAAGAGTCCGGAGACGGGCGTGAGCACGGTAAGATTGCCCAGCGGGTCGAAGGGATCGAAGCCGCCGTTGCCGGTCGCAATCCTGAGTTGGTCCGCCGCGGAACGACACACGATCAGGTCTCCCTCGTGTTGTCCGTATACCCGCGCGGGGAAAGCTGTCGCGGCGAACACGCCGATTGTGCCGAGTAACACGCAGGACAAGGTTCTCATTTCGTTCTCCTTCGCGGGCGGATCGCCCGCGTGTTTCTCAAGAGCGGGGGTTTTCGCCCCCGGGCAGCAGGGGCGTCACCACGCCACCTTCGGGTCGAAGAGATTGTGCTCCCACGTAATGACGAGCTGCTTTCCGAGTTTCTGTATACCCTTCTTTCTGTACGTCCGCTCGAAGCGGAGCGTCTCCGCGTGGCCGTCCGCAAAGGCGTAGTTCGCCCTCCCCGAATGGAGATCGAGGGCCAACTGGTTCTTCGCCGCGTCGCGTTCCAGGACGACCCAGTCCTCCGGGTGAACGTGATCGCTTGACGCGTAGTCGGTGATCGGGTTCATCTCCACGAACAGGATGGTCGTCGCCGGGCGCCGGATGCGGTCCATGCGGCGATAATCCTCGTAGCCGGCGATCCGTCCGGAGAGGTAGTCGTTCACGCCGTAGCTGGTCTGCCTCATCTGCCGGGTGACGGGATGGGGCCGGGTCCAGTATGGGCTGCTGTCGGAGGGGCAGCGGGCGACGAGTCTGTCGCGGTACTCCCGGCGCAGGGTGTTCAGCCACGTCTCGCTCTCGTCCACCGATCCGCCGTGAGACAGACCGAAGTTGACGAGAAAGCCCCTGTTGTTCATGGCGTACATCTGCACGGCGAGCGCGAGGCTTCGCATGTTGCTCAGGCACGCGGCGCTCCTGCCCTGCTCCCGTGCCCGCGAGAGCGAGGGCAACAGGATCGCAATCAACAGGGTGAGGATCGCCACGACCACGAGCAACTCGATCAGCGTAAACGCTCGGTTCATCGCTGCACTTCCGGATTCGCAAGAGACGGCACCACGTTCCCACGACGCAGGCGGGGCCGCAGACCCGCACGCACGCAACATGCCGTCACGCGCCGGTCTGGTCGTGCACAAGGGGCGCATCACGGGCGTTGCGTCGGAATGGGGATCGGACGATACGGAGGCGTCATCCCGCGATGGGCGGGGCGCGGGGATTGCCGACCCGGTAGCGCTCGGCTGTGGGTGGCGTGTTCTCAGGGACAAGTGCCGCGAACGCCGGGTCGCCGGCAGCGGCCCCCCGTTCTTCCTGTTGCACTACCGCCTTGAAGCCTGTGGTGAGCAGGAAGCACGTCGGGCACTGATCGTGCGAGTGAGCGTGAGAATGCGCCGCCAGCCGCAGGTGTACAAGAAGCCCGAGGCCCGTGAAGGACAGACCCAGGGCAACCAGCAGACAGACGCTCACCGTGCGGCGAAACGGCATACGCCACATCCTACGCGACTCGCGTTACCATGTCAAGGGATGTCTACGTTGTAATACAGGCCCCTCGCGGGCCGGTATGATCGGCTTCGCTGTCGGCGGCCGGCGGCGGCGGTGCTTGCCCCGCGGCGACGGCGGCTTATCATGACCCCGGCGGCGACGCAGGACATGGAGACATATTGCGGAGGCGATACGGATGAATTGCGGCGGGATGGCTCGACACATCGGTACATTCATGCTGGTGGTACTCTGCGGCATGTCGGCGATACCGGCGGGCGCGGCCCAACGGCCCAACATCCTGTTCCTCATGGCGGATCAGTTCCGGGCGGATTGTGTCGGGGCCGACGGGAATCGGGTCATCCGTACGCCGAACCTGGACCGTCTCGCCGCGGAGGGGGCGCGGTTCGACCGTGCCTACACCTCGACCCCCTCGTGCACGCCCGCCCGCTCAGCCATCCTCACGGGGCTTTCGCCGTGGCATCACGGGATGCTCGGCATGGGCCGGATGGCCGAGCACTACCCGCACGAGATGCCGGCGATGCTCCATCAGGCGGGGTACTACACCATCGGCATCGGCAAACAGCACTTCCACCCGCAACGCAACCCGCACGGTTACCAGCGATTGATCCTCGACGAGTCGGGACGGGAGCTTTCCGTCGATTTCCGCAGCGACTATCGGAGCTGGTTCTGGTCGCTGGCGCCTACGCTGGACCCCGACGCCACGGGGCTCGGGTGGAACGACTATCGCGCTCGCGCGTACGCCCTGCCGGAGCATCTGCATCCGACGCGGTGGACGGCCGACGTCGCCGTGAGTTTCCTCAAGGACTACCACGGCAAAGAGCCCTTCTTCCTCATGGTTTCCTTCGAGCGGCCGCACAGCCCATACGATCCGCCGGAGAGGTTCTATCGGATGTACGAGGACGTCGAGGTTCCGCCGGCCGTCGCAGGGGACTGGGCCGGACGCAATGACATCAAGGCGAACCCGGCGGATTACTCGCTGTGGCGAGGCAACCTCGGCGCCGAGCAGGTCCGTCGATCGCGGCGCGGCTATTACGGGTCGGTGAGCTTCGTCGACGAGCAGATCGGGCGGATTCTCAAGGCGCTCGACGATCGCAACCTGACGAATCAGACGCTGATCGTGTTCACGGCCGATCACGGGGATATGCTCGGCGACCATTACCTCTGGCGCAAGACGTACGCGTACGAGGGCTCGGCCCGGATTCCGATGCTGATTCGCTGGCCGGAGTCGATCGCGGCGCAGCGAGGGCAGGTCCTGCACATGCCGGTTGAGCTTCGGGACCTGTTGCCGACCTTCCTGGACGCGGCGGGCGCGGCATTCTCAGCGAAGGACTTTGACGGACAGAGTCTGCTGGGGCCCATTCGTGGCCAGGCCGACTCGTGGCGGCCCCATATCGATCTGGAGCACAGCCGGTGTTACAAGGGCTCGGAACCGTGGAACGCCCTGACGGACGGTCGGACGAAATACATCTTCTACGCGGTCACGGGGCGGGAGGAGCTTTTCGATCTGGACAAGGATCCCGGCGAGTTGCACGACCTGGCGCCGGACCCGCAGGAGGCGGCTCGGCTTGCGGCCTGGCGGTCGCGCATGGTCGAGCATCTGAGCGAGCGCGGCGAGGCGTTTGTCAAGGACGGGCGGCTCGTTGCGCCGCGGAAGGACATGCTGTACAGCCCGCGGTTTCCTCAGCCCGCGGAGGATGCGGGCGCCTCGCCGGCGCAGCGTCCAGGACGCCAGAGGGCGCCGGGTTGACCAGGAGGCCCACGCGGTACGCTACCGCACGGGTGCGCGGCAGCAGATGCCGTTGCGTGGCCATCGTTTACTCCGCAGACGAGGTTGCCGCCCGGGAGGACGCCGGCGTGTCGGCCGGTTCGGAGGCGGCGGTGCGGCTTGTGGCCGGGGCCTCACGTGTCTGCGGGCTTCCGGTATCGAGCGGCGGCGGCTCCGCATAGACGGGGATTGCGCGATCGAGGCGATAGATCCGCGTTTCCTGCCCCGGGGGGAAATCGGCGGCGGCGAGGCTGTCGGCCCGCTTGCGCAGGGCATCGGCCTGCTCCGGATCGTCGGCCCGGACGGCGTCGGACCATTGCCAGAGGCACTTGATGCGGAAGGCCGCCAGCGTGAGCTTCGCGCGAAGGGATGCCTTCGCATCCTCGCCGAACCAGCGGTCGCAGCGTTCTTCCATGCGCAACGTCAGGGCGACGACCAGCGCGTATGACCCGTCTGCCAACAGGCTCTGACATCGCAGGATCCGGCTGAAGAAGTCGTACGGGAGCCGCTCGGGCGCCACGAGGGCCAGATCGAGTACGGCCAGTTCGCGTCCGGAGCGGTCGCCGGCCTCGAGCAGAGCGGCCTGCCAGAGCCGGGCCGCCGCGGCCGTATCCGGGTCTTCATTCTCTCGCAGCTCCGCGAGTCCCAGGGCCGCCTTTCGGCAGGCCTCCTGAACCGCCGCCGGCGCTGTGGCGGCGGGCGCCGTGCGGGCGAGCGCCTCGTACGCAGCGGCAAAGAGCCGGAGCGTGTTGATCATTTCGCGCCAGCGGGCACGCCGCCGCATGACGGCGGTGTCGGCCGACTGTGCGAGCGATTCGATGTCCTTCTTTGCGCTGTCGAGGGCGCGGCCGGCCGATCGGGCGGCCTCGGCGAGGTCCTTGAGGTCCTGTCGCGTGCGGTAGCCGATCATCCACCTTGTGGCGGCCGGCGCTGCGGCCTCGGCCAGTTCCCAGTTGGCCCAGCCCATCGCCAGCAGGATGCGGCGTTCGGGGTCGGTCTCGGACCGGAGGCGGGCCCGGATTGCCCGGCGCTGCTCGCGAATCTCGCGGCGGCGGTTCGGGTCGTCGCGCAAGGCTGTGATCGCCTCCGTGCGCTTCTGCATCGCTTCGTCGAACAGTCTCGGCGGGCTTACGGCGGGCGACGACGCGGGGGCGTCGGCTTGGGCCGACGCGGCGCCGAACGCGGGAGAAACGGCGAAATAGACGGCGATTCCCGGCAGCAGAGCTCTTGTCATGGCGGATACATCATCGGCGAAATACAGCCCGATGCAAGAGGGGCCGGCGCGGGCGCCGCCAGGTGCTATCCGGCCGTTACCGCGGTACGTAGCGGCACCAGGGGTCGTGGCGCTCGGCGAGGACGTAGTTTTCCTGGAGGGCCTGGCGCAGGGCCGGCCACAGCGCTTGAATATCCTGGTGGATGAATGTCGGCTTGGCGTCAAGGGGTCCGACCGTTACCACGGAAGCGAAGAATCGGCGCTTCACGCGGGCTGTGAGAACGTCGCGGTCGGGCCGGGTCACGCACATGCTGCCGAAGGCAATGGGGTCATTGACATAGCCGTCCACACCCGCGCACCAGGCGAGCCACGGATCCATGCAGAGCAACGGCCTGTCCATGCCGGCGACCCAGCGGCTGCCGCTTGCGTAGTCCGGACCGAGCAGAGTGGCAATCTGCGCGACCTGCCGGGCGCTGACCACGTGTGCGTCGAGATACAGTACGGTCGGATTGAACAACCCCACGGCGGCGAGCACGCGCCCGATGGTTTTCGAAAGCCTGTCCGTCGTTGCGGCAACGGAGCGTGCCCAAATCGCCAGAATCCAGCCGCCGGCGAGGATGGGTTCGATGAGGTAGTTGATGTTGCTGCCCTGACGGCGGGCCGTAAAGAGGGCTGCGGCGGTCGCCGCGAGGAACCAGGCCGTTGCCCAGCGCCAGGAGCGGCGGAGTTCGTCGGGCAGACCGTCGAAGCGGGGACGGACGAATCGGGTAAGCAGGGCGATGGCCACCATCGCGGCCAATGCGCGGGGCTGGTCTTCTTCCCGGCCCTTGGTCAGGACAAAAAGGGTGTACGCCCACTTCTGCGGCGCGGCGAGCGTCACCTGCTGGTGCAGCCAGAAGAGGCCCGCGGTAGCTGCCTGCATGGCAACGACCGTGCCGACGGCCGCGCCGCACAACAGGCTCAGCAGCAACAGGAGGCGTCTGCGGTCGGCCTCCCAGAGGCACGCCAGGGCGACCGTCAGCGGGGCGGCCAGCGCCGTCGGCTTGCAGAAGACCGCGAGCCACAGGGCGCCGGCGGCCCCGACGGCACTCCAGATTCCACTCCGCATGGCGAGCATCAGCCCCGCCAGCGACAGGGCCAGGACCAGCGTGTCCGGCCGGGCGCTCGCGATGAACTCCACGCTCTGCACGGGAATCGAGCCCAGCGCGACCAGAGGGACGGCCCAGGCCCAGGCACGGTTACCGCCGCGCGTCGCGAGGAGCATCAGAAGCAGCAGCGCGACTGCGAACGCCGCAACGCTCAGTCCGCGGGCGAACGCGACCAACCGCAGACGATTCAGATCGGCCAGACGCGCGAGCGTCCCGATCAACTCATAATACGCCGGTCCGTAAACGCCGACGTGTACCGGCCCCTCGCGCCAGTCGGCATACATCGCCTCGCCCTGTCGGACCCGCCAGGCGATTTCCAGCGGCGCGCTCTCCCACGTGGTCTGCGGCCTGGCGAGCGGGAGAATCGCCGCGATCTCGATTCCCATGCCCACGGCGAACGCCACGCCGGTCAGCATCCACGCCGCCGCCAGGATCCGATCCACCCAACGTGCCGCCGTAGAGGTCCGGTTCATTCAATCGCTCCGCCGCAGGCCGCTCATCGCGGGCCAGGGGCGGCATTCTACGGCTCGCTTTGGCGACCGGCCAGCGTCGCGGCGGACACATTCCGCGACGGGTGGTTTCTTCAAGACCACCGAGTGTTGACCGGCGCCGGTCGCTGCGGATATCACGTTGGTATGGAAAACGACAACGCCCTGGGACCGTTGGAGGCGGCCAAACGACGGGAGCTGACGGCCCGCGGGAACCGGCTGCGCGCGAGGCTCGTGGTCGGTCGGAACGGTGTGAACGACGCGGTGGTTGCGCAGGTGCGGCGGATGCTGGCCGGACGCGACCTGATCAAAGTCCGCGTGGATGTCGATCGGGGCGAGGAGGCAGGGGCGGTCGGCGAGACATTGGCGCGGGATGTGCCGTGTCATTTCGTCAAGCGCGTGGGCAAGGTGGTCCTTCTCTGGAGGGGCAATCAGGCGCTTGAGAAGTCGGGCTCTGGAGAGCCGTCCTGCCTTTGATCGCGGATCGGGTTCTGGAGAGCCTTTCCAAGGCCGCCTCCGGCCGCAACCGAACACGGGCGCACCGGCGGCCGTCGTGCGGAGCGAAGCGAAGCATCCGGCTTCCCTGCGCCAATCAGCCGGGTTCTTTGTCACTGCGTTCCTCAGAATGACGGCTGGCGCTACCGCCGCAGCGCGATACATGCGCGCAAGGCGCGCAAAAGCTGCGACCGACGCGTGTTACCGTGTTTGTCAGCCCTTGATCGACGCTGCGGACGAGAAGGAAACCGGAGGCGGCTGGGCGGGCACGGGAATCGCTATCGTGAATGCAGAAGCGTCCGGCCGTCAGGATTTCCGCCTTGGATGGAACCGCCCATATTCGTCAGGGTTGGGCGCGGGCCTGGGGCCGAGAATGCATGTCGGCCCCGGGGTGTAATGCACGCCTGGGGCTGCCCTGGCAGGGAAGCCGTGCTTGCGCATTTTGCCCTGCAACGGCACGGCCCTGTCCAGGTCCGCTCGGTTATGAGTCGCCGGGGTTTGACTTTTGTGCCCCGTTTTACAACGATATAGATGGTCGGGGACGGAATGCGCCATGAGCCCCCCCCGGCCCGGCGCTCGCCTGCCCAATCGGAGCGAACGGATGCGGACGGGAACGTGGACGGTTATCGCCGGGATCCTGTTTGCTCTGATCAGCCCTGCCCTGCATGCGCAACCGAATCGAAACGCCGGAGGCCTGACGGCGGCGGAGCGTCGGCAACTCGCCGAAACGCTCCGGTCCCGCAGCGAGGTGGCCAAGACCGCCGCGTGGTCGCAAGCGCGGCTCAGGGGCTGGGCTGTCCGCGGAGAGAAGGACGGCGTCGTTTTCGAACTGATGGCGATCGAAAACGGCAAGGTCTACATGTATGCCACCGAGAACGTGAATGCCGCCATATCCACCGGGGCGAACCTGATTCGCAACACGCCGCCGTACGACCTGAACGGGGCCGGGTGGACTGTCGGCATCTGGGATGGCGGCGCTCTGCGGGCGACGCACCAGGAGTTCGGCGGGCGCGTCACCGTGCGCGACGGCGCGTCCATGATCGACCACGCTACGCATGTGGGCGGGACGATTGGCGCGGCCGGGGTGGTGGCGGCCGCGCTCGGGATGGCGCCGAGCGTGCTCATCAGTTCGTATGACTGGACGAACGACACGGCGGAGATGACGCTTCAGGCGATGTCGTACGCAGGGGAGCCCGGGCGGATCCAGGTTTCCAACCACTCGTACGGTTACCTCGCCGGGTGGTCGTGGAGTTTCTCGCCGCCCCGCTGGTACGGAACCTGGGGGTATCGTGAGTCGGACAGCTTCGGAAGCTATGATGACATCACGCGGGAATGGGATGCGGTCTGCTACAACGCCCCATACTACCTTCCCTTCAAGGCGGCGGGCAACGACCGCAACGAGACCGCGCCGTCCGCCGGGAGCAGCTTCCAGTATTGGAGCAACAGCGCGGGCACCTGGGTCACGAAGGCCTACGACCCGGCGACCGACCCGTACAGCGACGGGTGGGACAACGGCGGCTTCGATACGGTCGGCATCGTCGCCACGGCGAAGAACGTGATGACGGTCGGAGCCGTCAACGACGCCGTTTCCGGCGGCCTCCGCTCCGTCGCCGCCGCGACGATGGCGGCGTTCAGTTGCTGGGGCCCGACCGACGACGGGCGGGTCAAGCCGGACATCATGGCCAACGGCGTCGGGTTGTACTCATGCACCGCCGGCAGCGACGCCAGCTATGCCACCTACTCGGGCACGAGCATGTCCACGCCGAATGCGGCGGGTTCGGCCGTGCTGCTGTGCGAATACTACGGGAAGCTTTTCCCCGGGCAGTACATGCGGGCCAGTACACTGAAGGGGTTGATCATTCATACCGCCGACGACCTCGACAACCCCGGGCCCGACTACCGCACCGGCTGGGGGCTGATGAACGTCAAGGCGGCGGCCGACCATATCCGGGCGTCTTACGATCTGCCCTCCGCGAAGGGTATCGTCGAAGATCGGCTGGACGGATCGCGGCCGACGGCTACGTACCGGCTGAACTGGGATGGCACGCACCCGATCCGCGTGACGCTGTGCTGGACCGATCCTCCCGCGGCGGCGCTGGGAGGGCTGGACAATCCGGCGCCTCGACTGGTGAACGATCTCGACCTGCGAGTCGTCGCGCCGGGCGGTTCGACGGTGTACTACCCCTATGTCCTGGATCCCGCCCACCCGGCTCTGGCGGCGGGCGTCGGCGACAACAGCCGCGATAATGTCGAGCAGGTATACATCGCCGCGCCGCCGGCCGCGGGCGTGTACACCGTGCAGGTTTCGCATAAGGGGTTGCTGACGAATGGGCAGCAGTACTACTCTCTGCTGATGAGCGGCCAGGGGCCCGGCTCCGCCGGGGCCGTGTCGTTCGCGCGGGATGTGTACAACTGCGGCGCCACGATCGAGATCACGCTGAGCGATGCCGATCTGCGCAACGCCGGCACGTCCGCCGTGTCCGTGACCACGACGGGCGGCGACGCCGAGGCGGCGACGCTTACCGAGACGCCGGCCGGGTCGGCAGTCTTTGTCGGCTCGATCCCCGCGGGGGCGGGGCCGGTCGTCGTGGGCGACGGCGTGCTGGAGCTGGCGCACGGAGAAACGCTCGTCGTAACGTACCAGGACGCCGACGACGGCAGCGGCCTGCCCGCTACGGCCCAGGCCGTAGCCGTCGCCGATTGCCTCCCGCCGATGATCTCGAATGTGGCGGTCACGGACCTCACCGGATCGACGGCGACGATCACCTTCACCACCGATGAGGCGGCGACGGCCCGTGTTCGCTACGGAACCGCGTGCAGCCAACTGGATCGTGCGCAGGATGGTTCCGTCGGAACGACCCACGTGGTCAACCTGAGCGGCCTGGTCCCCAGGATGACGTATTCCTACGCGGTCGAGGCGACGGATACGGCGGGCAATACGGCGATCGACGACAATTCCGGCGTGTGCTATGCCTTTGCGACGCTCGACCAGCCGGATTACTTCACCGAGCTGTTCACCTCGAACGACAACGACCTGCGCGGGCGGGCCATCCTCTTCCGGCCCGACGGCTCGGGCGACTTCTACCATGCGTGCAGCGAGGCGGCCGACGCGTTCTTTACGGATCCGAGCGGCGGCACGGTGCTTTCGCTGGGCGACGACTCCTTCGCGGCCGTGACGCTTACGGGCGGGGCGCAGGTGCGCCTGTACGGCACGCCGTATTCGGATTTCTACGTCGGCAGCAACGGCTATGTGACCTTCACGATGGGCGACACCAGTTATCAGGAGTCGCTCGCCAACCACTTCAGCCGGCCGCGCATCGCGGCGCTCTTCGACGATTTGAACCCCGGGGCAGGCGGCACGGTTTCCTGGAAGCAGTCGGCCGACCGCGTCGCCGTGACGTACGCGAATGTCCCCGAGTGGGGGGCGGCGACGACGAACAGCTTCCAGATCGAGATGTTCTTCGACGGGCGGATTCGCCTTACGTATCTCGACGTTGCCGCGACGGACGGTCTGGCCGGGCTGTCGGCCGGCCAGGGAGTGCCGGCGGACTTCGCGGAATCGGACCTGACGGCGTACGGTTCGTGCCCGGTTCCGGCGGACTTTGACGGCGACGGCGACACGGACCTCAGCGATTACGAGTACTTCCAGATGTGCTTCCAGGGGCCGAACCGGCCGTGCCTTCCCGAGTGCGTGCCCGCGGATCTCGACCACGACGGTGACGTCGACCTGGCGGATTTCACAGTCTTCCAGGGATGTTTCAACGGCCCGAACCGGCCGCCCGCCTGCCGATGAGTGAGGAGCGGACGCGCACGGCCCTGCCCGCGCGGTTCGCGGACTGGCAGAGCCGCCCGGTCTCTGGTAGTTTCATGTCGGCCGGGTATTACGTATGACAGCAACATCCATCGAACAGATTGCGTTGAACGGCGTTGTCGGGGCCGGCGGGGCGGGGTTTCCCACGCATGTGAAGCTCCGCGCGAAGGCCGAGTTCATCCTGCTGAACGCGGCGGAGTGCGAGCCGCTGCTGCACAAGGACAAGGAGCTGCTGCGGGCCTACCCCGACGAGGTGCTGGCGGGCCTGCGGGCCGGGGCGGAGCTGGTCGGGGCCCGCGAGGCCGTCGTCGGCATCAAGTACAAGTATCACGACGTGATCGATGCGCTTCGCCCGAAACTCGGGCCGAATATGCGGATCGCCGAACTGTCCGACAGCTATCCGGCGGGCGACGAATTCATCCTTGTCTACGACGTGACAGGGCGGATCATCCCGCCGGGGAAGATCCCGCTGGCCGTCAACGTGGTCGTGATCAACGTGGAGACGGCGTATAACGTGGCTCGCGGCCGGCCCGTGACCGAGAAGTTCCTCACGGTGGCCGGCGCCGTGGCCGCTCCGTCGACGGTTCGCGTTCCCGTCGGAGTCACATTTCGCGAGGCGATCGCCCTGGCGGGCGGGCCCACGGTGAGCGACCCGGTCGCGCTGGTCGGCGGGGCGATGATGGGCCGGCTGTCGGAGGACTTCAACGAGCCGATCACGAAGACGACGGGCGGGCTGATCGTGCTCCCGCGCGACCATCGGCTCGTCGAGCGGTACCGGCTGCCGTGGAAGTCGATCGCGCGGATCGGGGCGAGCGCGTGCGATCAGTGCTCGTTCTGCACGGAGTTCTGCCCGCGGTACCTGCTCGGGCACCCGATCGAGCCGCACAAGGCGATGCGGTCGCTCGTGTTCAACCGCGTCGGCGAGGCGAACGTACTCGGGACACAGTTCTGCTGCGAGTGCAACCTCTGCACGATGATGGCCTGCCCGGAGGATCTCGATCCGAAGAACGTCTGCACGCAGAACAAGCGGCGGCTGGCGAAAGAAGGCAGGAAGTGGGAGGTTGCGGCGAATCCAACGCGGGCCCGGACGCATTTGGCGAACCGGCGGGTGCCGATCGCGCGGCTGATCCGCAAGCTCGGCCTCGCCTCGTTTGAGAACAAGGGGCCGCTGCGGGATCAGCCGTACGCGGCCTCGCGCGTGACGCTTCCCCTCAAGCAGCACGCCGGCGCGCCGGCGGTGCCCGCGGTGAAGGTCGGCGACCGGGTCAACGTCGGCGATGTCGTCGCCCGGCCGCCGGATGGGCAACTCGGCGCGGTGATTCATGCGAGCATCGCGGGCAAGGTGGCGAGTGTGGGGGAAGCCGTCACGATCGAAGCATCGTGAGAGCATCGCTTCCTGATGAAAGGGGGGCGAGGGGTCACGGGTGCCGGAATAACGGGCTACCGGATCAACGGATTAACGGACCATGCGTGAAGCCATCGGAATGATCGAACTGACGAGCGTGGGCATCGGGTACCAGGTACAGGATGCCATGCTCAAGGCGGCGGACGTATCTCTCGTACTGGCGCGGACGATCTGTTCGGGCAAGTACATCAACGTGGTGACGGGGCGTGTGGCGGCCGTCGAGGCAAGCGTGGCGGCCGGACTGGATGCGGCGCCGGACGGCGTGATCGATTCCATCACGATCGCGAACGTGCATCCCGGCGTCTTTCCGGCGCTGGCGCAGTCGGTCGAGATCGCCGACGAAACGCCCGGGGCGATCGGTATCGTCGAGACGTTCTCGGCCGCGAGCATCCTGCTGGCCGCGGATGCCGCCGCGAAGGCGGCGGCCGTCACGCTGTTCCGCATCCACCTGGCGATGGCCCTGGGCGGCAAGGGCTTCATGCTGATGGCCGGCACCGTGGCGAACTGCCGCACGGGCGTGGACGCGGGCGCCGCGGTCGCGCGGGAGAAGGGCGTGCTCGTCTCGGCCGTCGTCATCCCCGGACCGAGCAAGGAGCTGTTCTCCGAATACATCTGAACAGGCTTGCGAGATTCTCTCGCGCACCACGGCGGGCGGCGGCGTTGGCAAACATCGCGGGCCCCGCTAATATGGGTGAGGCGCGTCGGCGGACGTGGCCGCCCGGGACGAGGGGTGTATCGACCCTGGGCCGGACCCTGGAAAAACACGGAAGGTGTCATGACGAACCATGCTGAACTGAAGCGTTGGGTCGAGGAATGCGCGGCCCTGTGCCAGCCGGACAGGATCGTCTGGATCGACGGCTCGCCCGAGCAGGCGGCTTCGTTGCGAAAAGAGGCCCTCGCAACGGGCGAGCTGATCGAGCTGAACCAGGAGAAGTGGCCCGGCTGCTACTTCCACCGTACGGCGAAGAACGACGTGGCCCGCACGGAGCACCTGACGTACATCTGCACAAGGAACAAGGAGGACGCAGGCCCGACCAACAACTGGATGGCTCCCGAGGAGGGCTATCGGCGTGCCGGCGAGATCTTCAAGGGCGCGATGCGGGGACGGACGATGTATGTCATCCCGTTCTCGATGGGGCCGATCGGGTCGATCTTCTCCAAGATCGGCGTGGAGCTGACCGACAGCATCTACGTCGTGCTCAACATGCTGATCATGGTTCGCTGCGGCGCCGAGGTCCTCAAGAAGCTCGGCACCGACGGTGTGTTCACCCGCTGCCTCCACAGCAAGGCCGACCTCGACGTGAACCGTCGCCTGATCCTCCATTTCCCGGAGGACAACACGATCTGGAGCGTTGGCTCCGGCTACGGCGGCAATGTCCTGCTCTGCAAGAAGTGCATGGGGCTGCGGATCGCGAGTTACCAGGCCCGCCGCGAGGGCTGGCTCGCCGAGCACATGCTCATCCTCGGCGTGGAGAACCCCGCCGGGCGGATCGAGTACGTCGCCGCGGCCTTCCCCAGCGCCTGCGGCAAGACGAATCTCGCCATGCTCGTCCCGCCCGAGGGACTCACCCGCAAGGGCTACCGGATCTGGACCGTCGGCGACGACATCGCCTGGATGCGGATCGACACGGACGGCGCCCTCTGGGCGGTCAACCCCGAGATCGGCTGTTTCGGCGTCGTGCCCGGAACGAACTCCACGACCAACCCCAACGCGGTCGCCATGATCCGCCGCAACACGATCTTCACGAACGTTCTGCTGCGGCCCGGCAACACGATCTGGTGGGAAGGCGCCGACGGGAACCCGCCGGCCCAGGGCATCGACTGGAAGGGCGATCCGTGGAAGCCGGGGATGATCGGCGAGGACGGCAAGCCCGTACCCGGCGCCCATCCGAATGCCCGCTTCACCGCGCCGATTTCGCAATGCCCGTCCGTGACGTTCCGGCTCGACCACCACCACGGTATGCCGATCTCGGCGATCATCTTCGGCGGCCGGCGGGCGCGCCTGGCGCCGCTGGTGTATCAGAGCTACAGTTGGCAGCATGGCGTATTCATCGGGGCGACAATGGCTTCGGAGCGGACGGCCGCCCAGTACGGCAAGCTGGGCGAAGTCCGGCGCGATCCGATGGCGATGTTGCCCTTCTGCGGATACGACATGGCCGACTACTTCCGCCACTGGCTGCAAATGGGCCAGCAGATGACGCGGCCCCCGAAGATCTTCCACGTGAACTGGTTCCGCACGGACGAGAACGGCGACTACCTCTGGCCGGGCTACGGCGACAACCTTCGCGTCCTCGAGTGGATCCTCGACCGCTGCCGCGGCGAGGCCGATGCGGTCCCGACGCCGATCGGCTATGTCCCGACGCCGAAGAGCCTCGACCTGACCGGTCTGACGCTTTCGGAGAAGGTCATCGAGGAGCTTCTGGCCGTCGATCCGGCGGAGTGGCGGCAGGAGGTCGAGAGCATCCGCGAGTTCTTCAAGCAGTTCGGCGAACGATTGCCGCACGCGATGATCGATGAACTGGACTCGCTCGATCGCCGCCTGACGGCGAAGTAGAGCACGGGCCTGCTCCTGCCCGAACCCTGGTATTCGGATGCCGCGGAGAGTACCCGGCCCGGGCGCCGTCCCCGATGTCTCACGCATGGCCCGCGAGGGTTACCGCGCGGGTGGTCGCTGCATTGCGCAGCGGGACGCTTCGTGTGATGCGCCTGTGACGCCTACTCCGGCCAGTGCAGGTGCTTGCCCAGGAACTCGAACGTGCCGACGCCGTGGATCTCGTGCCGGCCGTTGAAGAACTCGATGGCCGTGCGGTCGCCGATGCCGAGCTGGACGTACAACCGGCGGACCCGGGCATACTCCCACGCGACCATCTCATCGGTGCCGACGGGGTCGTAGTGGCCCCGCTCGACCATGAACGGGCGCGGGGCGATCAGGCCGGCGATCTCCGCGTAGTCGAACGTGTTGCCCATGTCGAATTCGTACATCTCGTACTCGTGGACGAACATGTAACTGGGCACGAGATCGAGTGACGTCATCTTGCCGATCCATTCATTGAAGTCGCCCGAGCAGATCGACAGGCAGTATTGCGGGAGCAGGGCCGGGACGCGCATGGCCGTCTTTCCGCCGTAGGAGAGGCCGTAAAGCGCGATCCGCTGCGGATCCACGAACGGGAGCGTAGCGAGCCAGGTGAGTGTCTGCTCGTGCTGGCGGACGATGACGGAGAAGAGCGAGCGCTTCAGCGGGTTGGCCTTGCGCTGGATGACGCGGAACGCCTCGTCGCCGATGTACGGATTCTGCGGTGCGTAGACGATGAAGCCGCGGTCGGCGAGCTGTGCGCCGAAGGCGTGATAGAACGGGGACGTCGCGGCGGGGTCGCAGATGACCTGTGCCCGGCCCTCGAGCCCGTGCTGGCAGACGACCACCGGGCGGCGCTCGCCGGGCCTGAGGTCCTTCGGCACGAGCAGGATTCCGTACGCGAACACGTCCGGCCAGACGTCGAGCATCACTTCGTAGCCGGTCCACTTCGGCATGTCATAGACGCGGCGGGTCCGCGCGTTGGCGGGGAGGCTCGCCGGTTCGCATCGGCCGATGATCTCGTCCCAGAGGTAATCGCGATACCACTTGCAGGAGTCGAGCCATTTCTCCAGCGATGACGCGTCAGCCTTCGACCAGAACTCGCGACGGCGGGCGGGCGATTCTCGCACGAGGCGCTGCGTGTACTCCACGAGCTGGTCGAACTGGCGGTGCAGTCGGGCTTCGGCGGCGGGACTCCATCGCGGGGCCGGGCGGGTCGCGGGTTCCTCGGGTCGGGAGGGCGCGCGGTCGGCGGGGGAGCGGGGCTTGAGGGATACGGCCAGTTTCGCGGCGCCGCCGGGTTTGGCCGGCTTGAGCGGCTTTCGATAGCCCAGGGCGCCGAGGAAGTTCGTCAGGGCCGGCCTGGAGCCCTGGTTTTCGGGGTCGTCGCCCTCGGGGGGCAGGACCAGCGTCAGCTTTGCGCCGACGCCGAGCTTCTCGTAGAAGGTTCTGGCGCGGTCGTACTCCGTCTGGACGGATGCAGGGGATGGCGGCACCAGCCGCCCGGGGGCGGCGCCGGTGCGGCCTTCGCGCGCGGGCGGCGGGCCGTCGATCCGGGGGCCGCGGCTCGCCTCGATGATGAGTGATCGCGGGGCGATGAGGCTCGCAATCTCCGCGTCGCCGAACTCGTCGAGCAGCCCCCACACGTTGCGATAGATCGGTTCCGCCCACACGCCCTGCCGTGACTGGAAGTAGCCGCTGACGCACACGGCATCGATTCGCGTGTCGAGGGCGCCGGCGTAAAACGCGATGAGACCGCCTTCGCCGTAGCCGATGACGCCGATGGGCGGCGGGTTGATTGCGGAGGAGGCGCTTGCTTGCGCTGCGCGTTCGGATTGGGCGCTTGCTTGCGCTGCGCGTTCCGATTGGGCGCTTGCTTGCGCTGCGCGTTCGGGTTGGGCGCTTGCTTGCGCTGCGCGTTCCGATCGGGCGCTCGCTTGCGCTTCGCGTTCGGTTCGGGCGCGACCGTTTCGCCTTTCCGGGAGAGAGGCCGAAGAGTTCTCCTTCTCAAACCAGTCGACGGCGGCAAGGGCCTTCTGCACTTCGTAGCCGATGATGTGGCGGCCCATTTCGAACGCCATCCGGTAGATGAACTCGCGATGCGGCTGGTTCGTCATGCGGATCTTCGGATTGCCGGACCAGGTGTCGCGGCGGTCGATCAGCACGGGAATGAGCACCTGGCAGCCGTTCTCGGCGAGGCGGCGGGCGAACTGCCCCGGGGTGTCGATGCCCGGCTCGAGGCCGGCGAGCATCTCCGGCGTCCAGTCCGCGTCGGGCAGGGCGACAATGCGGGCGATCGGCCTGCCTCTGGGCTGGAGCAACAGGCCCTCGGCATCGACGCCGTCGAGTACGGGCCAGCGGACGGCCTCGACGGTATATCCGTCGCGGTCGGCGATTCGCGCGGGCCGCGTGGTGGTCGCCACAAGGTGCATCTCAACCGGCGAGACCCGCGTATCGACCGCGCCGATGATCCGGGCGAGCCGGGCGCGATTCGGTTCAACGGAGCGGGCGTAGGCTTCGGGCGAGGTGTAGTCGCGTTTCCAGTGTTGCTCCCGGCGCTCGAGCGAGGCGGCCAGCTCGCGTGTGAAAAAGCGATCGATCCCCGCGACCATGTCCATCGCGAGGTCGCCGGTCGCGCTGAGGAGTTTCGTATCCGGAAGCGGGACTTCGGCAGGGGCGGTGGTCTGGCCGGCGCCGGTGGGGGTCCATGCGGACAGGAGCAGCATGACGAGGGCGGTCGTCGCGACGAAGCGGTGAATCCCCCGCCCCGGGCGGGCGGCGCAGACGGCCGAGAAGGGATTCCCGCCACCGCCTCGACCGTGGCCACGGGTCGCGCTCATCGCTCATCGCTCCTCGTTCGGCATTCCGCCGTCACACCTGCTCGGGAATCACATAGGGTGCGCGGCCGACGCGTTTGAGCAGCTTATCCGCCTCCGGGTCGTTGACGAACTGCTCCGTCCTGCCGTCGAACCGGAGCTGTCGCCCGCCGAGCCGGTAGGAGATGTTCGCGATCTGGCAGAGGATCGTCGAGCGGTGCAGTTCCTCCACGTCGCCGTTGGGCCTCTTGCGCGACTCGATGCACTCGAAGAAGTTGTCCAGGTGGGCGTAGTGCGGGTGGATGTCGTGGTCCTTGGCGATCACCTTCTCGCTCTCATCGAAGACCTGCCAGCCGCCGCCGTGCCGCTCGAAGTACAGGATGCCCTTCGTGCCGTACACCTCGACACGCATGCCGTCGAACGGCCAGTTCGGGAACGTGTCGAGCTTGTCGCGGAGTTCCCAGGGCATCTTCTTCATGTAGGGCGTCCGCAGCATCAGTTCGAAGGTCATCCGCAGGTTGTGAAAGTCCCAGGTTGCGACCTGTGTGTCGGGCACGTCCGCATCGTCGTCCGGGGTGTCGAACTTGCCGCCGGTGGACGTGACGGCGGTGGGATAGTCCTGCCCGATCAGCATGCGGGCCGCGTCGATCTGGTGGACGCCGTCGTTGATGATGTCGCCGCCGGAGTAGTCCCAGTGCCAGTGCCACGTGTAGTGGAAGCGGTTGGGGTTGAACGGCCGCTGCGGGGCGGGCCCGAGCCACGCATCGTAGTTCACGCCCGGGGGCACGGGCGCATCCTCCTTGTGGCCGATGCTGTCCCACTGTTTCATGTTCACGACGCGGACGAAGTACACCGGCCCGAGCTTTCCGGAGCGGATGTACTCGGCGGCGGCGCGGGTGTAGCGGCCGCTGCGGGTCTGGGCGCCGACCTGGACGACGCGGTTGTACTTCCGCGCCGCTTCGACCATCTTCCTGCCCTCCCAGACATTCTGGGAGCACGGCTTCTCGACGTAGACGTCCTTGCCGGCCTGACAGGCCGTGATCGTCGAAAGGGCGTGCCAGTGATCGGGCGTGATGCTGAACATGGCATGGACGTCCTTGTCGTCGAGCATCCGCCGGAAGTCGGAGACCGCCTTCGGCTTGCGGCCGGTGAGCTTCTCGACGAGGGCGGCCACGTCCGCCAGGCGCCGGGCATCGATGTCGCACACGTACGCGATCTCCATATCGGCCCGTTTGCCGAGACAGTCGTTCAGGAGGAACGTGCAGCGCCCGCCGCAGCCCATGATGCCCACGACGTACTTCTTCCTGCTGTTGCCCGCGGCCGGCGCCCTGGCGGGGGCCAGGACCGTGCCCGCGGCGATGCCCGCGACGGCGCCGGCGGAGCGATTCAGGAACTCACGACGACTGAGATTCTTGCCTATCATGAAAGTATCCTCGCACATCAGAAGGCCGTCCTGACGGGCGGCATTGTACGACCGCGGGTTTGTCGCGACCAACCCCTCGGTGCGCGGTCCGGTCCGACGGCGGTGCCGCCGGCGCCGGGGCGCGGCCGCCGCCCGGGCCGGATCACAGCTTCCAGCCGTTGTGATACTCGGGCCGTATGAACCTGTCGGCCTCCGGGGCGTTCGTTGCCTTCAGGCTTGCGGCATCCCACACGATCTTGCGGCCCGTGCGGTACGCCACGTTGCCCAGCAGCACCGTCTCAGTCAGCGCCCCCGCGTAGTCGAAGTTGCACGCCGTCGGCCCGCCGTTCTTGCAGGCCTCGATCCACTCGCGGTGGTGGCCGATCGAATCGGGGATGAACGGCTCCGGGCGCCGGTAGTCCTTGAATCGCTCCTCGGGCAGGAGCAGGTTCCGCTCGTAGTTGCACAGGAGCATGCCTTTCTCGCCGACGAACAGGACGCCGTCGTCCCACTTGGGCAGCTTGCCTTCCGCGAAAAGCGGAGGGCGTTTCCCGCCGCTGTACCAGGTCAGGGTCACCGCAGGCAGGTTGCGTCGTGCCGCGAAGTCGTAGCGGGCGATCATCCACGCCGGGGCGCTGTCGTCGCTGACGGGCGGTCCTTCGGCTTCGATCCGGCTGGGCCGGCGCAGCCCGAGCGCCCAGAAGGCGAGGTCCATCAGGTGGCAGCCCATGTCGCCGAGCGTCCCGCCGCCGAAGTCCCACCAGCCGCGCCAGTTCGCCGGGGCGTAGCACGGGTTGTACGGGCGGACCGGCGCAGGGCCGAGCCAGAGGTCCCAGTGCAGTCCTTCGGGTATGGGCGGATTGTCCTTCGGTCGCTCGCCGCCGGCCCAGACGCGGTCGGCCCAGACATGCACGTCGTGCACCATGCCGATGGCTCCGGTCTGGATCGCCTCGACCGCGCGGCGATAGTTCGAGCAGGCGTGCATTTGCGTGCCCATCTGCGTGGCGAGCTTCGTGCGGGCGGCCGTTTCTGCGACAAGCCGGGCTTCGTAGACCGAGTGCGTGAGGGGTTTTTCGCAGTATACGTGCTTGCCGGCGTGCAGGGCCATCAGCGTGGCGGGGGCGTGCGTGTGGTCGGGGGTGGCGATGAGGACCGCCTCGACCTGGCGATCGTCGAACAGGCGGCGGAAGTCGACATGGAACTTCGCCTTGGGGAACTGCTCGCGGGCCCGGGCCGCGCGCTTTTCATCCACGTCGCAGAGGGCGACGATCTCCTCGCTGGCGATCTGGCCCAGGTTCCACGCCCCCTGGCCGGCGACGCCGATGACGCCGATGCGGAGCTTGTCGCGGGCGGGCTTGCTCTGGGCGGAAGCGCGGTTGCCGGCGATCCAGAAACCGATCCCGGCGGCGGCCGAGCGTTGCAGGAACTCACGACGCGAACGTTTGCGGGACATTCAGAGTCTCCTCAGGGCACTGCCCTGCGATGGAGTGTCGGGGTCGCAGACCCCGGCTACGAGTTTCGATCCAGCAGCGACTTTCCTTCCATCTCCTTCGGCGGTTCCAGGCCCATCATGTGCAGGAGCGTCGGGGCGATGTCGGCGAGGCGGCCGTCGTCGCGGAGGCGGCGGCCCTTGAAGCGGTCGTCGACGACGACGAGGTCCACGTCATACGTCGTATGGGCCGTGTGCGGGCCGCCGGTGGCCGGGTCGATCATCTGCTCGCAGTTGCCGTGATCGGCGGTGATGATGAGGGCGCCGCCCTGCCGGAGTACCGCATCCACGACGCGGCCGACGCACGTGTCCACGGCCTCGACGGCCTTGATCGCCGCTTCGAGCACGCCGGTGTGGCCCACCATGTCGCCGTTCGCGTAGTTGAGCACCATGAAGTCGTACCGGCCCGACCGGACGGCCTTGACCATTTCATCGGTGACCGGGAAGGCGGACATCTCCGGCTTCTGGTCATACGTTGCAATGTCGCGCGGCGACGGAACGAGCTTGCGGTCCTCTCCGGGAAAGGGCTCGTCCCGGTAGTCGTTGAAGAAGAAGGTCACGTGGGGGAACTTCTCCGTCTCGGCGCAGCGGAACTGCCGCAGGCCCAGGTTGCTTACGTATTCGCCGATCAGCCCTTTCATCTTCGGGGGCTTCTCGTAGGCGACGTGTACCGGCAGGTCCGTCTCGTAGGCCGTCATTGTGACGTAGTAGAGGTCGAGCTTCTTCGCACGCGGGAAACCGAACGTCTTCTCGACGCCGTCCTTGTCCTTCGCGCGGAAGGGAAACTCGTCGTACACGAACGCCTTGGTGAGCTCGCGCGGGCGGTCGCCGCGGAAATTGAAGAATACGACGGAGTCGCCGTCGCGGATGATCGAGGGCTCGCGGCCGTCCGGGCAGATGAGCGTCGGCTCGATGAACTCGTCGCCCTTCATGTTGTCGCCCGTGGGGTGGTCGTAGTAATGCCGGAACGCCTCCTCGGCCGACCTCACGCGGAGGCCTTCGCCGAGCGTGAGCATGCGGTAGGCCTTCTCGACGCGGTCCCAGCGGTTGTCGCGATCCATTGCGTAGAAGCGGCCGATGACACTGCCGATACGGCCGGCGCCGATCTCGCGGAGCTTCGCCTCGACCTGGCGGTTGTATTCGATGCCGCTGTCGGGGGGGCTGTCGCGGCCGTCGCCGAAGGCGTGGACGATGACCTTCTCGCCCGGCACGCCGCGCCGCTTGCACAACGCGACCGTGGCGTACAGGTGTTCGAGCACGCTGTGCACCCCGATGTCGGAGTAGAGGCCCATGATGTGGACGCAGCCGCCGGTCTGCCTGACGCGGTCGGCGGCGGCGCACAGCGCGGGATTCTCGAAGAAGGAACCGTCGCGGATACGACGGGTGATCCGCATGACTTCCTGGTCGACGATGCGGCCGGCGCCGATGTTCTGGTGGCCGACTTCGCTGTTGCCCATGGTGCCGGCGGGAAGGCCGACGTCCTCGCCGCTCGTGTGGATGGTCGTGTGCGGGTACTCGGCCATGAGGCGGTCGGTGTTGGGGGTTTTGCCGAGGTAGACGGCGTTGGCCTTGTTCCACTCGGGGTAGGGGTTGTGGCCCCAGCCGTCACGGACGATGAGAACCACGGGACGTTTTTCGAGTTTGGGCATGTACGGACTCCGTTGTTGGCGTTGCACACGGCCGGGGCGCTTTCGCCCGCCAAGCATGGCCGATCATAGCACCCAGGGATCCCAGGCCGGCGAAACAAAGCCGACGCCCCCGGCAAGAGGAGCCCATTGTAGCGGTTTTCGGCGGGACGTAGAATAGCCGTGTGGAGTGTTTCGGGAGGGCGGCCTCTCGGAGGCCGCTTGCGGTCTCGGAGAGACCGCAGTCCACACATGAGGCGCTGCCGATGGCCGAGAACGAGATACCCATCTGGGACCCGGACGCGATCGACTGGGAGGATGTCCGCCGAAGTCGCCGGACTCCCGGCATGCAGCGTGTCATCGCCAGCTTGCGTCTCCAGGAGATGGGCCGAAAGATGACGATGCAGGCCATCCGGCGACAGCATCCCGGGGCCGACGAGGCGGAGGTCATGCGGATCTATCGGGAATGGTTGGCCCGTTCTGCCAGACTGGACGCTCTCTGGTGAACGAAGTGGAAGCGGTACGACAGGTCCTTCTCGCACTCAACGCATCAGGCATTCCGTACGCGCTGTCGGGATCATTGGCGAGCAATTTCTACGCCGTTGCAAGGTCGACGAAGGATGCCGACTTTATCGTCGAGACGGATGCGGCGTCACTGGCGCGGTTGTTCGACTCACTGCGCGACCAGTTCGATACGGACCGGCAGCTTTCGTTCGAGATGGTCACTCACACGACGCGGTACATCCTCGACCACCGCGCCACCGCCTTTAAGATCGAACTGTTCCTGTTATCCGATGATCCTTTCGATCGCTCGCGATTCGCGCGCCGCCGACTCGACGAATACGAGGGCGTTCCCGTCTGGGTCTTGTCACCGGAAGACGTGGTGGTGCAGAAACTTCGTTGGCTCAAGCTCAGCCGCAACCCCAAGCACCGCGAAGATGTGCGGCGCGTGTTTGCCTTCAGCGGCGACGGATTGGATATGCCGTACGTCTCTCACTGGGCCGACACACACGGCACGCGGGCATTGCTGGACGAGATTCGCGCGGAAGTTGAACGCTGTCGTCCGCCGGGGGATGCGGGATAGGCGTTGTTACACGCCTGAAGGAGCCGTCGAAGGTTCCGTTGCCTGCGTCGTGGCAGGCAGCGAGATTGCCCGCCTGCGCCGCAGGCTCGCGGGCAGTGGAGCGGGGCCGAGGTGCTTGTCGAGGAAGGCAAAGAGCCTCCGTCCGTATTCATCCGGCTCCGTGGTGATAATGTTGCTGTGCGGCCCCGGGCCGAACCAGATCGCTTTGGGGCCGGGCGCCGCGTCATACAGGCGCTGCGACTGGCTTGCCGGCATCATCACATCTTCGTCGCCGTGGATCACAAAGACGGGCCGGTCGTGCAGCGACGCGACCGCGCGCTCCGCCGAAACTCCGAAAAAGTCGGTTCCCGTCTGCACCGAGGCCAAGGCAAGGAGCCAGTCCGCGACGAGAGGCCCAGCCAAAGGTACGTGTCTCGCCTTGTCATAGAGCAAATCGCGGGGCGAGGTGAAGGGGCTGTCCAGGACGACCACGTCGATGCGCGAATCTTCCGCGGCCGCCAGCGCAAGTGCCATGGCGCCCTGTGACGAACCGAGTCCGACGACGATGCTGCTTTGCGAGGGGTGTTCCTGCTTCAGCCAATTCACGGCCGCGATCACGTCCGCCCTCTAGCGGATGCCGTAGGTGGCCATCCGCCCGTCGCTCGATCCGTGCGCCCGGAAGTCGAAGAACATGAAGTTGTAACCGCGGTTCATCAGCGGCGCGAGGAACCAGATGAAGTTGCCCTTGTTCGCCCCGGCGCCGTGGCAGATCAGGATCGTCCGCCGGGCACCGGTCTCGGGGATGAACCAGCCGTCGAGCGTCAGCCCGTCCGCCGTCGGGAACCGGATGTGCTCGAACGGGGCGGAGAAGACGCTCTGCGGGTCCGGGCCGTCCTTGAGCTTGACGCGGTGCGTGGCCGCCATCGTGAGGAAAAGCGGGAAGAACAGCCCGGCCGTCATTGCGATCCGGCCGGCGGGGATCAGGCGGATTTGCAGGGGGACGCGCTTGCCCTGGCGCCTTCGCAACCTGCCCCATCGAACTCGCCGCTGGCCCAGCCGCCCGACCGTCCGCGTCCAGAGTTCCCACGCGATTCGCCAGGAGATCGTGAACCAGACGGCAATGGCGACCTCGCGGGCGGCGAGTTGCGCGGTCGCGACATACGCAACGAGGGCAAGGGCGGCCCCGACGATCACAGTAAGCAAGAGCACATAGCCAAGCAGCCGTATGGGGCGTATGCGGCGGCACTTCGGAAAACGCCAGAGCAGGATCCCGCCCAGCACGATCGGGGCGAACAGGAACGCAAGTCGTCCGAAGCTGTCGAGCTGTGAAGCGAAGGCAATGTGCATCGGTTTCTCGGCCTTGTGTACGGAGGCAGCATAACACGTTGCGTTCCGCATTGACAGGCGGGCAATGGCAAGCCGCGGCCGCTGCACTTCATGGCGGCTTCGCCTCGACCCTCTCCACTTGCGGAATGACGCTCCAGTCTGTACCTAATCCTCCATGAGTCTGCCCAGCATCACCGAGACGCCGAACGAACTGACGACCGACATCGATGTGGCCTCGCCCGAGGGGATCGTGCGGCTGCTCCGCGCGTCCGACTCCCAGATCTACAACGGCTACCGCACGTTCCCCGCCCTGTGCGACGATGAGATCATCGCGAAGATGGTCCGCGTCGTGGAGTGGGCCGCGCCCCTGATGGGCTGCGACGACGCCGTCATCGTCATTTCCGGCGCCGGCACGAGCGGACGCCTGGCGATGTTCGTCGCGCGGACGTTCAACGCCCTGCTCGCGAAGCGCAAACGCACGCCGAACTTCCGCTACCTGATGGCCGGCGGGAACAAGGCCCTGATCAAGGCGCAGGAGGGTGCCGAGGACGATCCGCATCAGGCGTGGGCCGACTTGCAGGCCGTCATCGACGGCACGAAACGCGTGCTCTACATCGGCGTCACGTGCGGCTTCTCCGCGCCATACATCGCCGGGCAGTTGCTCAAGCTTTCGAACCGCCGGGGCGCGCAGAGCGTCCTGCTCGGCTTCAACCCGGAGGATCGCGCGCGCGACGTGGAGGTCGAAAACTGGGACAGGACCTTCGCCGACGTCGTTCGTCTGATCTCCCGGAAGCAGAACTGCCTCATTCTCAACCCGGTCGTCGGCCCGGAGCCGATCACCGGCTCGACGCGGATGAAAGGCGGCAGCGCGACGAAGCTCATCCTGGAGGTGATCTTCGCCCTCGCCGCGACGAAGACGGTCCTGGCCCGCACCGGCCGTGATGCCCTCCTGGTGGCCGACGCCGTGCGCGCCTGTACGCAGGCGTATGAGCGGACGCGGGAGGCG
Source organism: uncultured Planctomycetales bacterium (assembly GCA_964653435.1). Taxonomy (GTDB): domain Bacteria; phylum Planctomycetota; class Phycisphaerae; order UBA1845; family PWPN01; genus CAZMVY01. The sequence continues at coordinate 998 of CAZZFA010000011.1, read as the reverse complement.
GTCTACGACGAGTTGAACGACATCGCCGCGCTTGTGGCGATCGGCGGCCAGACGTTGCGGTCCGGCGGCCACATCCGGTATGTCGGCTCCGGCTCGCCGGGGATCCTCGGTATTGTGGATGCCTCGGAGTGTCCGCCGACGTTCGGAGCGGCGTTCGAGGACGTCTGCGGCCATGTGGTCGGCGGCTGGAAGACGCTGCTGGGGCCCGGTCACGACATGGGCGACGCGGGGCCGCACTATCGGATCTCGCTGGACGACTTCCTGCGCGACAGGCTCCCGAACCTTGCGCGCAACGACCTGGTCGTCGGCATCGGTTCGGACGGCTGGCACCCGCAGGTGTGCCGGGCCCTGCGCTGCAGTGAGAGGGCGGGTGCGCGCGTCGCGTGCGTTTCCGTCGGATCGCGCAGGCTGCCCACGCCGTGGGCCGACGTCCTCGTGCACATCCCGGAGGTCCCCGCGTCCATCCTGCCCGGCTTTCCGATCTTCGAGGAATACGCCACGAAACTCGTGCTCAACGCGCTGACGACCGGCGCGCACGTCCTCTGCGGCAAGGTCTATCAGAACCGCATGGTCGATCTGCGGATCAGTAACAACAAGCTCTATTACCGCACGCTCGATATCATCCGGCACATCACGGGGGTTTCGGCCGAGCGGGCGAAGCGATGCCTGCTGCGGGCGATCTTCCAGACCGACCGCCTGACGCCCGCCATGCTTCACGCCACGCCGGCGCGCTGCGTGCAGGCCGCGACGAATGCGACGAAGGTGGTCCCCAAGGCCCTCGTGATGGCCGGCGGGCGCGTCTCATACGCCGAGACCGACCGGATGATCCGCAAGGAGCCGATCGTGCGGGCAGCGATCGAGCGGCTGAAGAAGCCTTAGTGCCGCTTTCGGTAAGGCAGTTTCGCATGCGGCGAGCAGCGCCGCGAAGGCTCCGTCGCCCCTACACGGTTATCGCCTGGATTCTTGTCGGCCGGCGCCGCATTCCGGGCCAGGGGCGG
>CAZZFA010000010.1:0-79608 GCA_964653435.1 uncultured Planctomycetales bacterium | reverse complement strand
CGCATTGCGCACAAGGCGCACCGCGCGCAAGATGCACCGGGCACAAGGCGCGCCGTGCGCAAGGCGCACAAACGGCGCGACGCAAGACTCTACGCATTCAATCGCTGGGACCGGGCGCTCATCCCGCTCTTGCCTTCGCGATCTGCCGGGCCGGCTTGAGCCAGGCTTCCCACGCCTTCGCCATACACGCACCGCAAGTACGGCCATGCACCCCCCAACAAGCCGCCGTGGCAGGCTGGACATCGGGCGCCGATTGCGCCGCCGGCCTCGCCACGTTGAGCACGGCCGGATTCTGGTGTACTCTGCCGGCGGATCGAAACCCGCGAAGGTGAACGCCCGCTGGACGGAGGCCCGCATGAGAATCCAGGATTTCCTCAAGGAACACGGCCTGACGACCAATCCGTTCGCGCAGGAAGACGCCAAGGAAGACCCGGTCTTCAAGCGGTGTATGACCGAGAGTCGTCATCCCTGCTGGGACAAGGTGTACGGCGAGCCGCAGGAGCCCGCCTCCGCCGTGGTGTTCGGCGACAAGGGCAGCGGCAAGACGGCCCTGCGGCTGCAGATGCGCGAGGCGATCGCCTCGTGGAACGCCGCCCCCGAGAACCAGGACCGCCGCGTCTTTCTCATCGAGTACGACGACCTGAACCCCTTTCTGGATTCCTTCTGTTCGCGCGAAGGCGAGGATCTCTCGCGATGGCGTCTGTGGGACCACATGGATGCGATCTTCTCGCTTGCGGTGCGGCAACTCGTCGGCCGGATTCTGGGCGGCCATGGAACCGACGCCGTACTGGGCCCGCCGCTGACATCCCAACAGATCCGGCGGCTCGACCAGGCGCAGCGACGCGACCTGCTCATGCTCGCGGCGATGTATGACCAGTCGCCCGAGATGTCGCGGGTCGTGCGATGGGAACAGCTCCGCCGACGGCTTCACTACTGGGCCTGGCGGGCCGCCGGCCCCAGACTCTTCGCGGTGCTCGCCGACATCGCCCTGCTCGCCGCCGGCGGTTGGGCCATCTGGCACTTCGGCGCCCACAGCGTGATGAAGTTTCTCGATGCGCACCCCGCGGCCTGGGCCGCGCTGGTGTTGCTGCCGCTCGTGTGGATACCGCACCTGCGGCGGCTCTGGGCGGCCCGCAGATGCGCGAAGGACGTCCGCCGGAACGTCCGCGTTCTCGAGCGGCGGTTGAGCGAGCTGGAGGCGATGATCCTCCGCTTTCTGCCCGCCGCGCTGGAGGGCCAACCCATCCGGCATCTGGAAGGAGCGGATGCCCGTTATGCCCTGCTCTCCCGCCTGCAGGCCATCCTGCGGACTCTGGGCTATCCGAGCATCGTGGTGCTGGCGGATCGCGTGGATGAGCCCCACGCCGTCGAGGGCCGACCGGAGAAGATGTGGCAGCTCCTGGACCCGCTGTTTGAGCTGAAGTTCCTCAAGCATCCGGGCCTGGGGATCAAGCTGCTCCTGCCGCGCGAGCTCTACCCCTACCTGGAACGGGCGGATGAGGACTTTCTGCGGAGGGCCAGGCTCGACAAGCTCAACCTCGTCGATTCGCTCGTCTGGACCGGCCAGTCGCTCTACGATCTGGCGAACGAACGTCTGCGGAAGTGCGCATGCGGCGAGAACGCCGAACCGTCCCTGCGAGACCTGCTCGATTCGGCCATTCGCGACGAGGAGATCATCGACTACTTTGATCGGATGCGGATTCCGCGGAACCTTTTCAAATTCATGTTCCGCCTCCTGAATAACCACTGCATGGACCACACGGGGGATCGACCCGTCCTGCAGATCAACCGCGACACCTGGGTACGGACGCGCGCGGCATTCGAGAAGGACATGGATCGGGCAATGGCGGCCGGGTAAAAGGGAAGCACGCGCCGGGACGAGAAGGGTCGAATGACGAAACCCGAATGACGAAGAAAGCCCGAATGACGAAGGCCGAATGGGGCGGCTGTCGGGGCCGCGGTTCGTCGTCATTCGTCCCTGAGGCATTCGTCATTGCCTCGACATCCGGGCTCGGACATTCGTCATTGGGAGGCAACGAACCGGGACCGCATGAGTTCGCGTGCGTAGCGAGGGAGTGATTGCCCGATGCCCGTGCTGGGACATGCCTTCGTCGGCCTGGCTACGGCGAAATGCACAAGGCCGAAGCGGGTAAACTCCGCAGGGGCGGCCCTCTGGACGCCGATCCTCGTCGCGATGGCCTACCTGCCCGACATCGCGAACCAGATCATCATCACCAGCGGATTCGGGGATCACCAGATCGTTACCCATTCACTCTTCTTCGCCGTGGCCGCCTCGCTGGTGCTCGGACCGGCCCTCGCCATCCTGGCTCGCTGCGCGGTCCTCAAGGCCTGGCTGCTGACGCTCTTCTCCATCTCGACACACGTTGTCCTTGATATCCTCCAAGGCAGCAATCGCCAGCCCTGGTGGCCGTTCTCCGACCAGCACGTCAAACTCAAAGATGCCCTCATACCGATCGGGATGTACCGCGAGGCCCTTCTGTTCGGAATCCCGTTCGTCGTCTTCTGGGCAGGGCACAGCCTGTTCGGATGGTGGTTCTCGTCGCGGGGCCGTCGGCGCGGCGCCGCCGCGTTCGCACAGCCGGGCCCGATCGTATCGCGCCGCGCAAACGAGGCGCTGCTTGCCTACGAACAGTTCCCGCTGCCGACGATGCCCCTGCCCCGGTCCGGCGCAGCAAAACGACCCGCGGGCACCGGCGGCGAAAGCGCAACGCGCTATCGGCGGGTCGTCTGGGCCGGGCGCGCCGTGACAGTCGCGATCCTGCTCTCCGCGGCAGCCCTGCACTATCTCCGTGACGTTCGCAATCGCGACCTGGCGCAGGCGTTCACTCTGCTCAGACAACATGACTACACACGGGCACTCGCGACGGTCGAGCGGGCCGAGCGATGGCCGTACGTGGCCGGTCCCGGCCGAATCGAATACGCCAAGGCGCTGTGCTACGAAGGGCTCGGTGATCGCGACCAGGCGGAGGCATGGTTCCTGGCATCGGTGCGGGCCGACCCATCCTACTTCTGGCCGCTGGCGGACCTGATCGAGTTCTATGTCAGCGGCAGGGAACCGCTTGCCGAACGGCGGCGGCGGGCTGAGCCTTACCTGAAGCGCATGCGGAACCGGTTCGCCTGGCACTACCGGCAGGCCCAGTTTCTGGAGAGAATGGAACGTGCGCTGGCCGATCCCCCGCCGCGTGCACGGTCCGCCACGCGCGGGCCGGCGACCAAGCCGGGAGCGGGGGCGCCGCTTCGGCGGTGAGGCAACCGTTGGTACGCTCCGCCGTTCAGCCTCGCCCAAGGCCATAGCCGCCTCGGGAGACACGAGACTTCGCAGGGCGCGTCAAATGACCGACTCAAACGCGGAAACGACCGAGCACCTCACCTGCCCGTGGTGCCGGTACGACCTCTTCGGCCTGCCGACCGACGGCAACCTCGTCCGCTGCCCGGAGTGCGGGAACCGGGCAGACCTGCGGCTGCTGCGCATTTCGCCGAAGGACCGCAAGAAACGCATCCGCGGCATGGAGAGCCTCCCCGCCGCATGCGCCGGCTTCGCCTTCTTCGCGGTCATCTTTGCGCTCATGGCAAGGGCAACCCTCCGGGTGAGTCCTTCGGAGCCCGCTGGAATGACCTTCGCAGGACTTGCCCTCGGCTGCGCGGCAGGCTGGGCTTTCTGCGCCCGAACGTACCATCGGCGATATCGCTTCGTCGTCGGGGCGGTGCAGGTCTTCGCCATGTTTCACGTCTGCCTGTGGCTTTTCGTCGTCGGAATATGCCTCGCGTGGCCCGGGTTGTGCGTTGCCGTGTTCGACGACCAGGTCGCGCCCGCGCTACTTGGCGTTTGTCTCGTCGGGGCGGCGTCGCTGTGCTTCGGCGGATGGCTCTACAGGCAGGCGCGCGGTAAGCTGGGACACATGTACGAACAGCTTGCCGGCGCGCCCGACACACGCCGGAATGGCAACAGTTCAAACGCCGGAGGGGATCGGGGCCTGCCGACGGAAACGTCCGGCAACGAAACGAGCCCGCGGAACGGCCGGCCGTCGAACGGCACAAACAGCGGCGAGAGGCCCCGGCCCCCGGAACCCTGAGCGCGAAGGCCGAGACCACGCCATGAGCAAGGATGTCAAGGACGAAATCGAACGGTTGCGTGAAGAGATCCGCCGGCACGACTACCTCTACTACGTGCTCGCGAGGCCGGAGATCTCCGACCGCGAATACGACCGGCTCTTCGACCGGCTCAAGAAGCTCGAGTCCGAGCACCCTGACCTGGTCACACCCGACTCGCCCACGCAGCGCGTCGGCGACCGCCCGCTCGAGGGTTTCGCCCAGGTCCGCCACGCGGTTCCCATGCTCTCGATCGACAACACGTACACCGAGGGCGAGGTCCGCGAGTTCGACCAGCGCGTGCGCAAGGCTCTGGGCGGCGAGAAGCCCACGTACGTCGTGGACCCGAAGATCGACGGCGTGGCCATCTCGCTCCGCTACGAAGGCGGCATCCTCGTGCAGGCGGCCACGCGCGGCGACGGCGAGACCGGCGACGACATCACGCAGAACGCCCGCACGATCCGCGCGATCCCGCTCCGCCTCATCGGCCGCGACGTACCCGTTCTCCTCGAGGCCCGGGGCGAGGTCTACTGGCCGCGTTCCGGCTTCGCCCGCTTCAACGCCGAGCGGGCGAAAAAAGGCGAACCGACCTTCGCCAATCCGCGAAACGCCACCGCCGGCACGCTCAAACAGCTCGATTCCCAGATCGTCGCGCAACGCGGACTCGCCTTCTTCGCGCACAGCTTCGGCGAGGTCCGCCCGTTGCGAGCCCAGACGCACAGCCAGTTGATGGACCAGTTCACCCGGTGGGGAATCCCTGTCAACCCGCAGCGACGCCTCTTCCAGAATATCGACGACGTCTGTGCGTTCATCCGCGAGTGGGAATCGAAGCGGCTCGAACTCGACTACGAGACGGACGGCCTCGTGATCAAGGTGGATCGTCTCGACCATCGCGACCTCCTCGGCTCGACGAGCCGCGCCCCCCGCTGGTGCATCGCGTTCAAGTACGCGGCCGAACGCGCCGAGAGCAGGCTCCACTCGGTCCGCTTCCAGGTCGGCAAGCTCGGCACGATCACGCCTGTTGCGAACCTCGAGCCCGTGCATCTGGCGGGCACGACGGTCAAGAGCGCGAGCCTCCACAACTTCGACCAGATCGAGCGCCTCGGCGTGATGATCGGCGACACGGTCCTCGTCGAGAAGGCCGGCGAGATCATCCCGCAGGTCGTGCAGGTCGTCGCCGAGAAGCGGCCCCAAGACGCGAAGCCCATCCATCCGCCGACGAAGTGCCCGTCCTGCGGCGGCCCCGTGACGCGTGCCGAGGGCCTCGTCGCTCTGCGCTGCGAGAACCCCGGCTGCCCCGCGCAGGTCAAGGAGCGGATTCGCTACTTCTGCGGCCGCGACCAGATGGACATCGAAGGCGTGGGCCCTGCGCTCGTCGAGCAACTCGTGGACAAGGGGCTCGTGAAGGACGCGGCGGACCTCTACGCGCTGCACAAGCGGCGCGACGACCTGATCGCTCTCGAGCGGATGGGCGAGAAGAGCGCGGACAACCTGCTCGCGGCGATCGAGGAGAGCAAGAAGCGGCCCCTCGCCCGCCTCGTGACCGCACTGAATATCCCGCAGGTGGGGGCCGCGACGGCGGACCTGCTTGCCGAACACTTCGGCGACATGGACCGGATCATGGAGGCCGACGAGCAGAAGCTCCAGGAGATCGAGGGCATCGGCCCCGAGGTTGCCGCCAGCATCCGCCGGTACTTCGACAACAAGGCCGCGCGCAGGCTCATCGATCGCCTCCGCGAGGCCGGTGTGAACATGAAGCAGCCGAAGCGTCCGGTCTCAGGCCGCCGGCCGCTGGCGGGCAAGACGCTCGTCGTCACCGGCACGCTGGAGAAGTACTCGCGGAAAGAGATCCAGGATCTTATCGTCGAACTTGGCGGCAAGGCCGTCGGCTCGGTCAGCCGGAACACCGATTACCTCATCTGCGGCGCGGACCCGGGCTCGAAGCTCCAGAAGGCAAAGGAACTGGGCGTAAAGGTGCTCACGGAGAAGGAGTTCAACAAGCTCATCGGACGGGAATGAGGTCCTGTGGAGTGCGGCCTCTCCGGGGCCTCCCGCGGGGTGAACCGTCCCGATGGCACACTGTCGCGTTGCGGCGGTAGCGCCACCCGTCATTCTGAGGAGCGCAGCAACGAAGAATCCGGCTGAGTGGCGCGGAGAAGCCAGATGCTTCGCTCAGCATGACGGCCGCCGGCGCGCCCGCGTTCGGTTGCGGCCGAAGGCAGCCTTGGAGTCTTCCGTCGCAGGGTTAGCGCGCCTCGCGCGCATGTATTGCGCTGCGGCGGTAGCGCCACCCGTCATTCTGAGGGGCGCAGCGACGAAGAATCCGGCTGAGTGGCGCGGAGAAGCCAGATGCTTCGCTTCGCTCAGCATGACGGAGCCGGCGCGCCCGCGTTCGGTTGCGGCCGAAGGCAGCCCTGGAGTCTTCCGTCGCAGGGTTAGCGCGCCTTGCGCGCATGTATTGCGCTGCGGCGGTAGCGCGACCCGTCATTCTGAGGAGCGCAGCGAGGAAGAATCCGGCTGAGTGGCGCGGAGAAGCCAGATGCTTCGCTTCGCTCAGCATGACGGCCGCCGGCGCGGCCGTATCCGGTTGCGGCCGAAGGCGGCCTTGGGTTTTCCCACATCTTGGCGTGGTCCGCCGTGCGCACCGCACAACGCCCCGCAGGGACGCCCGCCGGGCACCCAGGCCAACGCCCCGGAGGGGCGCGTGAAAATAGCCCAGCGATTTATCGCTGGGGCGGCGGCACCGACCGCGGACCCGTCCCGTAGGGACGGCTGAGCGCGCACGAATCTCAGTCGTCCCTGCGGGACTCTGCGATGTGGCGGCCCCCGCTACCCAGCGATAAATCGCTGGGCTATTGTCGAATGTCCCTCCGGGACAGGACGTTGGCGTCAAGACGCTGGCGTCAAGGTGTTGGCGTCAAGACGTTGGCATCAAGGTGTTGGCGTCAAGACGTTGGCATCAAGGTGCTGGCGTCAAGACGCTGGCGTCAAGGCGTACGTTGGCGACATGACGTTGGCAACGAGACGTTGGCATCAAGGTGTTGGCGTCAAGGCGTACGTTGGCGACATGACGTTGGCAACGAGACGTTAGCAACAAGGCGTTGGCGTCGATCCGAATCGCAACGGCCGTCATCCCGTCGTTTCCACAGGTGTGAACAAGCCTGACAGTCCGTTGAAAGAGCGTTGGGGCAGTCGCTGACACCGCGTTTTCGGTTTCGCCGGTCCGGTCGGCGGCAGGGGTTCGTGACTTTTTCAACGGGCTGCCAAGCCCGAGGGCGGTGGCAAACCCGCGTCGGCTGGAGCCGACGGTATGCCGCGCACGCAAGGCCGGCTTCAGCCGGCCCTGGAGTTTGGCCGTTTCACAGGCTGCGCCGCCGCCTTCGGCTGCATGGCTGGAAGTTGACGACGGAGCATCGCTTCAGCCGGCCTGTCTTTGGCCGCCACCTTCAGCCGGTGGGAGCACGGCTCCATCCCCTTCCGCGCTTGCCGCCCAGCCGGCTTCCGCCAGCCTTGGTAAAGCCCCGCCGCCCGCCGTCTGCAACCACGGCCATGCGCCCTGACCTGCCTGTCAGCTTGGCGAACCGTCGCTCCGTCGCTACACTACCGCCCCGTGAGTGGGACGTGACGGCCATGAACGAACCCATAACGACATGAACGAGCCCATAACGACCTGCGACATGGAGATCCGTGTGCGGTACGCCGAGTGCGACCCGATGGGGCTGCTCCACCACTCGCGCTACTTCGAGTTCTTCGAGATGGGGCGGACCGAGCTGCTGCGGGCCAACGGCGTGCAATACCGCGACATCGAGGCGAGCGGCTACTTCTACGTCGTCGCCCGGATCGAGTGCCGGTTCAAGGCCCCGGCCTATTACGACGACGTCATCGTCCTCACGACGACCATCACCCGCCAGACGCGGGCGCGCATCGACCACGCGTATGTGATCCGGCGCGAAGGCCGCATCCTGTGCGAAGCCACCAGCACCCTCGCCTGCGTGGATCGCAGCGGGCGCCCGACCCCCATCCCGGAAGACATCCTCCACGGCAAGCCCAAACAGCCGATTACACCCCACACCGACCGCATCAATCCGTAGGGCGGGCTCGGCCCGCAACCCAATGGGGGACGGGCATCTCGCCCGTCTCGAAATCTTCCCGTCCTGCGGTGATTTCAGGCAATAACAGTGTAGGGCGGAGGGGGTTGGGGATCAGGGATTGGGGGTTGGATCGGCATCCTGCCGGCCAGGCATCTCACCGGAAACGCGAGACCCGAGTCCTCACGCCACGATTGCCGCATCCGTAACGCCCTCGAACGCGTGCCGGCCGCGCAGCACATTGTCGTACAGCGTGCGGTACTGATTCACGAGGCGCGTCAGCCCGAAGACCTCGAAGGCCTGACCCCGGGCCGTTTCCGTAAGCCGGCGCATGAGCGCGATATCCCCCATGGCCGCGCGGATTCGCGCTGCCAGGACCATCGGCTTGCCCGGCTTGCAGAGCAGCCCGTTCTGATGATCCGCGATGTACTCGGCCACCGACGGAACGGCCGAACCGACGACCGGCACGCCGGCCGCCATTGCCCAGGCGACGGCCCCGGCGGACACATCGCCGATCGCCGGAACCACCACCAGATCCGCCAGAACCAGGAGTTGCTCAAACTCGAAACGCCGGCCGGTGGTGATGAGCAGGTCCGGCTGCCGGAAGCTCGCCGCGAAGCGCTGCAGCCGCCGGCATTCCATCGACTCGCCGGGCAGAATGATCCGCAGCCCCGGCCAGATCTGCTGAAGCACGGCCGCCGCCCAGACGGCGCAGTAATGCCCGCCCGGGCGCGAGGGCGGCGACGGCGTGAGCAGCACGGGCGCGCCCTCGGAGATGCCGAGGACCGCGCGATCCATCGTGCGTCTGGCCTCATTGATGGCGGAGAAGTCGGCGGCCGGCCGGATGACTCCGCAACGTATCGTGGGAATGCCGGCTTCAATCGCTCGACGGAAGAACAGCCGCGACGGGCACACGATGGCCGGCGCCGGCGACGAGGGCAACCCGCCGAAGGCGGCCCACCATTTGCTCCAGGCCCGCCGGGCGGGCGGCGTACCGACCGTGACGACCACGCGGCAGTCGCCGCTTGCGGCAAGCTGGGCGACGGCGGCGGTGGTGTCGCTCCAGGCATGGATGATCTGCGCGCCGCCGTCTCGTATGGCCGCGCGAACAGGCAGGGCCGTCGTCGGCACCCAGCCCAGTCGCCATCCGAACCGAAGCACGCGCGCCGATCCTGCGGCCCACACGGGTGTCGCCATCCGCCCGACCACGCCGAGAATGTGCCTGTACTGCGGCCGCGGGAGCCGTCGGATCAATTGACGCAACGTGATGAGCGAGTCATCCGCCGTCGTCTCGTCGATCAGGTGCAGGATGCAAGGCATCGTTGGCGCGGATTGTATCGCGTGCCCGGGCTTCGGTGAAGGCGTGTTCGCCATCCGTCTTTCCACCCGCTCTTCGTGCCGGGGATGGGTGGGACAAGTGCGAGCCGTATACGGCAACCTGCGGCGCCGGAACGAACACCCGCACCGCCCGTGCCCGGAATATCGGAACAACGGCGGAGAATGACAGTATGGGCAGGCGTATCCGCGCAGGGCAGCCGACATGCAACTGGTGCTGCCCCGCCGGGTACATTACTATATCGTGGGCAACGCCGGAATGACCCGAGGTATCATCCGCACGCGCAGGCGCAAGGAGGCCCTCATGCCGGCTCGACGGATCAGCGCGAGGTTGGCACTGCTCGGATGCGTGACGCTCTTTGCGACGACGGCTTCGGCGCAATCACTGACGGTGCCGACGGGCGGGCCCGCAACGGCCGCGGTGTCGACGGCCGTCGGATCGGACACACTCGCGGGACGTGCGGCAGCGACCTCGGCACCGACCGGCCCGGATTATCGCAGGCTCTTTCGGCCCGTCTTCGAGCCGGCGGTGCTCGTGTGGTTCGGGGGTCTCCTGTGGTTGTTGCTGGCACTGGATTACCGGCGATTCTGGTCGCTCCGCACGGTAGATGTGCTGGCCATTATCCTCCTGGCCGTGGCATTCGCATTTCGTCACGACATCCGCCCGGCCACACCGAAGGCACCGGACATCTCATACGCGTTCGCGGCCTGGACGGCCCTTTTCGCGAGCTGCGCGTACCTCTTCTTGCGGACGCTGGGGCAGTTGCTGCGGCGCACGGCGAGGGAAGCACCGCCACCGGGCATCGGCGCGGCGGCGTGGGTGCTGCTGGCTTTCGCCGTATCGACGAACTTCTGCACGTTGCCCGTCGCGGATGTCGGCGAACGGGGCAAACGTGTCGTACTGGGCGGCCGGTATCTCCGGGAGACGGGCACCCTGCCGTACGGACAGACCGCCTTCGAGGCCGCCGATGGCCCGCTCCTGTATATGCTGCACGCGGCTTTTCTGAAGCCCGCGCCCAACGTCCGCCCGACGGCAGGCTCACGGCCGGCCACGAGCGCTCCGTCAACCGCGGCCGATTCGAATCGCGCACCCGGCGCCGCGCCGCTGAATCTGGCACCGACCCGATGGATTTCCGGCGTAGCCCATGCGTTGCTGTTACTCGGGATCGTCATTCTGGGCCGGCAGTACCATAGCGCGACGACCGGTGCGATGCTGGCCGGTCTGTACGGCGTCCTTGCGCCGGTGGCAGGCGAGGTGGCCATGGCGCCGCTGACGGTCCCGGGGGCATTGGTGGTATGGGCGCTCATCGTCGCCTCGCCGAAGGCCCGCACGATTGGCGCGGTCCTGTCCGGCATTCTTCTGGCCGCGGCGGCGGGCACGATGTTCTACGCGGGCCTGCTGGCGCCGGCGTGGTTCGGATACTTCCTGCGGCGCCGCCCGGCGGCTCGCACGATCGAGGAGGCGAGACCCATCCGCGCGGCCTCGGAGATAGCAACAGCCGATGCGGACCCGGCGCCGCCTCCGCGAAACGTGCGCGACCGGGGCGCGCTGGCATTCGTCGCGGCATTTGTGGTGGTCGCCGGGGCGGTCAAGTGGTATGCGCTGCACAAGACCGAGCCGTTGCCTCCACGCCCCGAGGTGTGCCTTGCGGCCATCGGCCAGGCGAGTGTCCTCGGTACGCACGAGTTGAGCATCCTTGACGGCCGGTGGGTGCTCCTGCCCACATCCGGAACGACGCAGTCGACGGCGCTGCCGAGCCGTTGCCCCGCGGCCCCGGTGATGCGATGGCTGGCAGACGACGGCAACCCGGACGCCGGTCCGATGCTTTCGTCCAGATTGCTGCAGGAGATCCCCGCGGACGTATGGAGGCAAAACCATGTCGCCCCGCCGACGGGATTGCGTTTGAGCGACACGCACGAAGTCGCCCTGCGGAATATCCGCCCGGCAGACCCGCAAGCCGCTCGCGCGTTGGTGGTGATGTATCGGCAGGCCGTCGGCCGGTATTCCTGGTGGCAACGCCGGATCGCCGCGGGCCGCACGATCTTCGAGAGCGTGTTCGCCGGGGAAACCGAGGCCCCCGTCGCCGCCATGTCGAGTCTTTCGCCCGCGACAACAAGGCCGGCCGCCGCGTCAGGCGACGAGCGGTGGAGCGCGTGGTCCGAGTGGAAGCGGAAGGAATACGACGTGCTCCACGGACAGGATGCGGGCATGGCCGCACGAACGCTCGCGCGGGCGAGAATCGCCCGAGTCGTAGATGTCCGTCGCTGGGTCTTCGCGGGCTACCTGCTGCTGGCACTGGTGCTGCTCGTGGTGATGGTCGTTTTCCGCTCACGATGCACCGTGTTTCACCTGGGTGCGGCAAGCGCGGCGTTGATCCTCGCCGGGCAACTCTGGCGAGCGGACGGAGGAGGCGCCGAAATACCGTGGTATCTGCCGCTCACCATGCTCACTCTGTTTGCGGGACGTCCCGGAGACGCCCTGCGCCCGCCGAGGCCCATGCCGCCGCGCATCCCGGAGGCCGAGCCGGTTGTCCGCTGAAAGCATCGCGCACGGAGGGAGGCGCGACGGCGGACACAGGGGCCGTGCGTTAGTGCCGCTTGCGGTTCGAGGGTTTCGTTCGTTTTCAGCGTCGTAGAGTCTTTTGTCGCGGCTTTTGGGCGCCTTGCGCGGATGTACCGCGCTGCGGCGGTAGCGCCACCCGTCATTCTGAGGAGCGCCGCGATTCCGTGGCAATGCGGGCAAGGCCTGCCATCCGCTGCTGCAAACGGTTGCCGCTCGTAAGGCCGGCGATTGACACGTACCCGCGAGTACGATAAGTTCGCGGCGAAGTTGCATCCCGGCGTGAACCCGCCCTGAGTGCCGGCTGCACAGGGTCCGACGCGAAGTAAGCGGAGGCGGCGCGTCCGAAGCCCGGGCGGCGAGACCTTCAGAACCTCACAGAACTCGGCAATGACGACCCGGATATGCCTTCGATTCCTCGGTGTTGCGATTGCGGCATGGGCCGCGGGCGGGTGCGCCTTTCTCGACCCGGCCGGGTGGATGGCGCCGAAAAAAACCGGGGAAGGTGATGCGCAGACCGCCGTCGCCGAGCCGGTCACATCCGCGCCGGCCTTCCGGATCGCCGGCCCTGAGGAGACGACCGCAGGCCCGGCTGTCTGGACGGCCCAGACGGGCACGGTCGGCACGGTCGCCTCGGTGCAGGGAGATCGCGGGATTCAGCTCCGCGGATACGGCCTGCTCGTCGGGCTGGAAGGCCCCGGCAGCAGCAAGATGTCCAAGAGCATGTCGGAGTACCTGCAGAAGGAGATCAGCCGTCTTCAGCGCGCGGAACTCGGCGCCGCGACGGACGCCTCCCCGCTGCAGTTGATTCAGGATCCCCATTCCGCACCCGTGATCGTGCGCGGAGAGATTCCCCCGGCCGCTCTGAAGGGAACGCGGTTTGATGTCATGGTACAGGTGCTCGATCGGGACGTCCGCTCGCTGGCGGGCGGGGTGCTCCTGCCGTGCAGCCTCCGACTCGTGGTGAATCCCGATGCCCCGCTGGAGGGGCGGGTTCTGGCTCGCGCCGCCGGCCGCGTCTTTACGAATCCGTTTGCCCGGGGTGAAGGCAATCCGGGCGATACCGCTCCCGGGCAGGGTCGCATACTCGGGGGCGGATGGAGCCTCGAGAATCGTCGTGTCTCGCTGATTCTCGCCACACCCGGCTACGGCATGGTTCAGCAGATCTCGCAACTGCTGAACAACCGATTCGGCTCGCAGCCGAAGACGGCGGATGCCGTCTCGCCGACGACCATCACGCTGGCCGTGCCGCGGGCCTACGCGGGCCGGGAGATGCAGTTCGTCAATCTTGCGGTGCACATGCCGCTGACCGGATCGACGGCGGAGACCGAGGCACGTGCGAAGGCCCTGACCGACGAACTCGCACGCCCGGGAGCCCCCGCCGAGGAGATTGCTCTCTGCCTGGAAGCGATCGGCAAACCGGCCATTGCCATGGTCCGTCGGCACTACGCACACCACCAGCGGGCGACCAGCTTCTACGCCGCCCGCGTCGGCGCGCGCCTGGGCGATCCGCTTTCGGTCGAGGTGCTCCGCCGCCACGCGATGGAACGTAACGGCCTGTATCGACAGGCGGCCATCCAGGAACTGGGCGATACGAAGGCGTATCCCGCCGCGGTCTCGACGACCCTGCGCGAGCTGCTCGACGACGAAGACACGCTCGTCCGGATTGCGGCCTACGAAGCCCTGCGCCGGCAGCAAGACCCCTGCGTGGAACGCCGCACGGTCGGACAGGACAACTTCGCGCTCGATATCGTGCCGAGCAAGGGGCCGGGCATCGTGTACGCGCGCCGGACACAGGAGCGTCGCATCGCACTGATCGGGACCGCCCTGCGGTGCCGTGAGCCCCTGCTCTACTCGTATCCGGAGCGGCCGGTGACGATCTCCGCCCGCGTGGGCGACAACCGGATCGCACTGGTCCGCAAGGTCGGCGGAGGCCGGCGCGTGTGGGATCCGATACAAGTGTCGTTCGCCGTTGCGGACCTGGTCCGTGCGCTCGGTGCCGATCCGACCGAGGGGCCCGACGGTCAGCCGGAGGGACTCGGCATCGACTACACCGTCGTCCTCGACGTCCTTGCGGAACTCTGCCGGGACAAGTCGATTCCCGCCGAATTCCATCTGGAACAGCCCAGCGTTGTCGATCTGCTCGGGCCTGCCGAGCCGATCACCCGTCCCGAATCGGATGAATTGTAGCGTTCGCGTCGGCCGCTCCGCCGGGGGGCGCTGGCGCGTATCTGCGGCCGCGCTCACGTGTCCCGAAGCACTTCCAGCACCGCCAGCGCCGAGTCCACGCGGTTGAACGGCGGCATGATGTACGTGCCCTGTACGAGCGGACGGGCCTCACGGAGCGATTCCTGCGCAATCGCGATTCCCTCGCGGCGGGCGGACTCCTTGTCCTCGCGGGCACGCATGCGCTCGCGGATGTGCCTGGGAATCTGCATTCCGGGCACCTCGCGATGGAGAAACTCGGCGTTTCGGTAGCTCGCCAGCGGAAGGATGCCCAGGAGCAGGGGCACCCGGAATGACTCGATCCGACGATGGAAACGCTCGAACAGGGCGAAGTCGTACACGGGCTGCGTGAGAACGTACTCGGCACCCGCCGCAATCTTCTTTTCAAACCGCGCGACTTCCTGGTCGAGGTCGATCGCGCCCGGGTTGGCCCCGGCGCCGATGTGCAGTTTCGTCGGCGGGCCGCTCATCGGGTTGCCGGCAAGGTCGTGCCCGTCGTTCAGCCCCTTGGCGATCCGGATCACGCCGATGGCATCCACGTCGTACACGCTGGTGGCGAAGGGGTAGTCGCCGAGCTTCGGCGGATCGCCGGTGATGCACAGGATGTTGTACACGCCGATCGCGTTGGCGCCGATCAGGTCTGCCTGGAGGCCGAGGATGTTGCGGTCGCGGCAGCAGAAGTGCACGATCGGCTCAATGCCGCCCACGTCGCGGTTGAGCAGCACGGCCATGTCGATCGGGCTCATCCGGGCGCTGGCCCGTGGTCCGTCGGCGATGTTGATGCAGTCGATGCCGGCATCGCGGCAGCGGGCGGCGGCCTCCAAAGCCCGCGTTGCGTCGGTTCCCTGCGGAGGGTCGATCTCGATGCTGACGACGAACTGCCCGGCGCGGAGCCGGGCGGCAAGACGCGAGGGCGTCTCCGAGCGGCGCACGACCGGCGCGGCCCTGGCCGCCTCGGCGGGGACCGCGCCCGCGGCGACCTCGCCGGGCTGCAACATCCGGACGGCTCCGACGAGACCCCGCGTGTGCTCCGGCGTACTGCCGCAACAGGTGCCGAGGATGTTCGCGCCCTTCGCAACCATCCGGCGGGCATACTCCGCGAAGTACTCGGGCGTCGCCAGGTAAATCACACGGTCGTCGTGCGTCTGCGGGAGGCCGGCGTTCGGCTGGACGGAGATCGGCCTGTCGGTACATCGCCGCATCCGGCCGACGACTTCCGTGAGCGTTGCCGGCCCGGCGCCGCAATTCGCCCCGATGACGTCAACCGGCTGATCCCGGAGGCCCTCGACAACCTGCTCCGGCGTAAGCCCCCCGCGCGTGGTCTGCGACTCGCCGAAGGCCATCTGCACGATCAACGGCTTGTCCGGGCCGACCTCCCGCGCCACAGCGATGCCTTCGAGCAACTCATCCAGGTCGCTGAACGTTTCGAGCAGGATCACGTCCACTTCGCCCTCGACGAGAGCGGCGATCTGCTCGCGAAAGATCTCCCGCCGCCGTTGCCCGCACAGGGGATCGCCCGGCGCGGCATCCAGACCGTGAATCGGCCCGACGGCGCCGGCCACCCACACCTTGTCTTCGGACGCTTCGCGGGCAAGCCGCGCCCCGGCGAGGTTGATCTCGCGGACCTTATCCGCCAGCCCGTGCCTGGCCAGCTTGCTGCGATTCGCGCCGAACGTGTTCGTCTCGATGATCTGCGCGCCGGCCTGGATATACTCCTGGTGGATCTGCTTGACCAGGTGCGGCCGGGCAAGATTCACGTTCTCGTAGCACTGGTTGACGTAGATGCCGCGCTGATACAGCAGCGTCCCCATCGCACCATCGCAGACGACGATGTGTTCTTTCAGATGCTCAAGCAGGTTCGGCAACATGCATGCATGATACTCAGCCGGCCGGTCCGCGGCCACTCCATCCAGCGCCCCGTCACAGCACGCACGTCGGCGTGATGTACCACGCCACGGACCAGCCTTGCTCCGTCGGCACGATCCGCACCACGCCGGCATTCACGAACTGCACCGGCGTCATGCGGGCGTCCCCGGCGAGCAACATCCCCGCCAGCCGGGCCAGGTGCGGAAGGTGCCCCACGATCATCAGCGAACCCGGCTGGTCCCGTCTCGCGACGATCTGGCCGTACAACAGTTGCGGGTCGTCGTTCGGGTTCATGCCGGTCCGTTCGACGAGCGACGGCGGCGGGCGGAGCGCCTGGGCAAATACCTCCGCCGTCTGCTGCGAGCGGAGCTTGCCGCTGTGCCAGATTTCCGGGATTGCCGCACAAACGAGCCGGCCCCGCAACTCCGCCAGATACCGGGCCACGGCCGCCGCCGCCGCCCGACCCTGTTCCGTCAGCGGCCGCCGCGGATCCTGTTCCTCGGGAACGGCCGCCGCATGCTGAATCAGGTATACGTCCATGACAGAGCCTCCCTTGCATGCGTCCCTGTCCGGCCCGCTCGCCCCCGGCCTCCGCCCCGTCCGGGCAGATTCACTCGCAGAGGACGGCCGCCGCCCACGTACTCGGGTCTACCCACCAGTACAGGTCGTCGCCGACGGTCAGGTACTGCTGACCGTGGTCGGCATCCTCCAGGATATAGTAGAGCCCGATCCGTCGATGTTCGACGGGGTCGAAGCCCGACAGGCAATCCGCCGGGATGTGGGCCTCGAGCGTGTAGCCGTTCCGCCGCACGTTCGCGGCCACCCGGATCCGTTCCGGCGACACGGGCGGTGCCTGCTCGCGGGCCTGGTGCAGCGGGGCCGAGCCGGCCACCGGCTCCTTGCGTGACGCGCCCCCGCCGCACGGCAGGAAGTAGAACTGCTGACAGAATCGCGTGCCGCGTCTGATGTCCCGTGCGTCGCGCATGTCCGTGCATACACGCAGGTTGTCGCCCGTCCAGAACTCCCTGGGCTCGCAGTACAGGGAACGCCGCTTATCCGTCACGCGGCAGGCGACGTAAAGCCCGTTGTCGTCCCATGCGATGTACACCGGAGCAAACGGTTTTCGACCGCCGTCAAGCTTCCCAAGCGGCGGCATGAGAAACTCGTCCGACCAGTCGCTGAGGTCGCCGTCGATCTTCGGTGGCCGCTGCCGCCGCCGGAGAGGAATCTCGTAACGGAACAACTGGCGGTTCGGAACCAGCGCGCTCACGACGCATCCTCCGCGGCGACGGCCTGGGCCGACTCGGGGGGCACCTCGCCGGCCCAGAGCCGGATCAGCGCCCGGAATTGCTGCGGGTCCACCTGGTCCATCCGCTGGACCCAGAAGGACACGACGTCGAAAGCCCGATGCCGCCGTACGATCTCCGGCGAGAGGCCCAGCCTGTCGACGCAGACCGGCGTGACCGTGCCGGCCGGGCACGGCACGCCGACGCGAAGCCCGTGGGCGTGGCTCGTTCCGATCCGGATGGGCAACAGCCGGCGGTCGGGGATTTTCAGCCGCAAGGACACCCTGTTGCTCCAATCGACCTGCACGCCGGGCACGAGTCTGACGATCCGGCCCAGCAGTTCGACGAGAGTCGGTGGGTGCCATTCCTTCACATGGTCCGGCGAAATCGACGATTGCGAGAGGTGCCAGACGCGGCGATCTTTTTCCCGCATCTGCAATGCGTTCGCCGGATACTGCAGCCGGCGTACCGCCTTGAGATAGGCGCGGACGCACGTTCGGATCACCTTCCGCATGCCGGGCGTATCGATCTCCTTCCGGTCGTGGATCTGAATCCGAATGCAGTCCCACTGCCGATTGGGGCGGTGGATGCGCACCCGCTGCCACTGTCCGTAGATCGGCAGGTCCGGCCGGTCGTCGAGTTTCCGGAGCCCGATCAGCCGCACAAGCTCCGACGATGTGAACGTATTGGCCGGCACGCGCAACGTCACATCGAGCAGCCATTCGCCGCCCGTCAGCGCGTGAAAGAACCACGGCGCAGACTGGTTCGGCGAGCGGATCTCGACATGGGAACGGTTGTTCCAGTCCGTCGGGGCGAATCGGCCCCGGCCGGCCTGCTGAATCTGCTCGACGAGCCAGAGCAGCGCGGCGCCCTCCCAACGGATCGGCCCGCCCCGCCGGCCGACGCGGTCCCGCGTATGCCAGGCCTGCCCATCCCGCTCCCACGGCAATGCGGCCGGCTCGCCCAGATCCGCCGCCCGCAGCGGTTTCTCGAACAGTGTCCCCACGGTCTCCGCCGTCGGCGTACCGTATGCCGCGCGCGGCTCGTGCGGCCCGGCCGCCAGCACCCGGGCCAGGATCCGCCCCGTGACGGACCGCGGGTTCGCCGCGATCCGTTCAGGCGGCCCCTCCGCCACGATCTCGCCGCCGGCGTCGCCGCCCTCGGGGCCCAGGTCGATGATCCAGTCGGCCGTCTTGATCACGTCGAGGTTGTGCTCGATGCAGACGACCGTATTGCCCAGATCGACAAGGCGGTGCAGCACGGCGAGCAGTTTGCGGAGGTCGTCGAAGTGCAGGCCCGTCGTCGGCTCGTCGAGGACATAGAGCGTCCGGCCCGTGGACGGACGACCCAGCTCGGCCGCCAGCTTGACACGCTGCGCCTCGCCGCCGGAAAGCGTATGGGCCGGCTGGCCGAGCGAGACATAATCGAGTCCCACGTCGGCAAGGGTCGCGAGCATCCGCTTGAGCTTCGGCACGTTGGCGAAGTGTTCGAGGGCTTCGCTCACGCGCATGTTCAGGACATCCGCGATGTTCTTGCCTTTGTACCGCACCTCGAGCGTTTCGCGGTTGTAGCGGGCACCGCCGCACGCCTCGCACGCGACCCACACATCCGGCAGAAAATGCATCTCGACACAGATCTGCCCGTTGCCCTCGCATGCCTCGCATCGCCCGCCCGGCCGGTTGAAACTGAACCGGTTGGCCGTGTAGCCGCGGACCCGGCTGTCGGGCAGCTTCGAGAACAGCTCGCGAATAACGTCGAAGGCGCCCGTATACGTTGCCGGGTTACTCGTCGGCGTGATGCCGATCGGAGACTGGTCCACGTTGATGACCTTGTCGATGTGCCCGACCCCGCGGAGACGGTCGTGACGGCCGGGCGTGGTCCGGGCCTGATGCAGCCGCCGGGCCAGCGCCGCGTACAGAATGTCGTTGACGAGCGAGCTCTTGCCGCTGCCCGAGACGCCCGTGACGGCGATGAACGTGCCCAGGGGCAGCTCGACGTCGAGATTCTTGAGGTTGTTGTGGCGCGCACCGAGGATCGCAAAGGTCTTACCGTTGCCCTTGCGGCGGTTGGTTGGAACCGGGATCGCGGCGGCCCCCGAAAGATACCGGCCGGTAAGCGATGTCTCCGTCTGTCGGATTCCGGCCGGGGAGCCCTCCGCCACGATCCGGCCGCCGTCCGTGCCGGCACCGGGGCCGAAGTCGAGGACGTGGTCCGCGTGCTCGATCACCTCGCGGTCGTGCTCGACCATCAGCAGCGTGTTGCCGAGATCCCGCAGGTGCCGCAGGGCGTTGATCAGCCGCAGATTGTCGCGCGGGTGCAGACCGATCGTCGGCTCGTCGAGCACGTACAGCACGCCGGTCAGGCCGCTGCCGATCTGCGAGGCGAGACGGATGCGCTGCGATTCTCCGCCGGAGAGCGTCGGCGCCGCCCGATGCAGCGTGACATAGTCCAGCCCCACGTCCACCAGGAACTTCAACCGCGACGTGACTTCGTGCAGCACCTCGCCGGCGATCTGCTTCTCGCGCGGATCGAGTCGAAACTCCGAAAAGAACCGGTACGCCTCGCCGAGCGGCATGAAGCACACCTCCGGCAGCGTCCTGCCGCCGAGGCGCACGGCCGCCGCATCCTCGCGAAGCCGGCCGCCCCGGCAGCGCCGGCACGGCACCTCGCCCATCAGATGCGAAAGACGCTGGCGATACTGCCAGCTCGTGCGCACCGCCTCGTCGATGGCCGGGAAGAAACCTTTCCACTGCACTCGCACACCGGGGCCGAGGCAATCCGCGTCGAGCCACGTCTCGCCCAGACCGTACAGAATCGCCCGCTGTGCCGAGGCGGGCAGCCGATTCCACGGCGTCTGCGGATCGAACCCGGCGTGCCGCGCCACCGCGCGAATCACGGAAACCAGCTCCGGCATGTCGTCGAGCTTCTCCCAGCCGGCGATCGCCCCGTCGAGAATCGCCCGGCCCGGCGCAACGACGATCGCGTCGGCGCTGGTTCCTTCCTGCGTTCCGAGTCCTTCGCAGGTGGGGCACCAGCCGAGCCGGCTGTTGAACGAGAAGTGATGCGGCGAGAGGTCCTCGTAGCTCGTGCCGCATCGGGTGCAGGAACGACGCTGCGAGAAACGGGTTCCGCGGTCCGCGGTCCGGGGTCCGGGTGATGCGGAGCCATCCTCTCGCGCACCGGGAACCCGCATCTTCCCTTCCTTCCCTTCGTCGCTTCCTCGCTTCGTCGCTTCGTCACCTGCTTCCACGACCACGATCCAGCCGTCGCCGAGCGCAAGTGCCTGCTCCACGCTGTCGGCGATGCGAGAGCGGGCGGCCGCCCGGACCACGACGCGGTCGACGACAATCTGCACGTCGTATTTCCGCCGGCCGTCCAGCTCCGGCGGATCGGCCAGGTCATACAGCCGGCCGTCCACGCGGACGCGGGCGAACCCGTTGTTTCGCTCGCGCTCGAAGAGCTGGGCCCAGGTCTCGGACCCCGTTCGCTCGACCGGCGCGCACAGGAGCAAGCGGCTGCCCTCGGGACGCTCCATGACCCGCGCGATGATCTCCTCGCTCGTCTGCGCGCCGATCGGGATGTTGCATTTCGGACAGTAGGGCTGCCCGAGCCTCGCCCACAGAACCCGCAGATAGTCGTAGATTTCCGTAACCGTGCCGACGGTAGAGCGGGGAGACTTGCCGGCCGTCTTCTGCTCAATGCTGATCGCCGGCGACAGCCCGTACACATGGTCCACCCGCGGCCTGGCGAGCTGGCCGAGGAATTGTCGCGCGTAGGCGCTGAGCGATTCCACATAGCGCCGCTGCCCCTCGGCGTAGACGGTGTCCAGGGCAAAGCTGCTCTTGCCGCTGCCGGAGACGCCGGTGCACACGGTCGTCCGACCGCGCGGGAAACTGACGGTCAGATCCTTCAGATTGTGCTCGCGGGCACCCACGACGGTCACGCTGTCCGTCATTCCGTCAGGCCGTTTTTCCGTTATTCCGGCGCGCCGTCCGCCTCTCCCTGCAGGGGAGAGGGACGGGGTGAGGGTCCTTTGCGCTCGCCGCTTCGCCGCTTCGTCGGTTCGTGCCTTGCCCAGAACCGTCCGTAAGGCCTGCCCCGTGTACGAAGCCGGCACCGCCGCTACCTGCTCCGGCGTTCCCTCCGCCACGATCCGACCGCCGGCCTCGCCGCCCTCCGGACCCAGGTCGATGATCCAGTCCGCCGTCTTGATGACGTCCAGGTTGTGCTCGATGACGAGGACCGTGTTGCCCGCGTCGACGAATCCGTGCAGGACCTTCAGAAGCTTCCGGATGTCGTCGAAGTGCAGGCCGGTTGTCGGCTCATCGAGCAGGTAGAGCGTCCGGCCGGTCGATCGCTTCACCAGCTCACGCGCGAGCTTGATCCGCTGCGCCTCGCCGCCGGAAAGCGTCGTGCTCGACTGGCCGAGCTTGATGTAGTCCATCCCGACATCGTGGAGCGTCTGCAGCATGGAGACGATCTTCGGGATGTTCGCGAAGTGCTCCAGTGCCTGCTGAACGTCCATCTCCAGCACGTCGGCGATGCTCTTGCCCTTGAACCGCACCTGAAGGGTCTCGCGGCTGAAGCGCCGGCCGGAACAGACCGGACAGGTCACCCAGACGTCCGCGAGAAAGTCCATCTCCATGCGGTTGGCGCCGTTGCCCTCACAGGCCTCGCACCGTCCGCCGCCGGCCTCGCCGGTCTTGACGTTGAAGCTGAACCGACCGGGCTGGTAACCGCGAACCTTGCTGTCCGGCAGCTTCGCATACAGGTCGCGGATCTCGTCGAAGACCTTGATGTACGTTGCCGGGTTGCTGCGCGGCGTGCGACCGATCGGCGACTGGTCGATGTCGATCACCTTGTCGAGGTACTGCGTGCCGAGGATCTCGCGATACCGGCCGGGAGCGGGCGCCTCGGCGCCGTTAAGCTTGCGGGCCAGGGCCGGCCAGAGGATGTCGTTGACCAGGCTGCTCTTGCCGCTGCCGGAGACCCCGGTAACGCACACGAAACGCCCGAGTGGAATGAAAACGTCGATATCCTTGAGGTTGTTGTGCGCGGCGCCGCGCACGACGAGCCACTTCACGTCGCCGTCGGGGTTGGAGCAGATTGGTACGGGCTCGCAGGCCATCGGCACAGTCATCCCCGGGAAAGGAGCAAGGACGAGCAGCAGCACCGGGCGCTGCGCCGCGACGCCGGGCGACAACGCGGCGTCGTGCCCGCACTCGCGCCGGGGCCGATCGTGCTCGTACCACTCATGTCAACCCCCTTCCAGCCGCTCGCCCCGTCAATCACATTGGCCATCCCGGAGTGCTCGACCGCGTCACACAGGGCTTCGACCGATGCGTAGAATCGCGCCCGCCAGACCTCCGCCGGTGTCCGGGCCTGCTCGCGTGTCATCCGGGCGGCCCGATCGGCCGGCGACATCGCGGCGCAACCCGCCCCGCAGAGCCGGCAAACCTCCAGGAGCTTGCGGCCCAGGCGCTCCGCTTCGTTCATGACTGACCCTCCTGCGTCCCCCGCTGCCGCGGCCGCCTCTTTCGCCCCTTCGCAACGGTCGTCTCCGGGATTCGGGCGACCCCGCGCTTGCGCCCCGCAGCGCCGTCTGCCGCCGCTTCGCGGCCGTCGGAAGGGGAACGGTCTGCGACGCTGATCGGTCGACGACGCGCCGGCACCTCGATGCACGTGCGCCCCGTGAGGTAGTCCGCCGTGATGCTCTTCGTCTCCTTCGCCAATTCGTCCAGCGTCCCGACCGCCACGACTTCGCCGCCGCGGACGCCCGGCCCCGGGCCGAAGTCCACAATCAGGTCCGCCGAGCGCATCGTCTCTTCGTCGTGTTCGACGACGATCACCGTGTTGCCCATGTCGCGGAGGCGAACCAGGGAATCCAGCAGCCGCCGGTTGTCCCGCGCATGCAGCCCGATCGACGGTTCGTCCAGTACGTACAGGACCCCCACGAGCCCGCAGCCGATCTGCCCGGCCAGGCGAATCCGCTGCGATTCGCCGCCCGAGAGGCTCGGTGCGGTACGGTTCAACGTGAGGTAATCGAGCCCCACGTCTTCGAGGAACTCCAGTCGCCCGCGAATCTCCCTGAGGACATCCTCCGCGATCACCGCCTCCGTCGGCGTCAGAGGAAGATCCGCGAAGAACTGCCGCGCCTGGCGGATCGACATCTCGCCCACTTCGTGAATGTTTTTCCCCTGGATCCGGACGGCCAGCGCCTGCGGGTTGAGCCGCGCCCCGTTGCACTCCTTGCACTGGCGCACTCGCATATACTTTTCGTAATAGGCGCGGACGGAGCCGGCCTTCGCCTTGCGGTACTTCTCCTCCAGCTCCGCGATGACGCCCTCGAACGTTCCGCCGTGACGCCAGGTGCCGCCGAAACCCCGCCACTCGAACGCAATGTGCTCGTCGCCCGTGCCATAGAGCAGCGCATGCCGCGCCTGTTCCGGCAGATCCTTCCACGGGGTGAGCAGGTTGATGCCCAGATGCTTCGCAACCCCCTGATAGATGTGCCGGCGCCACCGGCCCGGGGTCGTCCGCATCGGCGCAATGCACGGCGAGAGGAAGTTCAGGTTGGGATCCGGCACGAGCAGCTCGGGGTCGAACTCGTACGATGTGCCGATCCCATCGCATCGGAGGCACATGCCGATTGGCGAGTTGAAGCTCAGCAGTTGCGGCGAGGGCGGCTCGAAACCGATTCCGCAGTCGGTGCAGGCGTACTTCGACGAGAGGACGAGATCCCCGGATGCGGGCTTCGACCGACGATGCGGCCCGCGGCCCTCCGCGGCGCCCTGTCCGGCGGCACGCCCGCCTCGATCCGAGAGGGACGCCCCCTCCTTCGCGGCGGCAATGATCAGCGTACCTTCGCCGAGTTCCAGTGCCTTCTCGACCGCCTCCGCCAGCCGCGCCCGGTTGTCGCCGTTCCGCGTCAGGCGGTCGATGACGATCTCGATGTCGTGGCGAACCTTCCCGTCGAGCGAACGGAGGGACTCGATTTCCTCCACGCGGCCGTCGATCCGGGCACGCACATATCCCCGCCGGCGCATGTCGCTGAGGAGATCACGATGTTCGCCCTTCTGCCCGCGCACGACCGGCGCCAGCACCAGGAAGTGCGTACCCTGCGGCAATTCCCCGATCCGCGCGAGAATCGCCTCGCGCGATTGCGCGGAAATCGGACGCCCGCACTTCGGGCAATGCTGACGGCCGATCCGGGCGAAAAGCACGCGGAGATAGTCGTTGATCTGAGTGATCGTGCCGACGGTGCTGCGAGGGTTCCAGCCCCCGGTCTTCTGCTGGATGGCGATGGACGGGGACAGCCCCGTGATCTGGTCCACATCCGGCTTGGCGAACTGGCCGAGGAACTGCCGTGCGTATGAGCTCAGCGACTCGATGTACCGCCGCTGCCCTTCCGCATACAGCGTGTCGAATGCGAGGCTGCTCTTACCGCTGCCCGAAACCCCCGTGAAACAGATCAGTGCGTTTCTCGGCAGATCCAGCGACACGTTGCGCAGATTGTGGACGCGCGCTCCCCGAATAACGATCTTCGCCGGCTCCATACACCCGCGACCTCGACACCGTACGGTTCGGACTGATCGCCGGGAACCGGCAACCGCCGCCCGACGCCGCCGGATTGTCGTCCCTCCGCCGGCACGTTATTCTACCGGCACGCAAGGCGAAGACAAACGCTCGGCGGGTCGTCGCCGAGCGCCCCGGCGGGATTCTCCATGCGCACGCACGCCGCCTGTATCCGTGAGGCAGCGGAGGATGGCAGCCGCCCCGCAACGGCGGCAGCGCCGGCGACACGCACCCGCGGCCTGTGGCCGGCCCTGATCCTGCTCCTGTTGCTTGCGGCGGGTTTCCGCGTGCATCTGGCGTGGTGGAAAGGCCACCTGGGCGATCTGCTCTGCTTCCAGGCCTGGGCCGTCCGGGATATGGAGTGGACGCCGTTCACCCGGGAACCGCCGATCCGGATTCCGAATCACCCCCCCCTCTACCTGAGCATCACCCGGCTGCTCTTCTGGCTGCACGGGGCGCTTCATCTGCCCGGCAACATCCGCGTGCCCATTGATGAGTTCAATCTTGAGCGGGTGCGGCCGATCACGATGCTGTACAAGTCTCCGGCGATCCTCGCCGACCTGGCGGCCGGGATCATCCTCTTCGCCTGGGCCCGCCAACAGGGGCGGAGATGGTCCGCCATCGCAATCGCGGCGTTCTACCTCTTCAGCCCCGCGATCCTCTATGACGGTGCATACTACGGTCAGACCGACACCATCCTGTCCACGTTCCTCATCGCAGCCGTCTTCGCCTACTGCACCCGACGGCCCGTCATGCTGGCGGCGGCCGTGGTACTGGCCGTCTCGCTCAAGGCGCAGGCCGTCTGCGCCGTCCCCGTCCTCCTTGCGGCGATCATCATCGAGTGGCGCGCCGTGTGGGCGCCCCATATCCGGCGCCTCCTGCTTGCGACGGCCGTCACCGTCGCCGGGGTCGTCGCCTTCGCGGCCGTTACGGACAACCTCGTGCAGTTCTACCGCGGGTACTTTACCGTCGTCGGCGGCGAGTACGCCCGAACCACACTCAACGCGATGAACCTCTGGTGGCTGCTCACCCGCCCGTGGAACAAGTCCCCCTCCCTTCGCGACTTCCCTGCGGATACCCATCGCCTGCTCGGCCTGATCAGCTACCGCACGCTGGGGCTGCTGGCGTTCGGATGCGCCCTCGCCGTCATCGTCTGGCGATGGCGCCTCGCCCGACGCCGACCGGAAAGCCTCGTCCTGGCCTGCGCCGCCGCCGCCTGGGCGTTCTTCAACCTGTGCACGGAAATGCACGAACGATACAGCGTCCCGGCGGTAGCGCTCTCCTGCGCTGCGGTCCTGTGGAACCGCCGGTGGTATCTCTACGGCACCCTCGCTTCCCTCACCACGATGCTCAATATCGTGTACGTCACACCCTTTTACTATCCGCCCTGGCGCTGGCTCCAGCATCAGGTGAACTGGTTCATCTGGCCCGAGTACACGGCCACCCACGCGGCCATGGCCATCCTCGAAGTCCTTATGCTGCTGCTGGCTCTGGAAGCCCTCTGGAAGGCCGGCATCGAGACACGCCCCGCGGCATCAAGCGCTCTTGTGCCTGCGTAGCCCTTCGACTGGTGCGGCCTCGGCGGTCGCCATCCCCGCATGAGCAACAGAACCACGGCGAGATTGTGCACCGGACCCGCAACCGTCCGATCGGAAACGTCCGCAGCACGGCGAGGCCCGCAGGCATACACCTGCCAGATCGCCCGCCGATGACCGAAAACCCCGGGCAGGTGTTTGGCCGAACGTGTGTTGAACGACACGCGGACCAGCCCTCGCGCTTATCGGAACCGCTCCGCATGTGCGAAAGGGACGGCTCGCCGCGCACATTCTCGGGCCGCCGCTCCGTTATCGGCTGCGCCCGCACGCATCGACCGCCCGGCTCAGACATAATCTCTTCTCCACCTTGACCGCCCCCGAATCCAATCGTATGTTCCCGAAGCGCAGATGCACCCGTGTTGCGGATGCGCCCGTACGTCGGGCAGCCGGGGAACGCCGAGGCCCGACCCTTCCAGTCGGAGGGCAGAGAATGACCGGTCTGATGAATCGATTGCGGCGCACACGGCTCGCGAAGTTTGTGCACTCGACGGACGGCCCCACCGCCACCGAGTATGCAATCATGCTGGCAGTGATCATCCTGGTGTCGGTCGCCGCCATCCAACAGGCAGGGGGATGGATGTCGTTCTGCTACGACAACATCGCCACGGCGGTGGCGACAGTGGGGTTCTGACCCCGCGCGACCCGATCCGCTCATCTTGCGCAGACCGCCACCCCATGCTCACGTCGCGAACATCGGTCCTGCGCGCGCTTCCCACAGAGATCAGGGCTCAACCGGCGCCTCTTCCGGTTGCGACGCGGGAGGGTACACCTCGTTCACCTGTTTCGCGAAGGGCGCATACCGGTCCGCATCAGCCGCCACGAAGCCGTTGACGCCCAGCCAGCTCAAGACGGCGAGCTGCTTCCTGTTGATGTCGTCGAGGAAGTACTTTCTGATCTTCTCCACGAGCGCGGGGTCGGCCCGCTTCGACGCCACCACGGCCATCTCCGGCACCGGCTCCGTCCGGTACAACACCCGCAGTTGATCGCGAGAGACCGTGCCCAGCAGAAACGAGCCGCCGTGGGGCGGCCACTTCTCATATTCCGCCGCGTCCACGATTCCCGCGGGCACGTTCTTGTACACCACGGCCCGCGCCACCTCCAGCGAGCCGATGTGGTGGTATCGCCCGAGCAGCTTGTCCTTCTCGATGTCGCTGAGCTTCACGCCCGCGCGCGCCAGGGCACAGACCGCCGCCGTATCCAGCAGCGGATCGTCCTTGGGCCCGAAATCGAAACGTTTCCCCTTGAGGTCCGCCAGGCTTTGGATCGGTGAATCGACCCCGGTGACGATAAGACCCACTCGTTCGGTCTTGCCCGCGGCGTTCACGGCGGTCGCCAGCACGGTAGCATCACCGCCCCGCGAGACTTCGGCATATTCCGCCGCGTTCACCAGGGCGAATGCCTCGCGACCGCTCGAGAGATGTACGCGAATCTGTCGAGGGGTAAGCACCTCGAACTGAAGCAACCGCCCGGGTCCGAGGTACAGGCCCAGATCAAGTCGCAGGGGTTCCCACCGGGGCAGGAACCGCGGCCCGATCAGGTCGATCCGCGTAACGCCCACACGCACCGGCCGGAGATCCTGTTGGCACCCCGCCGCAAGCGCCGCGAACAACGCCACCCCAAACGCCTGCCCGCGGGGAAAACCGATAACGCATCGCATGCGTGTACCTCCTCCATCGCGTCGCGCCGTGCGGGAAGCAAGTATACGCCGCGACGGGAGACGGGACAACCGCCGTATTCGCAGGGGAATCGGCACCCGGACGCCCGCGCTGAGCGAGGCCCGCTCGCGGCGGTCACGTAGAGGGAGGCGCGTTCGCCGCGTTGAAGCTGTTGAACAGCTCGATCAACGACGGCAAGGCCTCCACCGCGGACGCGGGAATCGTTACCGACGTCGGATCGCGCTGCAGGTTCTCCAGGAAGGCCAGCAACTGGTCAATCGTGTTGATGCCGTTCGCCTTGAGGATATCAACGCCGGCCTGCGCAAGAGGATCGGGGATCTCCGGCGCCTCCAGCCCCTGCTGCGCGGACACCATCTGGGCCAGCGCCTGCAACTCATCCGCGGTGAGCTGCGTCATCTGCCCGGTGCCGATCTTCATCAGGGCGCTCGTGGCCGGATCGCCGCATCCGCCTACGCCCAGGCAACCGCCGAGCCCCAGCATCGTGGAGGCGAGCAGAACGAGGACGATCGACGAAGGTTTGCGGTACGTCATTTGAAGCCTCTCCTCGGAAAGAAGCACGGCGCGGCTCGGCTCCGGAGCCGCGATCATCGGCGATTACGTCTGCGCAAGGAGCAGGTTGATCAGCTCTTCGTCGGTAATGCCCAGATTCCGGAGGGCCTCTTTCTTCTGATCTTCGGTGAGCGTGGTACTGAACAGAATCGGGCTGATCTCGCTGAACCGGATCTCGTTGCCGCTGTCGTCCCGCAGCGCATTCGGATACGGCGCCGCGCACCCGGCAAACCAGGCTATGGCGGCCGCCACGACCGCCGTCAGGCACACGAGAATACCTGCACCACGCTTCATCGCACTCTCCCCGGCAAGTCGCCCGGGCCATTCATGAACCACCGCATCGCCCGGCCGGGTCGCAACGCCGAGCGCCCGCGATAAGAATACTCTCGGCTAACTGACGCGACAACCTTGATCTGCGGGCGGCTTTCCCGCGGATATCGCCGGGCCTCCGTCGGTTGCCCGGCCGGGCAGCTTGCCCTATAGTCACACAGAACGTTGAGTTACGGCTTCCCGATGGACCCAGGAGCATGGCACAAGATCAGCTTGACATCGTCTTCACTGCCCCCCATCCCGACGACCTGGAAATAGGCAGCGGCGGCACGATCGCCCGACTTGTCAAACTCGGCTATCGCGTCGGTATGATCCACATGACCGACGGGGAACCGACTCCCCGCGGCACGTCCGAGACCCGTCGGGCCGAGGCGGCCGCCGCCGCGCGAGTCCTCGGCGCTCATGTGTGCGAGATCCTCCCGCTGACCAATCGCGAACTCATGGACACGCCCGCGGCCCGGTACGTACTGGCAACCGCCCTCCGGAAGTACCGCCCGCGTATCCTCGTCGCAATGGCCGGCCGCACACCCGCCGCCTCACCCGACCACTACCAGGCGCAGCTCCTTACCGAGGCGGCCCGCTTCTACGCGCAACTCACCAAGTGGAACGATCGCTTCGGCGGCACGGAACCGCATCGAATCGACCACCTGCTCTACCGCCCGGTGCCCTCGTCCGCGGAAATCCCCCACTGGCAATCGCGCGTCGTCGTGGATATCTCCGAGACGATCGAGCAGAAGCTGGAGGCCGTCGCCTGCTACCGATCACAATTCGACGGGGATCGGCTCAGGCGGCTCCAGCACTACATCCGCTCGACGGCCGGATTCGAGGGCGCCCTCTGCGGATTCCCATACGGCGAACTCTTCGCACTGCCCCGGCCGGTAGGCACGACGGACATCGTATCGCTGTTGGGCGATTGGCAGATTCCCCCGCCCTTCGACGGCCTCCAGCGGTGAATCGGTCGGCGACCGCCCGGCTGCTCAAGCCGGGACGCACTTGCCGCGCGGCGTTTCCGGTGAGATGCCAGGGGCGATCCGCAGACGCTTCCTGAAGGCCAAGGCAACGGAGCATTGTCGCATGTGGCGTCGCCGGCCCGGCGGACAATCCCTGCATCCACGCCCGCAACAAACCCCGAGAAGCTGTTCAGTAAACCATCTCCGGCAGGATGTCGGCCGCCCGCTGAGGATTGCCGCGAAGCTCCTGCTCGATGGCCTGGCGATACTCCGGCTGTCGTTCCTGCCAGCGTCGCTTCTCGGCCTCGATGAGATCACCTGTGCCGTTCACGGCCTCCGTCAACCGATCCGGGTCTTCTTTGCTCCTCGCCGTCACGGCATCCACCGACCCCTTCAGCCGCCCCGGACGGGAAGCCTCGTCCTCCCGAAGGACCTGCACAGTGCCCCGGAGATACTGCTCGTGTCGCGCGAGCGGCTCCTGCGCCCGTGGGTCCGCACAACCTGCCGACCCGATCGCAGCGCATGCCCCCAGCAGCAGCACAGCCGCCAGCCGACGAGCAACCACCTGATGTCCCGACGAATCGCACATGCAGCACTCCGTTGTATACTATCGGTTCGGCGGCAAGTTGCAGACTATCGAGGCCCCGGCTCCATACGAAGGCCCGCCCGCGCCTGCGCCGAGCCTCAAGGCGCGCAGCCGCCCGGGGCTGCGGCACCCTGTTCCCGCCGGGCGAACAACCCGTCGCCACCATACCCGGGGCGCAAACATCTTGCGAGAACCAGCGGGCAATTCGCATACGTTCAATAACGTGGAGATGAAATAATTTTCTAGGTACTTGTCGCGACACTGTTCTTTTTTCTTGCAACGGGCTCGTCTGGACGGTATCATGGTCGCATCGGTCTGTGGAGCCGCAACGTCGGAGGACTGCGCTGAAAGCGGAGCCGACGTTCAACTCAGGCGGCGGTATCCGGCCCGCGCGCCCCCGCGCTGCGGCGTGGAATGCTCTTTCCCGGAAAGGACACCCGCCATGAATCACGACCAGTTCATCGAGAGCATCATGCGTAGCGCGGGGCTGACCAAGGCCAACGTCAATCGCTTCTACGCGGGGCTGATTGAGCTGGCCCGCAAGGAGCTCATCCGCAACCGGCATTTCGTTCTGCCGGGACTCGGTTCCCTGCGGGTCAAGGTCCGTAAGGCCCGCACAGGGCGGAATCCGCGGACCGGCGAGCTGATGCAGATCGCCCCGCGCCGCGTGGTCCGCTTCCACGCGTTCGGGAGCCTGCGCGCCCTGGTCAATTCTCCCGATGCACCGATTGAACCGAAGGAGGACCGCGCCGGCGCGCTGCAGCCCGATGTGGCGGCCCCGCACTCGCCCCAGCCCTGACGGCACCAGGACGGCACACCGGTTTGGCGATGGCGCGGTACGCGAACGCAGGGGTTGCGCCGCCAACCGATCGGAGGGACCGCTTTACCCCACCACCAGCGTCTCGTAACGCTTGGCCCGGTAGGTGCACCCCACATTCACGCATTCGATGTGCCCGATCCGCCGCCGCAGAGGCCGGTGCGTGTGGCCGCAGAACACATACCGCACCTCCGCCACGGACAGCAGCAATTCGCCGAAGAGCGGGCTGCCCATGAACGCGTTGGCGAAGTCCCAGTCGGGTCGGCCGCTGCGGTGAACCATTTCCGCAAACGGCACGTGGTGTATGGCGACCACGATCTGCCGCGCCTCCCCCGCCACGGCCCGCAGGTGTTCGGCCATGCGGTCGCGAAGCCGCCGGGTGAACTCTCCATCGCTCATCGGCAGATGCACATTCACGCCGTCCATCCAGCGTGTCGTGATCTCCAGCATCGCGTCGGTGACGTCGTGGCGGTCGTCAAGCAGCCGGCCGTATTCCTCAAGGCGCGCCGCCGCACCCGGGGCCACTTTGTGCTCGTAAAACCGCATCGGGATGCCCAGTTCCTCGTGGCGGAAGGAATAATCGTACCACCCGCACGACCCGACGAGGGCAACGCCGTCCTGAACGTACGGCCGGGCATCCAGGTACCACACGCCGGCCTCCTCGCACACCGCCGCCAGCTCCCGCTCGTAGCGAGCCAGCGAATCGCCCTGCCCGGTCCAGATGTCATGGTTGCCCGCCACGAAAAAAACCCGCCCGGGGAAGCTATCGAAAAGATGCAAGCACCGCCGTAGAATGCCGGGGTCACGACCGCAGGCGTCGCCGACAATGATCAGGGCGTCGCCGCCGGCCCGATTGATCTCCTCGGCGAGGCGCTCCGTGGGGCGCTGGCTTCGCAGGATGTCGTAGTGAAGATCGGCGGTTACAATGAGTCGCATGCACCAACCTCGTCGCGGATACGAATGCAGGGTACTCTAGTGAATGAAATCCTGGCGAACAAGCAGAACGGCGACGGCCGCTCTCCCGGTTCACCGATTCTGCGTGTCGAGAACCTGCACAAGCGCTACCTCCTCGGCCCCACCGTGGTTCACGCCCTTCGCGGCGTCTCCCTGGAAGCGCGGCCCGGGGAGTTCATCGCCATTATGGGCGCGAGCGGCTCGGGCAAGAGCACGCTGATGCATCTGATCGGCGGCCTCGATCTGCCGGACGAGGGGCACGTGTTCATCGAAGGGCACGACATCACGCGGCTTTCCGACCGCCAGCGCACGCTGTTTCGTCGCCGACGGCTCGGCGTGATCTTTCAGGCATACAACCTGCTTCCCACCCTGACGGCCCGGGAGAACGTCTCGCTGCCCCTGCTCGTCGACGCGGTACCCATCGAACAGATCGAACGGCGCACCGAGGAGATGATCCGGCTCGTCCATCTTCAGGACCGCGCGGGGCACCGCCCGCAGGCAATGTCGGGCGGCGAGCAACAGCGTGTCGCCATCGCGCGGAGCCTGCTCAACGATCCGGCCCTGCTGCTGGCGGACGAGCCCACGGGCAACCTCGATTCGAAACACGCCCATGAGATCTGGGAGCTTCTTCGGAGGCTCTCCTCGGAGCTGGGCAAGACGGTGCTCATGGTCACACATGAGGCGGCGGCCGCGTCGTTCGCGGACCGCGTCCTCGTCCTGAAGGACGGCGAGCTGGTCGGGCAGATTGAGCCGACCGAGGCGGGCAATGCGACACTGGTGGCAACTCGCTATCAGGAACTGGCGGGCTAAACCGGGCCGGACGGCACTGGCCACGATCGCGATCGCACTGGGCGTGGGCGTGGTCGTATGGGTCACGGGCGCGTACGAGTCGATCCGGCAGAGCGTGGCCGACCAGGTGTGGACGTGGATCGGCCGCAGCCATCTCGGTGTCGAGTCCACATACGGCCAGTCCGGCACCGTATTCGAGTCCATCGTGCAGGACGTGCGGCAGGTACCCAACGTCGAACACGCCACGGGCCGCCTCAAGGAGCGCGTCGAGGCCGTGCCGGGCGCTCCGACGACGAACCCGGAGGAACCGGGCGGCATCTCCGCGCCTCTGATCGACGTGATCGGCATCCGGCCGGAGACGGAGTACTTCTTCCGCGATTACCGCGAAACGCTCGTCGGCGGCCGCGTGCTCCGGCCAGGTGACAGCGGCGTCGCGATGCTCGAGGCCGCCTTTGCGGAGGAACACGGGATCCGCCTCGGCGATACGCTGCGACTCCGACGCGATGAGACCTCACCGGTATTCGATTTCCGCGTCGTCGGGCTGCTTCAGCGCCGGCGCGTCGCCCAGTTTCAGCGCCCGATGGCCGTTGTCATGCTGCCCGAGCTTCAGAAACTCGCCGACCGTCCCGGCCCGCCGCGCGTCACGCAGGTGGACATCATCCTGAAAGACCCTTCCCGGCCAGCCCTTCTGGCCACCGCCCAGCGGATCCGCATGCTGGTAAACCGGTACAACCAGGGCTTCGTGGTCACCACTGCCGAGGCGAAGCTCCGTCAGGTGGAGGCCGCCCAGGCGCAGACGGAGTTCATCCTCACGCTCATCAGCGGGGTCGCTCTTTTTACGGCCTTCTTCATCATCCTGAGCACGCTGAGCATGGGCATGGTGGAGCGGATCGGGCAACTCGGCCTCCTGCGGTGCGTCGGGATGACCCGTGCGCAGATGGCCGTTCTCGTACTGGCCGAAGTGGTGCCGATGGGTCTGGCGGGGCTGGCGCTCGGTGTGCCCGTCGGAATCGGGCTGACCGGCCTGACCGTTCTTATCGCGCCGCAGTTCGTGGGGCATCTGGCCCTGAGCCGCTGGGGAATCGGGCTGGCGCTGGCGGGCGGCGCCGTCACCGCTCTGGCGGGCGGCATCCTTCCTGCACTGCAGGCCATGCGGGTATCGCCGCTGGAGGCCACGAAACCCCAGTCCCGCGCGACACGACCGCACCTTGACATCCTGGCGGCGGTTTTCGGTCTTGCCATGATCGTCGGGCATGCACTGATGATCCGGGGACTCCCGCCGACCCGGTGGTTCAAGCCCCCGATCGCCATGGCGGGCGTCATGCTGCTCTACTGCGGATACGCCCTGCTCGCACCGGCTCTGATCCGCTTCGGCGGTGAGCTGTTTGTGCGGGTGACGGCCCGTGTCCTGGCGATCCGACATCAGTTGCTGAGCGATCAGGTGGGACGGGCCTCCTGGCGGGGCGCCGGCATCTGCTCCGGGCTGATGGTGGGCCTCTCGTTGATCGTGTGCCTCGTCGTCCACACGGAAAGCCTGACGGCCGGGTGGGATTTTCCCAAGCGGATGTGCGAGGCCTTCGTCTGGACCGCGCAGCCGATTCCGCTCGATGCGGGCCGCGCCGCCGCGAGCATCCCCGGCGTCGCCTCGTACGCCCTGGCGAACGACATCCGCTGCAACCTCGGCTGGTTCGCCGCGGGAGAGCCCGACGAGTTCTTCCGAATGGCCCGCCTCGAGTTCGTCGAGGGATCCGAGGAGGAGGCCGTGGCGAAGCTCAAACGCGGCGGGTACATCCTGGTCGCGCCGGAGTTTGCCGAGCTGCGACACCTCCGCGTGGGCAGCCGCGTGCCCATTCAGGCGGGCAGCGGCTCGCACATGTTCGAGATCGCCGGCATCGTCGAATCGCCGGCGCTCGACATCGCCGCCACGTACTTCAACGCCGACAGCCACCTCATGGCCGCCCAGGTCAACGGCGTGATGGGCACGCTGGCCGACGCAAAACGCTACTTCGGCATCAACAACGAGATCACCCTCTTCCTCATCAACTTCGACCTGCCGCCGGCAGAGCCGCCCCGGTTCTTCCGCGAGAAGGAGATCCCCTCGCTCACGAGGCCCTCCCGGCTGATGAGCTGGATCGACGATTGGCCGGACCGGATGCCCGAGCGACGGGCCGAACTGGAGACGATCCGGGCGGCCTGGTCGCGGCTCGGAAGCCGCGCGAACGATCTGACCTGGGCTGCGTTGCCGGCGGATCTCGCGCCGCTGCGCACCATCCGATCGGCGATCGACGCCGCGCGCGAGAGCTGGCGCCGGCGAAGCCCGGAGGAACGCACCCGCGCGTTCCGCGAAGACCTGCTTCTGGCGCTGATCGCCGAGCGCTGCGGCGTGCCGAACGCACTGCGCAAGTCCGTCGCGGAACTCAAGGCGGAGATCGACCGGACGCTGCGAACCGCCACGCACCTGATGACGGCCGTCCCGATGGTGGCGCTGCTCGTCGCGGCGCTCGGCGTGGGCAACCTGATGATGGCGAACGTCGCCAGCCGCACCCGGCAACTGGCCGTGCTCCGCGCGGTGGGCACAACCCGCTCGCAGATCGCGCGGCTCGTCATCGGCGAGGCCCTTGTCCTCGGAGCCATCGGCAGTTCGCTGGGGCTGGTGCTGGGGATTCACGCCGCCTATGGCGTGAACGAACTGACACACCGGATCTGGGGCTTTCCGCTCCGGTTCGCGTTGCCCTGGGGCTTCGTGGCCGGCGCGATCGGACTGACGGTCGGCGTGTGCCTGATCGC
Organism: uncultured Planctomycetales bacterium; assembly: GCA_964653435.1. GTDB lineage: Bacteria > Planctomycetota > Phycisphaerae > UBA1845 > PWPN01 > CAZMVY01. The sequence continues at coordinate 43,529 of CAZZFA010000010.1, read as the reverse complement.
GGGGCTGCTGCCGGCGAGGCGCGCGGCAAGGAACAACGTCGTCGCCGCCATGCAGACGGCCTGACCGACCGGGCGCGGCTCGACCCGCGTGCGGCGGTGGCCGGTGGCAGGAGGGACGCGCCGGCATCCGTCGCGCGACAGCGTTCGGCCGTGCGACAGCGACTTACGCCGCTGCGCTGCCGCACGCTCCGCCGGCTGGTGACGACGGAGAGGCTTGGCCCCTCAGCCGGTCCCATACGCAGCGCAGCGTCAGCGCCGCCCACCAGACGCAGAGCATGTCAACCGGCAGCTCGTAACGCTCGTCCGCACATATCAGGATCGCCCGAAGCGCGAAATGAGCCGCGATAATGAGCGTGAGCAGCCTGTATTCCCTGCTGCGCGATCGCCATAGCAGAAACGGCGCGGCGACCAGCGTCGCATACAGCAGCGGCTTCAACAGGTAATCGCTGTAGAATCCCGCCGCGCGATACAGCACGTGCAGCGCCTGAAATGCGGACCGGCTGCGGATCTGGGGGAGATGATAATACGCCGCCTGGGCCAGACCGAATTCCGGACACGAATAGCGGAAGCGGTCAAACGCCTCCAGGGGCCATGCCTGAAACACGTTCTTGAACGGCGACGTGTAGTATCCCCACGGCTTGTAGTCCGTTGAGAACGACGAAAACGAGGCGGAGAACAGGTCGAGGAACGTAATGAGCCGGTCCTTGATGACCCGGACGGGGTCGTTGACCATCTGATAGGCCAGCAGTTTCAGCACCGTCGCCCAGCCCGCGGATTCGCCGCCGGCCGCGCGCGCGACATCGATTCCGTCGCGGATCCCCAGCACCTCGTAGTCCCGCGTGATCCGCGCCAGCCGCCGGCTCAGGTCCGTGCTCAGAGCGCTTGCGAGCCGGTTCCGCGGCTCGCGGGTATAACGCGACCACTCCGACACGATCAGGAATCTGCCGAAGCCGGGCGATGCATTCGGCAGCATCAGATTCGGAAGGTACGCCACTGCGAAGAGAACGACACCGAGGCGAAGGTGACGGAGCCGCTGCATCCACGGGATGCCGCCCGAAAGCCACTTGCCCAGAAGAATGGGCACCATGTACACGCTGTCCACGCGTGCCTGCAGCAGGCAACTCGCCGCGATGCCCGACACGGCCACACCCGCCCGGGTGGGCACGCCGCCGAGAACGAACCGCCAGAGGACCGCGTAGAGAACGAGCGTGATCGACTCGCTCAGAATGGTCTGGCTGTACATGGCGTACCGCAGGCACGACGCCAGGAACGCCGGCACGAGGACGAGTTCGATCGCGGAGCTGCGCGTCAGAAAAGGGCGGGACACGTAAACCAGGGCGGCCAGCGTGGCGATCGCCTGCACGACGCCGATCAGATTCGGCAGAACCCACCGGATCGACAGGGCGCCCAGCAGGTCGAAATACGCGGGAACAATCCATCCCCGGAAGCCGGCCAGGGCACTCGCGTCGATGGATCGCAGCCGGGCGAAGTAGCCGGGCGCCCATCGCGGGCTGTCGCAGTATGTGAGGGGAAAGTTGAACGTGAGACAGGTCAGAACAAAGATGCCGCAGGCCAGCACCAGCATCACGAGACAGCACACCCGACGGACGCGGCCGCATGAGGGAACCGCAACCGCCCGCACGCCTGGTAGCCACGTCTTCATTCGAGCCCGACCCGATCGCCGCGACTGCGGCGCGTTATCAACGACGCGCACATCCACCGTGATACCATCGCACAGCGCCCCGGAACCCTTCTCGCCCCCCCCCGGGGGGGGCCGGCCGCGTCGTCACGATGCGATCGCCACCGTATCGCGTGCCGAATCGCCGGTCAACACAAAACGTCTCCGCCGCGCGGCCGGAGCACTCAACACACCCCGAGCAACTTCTTACCACCGCCGCGTTGAAGCGCTGACATCCCGCACGCCGGCACGCCTGCCGACAAAGGCCTCAGGTCCGCCGCGCCACCACGTAGAACTCGCCGATGTTGAACGGGATCATCGCCCCTCGCAGGAAGCGCGGTGCGATCCGTCCGGCCATTCTGATCACGGAGCCGGACAGAACGTGCGGATGAATCTCCGCATGATGCACAAGCATATCGAGGTTTACCCGCTTCCACGCAAACCCCTGCCGTTCGATCCGGAAGCCCGCGGCCTCCAGGGCCCGTCCCAGGCCGCCACGGCTGAACAGGATGACGTGCTCGGCGAACAGGTGCGGCCACCGGCTGCGAAACCAACGGGCGCTCAGACTCGTCGCATCCGGCGTGACCATCAGCACGAGCCCCCCCGGCCGCAACAGGCGATGGATCGCCGTCAACGTACCGTGCGGCGGATCGATGTGCTCGATCACGTCGAACAACACGATGACATCGTAGCCCTGCTCGGGCAACGGCGCGTCTTCCAGCCTCCCCCGGTAAACGGCCCGGACACCCGGCCGCCGCCCGGCGATCTCCGCGGCGTCGCCCGCCAGTTCCACCCCCTCGGCCTCCCACCCCGCGGCCGCCGCCGCCGCGAGACCCGCGCCCGCCGAACAGCCCACCTCCAGAAGCCGGCGGCCCGGCGGTCGGAGCCGCTCGATCCGCGCCAGGTAGGCGCGTGTCGTCGCCTGCTTCACCGCCTCGATGGCCGGATTGCCGCTGTGCCCGCGAAGACGGTGATAATCCCGCGCGTAAACCTCCGCGAGCCGCGCCCGATCCGGCTCTGCCGCCTGGTACAGACTCCGGCAGGCGCCGCAGCGCACGAAGCGCACGCCGTCTCGCTCGCAGAACATCCGCGGATCACACGCTCCGCATACCGGACATGCTCGCTCGACCACAACCGCTCCGCAGGTATCGCCCTCACGCGGGCCTGTTGCCAACCATCCGGACGGCCTGTACATTCTCCGCGGGTCGCTCTGTCTTTTCCAGATACTGACCGCCGAATGCCCAACGAACTCACCTCTCTCTGGACCCCGGAGCAGATCATCCTCACGGCCGTGATCCTCATCGGGTGCATCGCAATGGCCACGATACGGCCTGCGCCACCCGGCGAGCCAAGGCCCCCCTCCGCCGGGGAGGAGAGCGCGGAACCGCCGCGGCGGACCGCCGCCGGCCGCCGCGCGAGGCTCCTGCTGGCGATCGTCCTGCCGGCCGTGGCCGCGTTCCTTGTGCAACGGGGAGGCGATCCCGTCGGCGTCCGCATGGACTCCTGGAGCGACTCGAACGTGATCGTTTCGGGACGCAACTACGCCCGCCTGGGCCTTTTCGCCAACTACGGCGTCGCCCAGCACCAGGTCGTCACCGATCAGAACCCGCCGGACCCGTTCTTCCTTTACACGAACTACCCGCCCGCCAGCAACCTCATCAACGGGCTCTGGCGGATGGCAGGCGTCACATCGGAGCGCGTGTACCGTCTTCTGCCCGCCGCCTGCTCGCTACTGGCAGTACTCGTATGGTTCGGAGTGTTCGAACGCTTCGCCGGGTCCGCGGTGGCCGTCGTGGCGGCGATCACAATGGCGACATCCTGGGGATTCCTCGCTTACGCGGACAACCTGCACTTTCACGCCTACGCCTTCCTGCTCTGCGCGCTGGCGGTACGCTGCCTCATCGGGGCGCTCGCGCCGGGGGCCCGACACCGGCGGCGCCGGCTCCTGCTGATGGGTGCCCTCGTGTTCCTGATGGCGCTCTTCACGTGGGAGTATGATCTCTGGATCCTGCTGTTTACGGCCGCGTACGTCCTGCTCTTCCGGTGCCCGATCCGCCGGCCTTGGCTGCTTCTTCTGATACTACCGCTGGTGCTGGCCACGGCCCTCCAGTCGGCCCAGCGGCGGGCAGCCTTCGCCGGAGCGGGGGTCGAGTCGGCCTCCGACGGCCGCCCGGCCCTCGGCTTTGTTGATCACCTCTACCGGCGGACGATCGGGTTCGATATTGCCGAAGACACGCCCGAGGGCCTCTCGCTCAAGGGCTACCCCGCGCATGAGGCACTGCGATTCTACAAGTTCTACGGGATCCCCTTCGCGGCCGCAGTGGCGATGATCCTCGCCGTGTTGGCACAAGGCCGACGGGCGCCCTGGCGTGTATCGCAGTGGACGCCGGACGAACGACTGCTCGTTACGCTGACCGTCGCGTCGCCGGCCTGGTGGCTGACGATGATGCAGCACAGCTCCGTCCATCCGCACGTGCTCCGGCACGCCCTGGCGGCGTACTCCCTGCTGATGGCGCTGGTATGGGTGCGATCCTGGCGGATGATCCGGTCGTCGGGATCGGACGCGGCGGCGCAGATCCTGCCGGCGATTCTGGCCGTCGCCCTGCTGTACGCTCACGTCGACGGCACGATCTGCAACCTGCGCCTGCACTGGACCACCGATTTCTACGACTCGCGTCAGCGCAGCGACATGGGCCATCGGATCTCGCGCGAATACGCCCCGCTCCGACAGGTCGTGCCGCCGGGGGCGGTCATCTTCACCAACAGCCTGGTAGCCCCCATGCGGGTCTTCGCGGAGCGGCCGGTCTACTGCGCCACGTTTTACCCCTACCCCCCGAACGATCGGAAGAACGCCCGCTTCTTCATCGAAACCCGGTTCAATCATCTCCGGCAGTTGTACCGGGATCACCTGCCGTCGATCTATTACGTGTACGACACCGGCGAGATCGACCTCGATAAACTCGCATCGGGCGATCCTCTCCTGCGGCTCCTTGCCGTGGGGCCGCAGTACGGCAGGCCGACGGCCGCTTCGGAGTCTGCCGCGATTCTCCGCGAAGCCGCGACCCGGGGCCGCAGTGATCGTTCCTTCTGCCCGATCGTCAGGATGGACAGGAGACTGATCGTCTTCAGGATGGACCCGCTCGTACCGACCCTCCGCCGGATGTTTGACCGCTTCGGCTTTCCGAGCCTGCGTCAGTTCGGCCCGGCCCGCTGACGGGGCCCGCCGGCCGTCGATCCCGCCACGCAGCGCGTTCCGTTGCCGCCTCGTCGCCGGGCGGGTACACTGCGAACGATGCCGCCGGGCATGGGTTTTCGCTCAGTCAGCCGGAGTGGCCGCGCTTGAGTCATGCGCCCCAGACAGGTCCTTTCGCGCCGGCCGGAGGCGCGCCCGCGGCCCATACCGCCCGCCGAACCGCGAAGCGGCCCCGCATCACGAAGATCGCGGTCATGCGCTGGATCGACCATTGGGTCGGCCTGCCGCTGTGCTTTGTTCTGGCAATCCTGGTATGGGTGGTGCGGCGCATCCTTCCGAAACGGCGACGCGAGATCTCCGGCAACGGCACGCTTGTCGTGCTCAAGTTCTTCGGCCTCGGCAGCATCATGCAGGCCACACCGCTGCTGCGGGCCATCCGGCAGCAGTATCCTTCCGCCCGCCTGGCCTTCGTGACATTCCAGGCCAACGCGGGCCTGCTCCGCCGCCTGCGCGTCTGCGACGAGCTGCGAATCATCCGCACCGACGCACCGCGTCACTTCGTGCTCGACACGCTGAGGCAGATCATCTGGCTGCGGAGGCACCGCGTGGAGGCCGTGCTCGATCTGGAGTTCTTCAGCAAGTTCTCCACCCTGATGGCGTTCCTGAGCGGCGCGCACATCCGTGTCGGCTTCCACCTGAACGACTTCTGGCGGTACACGCTCGTCACGCACCCCGTGTACTTCAACTACTACCGCCACATCACCGACGTCTATCAGCAGATGGCCGCCCGGATCGGCGTGACGATCACCGACACGCAGTTGAGCCGCATCGACCCGGGCGAAGCCGCCCGCCAGTCCGCCGAACGGTTCCTCCGCGAGCATGGATGGTCGCCCGGCATACCGCTGCTCGGGGTCAACGTCAACGCCGGTGACATGTCCCTCGAACGACGATGGCCCCTGGAGCGATTCGCCGTCCTTATCCATGCCCTGCTTGACCGGCGACCGGACCTCCGCGTACTCCTCACCGGCTCGCCCGACGAAAAGGAATACGTGGAATCGATCCGGGTTCATATCCCGCCGGCCGTGCACGACCGGATCATCGTCTCGGCGGGCTCCTGGTCGCTCGACGAGTTCGTCGCCGCCCTGCCGCTGCTGAGCGCTTATGTAACCAACGACTCCGGACCGATGCATCTGGCTGCCTCGGAAGGCGTACCGGTGGTCTCCCTCTGGGGCCCGGGCCGGCCCGACTTCTACGCCCCGAGAACACCCGCTCACAGGGCCGTCTATGCCGATTACCCGTGCAGCCCCTGTCTGTACATGTTCACGGCCTTCGAGGGGATGTGGTGCGATCACGAAGCCTGGTGCATGCAGGCAATTCAGCCCGGCGTTGTCGTGGAGGCCGTGGAAGGTGTGCTGGCCGCCGCGACGCAGCTATCCGCCATGCCGCGATCTCCGGGCGGCTAGAAGCTCCTGGCGGGCACGGGCAGCGATTGCCCCGCCCGCCACAAGGCGGCCCATACGCCCCCCAAAAGGCGCGACCGTTTCACCCGGTGCGGAACCGGAAGCCGCCGGCCGGCGGACCTCGACCACCGTCGGCCACCTGCCCGCGGTCAGGACCAACGGGCTGCCGGCCGCCGGACACCGCGCAGACAGCGCGACGGTTTGCGCCTCCGGCGCCGCCGGAAACGGCCCGCTTCACGCCGCGTCGTCCGGCGAGGTGTTTCCGCGGCTGCCAGGCCGAGCCGGGGCGTCCGAAGGCTCATTCCGGTGAAACCGCCGCCGCTTCACGGCGTACAAATAAGGGTACAACGACAGGTGATTGCCACGTGCGCTGCGGGGCGGGAATCCGGGCCAGCAGCTTCGTTGACGCAGCCCCGCCGGGCTTATAGAATCCGATTGCCGTGTGCGCATCACCGCGTGAAGGGAGCGTTCCGTAGGACGCCGGATCCATTTCCTCACCGCGAGCCCCGGTCATCGTCAGCCCGCTTTGTGGTTCGCCGAGGTGGATCTCCTGTCCTGTCGAGGGTGACGGTGTGGCGACGCTGTACGTACTGCAAGGCCCCGACAAGGGGCACTCGTTTCAGACCACTGACGAACCCGCGATCCTGGGTCGGGAGAGCGACCAGATCCCGCTGACCGACCGGACGATTTCGCGGCGCCACGCCGAGCTGCGCCCCGAGAACGGATTCTGGGTCATCCGGGACCTGCAGAGTGCCAATGGCACGTATGTCAACGGCGTCCGCGTCGAGAAGCCGGTCCGCCTCAAACACGGCGACCAGATCAAGATGGGCTCGACCCTGATCGTGTACGGGGGCGAGGATTCGGTCGAAAAACTCAGCGGCGCTCACATCCCGCGCGACCTGGTCGACCTCGACGCGAGCAGCCGGAACCTGGATTCCGCGATTCTCTCAAGCATTCCGGCGAGCGAGGAGAGCGTGATCATCGCCGCCCCGGAGATGGCGGAGGGCGCCCGGGCGTGGAAAGTGATGTACGAGCTGTCCGAGGTCATCGGCGCGGTGATCTCGCCCGACCAGCTCCTCGAACGGGTGATGGACATCATCTTCGAACAGGTCCAGGTGGACCGGGCGTTCATCCTCATGCGCGAGCCGCCCGGCGACGACCTGATCCCCTGCGTGGTGCGCTACCGCCACCGGCCCAAGGGCGCGCCTGACCGCATCACGACATCCCGGCGGATCATCAACATGGTCGTCGAGAAGAAGGAAGGCGTGCTCTGCACCAACGCCATGACCGACAAGCGGTTCGCCGCGGACGAGAAGGGAGGCAGCATCACCGACTTCGGCCTCGTCTCGGTCATCTGCGCCCCGATCCTCGTGCGCGACGAATTGCTCGGCGTCATTCACGTGGATTCGTCCGTGTCCGCCCACGTGTACACCCAGGAGCAACTGCGCCTCATCACCGCCATCGGGCACATGACGGGCCTGGCGATCCAGAATGCCCGGCTCGTGCAGTCGCGCATGCAGACGGCCCGGCTCGCCGCCATGGGCGAGACCGTCGCGTACCTCTCCCACTCGATCAAGAACATCCTGCAGGGGCTTCGCAACGGATCCGAGCTCGTCGAGAAGGGCCTTCAGCAGCATCAGCTCGACACCGTGAGCAAGGGCTGGGGCATCACCGAGCGGAACCTTGACAAGATCATGCACCTTACGATGAACATGCTCGCCTTCAGCAAGCCGCGCGAGCCGAGGCTCGAATACGCTCAGATCAACACGGTCGTGGCCGACGCCGTCTCGCTCGCCCAGCGCAGGGCCGACGAAAAGTCCGTCATCCTGATGACCGATTACGACGAATCCTTCCCGGCCATCCCGATCGATGTGGACGGCATCCATCAGGTCGTGCTCAACCTCGTCATCAACGCCGTGGACGCCGCCCCCGCGGAGAAAGGCCTGGTCAACGTCGAGACGCGATTCGACGGCGAAAACGGCCGCGCGTTGATCAACGTCTCGGACAACGGCCCGGGGATCGATCCGGCCATCGCCGCGAAACTCTTCGAGCCTTTCCACTCCACGAAGGGCCAGGGCGGCACGGGGCTCGGCCTGGCCGTCGCCAGAAAGATCGTCGAGGAACATCAGGGCAGAATCAGCGTCGAGAGCAAACCTTCGGAAGGAACGCTCATACGGGTCAGCGTGCCGATCACCAGCACCCGCGCCCAGGCCAGCGAGCAGACGTTCGGCCCCCCTCGATAGAAGGTCCGGCGATGGTGATCATGCCGGAGCCGGAACGGCGATGCCTTCGCCGCCCACGGCCGGATGCGTCGGGCGCGTCCCGGGCCGGCCTGCCACCGCCGGCGTCGATTCCAGGTGCTCGCCGAACCGCACAAGCCTGGCCGAGTTGAAGATCACCAGCGCGCTGGCCACCGTATGCAGCACGGCCGCCAGCATCGCCGGCAGGTATCCGAGCGCCGCGAGCACCTCGAGCACGACGATGTAGGCCACGCCGAACAGCAGGTTCTGCCAGATCACCCGCGTGCTCGCCCGCGAAAGCTGAACGAGAAACGGCAACCGCCGGAGGTCGTTGTTCATCAGGGCGATGCTCGCCGAGTTGATCGCCACATCGCTTCCCGCCGCCCCCATGGCGATACCGAGATGGCCCGCCGCCAGCGCCGGCGCGTCGTTCACGCCGTCACCAACCACCGCCACGCGGTGCCCCGCCTGCTTGAGCCGGTCCACCAGCTCCAGCTTCTGGTCCGGCAGCACCTCCGCCTGAACGTCCGTGCAGCCCATCTCGCGCCCGACCCGCCGGGCCACCGACCAGCGGTCGCCCGTGACCATCGTCAGCACCCGTACGCCCAGTTCGCGCAGCTCGTCGATCGCCGAACGGGCCTCGGGTCGCGTGCGGTCCTCGAGCCCCACCCAGCCCAGGCACCGCCCGTCCTTGACCACGTAGAGCGTGCTGAGCCCCTCCGGCTCCTGAAACTCGGGGTTCGCCAGGATGCTCATGTCGGCCCCGCGCTCCTTCAGCCAGGACGCCCGGCCGACCAGAACCTCGCTGCCGTCCACGCGAGCCGCCACGCCGCGGCCGGCGACCTCCTCGAACTGCTCCGGGCGGTTCAGCCGCAGGCGCGCCTGTTCCGCCACTTCGACCATCGCCCGCGCGACCGGATGCTTGCTGAGCTGTTCGGCCGACGCCGCCGTTCGGAGCAGCGTCGCGCCGTCCACACCGGGCGCCGGCATCATTCGCGTCACGGACAACTGTCCGGTCGTCAGCGTACCGGTCTTGTCGAACACGACGGCGGTCAGGTTCCGCGCGAACTCCAGGTTCACCACGTTCTTGATCAGGATGCCCAGCCGGGCCGCGCACGACAGGGATGCCACCATCGCCGTCGGCGTGGCCAGCACCAGCGCGCACGGGCACGCCACCACCAGCATGGCGATGGCCCGGTTCATGTCTTTCGTGAAGAACAGCACGATCGCCGCCAGCATGAGAATCGTCGGCGTATACCAGCCCGCGTACCGGTCAATGATCCGCATGAGCGGGATTCGCGTCGCCTCGGCCTGCACGATCAGCTTCTGAACCCGTCCCAGGGTCGTGTCCGCTCCCGCCTTGGTCACCCGGACGTCGATCGAGCCGGTGAGATTGCTCGTGCCGCTGTATACCTCCTCGCCGACCTTCTTCTCCACGGGCATCGACTCGCCCGTGATGTTCGACTGGTTGACGATCGTCTCCCCCGCCACGATCTCTCCGTCCGCCGGGATGTTGTCGCCCGGCCGCACGCGGATGATCTCGCCGGGGCGAAGATCCTTCGCCTCCACCTCCTCTTCACGCCCGTCCGGCAGAAGCCGATGGGCCCACGCCGGAGTCAGCCGGATCAGCGACTCGATCGAGGCCCGGGCGCCCAACGCCGTCCGCGTCTCGATCAGGTTCGACAGAATCATGAAGAACGCGATCACCCCCGCTTCCTGGTACTTGCCGATCGCGATGGCGGCGCCGATGGCCATCGCCACCAGCTCATCCATGTGCATGTGCCCCTGAAACAGGTGCTTGAGCGCATGCCATACCAGGGGAGCACCCAAGAGGATAGCCCCCGCCAGGGCCAGGAATGCTGCATACGGGTTCAACTTGCCGGGGTACTCGCCGGGTTCCGCAAAGATCCATTCTGCCACGAAGGAATTGAGCACCAATACACCGCCCATCAAGGTTGCGATGAGCAGCGCGCCGGCCCGGCCGGTCTGTTTCTCGATCGATGCCTTCAGATGATCGTGAGCCATACCGTGATTCTACGCCTCTGTGTCCGTGATGTTCGTTGCGCCGCGAACGCAATCCCCTCGTCTACACAACAGTATGCCCGATTCCCGCGAAAAGGCCAGACGGCCCGCCTGGGCCCTCCCCGGCCTGCAGGATCCTCGACCGCGGCCCCGCGATCCCGCCGGCGGATCAGGTTGCACGAAGAGGCCCCTCGCGGTTAATATCGCTCCTGTATCGCGGGTGTAGCTCAATTGGTAGAGCATCAGGTTTCCATCCTGAATGTTGAGGGTCCGAGTCCCTTCACCCGCTGTTGACCGTCGCGGCCTCGCGATCTGCGCGGTCCGTGCCCGCCCCTTTCTGCCGCAAGCACGCAACCCGGCAAGCGCGACCAGGACTGCCCGGCCAACGGCCCTTGCCTGGACCACCCGTATCATCTTCGGTCCTTCCGCACGCGTCAATCATCGCAGTAGCCGACCGAGGATCGGCAGAACAGGCTGCTTCCGCACCAACCAGACCGATGCATGTGCCGGCGCAGCGCGAAGCCCTCGCCTGGCGTGCCTCGGCTTCGCCCAGGAAAAAGAAAAAGGCCGGGGCACCGGTACCGATGCCGCGCGGCCTTCGTCATCTGCGAGGGTCTCTCTTGCCAACCTGCATCGGCCGGATCAGAGCTTTGCTTCCGGCCGGGGCCGCTGCCGGTCCGTCACACGACCGGCAGCTCGTAGCCTTTGCGATACTCACGGGTGAGCAGTTGGTTCGCCTCGGCGTCCGGGACGGTCAACTCGCGGTCCTTGAAGCATTGCTCCTTCGCGGCGTCCCAGAAGATCTTCCGCCCCACCCGCAGCGACACGTTGGCCAGGTGACACGCCGCCACCGTGTTGAAATGCGACTCGATCGACGCGATCGGCGTCCCGCGCGACCGAACGCACTCGAGGAAGTTCATCACGTGAGCCAGATGGGCGTTGCCGTCCGCGCCGGGGAAGTCCTTCTTGAACCCCTCGATGCGGAACGGCGAATCCGGCTTGCTCCAGTTCTCGCGGTCGGCCTCGATCCGCCACTGATCGCGCGTCAGGTGCATCAGCCCGTTCGTCGCGTTGAAATCCATTCCGTAGCCGCCGGCATCCCAGGGCTTCCCGCTGACCTTTCGCATCGTGTAGGTGTGCACAAAGCCCTTGGGGGCGTTCGCACAGGGACCGAACTCGTACACCGCCTGCATGACGTCCGGCGTATCGCGGTCGTCGGTGAGGATGAGCTTGCCGCCGGACGTCGAGACGGAGACCGGCGCCGTCACGCCCATCGTCCACATGATGATGTCCTGCAGATGGACGTTCCAGTCGCCGACCATCCCGGCCGCGTAGTCGAAGAACCACCGCCAGGTGTTGTGAAAGCGATGGCGATTGAACTCGTGCACCGGAGCCGGCCCGAGCCACATGTCGTAATCCACGCCCGGCGGGACCGGTTCCGTCTTCGGCCGGCCCATGCCGTCCGGCGACTCGTTGCCGTAGGTGAATGTCTGCGTCATGCTGACCGTCCCCAGCTTGCCCGCCCGCACAAAGTCGCGCGCCTGCTGGATGTGCGGAATGCTCCGCTGGTGCGTGCCGACCTGAACGACCCGCTTGTGTTTCTTCGCCGCGTCGACCATCGCACGGCCTTCCTTGATGTTGTGGCAGCACGGTTTCTCGCAGTAGACATCCTTGCCCGCCGCGACGGCCGTCAGCATCGGGATCGCGTGCCAGTGGTCCGGCGTGCCGACGATCACGATGTCGACATCCTTCATGTCGCACACTTCGCGATAATCCTTCACCTGTCTGGGCGAGGTGCCGAGCTTCTTCTTCACGTCCTCGGCGGCCCCGGCCGCGTGGCTTTCGTCCACATCGCAGACGGCCACCACGTTGCACAGCTTGCTGTCCATGAAGTTGCCCAGCTTGTACCGGCCCATGCCGCCGCACCCGATCAGCGCAACTTGAAACTTCTCGTTGGCCTCGGCGCCGCGGGCATCCCGCAGCAGGGTGCTCGCACTCAATCCCGCCGCGATACCGGCGGCGGTCTTGCCCGAGTGGCTCAGGAACGCCCGGCGTGTCAGTCTGTCGCTCATCAGTTACTCCTCGTTCTCTTGACGATACGATATCGCCGCCGGCCCGCGGCGACGCCCACGGAACCGTATACACCAAAGGCCACGACCGGGCAAATCCAGCCCGCGACGCGCCTCACATCGCGCCCGGCATAGCCCGCGCAACACCTCCCCGTCCCCGGTCCCCGCCCATAACCATATACACCGCCGGACCGTTTCGGTCGCCTTGACTGCCGCCCTGAAAAAGGCAACGCTGTATATGACATTGTGATAGGAGGGAATCGCCGGGACGGTCGTCATGTGGAAGATCGGCGTCGGCTATGTACTTCTGCTTCTGTGGTGTTATGCCAGGGCGGAGTTGCATCGGCGGCACACGCTTCGGCCCGCGGGCGCGGGGGGCATGCCCTCACCCCTGCACACAGGCTCTTCGCTTCGCCTCAGCTCGTGGATTCTGCTGTCGGCGGCCGTCGTACTGGTGACCTGGGGAGCAGGGTGGAACGTAATCTTCTGGCTCCCGGCGGGCTTCGTCCTGACGGGCCTCGTGCAGACGCTCCTGCCCATCCGCGACGAATGGCGATGAGGGGTTCCCGGACCGATACCTCCCGCACGATCATCGGGTGAGGCCGGTGCGTCGCAACCGAACGCCCAAGGCGGCCTTCGGCCGCAACCGAACAGGGGCGTGCCGCCCCCCGTCATGCGGAGCGAAGCGAAGCATCCGGCTCCTCTGCGCCAATCCGCCGGATTCTTCGTCGCTGCGCTCCTCAGAATGACAGATAGCGCTACCGCCGCAGCGCGACACATGCCCGCAAGGTGCGCAAAAGCTGCGACGGAACACTCTACGCCCGCGCCGACTCATGCACACGTCCCGCTCGCCCGTCGGGCCGGCGGTGCCGATTGCAGGCACGCTCTGACGGCTCAGCAGGCTTCGCCCCGCGAAGCGCCCCGCTCCAGACGAACGGACCCGTGCGACAAAAAGACAAGGCCGCGCGGCCCATTGTGCATGAGCCGCGCGGCCGTTCGTACTCCTTACCGCAGATCCCTACTGCTCGAGCTTAGCAGCCTGCCTTCGGCGGCCGGTTCGGCCCGTTGAAACAACCCTGGAACGAGTTGAAGTCCGAGAGGTCAACGTCGTTCACAATCGGGTTGTCGCCGCTGTCGAAGCAGTAGCAATCCTTGTTGAAGCCCGCCGGCAGCTTGTACGGCCGGTTCGGCCCGTTGAAGCAGTTCTGGAAGACACTGAAGTCCGACAGATCCACATCCCCGTCGCCGTCCGCATCCTGCCGCGGCGTGAAGCACATCGAGATCGTGAAGCCGCCGACCAGTCTGCCGGTGTTGCAGGTCGTCACAACCACGTCCCACGCGCCATCCAGCGCGCCCGGCGCTGCGCCGGACAGGTCGAGGTCGCACGTGATCTGCGTCGCGCTGACCACAACGACGTTGGTCCCCACGATGTCCGGCAAGCCGGACTTCTGGAGCTTGACCGTCGCGCCGGCGGTGAAGCCGTCGCCCGTGATCGTGGCATGGACCGGGGCGCTCGGCACGCTCACGCCGTCATACGGCGGGTGCGGCCGGACGTTGCTGCGGTCCTGCACGCCCACGTTCGGCGAAATCGCCGAAACCGTCGGCGGGGCGCAAAGCTCCTGCACGCTGATCGTCACGCTGGCCGTTCCCGTATGACCGGTGTCGTCGGTCGCATTGAACGTCAACGTGGTATCGCCCAGCACCGTCGGCGTACCGCTGATCGTCAGCGTAACGGACGGTCCGGCAGTCGCCGAAGCCGGATAGTCCTTCGGAAGGGCTTCCGACAGGCTCAGGCCGGCCGGCAGCGTTCCCACCATGCTGAGCCGGAACGTATCGGGCGTGTCAACGTCCGACACCGTTACGTTCATCGTGAACGGCTGATTCAGCCCGGCCACGACGGGGCTCGGCGGCACGGTGACCACCGGCGTATGCTCCTCGAAAATCACGGCCTTCACGTCGTCGTAGTAGGAATCGTTTCCATCGGGCGAACCCGACCAGCTCCCGATCCACAGATGGTTCAGGTTGCTGGGGCTGACGTTCTGCTTCTGTTTGCCGCGCCGGCCGTCCACGTACCACCACGACTTGTTATCGCCGATCTTGATGCTGAGCTTGTGCCAGCCCGGCGTACGCAGCGGGCAGAGCGGATCGTTCAGCAGGAAGCGGCAGTTGCGGCTGCCTGGATTCTGAATCAGCAAGTTGCCGTTGTAGTAATTCGGATCGTACGTCGTGGCATCGGCCGGGATCGAGTAATTCGTTTCGGGGCTCCTGATCCCCGTGCCCACGCCGATCTCCAACGAGTACTGGAGATTGCCCCAGTTCCGCGCGCCGCCGCTCCACTGGTCGAATCCGAAGCGCTGGTTGGCGCCCTGCGTCACCGGAGGCGTGAACGACTCGTACAGCCAGCACTCCACCAGGATCGGACGGTCATACTGGCCGTACGGGCTGCCCGGCGGATACGGATCGGCCGGCGTCACGTCGCGCAGAAGCTGGCCGCCGTTGCCATTGACCGGGTTGATGGTCTGCAGGACCGAATGCGTCGGGCTGTGCGCCTGAAGCGTGGTCAGCGGCAGACCGTTGTAGTTCACGATCCACTGCGGATTCATCGGATCGGTCTCGAAGTCCTCGAACAGGCCCAGCGCCGTGGGCAACACATAGCGCTTGCCCGACTGCACGCTCTCGACACCGCCCGCGGTCTGCGTGGCCGTGTAGTAGTCGTCCACAATCATCCCCGACGGCAGCGTGAACGTAACCGTGGTAGCGCCGTTGGGGTTCTGCGACGCGACGGGCGTCGTGCCGCCGTTCACATAGAGCGAGACGGCCGTGGAGAACGTATAGACCGAGCTGACCGTCACCGACGTGCCGCCCGCCAGGAGAACCGGGTTGACAAGCGGCGCAGCCGGCGCCCCCACGCACACGGCGTCGGAAAGCGGGCTCTCGACGGTCCCCACCGTCTGCTTGGCCGTGTAGCAGTCGCCGTTCACCAGGGGAGCCAGCCCGGTAAATGTGTACGACCCGCTGCTGAAGCTCTCCGGCGGCGCGGTTGCCGTCGCGATCGGCGTCGAACCGCCGTTCAGGTACAGGTCAACCTGGGTCGCATAGGTATAGATCGAGCTGACCGTCACCGAGGTATTTCCGGCGACCAGTGGGCCACTGACGACCGGCGCCGCCGGCGCCACGACCGTCACCGTCCACGACTCCGTGTCGGACCCGGACGAGCTCGTTGCCGTCGCCGAGAGGTTGAAGACACTCCCGATGTCGCCGGCGCCCGGCGTCCATCCGCTTACGCGACCGCCTTTGCCATAGGACACGGCGGTCAGCCCCGGCGCTCCGCTGGCCGACCAGCTCGGCAGGGGCAAGCGCCCCGCGAGCAGGGTGACGTCCTTCACATACGGCCTGCCAGCCACCCAGGCGTCGTCATTCGGCACCGTATCGATGTCCGGCGCGGGCGCCGGCAGCGGCGGATCGTAGATCTGCTTCATGATGAAGGGAGTGCTTGCCGTCCCGTTGTACGTACCGTGACCGATCAGCGTCGCACCGTCCTGGGAAAGGGCCTTCACGTTCGCAATCGCCGTCCACTCGGGCGGGTCTCCCGCAACGGCAAGCAGATCGCGCATTCCGTTCGTCGCATCCCAGATTACGTAGCGTTTATCGGTAGGTGCGATCAACGCCTGGCTGTAGCCTGCCGCCACCGTGCCGTAACCGTTCACCGCGGTGGCTTCGCTATACGTATGCGGGTTCGGCCGGCCTTCGAGGACACCCAGATCGATGCTGTTGGCCCAGCCGTTGGCATTCAGGCTCGGAATCGACATGTACGCATGCCAAGAGCTGCTCCCTATCGCGATCATGCTTCGCCCCACGACATGGAGGCCATCCAGGGACATACATGGCACGCCTGCCGCAGTCGATTCCGTGTTGTTGTTGATCGTGCCGACCAGCGTGCAGATCCATGTGTAATTGCTGCTGGTCCAGGTCCAGGCGTTGCGGTGATTGCCGCCACCCACTTGGCAATTGGCGCTGTACCCGCCGATGTCCCCGAACGCCGATATGCCGTTGGCGTTGTTGTTGTAGTTGCTGCTCGGCGGCTTGTCGATGTCAAGGAACGAGGGCATCGTACGATAACGGAAACCCTTCACCGTGGTGCTGGGCGGCGTGACGGCCCACGTTCCGCAAACCATCACCTCGTCGGTGGTCTGCACGGCCAGTGAGGTTCCCGTCGAGTTGTTTCCCGTGGGGTTGCCGTTTGAATCCGTCGGCAGAATCACATCATCCGTGTACGCCCCGGAACCCGACGCATCGCCGGCCCAGAGATAGGCCTGACTGTAGCCGAGCAGGTTGGTCGCATTGACCAGCACCCACACCTCGCCGTTGGACTTGATCCCCACACCCACGGCGTTGCTGGCCGTCGTCGTGGACCAGTTGGGATCGCCCAGATTGTAGATGGTGTTCGTGGCCACGTTGATCAGCGCCGGGGTCTTCACCGCCGCGCCGTCAAAGGTGGCCTGCCCCACAACCACCGTGGCGTCCGGCGAAATGGCATTCACCACGATGCCGCTGACGGTCGTCGCGTTACCGGGCGTGACCGTCGACAGGGGCGTGATCGTCACCGCCTGAGCGGCGACGCCGGCGAACACGGTGACCGCCGCCACCGCCAGGCCGAGTTTGTACCAACTGTTCGCTGTCATCCAAGACCCTCCATTTCCGCTGCCGCAGCAGCCATCAGAAATGTGCAACACTCCCCGTGGTCGCGCTCTCCAGAACGCGCCACATACCTTTATGGCCGCGGGCGTCCGCTCGCCCGACCGGCATACCTGTCCTGAGAAACGGTGATCGGATTGCGTCTCCAGAAACAATCCCCCCGAGTGGGGCCTCTTTCCTTAATGATAGGTCTCCAGCCGACCGGATTCTCGTGCGACGCCTACTTCTTCACGTCGCACGGTCAACCGACACGTCACAGCCGGCGCCGACTGACGACAATCCGCACAACCGCGTCGGATTCCCGCCACCACGGTGCTCGTCCAAAGCAGGCGCAGCAAATCCGACGCGAATGCGCGCTACCGTCAACCAAATGTACTATACCTCGTCAACAACCGCCTGTCAAGGGCCTGCACCTGAGTTCCGGAGCGGTCCAGGGCGAATCGTGCACGCCGGCGACGATTCAGCTACACAGTATCAGATTTCGTCATACCGTACGATCCTTGCGATGCCGAACCTATGCGGGCGTGTAGCCGGAGCCGTTTCATTGGGTGATGAACGCACTCGTCCCGCCGCCCGGCGCGAACCCGCCCTGCCATCATCCAGGACTCGTCACGCCGTCGATGTCCGCCGGCCGTCCCACCCCGAGCGTAAGGCAAGGAAGACCTCGTCCACACTGATGAGCCTCATGCAGCGGTTGTCCGCGCACGGCGAATTGCGGGAGTTGAACACATGGATGCACGGGCTGCACGCCAAGCCTGCCGAAAGGGCGCGTCCCCTGGGACTGAGCGGTCCGTACAACTCCGGCGTTTCGGGCCCGAACAGCACGAGGATGCGGATCGGCGTCAGCGCCGCGAAGTGGGCCGGGCCGCTGTCATTGGTGACCAGAACCTCCGAGAGACCGTAAAGCGTCGCCAGCTCGCGCAGCGTGGTCTGCCCGGCCAGGCAGATTACCCGCTCCGTGCCGATCCGCCGCGCGAGCGACTCGACCGCCGGCGCCTCGGCCGGCGCGCCCGTCAACACGATCCAGCAGTCGGGATACGCGGACAGGCATCGGCGCGCCAGTTCCTCGAACCGCTCCATCGGCCAGCGCCGCAGGGGAAGCAGGTCGCTCGCGTTGGTGTTCAGGATCACGATCGGCGGCCGACCGGCAAACGGGTACCCGCGTGAGCCGAGTTTCTCCAACACGGCCCGCACCTCGTGCGGCGCCGGCTCGAAAGCCGGCAGCGCTGCCGGCGGATCGAGCCGTTTTTTCACGAGCGGAACCTCGCCGGGCGGGGCCGCCAGGGCCTCGACCAGCGCCAGAAAGGCCCCGCTTGTGTGAAGGTGATGATTGTACGTGAGGCGGTGCGTGAACAGGTCGCCGCAGTTG
The DNA here is from genome assembly GCA_964653435.1 of uncultured Planctomycetales bacterium. Taxonomy (GTDB): domain Bacteria; phylum Planctomycetota; class Phycisphaerae; order UBA1845; family PWPN01; genus CAZMVY01. Next base: position 24,803 of record CAZZFA010000010.1, on the reverse strand, counting down.
AGCCCCTCGGCATGGAAGCGATGGTACCCCACCCGCACGCGGGCTCCGCTGAGGTACACCAGTGCCGCCGACCCGCGCGAGAAAAACTCCATGTCGAATGCCGCATCGAACCGTACCCGCCGCAGCCGACGCACGAGCCGCAGAACATCGCCAACTACGCTCGCGATCGAACGGGTGCGGATTGTATGCACGCCTTCCCATCGCACTCCGGGCAGGAGCTCGAGCACCGCCTTGTTCTCTTCGAAGCACAGATAGTGCAGCCGGACGCCGGGCGCCAGCTCGTGCAGCCGCCGGATCGCCGGCAGTGCCAGCACCGTGCTGCCCATCTCGGCAAGCTTTACCAGGAGGACCGACGGTCCCGGCCGTGCATCGCCCGGCGTGAGGAAGACCGGGGGGCCGATTCCGCGCAACCGCCGCCAGGCATCGCCAAGGCGCCGATGCAGCGTCAACAGCAGGCACAACGGAGTGCCGAGCCAGCGGTCAAGGCGTCGCATCGTTTTGACGGTCATCAAAGAGACGCTCCGACGAACGTCGCAGGAAAGCCCCACGAGCACGATAGTGACCGGCGGCTCGCGTGGCAATCCCCGGGGGCCGGAACGCCGGACTGCCGGAGGGCGCGCGCCCAGAGCCGCGGCGCAGCACCCTCCCTCGAGTGCGGCCGATGATGCCCGCGTTCGTAGATACCCGGCAAGAAGCCCTTATGCTTTTTGCCCTCGCCTCCGGCGCTGATGAGAGCCGCGTGGGGAAGGTCCTCCGCGCCGATCTGGCGCAGACGGGAAAACCATGGCGGCCGCCCGGTCGGTGGCGGGCAGTGCGAAACTTACTCCGCCGGATACGGGTTCCAGCCGCATTTCGGGCAACGCGCGGCTTTGGAATCAGGGCCTTGCGAAAGGTCGGGGATGAACACCGTGCCGTCGTGCGGGCATTTCTGGGCGATCTCCAGCGTGTCCTTGCCGCACGCCGGGCACCTCTTGCCGTTTTCAACCAGACGGATTCCCTCGAGGTCCAGGTACCCCTTCGCCCGCGCCTCGTCCATGCTGCACTCGAAGACCTTCTTGCAACTGGTGCATTGCCGTACGAGGACCGGCCCGAGGCCCTCGGCATGGGACGGCGAAACCTTCGGCGCGCCGCCACCGCGGAATTGCGAGTAGAGAACGATCGCGGCAACAAGGATCGCTGCGACGCCCAGGCCGTAAATCAACCGGGAAGGCGCCGACGATGCATCGACTTCTTTTCTGGGCATGTTTTCTGGAACTCAGTACTTCCGTGCGAAGAAGTTGAACGCGGCGTAGAGACCCTTGCGGCCGCTCGGCCCGCTGCTTCGCGGGTTGGACCAGACGTATCCGTCGGGATCCGAAGCCCACTTCGCGTGGTAGTCAAGATAGAGTACGTTGTGGCCGGCCGGGTGGTTCGGAATGCCCTGCACGAGCGAATCGCTCATCAGCGCGTGATACTTGCCGATGTACGGCTTGTTCTTGCCCAGCATCTGCGTCTGAACCCACGATCGGTAGTTCATCTGCGAAGGGCCCAGGTCCTTGTCATCCGTCGCACCCTCATACTGCTGCCAGTTCGGTTCATAAATCAGCAGGTTCGGATTCGGGACCGGTACTCTCCGCGCGCCCTCCAGCGGGAAGCACCCTGCGTCCACCGTCGCCGCATAGGTGTAGCCGCCGAACGTCACCCCCTGGATGGGGTAGTTCGGGTCGCTCGTCGAGGTCGCCAGAAATGTCTTCCAGCCGTTGGTCTGGTTGGAGTACGTATACTGCGTCCCGCTCGGACAGTAGTAGAACAACCCCTCCTTGCCGCAATACTTGCCGTACAGGGCGCCGTAGTTGACAGGCTCGCGCGTGTTGGGCGAGCTGTACGAGGCCTTGAGGTGATAGTTCTTCTGCTCGCGGATGTCGTACGTATAACCGCCCCGCATCGGCAGCACGTACTTGTAGTCCACTGCGTACTGCGAGAAACCCACGCCGCACTGGTGCAGGTTCGAAAGGCAGACGGCCCGGCGCGCCTGCTCCCTGGCCCTGGACAGCGACGGCAGCAGGATCGAGACGAGCAGGGCGATGATCGCAACCACCACCAGCAACTCGATCAGCGTGAAACCGCGCGCCTTCATCCGAGTACTCGCCTTCATGTCAACGTCTCCTCCGCGCGAAATGTCGCGGCGTGACCCGTACATCAACCGGCTTAGCCGTCTGCCACCCGGAACGCGATGCGCCCCGGCCGCCGTAGACTCCATGGCCACATGTAGCGGGGCCTGAACCGGCCCGCCACATATAATGTTAACCCAATAAGCCGCGTCTTGTCAACAATAAAATCGACTTTTTCCCGCCGGCCAAGCAAATAATTCGGGCGACGACCGCTAATCGGCAAGGCCATCGGGCAAAAACCCCACAAGCGACCGCTTGCCTGCGCCGACAAACGGGGGCCCGGGCATATCCCGGACCCCCGCAAACGTTCACCACTTATCTACTCAGCCCGGATCCCAGCGCTGTCACGGCTGATTCGCCAAGTCACAGGCCGGCTGCTTCGCCGGACGGTTCGGTCCATTGAAGCACGCTTGGAACTTGTTGAAATCAGCAAGATCCACGTCGCCGACCACGGGGTTATCCCCGAGATCGAAGCACGCGCACTTCCGCTGATCCGCCGTCCCCTTGTACGGTCGGTTCGGTCCGTTGAAACACGCTTGGAACATACCGAAGTCGGCCAGGTCCACGTCCCCGTCGCCGTCTATATCCTCGCGCGGATAGAAGCACATCGACACCGTGAAGGCCGCCGGCTTTGTACCCGACGCGCAGGTCGTTACCACCACGTCCCAATCGCCATCCAGGGCGCCGGGGGCGGCCCCGCGGAGATCGACGTCCGCGGTTATCGTATTCGCGTCGAGCACCGCTACGTTCGTGGCTACCAGATCGTCCTTGCCCGACTGCACGAGCTTGACCGTCGCCCCTTCCGCAAAGCCTGTGCCGGTGATCGTGACGTGAACCGGCCCCGTGGCAGCGGGCACCCCGTCGTACGGCGGATGCACGCGAATCTCGGCGTAGTCCTGTACGCCGGCATTGGGCGTAATCGAGTCGACCGTCGGGGCGGTGCACGCCGCGCCGACCTCGAAGCCCTCCACGAGGGTCGCCGAGCCGCACTCCGTCGTGACGACGACGTTCCACCTGCCCTCGGCCACACAAGCGAGCAGGGCCACATCGCAGGTGATATGGTTCGCGTCGATGACGGCGACACCACCGGGCACAATATCGGCCTGGCCGGGCTTCGTGAAGCGGACGGTCGCGCCGGCGCGGAAGTTCTGGCCGACGATCGAGACGCCCGCCAGGCTCTGCCCGGGCGATCCACGCGACGGCGTAATGGACGCCACCGTCGGAACCGCGCACGGCGTGGTCGGCAAGGAGCCGGGGCTGCCGACGTCGACCGGCGTCGTGTTGCTCGCGATGGCATTGTCGACCCCGACCGCGGAAAGCGCCCAGTTCACGCCCTGGTCGTTGTCGATGGCGTTGAGCTTCCCGTACCGGACGTAAATGCTCGACTGGTTGTTCGAGTCCATCCACGGGCCGCTCGTGGAGCCGCCGTAGTACACCTCATCCTGCAAGGCGCCGGTGTCGTCGATCAACTGCAGGCGATCGCCCGAGTTCACGAGCGTCTCCCAGCCGTAGACGAAGATGACCGAGGACGAATCAAGCCCCCATGCATCCAGGAACTCCTGCTGCGTGCGGCCCGCGTTGTCCGGGGCGATCACGCGGGTGGCGCCGGCGGGAATCGAGGCACCGACGTAGAACAGGCTGTCCGGTTCGCCGATCGTGTCCGTGATGCCGGACAGCGTGACATCGGTTCCGCTGACGTTGGTCACTTCCAGCCATTCCCAGTCGCTGTCGCCCGTCACCGGGTTGGCGTTCAGGTGGGCCGGATCGTACATGATCTCGCTGAGGATGAGCTGGCCCTTCTGCACCACCAGGGCGATGTGGCCGTCCGCCCGCGAGTCCTTCTCGCCGTCGTTCACGGCGAAGCTGAAGTAGTCGCCGGTATCCGTCTTGCCGTCCGGCCCGCCGAACGCGCTGGTGTAATCCGGGTTCGGCGTATAGAGCACCTGGTTCCCGTGGTTCAGCAGCGTGTAGGGCAGATCGGATTCCACGATGACGTGGTTGTTTGCCGGGTCCGTCAGCGTGCCGTGGGCCGGCAGCGCCGGATCGGGGGCCGGCATGGCGGTGATGGTGCAGGTAACCGGTCCGGCCACCGGGTTGCCGTCATCGCAGTAGGTCAGGGTCACCAGCGTCGGCGTGTTCATCAGGATGCCCACGCGCCGCCAGAGAGGCGTCGGCGGAAGGTTGTTGCTGCCGCACGTCTGCCCCTCCAGGAACCCCGGCGAGCCGAAGTCGGTCTTGTCCCATACGCCGGTCACCTTGCACCCGTACGCCCCGCCCGCGCAGGAGCGAGAGTTGCCCCAGTTCGCACCGCTGTCGTTGTCGCCGGCGGTGTAGTTGCCGGGCTTCAGATAGATGCTCGATTCGCCGGTCGCGCCGGGCCATCCGCTGCCGTCCCGGTAGCTGACGATGTCCTGCACCCGGCCTGAGAGGTCGATGATGCGGAGCATCTCGCCCGGGTACGCGGGGCTGTTCGCCAGCCCGCTGGCGGCCAGCTCGCCGGCGGCGGAATCGTTCGTGGCCGTCGGCACGATGATGACGGGCACATCATAGCCGTCCCACGCCGCGCGGAACTGGGCCGCATCCATCGTGCGCGCCCCGCTGCCCGGCGGGACGATGACCGCCACGCCGTGAGCGGGAATGATCGCCGTGGAGGGCCAGTCGCCGGAGCGGCTGGTGGCGCCGCTGGTGCCCTTGGTGATGTACCAGCCGGTCGCGTCGATGGCGATGTCGGTCGTGTTGTACACCTCGATCCATTCGGTGACCTTCGGGGTTGTCTCGGCGGACGCGGGGTTGTACATGACTTCCGTGATGATCAGGTCGCCGCACTGCACCCACACGTTGACGGTCGCGCTGTTCGAGTCGAACTCGCCGTCGTTCACATGGAACTTGAACGAGTCGTTCCCGCAGGCGGCGCCGGCCGTGTAGCGAACGCGATTCTTGTTATTCGGGATGGTGTAGGGGTAGCTCGTGATCGCGACGCCGTTGTCGATGTCGTAGAGGGTGCCGAGCGTCGGCGCGGGCGCCTCGATCACGTACGTGAGCTGCTTGGGCGGGTCGGGCAGTCCGTCGTCCTGCGCCGCCAGCGTGATGTCCCACGACCGGTTGCGTGCCGTCCAGACCGTCTGGCCGCTCGCGTACGGCGCCTGGTTGCCCATCGTGACGCCGGGCACGTAGAGCGGGCTGCCGATGTCGCCACCGGTCGTCGTCCATGCACCATCCGTCCCGGAGGCGGACATGAGCCAGTTCGCGCCGTTGTCGTTGTCAATAGCCGTTGTGTAGCCGCTCGCAACGTAAATGTCCTTGCCGCTGTTGTTCGTGTCGCCGGGCCACGGCGAGGCTTCGCGGTACATGACCACGTCGAGGATCGCACCCGCCGAATCCGTCAGGTACAAATCGGACCCGTTGGTGTTGGCCAACGTGGGCCAGTCGCTGTAGTTCACGAACAGGACCTTCTCCGCCGGCAGGTTCCACTCCGCCAGGAAGGCATCGTTGGACGGCGGCGTCGTATTCTGCTGCCCCCGAGCAATGATGCGGACCTCACCTGCGGGGATTGAGAAGCCATTGAGATTGCTCGCCGCCGCCGGAATGCTGTTGGAGAACGCCCCGAGGCTCACAGCGGTCGCGCCGGCGTTGTAGATCTCGATCCACTCCCAGTAGTTCGTGGGCGCGGTTTCGCTGTTCTTGGGATCGTACATCACTTCCGTAATCACGACGCTCGTGTCCTGGACGAGCACGCCGATCGTGGCGGTGTTGCCCTGGCCCAGCCCGTCATGACCGGCAAAGGTGAACGTATCGCGGTTGTGGTAATCCGCGTTCCCCTGGTAAATCACCTGGTTCCCGCCCGAGAGCACGTAGTAGCCCGTTGCCGTAAGATCGCCAGGGGTGATTACATGCGAGTTGTTGGCGTCGGTCAGCGTGCCGTTCGCGGGGAGAGAAAGGATGCGGATCGTCTCAGGCCCGGGGCCATCGGAATCGATGACGTCGAGCGTAATGGCGAGCGGCGTAGCCTTGGAAGCCAGCACCTCCTTGGTGCTTGCGACCGGGAAGGAATTGCCGGCGACGAACTCGATGTCCGCCATCTTGCGCACCTGAAGCTGATAGCCGGTGGCGCACGACTGGACCGGGTTCTCGTACTGGCTTTGGATCCCGGTGATGTTCACAACCCCGCTGGGAATCGTCTGGCCAATGAGATCGAGGCTCGATGTCGAAACGCGGACGACCACGTTATAGGTGGTTCCGCCTACGAGGCCGCTGACAGTGTAGTTGCCGACCGCAAACGTGCCCCCGGGCGTGGTAAACTGCACGTTCATCAGCTTGACGAGTTGACTCTCGTAGTTCTCAGCAGTGGGGCTTCCGACGCAGATCTGGTCAGCCGTCACGGGTATGGTGGGCACGCCAACGGGTCCCTTGTTGACGACGACGAAACCGGTTGACGGCTTGGTTACCTCCGCCAAGCAACGATACGGCGCCATCGTAGCCACCGTGAGGTCGATCTTGTCGCCCTCCGCACACTGGGCGAGAATCGCGGCGATCCCCCCGCTGGCCAGGGTGTCAAATACGGTGATGCCGCCGGTCGCGTCCTCCACATGCATACTCTGGTTGTTGCTTGCGATCAGATTCGTGGTGTTGGACACAATCACGTCGTTCAGCGTCACGGTCTGACCGGCCGGCAGTGCCTTGACCTCGGCCACCGTCAACGCCATCGCGGCCGGCGCCCAAACGAGCCCGCAGAGCGCGCTGACAATACCCAAGCAGAGCTGTTTCCTTGACATCCTTCGTACCTCCAGTTGGCTGATCTGGTTTACCGTTCAACCCGCCTCCGGTCGGTCCGTCGGCGGGAGCGCCTGCGTTGTCCGCGCTCCCCGGCGGCGTCCGTCGAGACCCGCGCTGATTGTCGCCGAAAAACGCGGGAATAGCAAGAGAAAAACATGCTAAGAATCTGCAAGCACCGTGTCGGGGCTGTGAGATTTCACGACGCAACAATGCCCTGCAGGAGGCGCCATCCGCCGCAGCCCCTTGGCGGCCGAAGGGTTACAGTTCGCCGGGTCGCGCTGCCGACTGCGGCCGCGATGCGTATCGTTCCAAGGCAGGGGACCCCTACCGATGCGGCGGGGCATTCTGGCGGGTACGCGCGCCGTCGCGTTTCGAGAGACAAAAATGCAGCATGCCAATACCACCGGGCGTCGCGTCGGGCAGTGTGCCCCGCCGCGCGCCCGCCACCGGGGGGCCGTACGAGGCAAGCACGGACGGTCAGCTCACCGGCTTGCCCGCAATAGGAGCGCGCGGGGGACCGGCCGACGCTTTTGTCAGCGCTCAGTCCTTGAGCGAGGGCACGATCCCCTTGGCCTCGATGTACTCCATGACGACCGCCGCCGCCTCCTGCGGGGTCATCTTCTCCGCGGAGATGACAAGTTCGGGCCTCGGAGGCGCCTCGTAGGGATCATCGACGCCTGTAAAGCCCATCCCCTTGCCCTCGGCCAGGGCGGCGCGGGCCTTCTTGTACAGGCCCTTCGGATCGCGCTGCTCGCAAACGCTGATCGGCGTGTTCACGAACACCTCGATGAACGGCAGCCCCGCCTCTTCGTGGAGGCGGCGGACCTGGTCGCGGTCCTTGACATACGGACTGATGAAGCTGGTCAACGTGATCAGCCCCGCGTCGGCAAACAGCTTCGCCACCTCGCCGATCCGCCGGATGTTCTCCTCGCGATCCTCGGCGGAGAAACCGAGATTCTTGTTCAGCCCGTGGCGGATGTTGTCGCCGTCGAGCACATACGCCAGGTGCCGGCGCTGCACGAGGGCGTGCTCCAGGGTGAAGGCGATCGTGCTCTTGCCCGAGCCGCTCAGACCGGTGAACCAGACCGTCGCGCCCTTCTGTTGAAGCAGGGCCTCGCGTTCCTCCCGGCCGACATGGCCGTCGTGCCAGGTGATGTTCGTAGCCTTGATCTTCGTCATTCGTTTTGTTCTCCGTTGCCGGGCCGCATACGATACGCGAACCCGGCCGGATGTGTAAACACGCCGAAACGAGGATTCAACGAGCGCGAGCTGATGGACCTCGGCGCCTATCGACAACTGCCGATCCCCGAGTAGCTCGATCTCTCCTGCCCGCGGTGCGGCTACCCGTTCCGGGGGCTGCCCGAGCACCGCTGCCCGGAGTGCAGCAAGCCGTTCGGCCCGGCCGCCTGCATCCCGGCCGGGGCGTGGGTGGGCATGTCCGCGGGCGGAAGCGACACGAAGAGCCGGCTCGTGTTCTCCCACACTGTTATCGCCCGGACTCTTGTCGGCCGGCGCGGAGTTTCGCGCGAGGCCGAGTACGTCATTCTGAGGGAGCGGAGCGACCGAAGAATCTGGCTGATTGGCGCAGAGAAGTCGGATGCTTCGCTTCGCTCAGCATGACGGGGGCTGGCGCGCCCGTGTTCGGTTGTGGTCGAAGGCCGCCTTCGGACAACCTTCCGGCTGGCGGTCGCGTCCTCCGCTACGATATAATGATGAGGCGGTTTGGAAATCGTGCGATGCGCTACACAGTTGTTCTCGAGCGGGACCCCGACGGGCTGTTTGTCGCACACGTTCCAGCGATGAGGGGATGCGTTTCACAAGATCGCAATCGGCGCAGGGCGACGCGAAACCTCAAGGAAGCCGTTGCGCTGTACGTGGAGACCCTGATCGAACACAGACAAGCCGTTCCAACCGAAAGCGGTCGCGCGGTGGTGGAACGCAGCGCGGTCGGCAAGTGAGCAGGCTGCCGCTGATGATCGGACATGGAATGCACGAACTCCTCCTCGGCCACAGCCCTGACCCCGACGACGCGTTCATGTTCTTCGCCCTCGCCCGTGGGCGCATCCCCACGGGGTCGTGGCGGTTCAGGCACATCCTGCAAGACATCCAGACGCTCAACGAACGCGCCCTCCGCGGTGAACTCCACATTACAGCGATCAGCATCCACGCCTATCCGTACGTCGCGGACAAGTACGCCCTGCTCGCCTGCGGATCGAGCATGGGCGACGGCTACGGGCCGCTGGTCGTGACGCGCGAGCCGCACCCGATCGACTGGCTCCGCGGCAAGCGGATCGCCGTGCCCGGCGAGATGACGACGGCGTTCCTCGCGCTCAATCTCCTGCTCGGCAAGGGCCGCTTCGAGCACGAGGTCGTCATGTTCGACCGGATCCTCGACCACGTGGCCGAAGGCCGCGCGGACGCGGGGCTGATCATTCACGAGGGGCAGCTCACGTATCAGAACCAGAAGCTGCACAGCGTCGTGGACCTCGGCGTGTGGTGGCAGCAGGAGACCGGCCTGCCCCTGCCGCTGGGCGGCAACGCGATCCGTCGCGACCTCGGCCCGACCGCGATGAAGGAAGTCGCCGCGATCCTCCGGCAAAGCATCGAGTACTCGCTCGCCCACCGGGCCGAGGCCGTGGAGCACGCGCTCCAGTACGCCCGCGACATGGGCCGCGAGCTCGCCGACCGCTTCGTGGGGATGTACGTAAACGAATGGACCCTCGATTACGGCGAACGGGGCCGCCGGGCGGTCCGGGAACTCCTGGCCCGTGCGCACCGCGCAAAACTCGTGCCGGATGCCGGTTTCATCGAATTCGTTTGAAATCGGGCCCGTGTGATTCGTATAATCAACAGAAACGGGCCGGTCCTGTTGACATCAGGCCGCCTCGAACGCCGACGGATGGGCGACGCGCCCGCTCGCGGCGATCGCCGAGTGCCCACGGACTACGTGTTCAGGAGTTGCGGAATGAGAAACGGTATCGGCCTGTGCCTCGTCGTGGCGTGCCTTGCCGTCCTGGCCCCGCCGGGCCTGGCCCAATGGACGAACGTCGGCCCCGGCATCGACTACCAGAAGTTCACGCTGCCCGATCCGAACAACGTCTTCGTCGCCCGGATGGATCGCAGCCACACCGGCGTCACGCTCGAAAGCAGTATCGCCAACGGCACCGCGAAGGGTGCCCGCGAGACCGTCCGCAACCAGGCCGCCCGCTACGACGACGCAATCAACTGGTGGGGGCAGAGCTGGGGCCAGCGCAACGACGTGATCGTCGCCATCAACGGCGACTTCTTCAACACCACCACCGGCGTCATCACGGGCGGGCAGGTGCAGTCCGGCTGGTATGCGCTGCGCTTCGGCGACTGGGGCGGCTACAGCGGCTTCGGTTGGACCGTGAACCGCGTACCGTTCATCGGCGGCTGCATCTATCACCAGCCGGCCAATCAGGTCGTCGCCTTTCCCGCCGTCGGCCGGTCGCAGCAGATCAACGGCATCAACCGCACGCGCGGTTCGAACGAACTCATCGTCTATACTCCCCAGTACGACGCCACCACCGGCACCGACAGCTCCGGCTCCGAGGTGCTCGTGGAGATGACCCAGCCGAGCCTCATCCTCAAGGCGCCCAACAAGTCGATCGGCTACGTCCGCCAGATCCGGCAGAACCTGGGCAGCACGCCCATCCCCTTCGACCACATCGTCCTCTCGGCCACCGGCAGTGCCGCCACAAGCCTCCTGGCCAACGTCAGCATCGGGGCCGAGGTCGATATTTCGCAGTTCCCCACGGACTACAACGAGCCGGACACCAGCGGCAACAACGGCTGCGCCTACGCGACGGGGCTTGACTGGCAGCGGACGTACACGGCCATCGGCGTGAATTACCGCTTTCTGGAGGCCGGTCAGGTCCGGCCCCCCGACCCCAACCGGCCGGGCTACGCCGGGCTGATCGTGCGTAACCCGCGAACCGCCATCGCGTATGACAACTACTACATCTACTTCGTCGTCTGCGACGGCCGGACGACCTCCAGCGTCGGCATGACGATGGTGGAGATCGGCAACTTCTGCGTGAACTACCTCGGCGCAACCGAGGGTGTGAATCTCGACGGCGGCGGGTCATCAACCATGGTGGTCAACGGCGTGGTGAAGAATCACCCGTCCGACGGGTCCGAGCGGGCGGTCGCCAACGGCATGATGATGGTCGCGGTGCAGCCGAAGATCCAATCCTCGCACCTGCAGACCGGCCAGAGCGTCAAGACGCGAGGCACGACATCCGTCCGCCTCGGCCCCGGCACGAATTACGCAGTCATACAATCCGTCCCCGTCAACACGCAGGGGACGGTCCTGCCGCACGGCATCAATGGGGTGTACGCCAAGGGGGCGTACTGGTGGAAGTGCAACCTCGGCAGCGCAACGGGCTGGGTAGACGAAACGATGATCCTCCCGCCGGAGCCGCCGCCGGTCATCACCGCCATCTCGCCGACGCTCGGCAGCACGGCGATCTCCGGCATTGGCGTGCCCTGTGACGTGGCCATCACGTTCAGCAAGGACGTTGTCGTGAACAGCGGACACCTAGTGCTCACTTCGCCAGCCTGGGGCGCCCAGACGCCCACGGCCTTCGTCTATGATGCCGGAACCAGGAGGGCAACGTGGACATTCGTCGGCCTCAGGCCCGACACGTATACCGGCACGCTCAGCCAGGCCGTCCGTGACACGGGTAACCGGGCCCTCGACGGCGAAATCGCCGACCCCGCCGACCCCGCCTCACTCCCCAGCGGCGATGGACAGGAAGGCGGCGACGCCGTGTTCTCGTTCCGCGTTCGCTTTCGATACGGCGACTTCGACACCGACGGCGATGTCGACCTCAGCGACTTCAGCGTATTCCAGTACTGCTTCCGTGGGCCTAACCGCCCGCCGGAAAGCCCCGACTGCGCGACGGCGGACGCCGACGGCGACAACGACATTGACCTTACGGACTTCGCCGTCTTTCAATCGTGTTTCAACGGGCCGAACGCGCCGCCAAGGTCTTCGTGCCCGTAGCGGGCGTAGCGGGGCCTTCCGCCGCAGCCCCACACGGGGGGCGGGCGTCTTGCTCGCCTTCGGAATGTCTGCGGGGCGCGAAGACTCCGGGGGATAACAGTGTAGAGTCTTGCGTCGCGGCTCTTGCTCGCCTTGCGCGCGGCGTGCCTTGCGCGTGTCTATCGCGCTGCGGCGGTAGCGCTACCCGTCATTCTGAGGAGCGCAGCGACGAAGAATCTGGCTGATTGGCGCAGAGGAGCCAGATGCTTCGCTTCGCTCAGCATGACGGCCGCCGGCGCGCCCGTGTTCGATTGCGGCCGAAGGCCGCCTTGGGCTTCGCTCCGCATGACGGGAGCCGGCGCGCCCGTGCTCGATTGCGGCCGAAGGCCGCCTTGGGGCCGTCCATTGACCGCCAGATCAGCCGTAGCTCAGCCATAGCACCGCCTCTGCAGGCCGCGCCACGTGCGGTATAATCCGTCACACTATGGACTGGGCAAACACACGCGTGATGGTGACCGGAGGGGCGGGCTTTCTCGGCTCGTTTCTCTGCGAACAGTTGCGGCGGCGCGGCCTGCCGGATGCAAACCTCTTCATCCCCCGGGTGGAGCGATACGACCTGACGCGCGAGGCCGACGTCGAGGCGGCTTACGACGCCGGACGGCCCGACGTGGTCATCCACCTCGCCGCGGAGGTCGGCGGCATCGGCGCGAACCGCGCCAACCCCGGCCGGTTCTTCTACGCAAACATGGCGATGGGCCTGCACGTGATCGAGGTGGCACGGCGGCGCGGCGTGCGGAAGCTCGTGCAGATCGGCACGATCTGCGCCTATCCGAAGTTCACGCCCGTGCCCTTCCGGGAGGACGATCTCTGGAACGGCTACCCCGAGGAGACGAACGCCCCGTACGGCATTGCCAAAAAGGCGCTGCTGGTCATGTGCCAGGCCTACCGGCGGCAGTACGGGCTGAACGCGATCTATCTGCTGCCCGTCAACCTGTACGGCCCGCGCGACAACTTCGACCCGCGATCATCCCATGTGATCCCCGCCCTGATCCGCAAGTGCATCGAGGCCCGCGACAGCGGCTCTGACAAGATTATCTGCTGGGGCGACGGCTCGCCGACGCGGGAGTTCCTCTACGTCGAGGACGCCGCGGAGGGCATCACGCTGGCCACGGAACGGTACGACGGCGCAGACCCGGTGAACCTTGGCAACGGCCGCGAAATCAGGATTCGCGATCTCACGGAGATGATCGCCCGCCTGACGAACTTCACCGGCCGGATCGAGTGGGACACGACCCAACCGAACGGCCAGCCGCGCCGCTGCCTCGATACCGCGCGGGCCCGCGAACGCTTCGGCTTCGTTGCCCGGACATCGTTCGAGGAGGGGCTGCGGAAAACGGTCGAATGGTACGAACAGCATCGAGCGCAGACGTAAGGTGCGGCCGCGGCCCGGCGGAACCCAACAGAACGCGCAGCGCAAGCAAGCGCCCTCCGCTGCCCATTCAAGCGGTCACCTTGCGCCCCGGCGACGCCCAACAGAACGCGCAGCGCAAGCAAGCGCCCCCCGCTGCCCATTCAAGCGGTCACCTTGCGGCCCGGCGACGCCCAACAGAACGCGCAGCGCAAGCAAGCGCCCCCCGCTGCCCATTCGAGCGGGCGCCTTGCGGCCCGGCGGGCGCACAGTCAAAATGCCCCTGTCAACGACGCCGCAATGAACTGACGACCGCGGAGAGAACTATGCCGAAGATCCAATTGGCCCTGTGGGTAACGATTCCGTGTCTTCTCTGGACCGTCGCCGCCGCGGAAGCACCAAAGCCGCAGCTTCTCTGGCCCGACGGCGCCCCGCTCGCCAAGGGCGACGCCGATGCCGACAAGCCGACGCTCACGATCTACCTGCCGCCGAAGGACAAGGCCACCGGCGCCGCCGTCGTCATCTGCCCCGGCGGCGGATACGGCGGACTCGCGATGGACCACGAGGGACATCAGGTCGCACAGTGGCTCAACTCGTTCGGCGTCGCCGGGTTCATTCTGACATACCGTCATCACGGCACCGGCTACGCCCATCCCGCCCCGCTGCTGGATGCGCAACGCGCGATCCGAACCGTCCGCGCCCGTGCGAGTGAGTGGGGTATCAAGCCGGACCGCATCGGCATCCTCGGCTTTTCGGCGGGCGGGCACCTGGCCTCGACCGCCGGCACGCACTTCGATAAAGGCGACCCGGACGCGAAGGACCCGATCGACCGCGTGAGCTGCCGGCCGGACTTCATGGTACTGGTCTACCCGGTGATCTCGTTCACCGAGTGGTACGCGCACAAAGGCTCGCGGAAGAACCTCCTCGGCGAGGACCCCGACCCGAAGCTCGTCGAGAGCCTCTCGAACGAGAAGCAGGTCACGGCGGAGACGCCGCCCACGTTTCTCGTCCACACGAGCGGCGACACCGGCGTGCCCGCCGAGAACAGCGTCGCCTTCTACCTCGCCCTGCGAAAGGCCAAGGTCCCCGCCGAAATGCACATCTTCGCCAGGGGCGAGCATGGATTCGGCCTCGGCAAGAAGGGCGATGCAGTCGCGGTCTGGCCCTCACTGTGCGTGGAGTGGATGCGCGGCCTCGGCGTGCTCAACAAACAGTAAGAGCGCCCGCGCGCGCCGCAACCCGGCAGAAGCCCGCTCACACGGGCGGCACCGGATCATCGCAGCCATTCGTCCAGGTGCGCGGCCACGAAGTCGTCGTCCCGCAGGTGCGGGTACGCCCCACAGACCCGGTCGATCTCCCCCATCTGCCCCGGCGAAAGGTCCTCGTTCGGATCGAGGCACCAGCGGCCGGCGAGCAGGCCCTGACGCCGGAGGATCTCGTGCAGCCCGGCAATGCAGCCCGCGAAACCGTGCGCCGGATCGAACAGGGCCGCGTTGGCGTCGGTGATCTCGGCCGCGCGGGTCAGCAGCTCGCGCGGAACGGCCTCGCCCGAGGCGACCACGCGATGAATCTCGTTCAGCAACTCGACGGCCTTCCGCGTCCACACAGCCCAGTGGCCCAGCAGGCCGCCGACGATCCGCACGCGCCCCTCCGCTCCAAACTGATACGTCGTCAGCAGGTCGCACACGATGTTGTCATCGTTGCCGGTGTACAAGGCGATCTCGCCGGCGCGGCCGGCCGCAGCCACGGCGCGGAGCACGTCGATCGTCTGGTAACGGTTGAACGGCGCGATCTTGATCGCGACGACGTTCTCGATCTCGGCGAAGCGGCGCCAGAAGTCGAACCCGAGCACCCGCCCGCCGACCGACGGCTGCAGGTAGAAGCCGAACAGCGGGATGACGCCGGCGACCGCCCTGCAATGGTCGATCAGTTCCTCGTCCGTGGCCGCCGCCATGGCACCCAGGCTCAGCAACCCCGCGTGATACCCGAGCCCCGCGGCGAGTTCGGCCTCGCGGACGGCCTGGCGCGTCTCGCCGCAGATGCCGGCGACGGCGACGATGGCGAAGGGGGACAGGACTCGTTTGTGCGAAGCACCCTCCGGGCCGCTGCGCGGCCAACGAGCCCTGTCCCCTTCTTCGCGGATCGTCTCGATGGCCAGTTCAAGCACCGGTCGGTAAAGCCCGACCTTCGGATCGCGGATCGCGAACTGCGTGGTATGCACGCCGATCGCGACGCCGCCCGCGCCGGCGGCGAGGTAGTAGCGCGTAAGCGCCCGCTGCCGCCGCTCATCCAGCTTGCGCTCCGCCGTGAGCGCGAGCGGGTGCGCCGGGATGACCAGCCCGCGTTTCAGTGCGTCAAGGACAGGCTGCGGCGGCATCGGTACCATAAGTTCTCTCGCACCTGGCTCGAGGGTTCGGAGTCTGGGGATGGGGGCTCGGGCGGAGGACCGCTCCTCCGTGGCGCCGAGTTCATACCGCAGACCGCCGGCCCTTCGTCACTTCACCGCTTCGTCGCTCCGTCGCTTCGTCACTTCGTCACCTCGTCGCTCCCGTCCCTAAAACTTCCCATCCCGCTGCTCGAAGTGTGTCGGCTTGTCGAGCGTTCGCCCGCCGATCTTCACCCAGTGCGCGATCCACTCGATTATCTGATCCGGGCGCGTGCGCCATTCGCCCGTGTTCCCCATCTCTGCGGGCTGACGAGCCGGCCGGCCCGCCGCGGAAACCGAGGGCCCGAACAGTTGCCAGCACCGGGAGGCATTACTCAGAAGCGCCGTCTCGCCTTCGGTGCCCTCAAACCGCGGCTCGATGCCGAAGAGCTCGCCGAAGCGGGTGGCCACCGCGCGGATCGAGAGCGTTTCGGGACCGGTGAGATTCAGGATCGCCGGCGGGCTTTCGCACAGTCCGAACGACCGCAGGATGATCGCGTTCGCATCGCGCTGCCAGATCACATTCACGTACCCCATGCTCAGGTCGATCGGCATCCGCTCGTACACCCGCCGGGCCACATCAAGCAGAACGCCGTAGCGAAGGTCGATCGCGTAGTTCAGCCGAACGAGCGTCACCTTCGTGCCATACCGCGCGGAAAAGTACTGAAACATCCGCTCGCGCCCCAGGCACGACTGGGCATACTCCCCAACGGGGCCGGTCGGGTGTTCTTCGGTTGGCCCGCCCGAGGTCGCCGGCGTGAGCGGGTACACGTTGCCCGTCGAGAGCGCAACGATCCGCGAGCTGCGAAACCGGCGCGCGACCAACGCGGGCAGATAGACGTTCATCGCCCAGGTCAGTGCCTCGGCCCCGGTCGTGCCGAACTTCATCCCAACGAGATAGACGATGTTGGGCACGCACGGCAGCAGCTCCAGCGCGTGGTCGTCCAGCAGGTCGCACGCGATCGTCTCGACGCCGGCACGGTTCAGGTCCTCTTCGAGTCCCGTCGAGGAGAACCGGGCGACGCCGATCACGCGTTTGTTGACCCCGGCCTGGTCGATCGCCCGCCGCGCCATCCTGGCCATCGTCGGCCCCATCTTCCCCCCGACGCCGAGAAGCATGATGTCCCCGTCGAGCCTCGCAAGCGCGTCGCAGACCTCCGGCGTCGGTTCGGAGAGGGCGGCTTCGAGTTGGGATTCGGTGTCGATCAGGGGCGCCACGGGGGATTTC
The DNA here is from genome assembly GCA_964653435.1 of uncultured Planctomycetales bacterium. Classification (GTDB taxonomy): domain Bacteria; phylum Planctomycetota; class Phycisphaerae; order UBA1845; family PWPN01; genus CAZMVY01. Next base: position 7,811 of record CAZZFA010000010.1, on the reverse strand, counting down.
CCGCTACCGGAGCACGGATCCCGCGAACTCAAGAGGATTACACGGATTCGGGAGCTCCTTGTCAATCCAAGGATGGGCCCTGCTCGACAGCGAAACCGGGAGCGAGGTATGATAGCGCCGACATGACGGTCGCCAAGGTTTTCACATACTGTGTTCAGGCTATCCGGAACGGAACGTTGATTCGGCGCGTCAGCGCCACCGACAAAGAGTACCACTTCCAGAACTGGTTCAAGGCCCGTCTGGAATCGCTGGGCGACAACTTCGAGGTCGGGGGTCGAAACAGTTATCCCGATTTTCGCATGGTCAGCACGACCGAGGGCTTTGAAGTAAAGGGGCTTGCTTACCCGGGCCGCGACGCCAGCTTCGACTCGAACAGCCAGGTACCTTCCGGAATCCACAACGGCCGCACGATCTACTACGTATTCGGGCGCTATCCCAAGGAGCCGGACGGGGATACGTACCCGGTCCTGGACTTGGTCATCTGCCACGGAGACTTCTTGAACGCCGACCACGATTACGTGCATGAGAACAAGAGCGTCAAAGGGTTCGGAAGCTACGGCGACATCCTGATCCGCGACCGGAAGATGTACGCCGTCCCCACGCCCTTTCGACTCGTCGATGGCGTCGCGCACAATCAAACGCTGATTCTGCCGGTAGAGACCAAGCCGGGGCGCGGGTTTGTCCATGTCGGCGACCTCTGTCGGCGCGAGGCGGCCGAGTTGATCGTCGGGTACTCCTTCGATCTTATTGCGAACACGCTGAATCCGAAGAAGGTCCCCAACCCCGATGCCGGCAGGGAACACCGTTTCTCCGCCTGGAGGGTCACGGGTTCCCCCTCGGAACCGGTCGTGATGCACGACGAAGAAACGCGCGAAGAAGACGACGACAGGAGCGATGAAGACACAAACGGCTGATGTTCGACTGATCGAAACGGACGCGTTCCCGTTCGAGTTCCTGTCGCGGCTCGCCGAACGCGAGAGCTGGCGGAAGGAACTCCACCGGCCCGTATACCACGTCCACAAGTGGTGGGCGAACCGGCTCGGCTCCGTTTTCCGTGGCATCCTGCTCGGCAGCTTGCGGCCGGCGGGCGCCAGCCTGCGAGACGAATTCTACCGATGCCACTCCCTGACGGGACTGTCCGTCTTCGACCCGTTCATGGGCTCCGGCACAACGATCGGTGAGGCCCACAAGCTCGGCTTGACGGCACTCGGACGCGACATCAACCCCGTCGCCGTTGAGGCTGTTCGTACCGCGCTGGGACCGCTTGATCGCCGCGAACTTGTAACGGCATTCGAAGACCTCTCCGAAGGCGTTGGCACGCGCATCCGCGCCCTGTATCGGTCAGTCGACGCCAACGGCAGAGCATGCGACGTGCTGTACTACTTCTGGGTCATGCAGGTGAGTTGCCAAGCGTGCCACCAGCCCGTCGATCTGTTCTCCTCGCACATCATTGGCCGCAACGCATTCCCGGACCGAAGGCCGGAAGTCCGGATCCATTGCCCCGCATGCGGAGACATCTTCCCGGGAGTGAGCGGTACCCGCGTCGTACGATGCGAGACCTGCCGCCACGAATTCGATCCTACGGTTGGCCCTGCCAACGGAGCGAGAGCGGTTTGTCCGCATTGCAGCGTGGAGTTTCGGATTATCGATGCCGTTGGCTCGAAGCGGCCTGCGTTTCGCCTCTACGCCAAGCTCGTGCTGACCGGGGACAGTCGAAAGGAATACCTCGCTGCGAGCGAGAGCGATTTGTCCGCGTATGACGAGTGTTCGCGACGACTCGCCGACGAGGTAAGGCAAGGCCGCATACGCTTGCCGGACCTGCAGCTCGCGCACGGCCACAACACGCGCCAGGCCATGAGATACAACTTCAGGTCGTGGGTCGACTTCTTCAACGATCGTCAGCTCCTCGCGCTGGGATGGCTTCACGAGGCTATCCGGCACGTGGGCGATGAGGCCGCGCGCCGAGCCCTTACGATGCTGTTTTCCGGCGCGCTTGAGTTCAATAACCTCTTCGCGTCGTACAAGGGCGAAGGCACGGGCGCCGTTCGCCACATGTTCTCCCACCACATTCTCAAACCGGAGCGCATGCCGATTGAAGCGAACGTGTGGGGAACGCCAAAGAGTTCCGGCGGGTTCTCCAATCTCTTCCGCAGCCGGCTCCTGCGAGTGATCGATTACAGGAAGGCCCCAACGGAGGTGAACGGTATCAAGGCCGCGGCTCGGGTCTGCTCGGAACCCTTCACCGGCAGGATTGAGCCGGAGTGGCCGGTCGGCGGAAGCTATGCGCCCCGAGCCCTTTATCTCTCTCAGGGGGACTCGGCACGGAGTGGCCTCTCCGAAAAGAGCATCGACCTGATCGTCACCGATCCCCCGTTCTTCGACAACGTCCACTATTCCGAGCTGGCGGATTTCTTCTTTGCATGGCAGCGGCTGGATCCGAATACCGTCCAGCCTCTCGACTCGACACGCAACCCGGCCGAGGTTCAGGATACCGGCGCCGATCGATTCGCAATGAAGCTTCGTGCGGTGTTCCGGGAATGCCACCGCGTGCTCAAGGATGAGGGCCTGCTCGTGTTCACCTACCACCACTCCCGCGATGAGGGCTGGCACGCTCTCGCCGATGCGATTCTGGGGGCAGGTTTCCTCGTCCAGAACTCGCACCCCGTGAAGGCGGAAATGTCGGTTGCCACGCCGAAGTCGCAGGCCAAGGAGCCCATCCAGCTCGATATCATCATCGTGTGCAGGAAGCGTGATGCGACCGCCAGCGCAACGCCGAAGCCGATCGAGGCAGCCATCGAAGCCGGCCTCGCCAAGCTCAAGCGCCTGTCCGATGAGGGCTTCACGCTTTCCCGGAACGACCGGAAGGTCGTTGTCTACGGGCAGATACTGACGGCGATCACCGATCCTTCAGACTTGTCTGAGGCCCTTTCGTCCGCCGAGAGACACTTGCAGGCTACCGCGGAAGTCAGACCGGCATCGCGTCAGGAGGTTGTCGAGCCGCTCCTCTTCGACAACATCGGGTAATCGGTCTGGCTCTCCACGACGTGCAGTTCCGGTAAGCCCGCGCGGACTTCCCCCCCCTGCCCCTTCGTACTAAGGGGGGGGGAGTTGGCCGCCGCCGCGGCGCGGGATTCGTCGATCGTTTCCCGGAAGGCCTTCCAGCGTCTGGCGGCGAGGTCCTTGTAGTGGCCCTTCTCGGCGAGGATGAAGTCGCTGGACACGGCCATCACCTCGGTGTAGCGGATCGAGTAGTGCCTGATCGAGGACGCGTCGGCGCCGGCTTCGACGGGGTGGGCTTTGCCAAGGTTGCGGTTTCCCGATGCTGACGCGGCTGCGGCGGAGGGCACGGCTGACACAGCAGTGGCACACGGGGCCTTGACGCGGGCCAGCAGGTTGTTGCTGATCTGCCGATCCTTCTTCAGCATGGCCTCGCCGGCCTCGTGCCATTCGGCCGCACTCATCCGTTCGACCTCCTCGACGAGCTTCGCGTACATCGCCGACGTCGGCAGACCCGCGCGGGCGTTTACATACCAGTGAAATGTCCGCTGGAGTTTGCGGATGAAGAGGTCCGTCGGCGGGTCGAACTTCAGGCACGAGGCGCAGAAGTAGTTGTCCATCGCCGCCATCTTCGCGCGGTCGATCAGGTCGCCGAGCTGGCAGATCGCGTAGCTCTTCGTACCCGGAAAAGGAAAGAAGATCGCCCAGCGCATCCGCCCGGGCTTGATGCGGGCCATCAGGTCGATCGTCTCCTCCATCATCGCCCGCGTCTCGAACGGCAGGCCGAACATCAGGAACGCGGATGTGTGCAGGCCGTACTGATGGCACAGGTCGAACGCGTCGATGATCGCCTGGTTGCTCATCGTGCGGTCGAGGACCTTGCGGCGAAGCTCGTCGCTGCCCGACTCGACGCCGAACTTCACGATCATGCACGGGGCCTCGCTCAACGCCCTGGCGACCGGCTCGGAGAAAGCCTGCACGTGCGCGTTCACGACGAACGGGATGCCGACCTCCTCCTCCACGTACGCCTTGCAGAAGTCGATCACGTGCTGCCTGTTCAGCGTGAAGAGGTCGTCGTCGAAGATGATCGTTTCGATGTACGGGTGACGGGCCTTGAGTTCCTTGATCTCCCGGATGATCCGCGCCGGCTTGTATCGACGGAGGTAGCTTCGGCGCGGCTGTCCGCCGTCCTCGAGATAGCGGTCGGTCACCTCGTGGTTGAAGCAGTACGAGCAGCGGTACGGGCAGCCGCGGCTGGTCAGAATGCTCTGCCAGCCGTTCTTGCGGCGAAGCATGTGCGCGAGGTCGTAACACTCGTAATCCTTGGGCGGCAGCGCGTTGAGATCGGGATACGGGCCGAGCGGATTCTGCTGATACGTGCCGTCGGGCCGCCGGACGCAGAAGTTGCGGACGCTGTATGCGGATTCCGGAATGTGGACGGCGGATTGGGCGGGCGCGGCACCGCGTTCCGGGTTCCGGGTTCCGGGTTCCGGGTGCCGGGTTCCGGGTGCCGGGTGCCGGGTTCCGGGTGCCGGGTTCCGGGTGCCGGGTTCCGGGTTCCGGGTTCGGGGTTCCGGGTTGAGGGTTCGCACGCCTCCGCCCTCGGAATCCGGAGCCCGGAAACCGGAATACTTTTCGAGCCGGTCGATCAGTTCCGGCAGTGCCTCGTCGCACTCGCCGATGCCGATGAAATCCCAGAAGGCGTCGTTCTTCACCTCCTCCGTACACATGAGCGCGTGCACGCCGCCGACGGCGATCGGCACCGCCGGCATCGCCGCTTTGATCGCCCGGGCCAGACGAAGGGCGTAGCCGTACTGCTGCGTCATGACCGAGAACGCCACAAAGTCGGGCCGCCACGCCCGCACCTGCTCGACGATCCGTTCGTCGCTCGGAATCGTATACAGCGCGTCGTTGATGTTGAGCAGGCCCGTAACGTGGCCCCGGGCCTTCAGCGCTCCGCTCAGGTCCGCCACGCCGTGGTTGAAGCCCTCCTCCGCGTTGAGGTTCGGATAGACGAAAAGAACCCGCATGAGCCTCCATCCTGGGTCCTGCGCTTCACGCCGGCCGACAGGCTCTCTATACTACCGACAAGGCGCCGCCCGTGCCATTGTCGCGGAGGCCGTTTCGCAGGGCCGCAGGGACCGGCCGGAGCGGATCGCTGTGCATGGAAAAGGGCCGTCGGCATGACCCGATTTCGCCGCGATCCCGAGAACCATTCGCGCAGAATCGCCGTGGAGCTTACCGCATGAAAACCTGTTACGGAATCAGGGCGCTCGCCGTCGCCGCGATCACGGCAGCCGTGGTCGTGGCGGGCGATGTCGCCACCGGAGACAAAGCCCGGCCGCTGCCGCCCCCGACAACGAAGGGCAGGATGTCGCTCGAAGAGGCCATCCGGCTGCGGCGATCCGTCCGCGAGTTTTCGGACAAGCCCGTGAGCATTGCGCAGGTCGGGCAGATGTGCTGGGCCGGCCAGGGCATCACCGACCCGCGGCGAGGCTTCCGCGCGGCGCCTTCGGCCGGGGCGCTGTACCCGATGGAGCTCTATGTCGTCACGCCGGAAGGCGTCGAGCACTATCGCCCGAAGGAGCACGCGCTCGAACGTCACCTGTCCGGAGACCAGCGTCGGACCCTTCACGAACGCGGCGGCGTGCAGGCGGTCGTGCAAACCGCACCGGTAACGTTCGTAATCGCCGCGGAAGTCGGGCGATCGGCCGGGAAGTACCGCGAGCGCGCGGAACGCTACTGCTTCATGGAGGCGGGACACATCGCGCAGAACATCCTCTTGCAGGCCACGGCGTTGCACCTGGCCGGCGTGCCGATCGGCGGAGTCGATGACGACCGGGTCGCGGAGGCTTTGCGGCTTCCGAGCGGATATCGCGTGCTGTACGTCCTGCCGGTCGGGCACCCGCGCGACTGATGAAACGAAACGCGTGCCTCGGCGATACGCGATGCCGCGCCCAGGGTGGGGCCGTCACCCCTGGCAACGAAAGCCGTTGCGTTCGGCGAGAGCGCGGCCGTCGGGATCCTTGATGAAAAGGGTAACAATCTCACCGGGACCGTAGCCCACGTTGTTGCACACGAAGACCGCGCTGCCGGCCACGCACGACGGATGGTCGGTGGTCAGACGGCCGGGCCGCGTCACGCCGCTGCGGGCGAACTGTCCCCGGCAGGAGTACTCGATCACGCCCGACTCGGAGATGCGCCGCCCGCGACGACTCCCGGGCGCCGGTCCCGCCTTCGCTCGCCGAACCGCACTCGAACGCGCCTTTGGCGCCGACGGGGGCGGCAGATGGTTGGCGCAGTAGTGCCCCAGGCCGGTGCACGCCCGGAACTCCGGTATGGTCAACCGACGGCCGCACGTCCGGCACGTGGCCGCCGTCAGTTCCTGCTCGTCAGCCATTGCCCCGGCCTCCGTGTCGCGTTGAAGACCTCAGTCTATCGACTCGCCCGGCCCGGCTTTGCTCAGCTCGTACAACCCGTGGCCGACGTAACGAAGCCGCCCCTCCCGGACCAGCTCATCCCAGACGGCCTGCGGAAACTGATTGGGGGGCTGGATGGCGCGAATACCCGAGCTCCCCCCCTTGGTGGTGGCCGCGTGGCCGAGCCGCGACTCGTCGTCGAGCCGCGCGAGCTTCAGGCGTTTTTTGAAGGCCTTGAGCGCCTTGCGCAATTCATCCGGGGTAACCCCTCCCGCGGAGGACGCAGGGCTGCTCGGCCCGGGCGTGTCGCCGGCGTTTGCGGGCTTCTCTGCCATGTTCGTACCGTCCGTTCGAAGGGCCCTTCGCTCGTACCGCGCACAAGATAACGTGCATCGACGGTGGCTGTCCAGCCGCCGGGGCAAACGGAGTACGTGGCCGTAGTTGCAGACGGTGGGCGGCGCGGATTTACCAAGCCCGGCTCAAGCCCGCTGGGCGGCAAGCGGAAAAGGGAGCTGAGCCCGTGCCTCCACCGGCCGAAGGCGGCGGCCAAACGCAGGCCGGCTGAAAACGGCGTTGTGTGCGCGGCATACCGTCGGCTCCAGCCGACGCGGGTTTGCCGCCGCCTTCAGGCTTGGCAGCCCGTTGAAAAAGTCACCAACCGTTGCCGCCGACCGGACCGGCGAAACCGAAAACGCGATGTCGGCGACTACCCCAACGCTATTTCAACGGACTGTCAGGCTTGTTCACACCTGTGGAAACGACGGGATGACGGCCGTTGCGATTCGGATCGACGCCAACGCCTTGTCGCCAACGTGTTGTCGCCAACGTCATGTCGCCAACGTACGCCTTGACGCCAACGTCTTGACGCCAACGTCTTGTTGCCAACGCCTTGTCGCCAACGTCTTGTCGCCAACACCTTGACGCCAGCGTCTTGACGCCAGCACCTTGATGCCAACGTCTTGACGCTAACACCTCGATGCCAACGTCTTGACGCTAACACCTTGACGCCAGCGTCTTGACGCCAACGTCCTGTCCCGGAGGGACATTCGACAATAGCCCAGCGATTTATCGCTGGGTCGCGGGGGCCGCCACATCGCAGAGTCCCGCAGGGACGACTGAGATTCGTGCGCGCTCAGCCGTCCCTACGGGACGGGTCCGCGGTCGGTGCCGCCGCCCCAGCGATAAATCGCTGGGCTATTCTCACGCGCCCCTCCGGGGCGTTGCCCTGGGTGCTCGGCGGGCGTTCCTGCGGGGCGTTGCGCGGTGCGCACGGCGGACCACGCCAAGATGTGGGGAAACCCAAGGCGGCCTTCGGCCGCAACCGAACACGGGCGCCCCAGCCCCGTCATGCTGAGCGAAGGTAGAGTCGAGACGTGGCGCGGTGGGTTAGGAGCC
>CAZZFA010000009.1:0-82150 GCA_964653435.1 uncultured Planctomycetales bacterium | reverse complement strand
TCGCAGACGATCGGCGGCACGTCCGGCCTGGCCCGCAGCACGATCGGCCAGATGGCCGTCCGTATCGCCCTGCAGACGAGCGAGGCCGACTCGCAGATCATCCTGGGCGACGGCAATTCCGCGGCGCGGCTCCTCTCGCGGCCCGGTGAGGCGATCTACAACGACGCCGGCGGCCTCGTCGAGGGCAACAGCCCGTTCCAGGTCGCCTGGCTGCCCGATGAGCAGCGCGATGCGTACCTCGCCCGGATCCGCGCGCGCTACGCGGCCGATTCGGCACAGCCGCCCCGGGCCGTGCCGCCGGCCACGGCCGTGCCCGCCCGTCCGCCCGCCGTCGTCTTCGAGGGCAATGTGCCGGCGGACATTACCAAGAACGCCCTGCTTGCCAGACTGCTCGACGCGCCTGACTGGCCCCCGGCCGCTGCCGCCACCCGCGTCTGGCTCGGCGAGCCGGTAGCCATCAAAGATCCGACGCACATCGTCTTGCGCCGGCAGAGCGGCGCGAACATGCTGCTCGTCGGCCAGCAGGACGACGCGGCCCTGGCGATCATGGCGGCGGTGATGGTCTCGTTCGCCGCACAGCAGCGGCCGGATGCCGCCTCGTTCCGCGTGTTCGACGGCAGCCCGGCGGACTCGCCGCTGGCCGCCGTCTTTGCCCGCCTCACGGCCGCCCTGCCGCACGCGACGCGACGGGTGGAGTACCGGGCCGTCAGTGAGGCTATGACGGAGCTGGCCGAGGAGCTCAAGCGCCGACAGGCAAGCCCGGATACACAGGCCCCCGCGATCTGCGTCCTCGTCTACGGACTGCAGCGATACCGCGTCCTGCGTCGCCAGGAGGACACGTTCAGCTTTTCGACAGGCGCGGAGGACGCCGGGCCCGGCCCCGACAGGATCTTCGCGGACCTGCTCCGCGAAGGGCCGCCGCTCGGCATCCACGTGATCGCCTGGGCCGACACCCTCGCCACCGTCGAGCGCACGCTCGATCGCGGCAGCGTCCGCGAGTTCGACAACCGCATCCTTTTTCAGATGAGCGCGTCGGATTCAAGCAACCTGATCGACTCGCCGCTGGCCAACAAACTGGGCCCGAACCGTGCCCTGGCCTACAGTGAGGAGCAGGGCACCACGGAGAAGTTCCGGCCCTATGCCCTGCCGAACGAGGCATGGCTGGAACGCATCCGGACGTGCCTGGCCAGACGGGCGTAGAACGAGCCCCGATGGCGGCATCCGCCGGCGGCAACAGGCGCCGCAGAGCATGACGGGCCAGGGGGCCGCGCCTTTTTCGTGCGCGCTTCGAGCTTCCCTCCGTATTCGGCCTTCGTTTGCTTCTTCGCACCCCGCTGCAACCCGTTGCCCGGTCGCTCCGGCGCGCATATCCTCTGCCGCCATGACTGGGGCATCCGAACGGATCATCGCCTCCGGCCCTCTGCGGATCTGGACGGAGGCATTCGGCGACGCCCGGAATGCGAGCGTTCTACTCATCATGGGCGCGACGAACCCGGGCATCCTGTGGCCGGATGAGTTCTGCCTCGCCCTTGCCCGCGGCGGCTTTCACGTCATCCGCTACGACCACCGCGACACCGGGCGATCCTCAACCGTGAACTTCCGGACCAGCCCGTACGACATGAACGACATGACGCGAGACGCCGTCGCCATCCTCGACGCCTACGGCATTGCCAGGGCGCATATCGTCGGCATGTCCATGGGCGGCTTCATCGCCCAGCTCATGGCCCTGGACTTCGCCGATCGCGTGCGCACGCTGACCCTGCTCATGAGTTCGCCGGACGAACGCGCCTATCTTGCGGCGGCCCGCGGCCAGGACACCCGGGGCTATGCGCTGCCGCCGCCCGCACCCCGGCTGCTCGCGCACATGCGCAAGGCACGACTCAGCCCGCCCAGGACCGACGACGAATACATCGAGGACGCCGTCGAGAGCTGGCGCATCTGCAACGGCGAGGCCCTCCCCTTCGACGCCGACGCCATGTATCGGTTGCAGGTGCGGGTCCGGCAACGCGCGGAGAACCCTGCCGCCGCACTTCGTCATTTCGCCGCCGTCGCCGCTACGCCCAGCCGCCGGGAACGGCTCGGCAGCATCACCGCCCCCACGCTCGTGATCCACGGCGAGCAGGATCCCTGCCTTCCCATCGAGCACGGCCGAGCCCTCGCGAGGGCGATCCCCGGCGCGAAGCTCGTTACCATCGCCGAGATGGGCCACATGCTCCACCCGAGCCTGATCCATGACATCGCGGAGTTGATCCTGGCTCACATGCGGGCCCAACGGGCATAGCACGGCGTTCGACCGCGGTCGAACATGGGGAGCGGGCGTCGCCCCGCTGTCGAAGTCGAATCGGCGCGCAATGATGTACCCTGCCCATTTGCGGGCGGGCACCCGAAGTCAAGCCGTCGAGGCGCCCGAACCATCCGGATTCTGCCGTTTCCGATCCGTGCCGTAATCAATGACCCGCAGGGTATTGAGGACGAAATGCAGACACATGAACGCCGGGAAGATCGCTGCCGGGTTCCCCGAAACGAGGAACCACACAGCGAGCGCACCGAAGGCCAGGGCGAACAGAACCATCTGCCAGAGCGCCCGCTTCCAGTTGTCCAGATGATCGATCCGCCAGCCATGCCACCAGACGGGCCAGTCTGGGCGTTCGCACGCAACCGGTGAGGAGGGGATCGCCCAGCCGCATTCCGGGCAGACGCCCGTGACATTGCCGGTCAGATCGTATCCGCACCGGCCGCAACGCCCCGGATGAAGCGCGAAGTGCCGGCGATAGTCCTGCTCGGTCGGCCGTCGGAAGGCCGTATACGCGATCGACAGGAGGGCAAACCCGAAGCACCCGGCACTGAACCACTCGCGATGCGCCACCCAATAAGGAATCAGCCAGCAGCAGGCCAGGCCGAAGCTGTAGAAGGTCCACCGATCCAGGCGCCGCCGGCGATCGGGATCCGGCGACCGAAGGGCCGCCTGACGCCGGCGCACGCCCACGAAAAAGAAGGCGGCGAAGACGACGACGAGAACCACAGGATATGCAGTCAGCATCCCACTACCTCATCGCGCCTCGCCCTTTCCCCGGGACCGCTCCGGGGCTCGACCTTACCCCGCTCGCGGTCAACGTCCGCGTCGTCACCGACCGCTGAGGCCCGCTACCGGATCGCCACGCGCTTACCGCCCGCCAGCGCACTCTTCACTTCGGCCAGGGCAAGGGCGACGGCGTCGCGGCTGGCCTGCGGCGTGCTGATCTTCGGCTTCCTGTTCTGCTCGACGCACTCGAGGAAGTACCTGATCTCGTTGAAGTAGCCGTCATCCTTCGAGAGCGTCGGAACCTCGGACTGGCCGTCCCACTTGTAGACCGTCAGCGGCCGGCCGCTCGCAAGGTCATATACGATCGCCGCCTTCTCGAAGACGGCGGTGAAGCCCATGTTGAAACCGAAGCCCGGCGGCATGTCCCAGAAGCCTTCGAGCTGTACGACGAGCCCCTTCCTGTACTCCCACAGCGCATGCAGGCGGTCAACGCCGCCGCCGGTCCGCTTGTAGCCCTGCGCGGTGACTGCCTTGGGCTTACCGAGCAGGAAGAGGGCGTAGTCCGTGTCGTGGACATGCAGATCCAGGGCGGCCCCGCCCGAGAGCTTCGGGTTGACGATCCAGTTCTTCCACGAGTAGTCGGGCACGGCCGCCTGACGCCGCAGGTGCAGGGCCTTGAGCGGGCCGAACCGCTTGTCCGCGAGGGCGTCCTTGACGTACACGCACTCCGGCCAGAACCGGATACACTGGGCGATCATGAACTTGCCGCGCGCCTTCCCGGCCGTGGCGAGCATCTCGTCGCACTGCTTCACGTCGAGGGCCATGGGCTTCTCGCTGAGGACGTGTTTGCCGGCCTTCAGCGCGGCGATGGCCATGTCCTTGTGAAGGAACGTCGGAGCACAGATATCCACCATGTCCACGTCGGGGTCGGCGACGAGTTCCTTCCAGTCGGCGTACTGCCGGATGTCGCCGAGATCCTGGCGGCGTCCCTGGGCGTCCGCCACGTTGCCACCCACCTTCGTCCAGTCGCCGGAGCGACGATCCGCCTCGATGTCGCAGAGTGCGACGATCTTCGCCCGGTCGCCGAGCTTCTGGTACTGATTGAAGTGATTTCGCCCGATGAACCCCGCACCGATGAGCCCCACACGAACCATGATGAGCCTCCTGTACTCCTGACTCCATGCGGCCCCGGCCGCGCCCGCCCTTGCCCACAAGGGCGCTGCCATGTTACCCAATCGCCCCGGCACGCGGAAGGGGTCTTCCGCCCGGCACGCCGCGGAACATGAGCCTCTTGCCGAAAGGCGATTCGGACGCTACTGTTCCTCCAGACACGCCGTCACTTCCGGGCGTGGCAAACGCGGGTAAGGTCGGTTATGAAAGGAGCCGTCGCCATGAAGCAGGTGCAAATCCTTGTCGCTGTCGCACTGTCGTTCAGTATCCTTCTGGCCTCCGGGGCAGTACCGGGCTGCAGGAAGCAGGAGGGTACCTCCGCCCCCGCTGCCGCGCCGGGCGAGGCCGCCGCTCCGACGGGCCAGCCAACCGCCCAGCCGGCCGCACCCACGGCCAAGTTGCCGATCGTACCGGCGGGCCTGCCGCCGGTTCCGGTACCGGCAGACAACCCGATGTCCGTCGAGAAAGTCGAACTCGGCAAGGCGCTGTACTTTGAGAAGCGCCTGAGCAAGGACGGGACCGTATCCTGCGCGACGTGCCACGATCCGGCGACGGCCTGGACCGAGCATCGCGCGACCAGCGAAGGGATCGGCAATCAGCTCGGCGGGCGCAACTCCCCGACCGTGATCAACGCGGCGTACATGCCGGTGCTGTTCTGGGACGGCCGGGCGAAAAGCCTGGAAGAGCAGGCGCTCGGGCCGATCGAGAACCCGATCGAGATGGGCAACAAGATGGAGGCCGTCGTCGCCGACCTGGGCAAATTGCCGGGCTATAAGGACCGATTCAAGGCGGTCTTCGGCAGCGACGAAATCACCAAGGAAAGGGTGGCGCAGGCGATCGCCGCCTTCGAGCGCACCGTACTCAGCGGCGATTCGCCGTATGATCGCCACGTGGCAGGCGACGCCACCGCGATGACCGAGGCGCAGAAACGCGGCCTGGCGATCTTCACCGGCAAGGGCACATGCGACACGTGCCACACGCCCCCGCTGTTCAGCAATGGGCGGTTCTACAACGCGGGTGTTGACGCCGCCAAGCCGAACCCGGACGAGGGCCGCAAGAAGGTCACCGGCGAGGCGGCGGACATGGGCAAGTTCCGCGTTCCGCCGCTCCGGGAAGTGGCGAATACGTACCCCTACTTCCACGACGGCAGCGCCAAGACGCTCGAAGAAGCGGTGGCCCTGATGGCCGGCGGCGGGAAAGACAATCCGAACCTCTCGCCGGTGCTCAAGAGCGTGCGCGACGCCAAGATCACCGAGCAGGAGCAGAAGGACCTTGTGGAGTTTCTGAAAGCCCTCTCGGGCAAGTACCCGGTCATGGAGGCCCCGAAGTTGCCGTCGTAGGGCCGGGCAGTCGAATCCGGCGCCGGTGAGCACGCAGCGCACCAGAGAAGCGGACTCGACCGGCCGGCGCCGTTTTCGCTGCGACAGTCATGCGTTTTTCGGGTGACGGGTATCTTGTCCGCCTCGTGGCGGGCGAGGCCCCCCGTTTCCGACGCCGGCACACAAGTGGCCGACTGAAAGCGGCACCAGAGGTGCCGGTCGCGGGGCGTCCCGGAGCCGTGGCGGCCTCTGCCCCAATGGCTTCGGCCGCTGTTGCCATACGAAACCGAAAGGCGAGCTACCATGATGAACGATGAAACCGGTACGCGGCCGATTCGTCTCGCGAACCTCCCCCCGGCGGCCAAGGTGATGCTTACGTTGTTTCTATTGCTTGTGGGCGCGGGTTATCTGGTGGCGATGGCCAACATCTACGAGCAACACCATGACGCGGACCTGGACCCGCGGCTGAGCCTCGACGATATCCGCCGAGTCTACCACGGGATGAGCCGGACCGTAACGGAGGACACACGCCTCTCCACCCCGTCGCCTTTGCTCCGGATGGTCTCCCCGGGCGGGAAGATGCGCCCGCATCTGGAGGAAGGCGGCGAACCGGCCATCCGGGCGCTGGTCTCCTGGCTGAAGGACGGCGCGAACGAAGCGACATTCACGCGCGCCGCGGTGTACCACGCGGGCGACCCGTCGGCGCAGGATGTGCTCTCGCGGCACTGCGTCCGGTGCCATAATCTCCAGGGCGACAAATCCGACGCGGCCTTCGCCCAGACCGCCTCATCTCCCCCGCAGTATGCCATGGTGGCCGGGTTCGCCACGCCGGTCCCGGGCGCCACGGCGCAAAATGCCCAGACCCTGTACCTCGCGCCGGCCAGCCTGCGGGATCTCGTCCTGACGACGCACCTGCACATCCTGACGATCCCGGTCTTCACGCTCATCGTCGGGACGCTGTTCCTGCTTACCGGTCTGCCATCGAGGGTGAAGCTCATCCTCGGTCCGCTGCCCATGCTGGCGGTCTGCTGCGACATCGGCTCGTGGTGGCTGGCGCGGCCATTCGAGCCGTTTATCTACGTGATCGCGACGGCCGGGGCGGTCTTCGGAGCATCGTTTGGCGCGCAGATACTGTGCGTGGCGGGCTCGCTGTGGTTCGGCCGACGGGATACGGTCCGCTGAGTAGCACGAGCCGAGCACGCACGAAACCCGCGGCCTTGTCGATTCTTCCTCATGACTGCCCGCCGGCGATTCATCGACGCACTCGAAGGCAAACCGCCCGCCGGCCGCGTGCCGCACTTTGAGCTGGTCTTCTTTCTGACGATGGAGGCGTTCGGACGCGTGCACCCGCTCCATCGCCGCTACGAGCAGTGGGACCAGATGACGCGGGCCGAACAGGAGCTGCACCTCCGCGACATCGCCGACCTGTACATCCAGACGGCGCGGCGGTTCGAGCACTCGGCCATCTTTCTCCACGGCTTCCCGGCCACGGGCGAGGAGAACGAGTTCCGCCTGATCGACGAGGTCCGGCGGCAGTCGGGCGACGAGTTCTTCCTGATGATGCACGGCGACGCGACGTACGCCATCCCGACCGGCGAAGACATGACGGAGTTCTGCGGGCGGATCGCCGAGGACCCGCAGGCGGCGAAGGACAGGGCCCGACGCAAGGTGGACGATGCGCTGGCCCGCGGCGAACGATTCAGGCGGCACGGCGGCCTCGACGGCTGGGCCCTGTGCGACGACTACTGCTTCAACACGGGGCCGTTCTTCAGCCTCGACTGGTTCGACGACTTCATCACGCCGTACCTGGCCGACCTGATCCGCGGCTACCGGCGGCAGGGCTGGTACACGATCAAGCACACGGACGGCAACATCATGCCGATCCTCGACCGCCTGTTGCTCGGCGAGCCGCACGCCCTGCACTCGCTCGACCCGCAGGGTGGCGTGGATATCGCCGAGGTCAAGCGGCTCGCGGGCGACCGCGTCTGCCTGATCGGCAACGTGAACTGCGGCCTGCTCGACACGGGTACGGAAGAGGAGTGCATCGCGTCAGCGCGGTATGCGTTGAAGCACGGCATGCCGGGCGGACGGTACATCTTCTCGACGAGCAACTGCATCTACACGGGCATGCGGCTGGAGCGGTATGAGCTGATCCTGGACGTGTGGCGGAAAGAAGGCAACTATGCGTGAGACGGCGTAGCGTCCAAGCGAGCGACCGGGTTTATCCCGGCCGTCTGCGGACGGTTGCGTGCGGAAGCTACCCCCAGCATAGTATAATGCATGTAGCGGAGACTGGTGCCGCTTTCGGTTCGAGCGTTTCGTTCGTTTCCAGCCCCGTAAAGCCGGCTTCATAGAAGAAGGGGGTGGGTTTTCGAAACGCGAGGCCGACGGGAGTCGAACCCGCAACCACCGGATCGACAGTCCGGTAGCCGAAAACACAAGCGGTTCTAAGCACACGACTTGCGACGGCGAGGGAAAGTGCTTGCCGGTTTGCTTGCGCGAAAACTGCGAAAACGGCCCGGTTGACGAGCGCCTGCGCGCTCGGCATTGCCGGAAGCGGTATCTGACAGAACTATCAGTGAAGGTGCAACGGACAAATCTGTGCTCGCCGTTGACCGCGGGATTGTCTTTCGGATATCCTGCTACGTAAATGCGTCACGCATCAGCTTTCGACAAGGAGTGCCGGATGAAACGCCTTGTGTTGTGTCTCGCGACGGTCGTTCTTTGTTCCGGTCAAATGTGCGGCGCACCGCTCCCAGACCCTCAGCCCCAACCATCCGCAAGTGGCGATTCAGTCGCGTCCCCGACGCTCTCGGCGCCCCCGATTGCCGAGGGTCTCTACACGGGCTTAGTCACATGGCGAGCACGCACGTACGCAGGTGGCGCGCTCTACTTCGACGACACAGCGGTAGTCACGGATGGTGTCATAATCGGCCCCAACGGGCTGCCCATCGGCAAGGACAACCAGCCGCTCGACGTGGGGCATAAGTCAACCATAGTCACAGGCGACGACCGCACGTTGGACTTGACGATCACCGGCATTCGCACCACGGGGAGCAGCATCATTGTCAACTTCCGGGCGCAGGAAAGCTTTACGACCGATGACGGCCAGCCCGTTAGTGCGGACGGCCAAGCCGTCGAGATACTCACTCTCCGTTCCGACGGTCAACTCGATTACTCCATTCAGCTAACCACGTACGCGACGATATACGGGGTGGACACGACGGTCCAACGGGAGTGGACCGGCGTCTTATCCCGGCAGTCTGCGTAGTCACTTGCTCGCCTTGTGCACCAGCGGCGGTATGTTGACGACCGCCGCCGGTTCAGGACTCGGCACATCGAGCATCCGCGGTCGCGTTGTCTGCACGCGGGCGAATTGAGGCGCGATTACGGTGACAGCGCCACCTCGGCGATCTGCTCAACGATCTCGGCCGTGAACTTCCGCGGCTGGCCCGTTCGATCCTGGTAGAACGGATACCACGTGATCCCGTCGATCCCGTACCGATTGAATCGATGTATGACCTTCCGTACCCACTGTGGCGAACAGTCCGCCCGCTCCGCGATCGGACGGTTACGCAGGCCGCCGACCGATGCCAGGATGATCCGGGCATGACGGCTGCTGACTTGGTTGGACAGTTGTCGTTTCATTCTGTGTAGCGCCTGCCGTTCATAGGATCGGAGCTTCCGTGCTCGCACTTGGTCCATTGCGGGTCTCCTCGTGCCGGAATGTGGTGTTCCAACACACGCGGAGACCCTATATATTGTGGATAACCCGTGGGCGCAAGTGCCATAGCTACAGACACTTACGAAACGCGAAACTCATCGGGCGGAAACGGCACCAGCTGCAGGAGTGTCGCGTATGATCGACCGCATTCTCATCGATCCAACAATCTGCCACGGCAAGCCAATCATCAAGGGCACGCGCGTCCCGGTTACGGTCGTTCTCGGCGCACTCGCCGGGGGCGATACCTTCGCCGACATCGAGAAGGACTACGACATCAGCGCCGAGGACATCGGCGCCTGCATCGCGTTTGCCTGCGAAGAGCTGAACCAACAGACTTACCATCCCTTGTCCGCGTAAGCTGATGGCAAGGATTCCTTATCGACGCCAATCTCCCGCGTGCGACCGCCGGACTGATCCGTGAGGCCGGGCACGAGGCCACGGACGTGCGGGACATCGGCATGCGCGGCGTATCCGACGCGGCAATCGTGGCGTACGCGAGGGCCAGTGGGCTTTGCGTAATCACGCGCGACCAGGACTTCGGCGACATCCGACTGTACCCGCCGACATCGTATGCCGGGATCGTGGTCCGCCGGACGCCGCTGGGTGCAAGATGATCCTTGCGATGGTAGCTGCGTTCCTTCGGGAAGACGAGGTCATCATGAGCTTGAATGGTCACCTCGTCATCGTCGAACCCGCCCGGATCCGCGTGCGTCCCGCGTGAATGCAGAGAGACGACGCGCTTGCTGCCAAGCAGCGCAACGGATTCATTCAAACAGCTCCCCCTGGCCCTTCTCGAGCACCCGGCTCTCGAACGTGCCGTCGGCCGTCTCGGTTGCGATACGCTCGCCCGCTCTGACCTGATCGGCCGCACGGATGATGGTGCCCTTCTTCGCGTGACGCGTAATGGAGAACCCGCGTGACAGCACGCTCTTGTGGCTGACGGATTCGAGGCGTGCGGCCAGACCTTCCGCGCCTTGGCGTGCCAGCGCCAGCCGGTGGCGGATGTCATGTGCGAGCCGGCGATGGAGTTGCTCGACCGTGGCTGCGTCACGCTCGACCACGCGGCGGGGCGAGGCCGCCTGCAGGCGCCCGATCGCCACCGACAGGCGTCGCTCGGATCGCCGGCTCGCGTGCTCCAGGGCCGACCGCAACCGGTACACCGCATCCAGCAGACGGCGCTGCTGCCGCTGCACGTACGCCTCGGGACGGATCGACGAAACGATCATTTCGCAACGGTGCAGTTCGCGGCTGATCGCGGCCATCCGGCGCGCGACCGCCAGATTCAACCGCCCCGCCGTCTCGTCCACCTGCTGGGCACGACGAGCGATGCGGCCGATCGGGTCGCGGAACCATTCGTAGCGGGCGAGCGTCTCCAGGCGCGAGGCCGACACCTCGATCGCATGCCGGGCGTGCCGATGAAGCGTACGCGCGTGGTCCGCGAGCATCGCCAGGACCTCGTCGAGCACCGGCACGACGATCTCCGCCGCGGCGGACGGGGTGGGTGCGCGCACGTCCGCGACCAGGTCGCTGATCGTTACGTCCACCTCGTGACCGACGGCGCTGACGACCGGTATGCGGCTTGCGTAAATCGCCCGCGCGACGGCCTCCTCGTTGAACGCCCAGAGGTCCTCGAGCGAGCCGCCGCCGCGCCCGACGATCATGACGTCGATGCCGCCGAGCCTCGCGGCATGCTGATTGAGAAGCTCGATCGCCGCCGCGATCTCGGCCGCCGCCCCCTCGCCCTGCACGCGAACCGGATACACGAAGACGTCCACGCACGGGAAGCGACGCCGCAGGACCTTGAGGATGTCGCGGATCGCCGCGCCGGTCGGACTCGTCACGACGGCGATGCGTCGCGGCCAGCGCGGAAGCGGCTTCTTGTGGGCGGGATCGAAGAGGCCCTCGCGCTCGAGCTTCTCCCGGAGTTGGCGGAAGGCCAGTTCGAGCGCCCCCACTCCGCGCGGCTCGAGTTTGCGGACGTAGAGCTGGTACTGGCCCCGCGGCTCGTAGACGTCCACGTTGCCGGTGGCAATCACCTCGAGGCCGTCCTGCGGATCGAACCTGATCTTTGCCGCGTCGGACCGCCACATGACGCCGCGGATCTCGCTGGCCTCGTCCTTGAGCGTGAAGTACAGGTGGCCGCTGGAGGGGCGCGACACGTTGCTCAGTTCGCCGACCACGTGCAGCGTGGCCGGCAGGTGTTGCGCCAACACGCCTTTGATGAGACCGGTCACCTGCGAAACGGTCAGCACCCCGCGGACGACCGGCTCGGCCGGCCCGCGAACGCGCTGCGGATCGAAAAGGGGAAACGATGCGGCCATGACGCTATTCTACACCGTCGCGCGAGCCGTTGCGCAGGTGGGAATCGCCCGGAGGCCTTGCGGTCTCGCCGCTACCGTTACGCCGGGCGGGCATCACTCCTGCTCGCCCGTGTCCTCGGGAGCGGGTTTGCCGTCGACACGAATCCGTTCGATGTGCTGCGCCCGACCGGTGGCCGGATCCACGCTGACGAGGATGCCGCACATCCGCGGATCCCCGATCGCCACATCGAACGGCGCGGGCACGGCCGTTATCAGCGCCTTCAGCACACGGTCTTTCCGCCGACCCAGCACACCGTCGTACGGGCCGGTCATGCCGAGATCCGTGATGTAGGCCGTTCCGTTCGGGAGGATGCACTCGTCGGCGGTGGGGACGTGCGTGTGCGTGCCGAAGACGACGCTCACGCGGCCGTCAAGGTGCCAGCCGAGGGCGATCTTCTCGCTGGTGGCCTCCGCATGCATCTCGACGGCGATGATCTTCACATCGCGCGGGAGCTTTGCCAGGATGGTGTCCACCGTCCGGTACGGGCAGTCTACCGGTTGCCGCATGTACAGCCGCCCGAGCAGACTGATGACGGCCACCTTGTGGCCGCTCGCCGTCTCGTACACGAGAAAATCCCGCCCGGGCGCCACCGGCGGCAGATTCGCCGGACGGATCATGCGGTCGCTCTGCGACAGAAGCGGGATCAGATCCTGGCGACGATAGATGTGGTCGCCGAGCGTCAGTACATCCACGCCGTACCGCAGGAACTTCTCGTAAAGCTGCGGCGTCAGGCCGGAGCCGCCCGCGGCGTTTTCCGCGTTGCAGATCACGCAGCCGATCGCCCGATCCCGAATGAAGCCGGGCAGAACCTGAGACATCACGTACCGGCCCGGCCGGCCCACGACGTCTCCGATACAGAAGATGTTCAGGGGCATCCGACGGTCCTACAGGTTCCACGCCCGGGCAAAGGTCTCGAAGCGGCGATCGTAGGTCTTCTCCACCTCGGGAGGGAAGCAACAGCCCGGCAACTCCTTGTGCGCCAGGTGGTATTGGATGCATTCGCAACACAGCCCCCGTCGATTGCACGAGGCATAGGTGCAGGTGCAGTTGACCGCGTTCGTCTTCTTCTTGCAATCCATCGCGTCGCCTCCTGAAGGAGCACACGCTCCAGTTTCTACTCCCGCCGTCGTGCCGTCAAGACAGGCCGCAACGACGGTCGCGGTCCGCGCGTGCCGATCGCGTCGTTGCCAAACGATCGCGACGCGCGTAGCCTGAGGCATCGCTCGGAGAACAGGGTACCGGAGCACAGCTTATGACAGCGCGATCTGCTACGGGTGCAATGGTGACGGTGATCGTGGCGGCAGCCGGTGCCGCCGAACCGGCCGGCCGGCCGGGGAACGTGCACGCGACGCTGATTGCGCAATTCGACCGCCTCATCGCTCAACGGGTCGACGCCGCCCTCGCCGAACCGCTCACGAATGCGCGGGGGCGGATCGCGTGGGGCGACAGCTACACGCTTGCCGCGCTCGCGGAGATGCTCGACGCCACGCGCGACCCGCGGTACGCAGCGGCCTTCGTGAAGCTGGCGGATCATGTGGCGGACGCGCGTGACGACCGGCACGGCCGGCGCGACGAGTACCGGAATCGGGTCGTACCCGCCTGGGGCTCAAGCAAGTACACGGACGGCAAGTGGCACGCATGGGCGGTGCACACGGGCATGATCGCGGCCCCGATGGCCCGCTTCGCGTCGATCGTTCGCCGTGACGCGAGCCTCCGCCCGCGATTCGGCGAAGATGCCGCCCGGATCCTCAAGGTGGCCGAGGAGGCCGTGGCGGTCCATGAGGATGAGTATCGTCAGGGACCGGGCCCCGACGAAGCGTATCTCCTCGGCCTTCACGCGGGCCGGAACCTTCCGCTCAACATGCAGAACGCCCTGGCCACCGCCTGGATCTACCTTGACGACGCGACCGGCCTGCCCCGGTACCGCGAACGTGTCGCCCGCCTGGCGAAGTTCTTCCGGAATCGTCTCCGCATGAGCGACGACGGCGCGTATGTATGGGCGTACCGGCCGCCGCTGGATCGGCCGGACGTGAGCTTCGAAGACATCTCTCACGCCTCGATCAATGTGGCGTTCGCGACGCTGTGTTTCGAGCACAACATCGTCTTCACACGCGAGGACATCGCACGCTTCGAGAAGACGCTGCTGACGCACGTGCTGCGCGGCGACGGCACTGCGGCCAACAACGTCGGCGGCACGGGCGGGACCGGCAAGTACCCCGGCGCAGCGCTGCGGTGGGGCTGCCTCGCAAGGCACAATCCCGCGGTTCGGGACGAACTCCTCCGCTACTACGAATCCGGTAGGGTCACCGAGGTCGAGGCAGGCCCGCTGGGGCTGGCATATCTGATCACGACGGCCGGCCGGACGCCGGCGACGCAGCCAACGACTCGCGGCACTTCGGACCGACGCTGAAACGCGGCGTCCGCCACACGACGCCCCGGGCGCGGGTCACAGAGGCAACACCCATGTGGAGATGGTGACGGGACGGGCATCCACGCCCGCCAGCGCGTGAATCGGCCTGGTGTCGATGAGGCGAAACCCCGCCCGCCGGTTGAACGCCGCGATCGCCTCGTTGGCCCCGAGTGACTGCGCGTGAACGCCCGGGACGCCCAACTGCCGCATGCGATCGATGTACAGGCGAAACAGACGCGAGGCGAACCCCCTGCCCCGGGCCTGCGGAAGCAGATCAATGTGCAGCGTGCCCGGGTATCGCCGACGCACACGAGCGGGCACATCCAGCTCGCCGGAGAGCAGCGAACGCGCCATCGCCAGCAACGCGCGGCGCGGTGCGGCCCGCCGCAGCAGTCGCCGGCGACACACGCGGTAGAGGATGCCCGGCACAAGGAACGCCGCGTACCGCTCGACTTGCGCGGCGTCGGCGGTGCCCATGAGGTAGCCCACCGCCTGCCGATGGCGGATATCCTCCACGACCCAGGTATGGCGCGGCTCGCGATCCGTGAAGTACCGCGTCCAGAACTCGGCCCAGATCCAGTCGTCGGCGATGCGATCCGGCGCGGGCTCGCCCATCCAGGCGGTAGCGACGCAGATCCGGCGCACGGCCGCGCGATGATGCGGCCGATACGAGACGATCGCAAAGTCGCCGTGCCCGCCGGGTTCCATCAGGCAGATCGTATCACGCACACGGGCGCTACGCACAAGGCCGTCGGCGTTTCGCGCGCCGGGCGACGTTTCGCATCGCCGGAGGGCCGCTCATTGACTGCCACGGCGAATCCGCTATAAAAGAAGGGCCCAACGGGGGAATGTCTCACGAACACCCTTCGGGCTTGCGAGGCAACGCAGCCCGCTGAAGTGAATCCGCGGCGGTAAGAAGGACGATCATCGCTCTCGATTGCTTTCACGACCTTTCCACGACAGGGACTGACTATGAGCGGCTCAAGTGGTTTCAACGGCGACCGTGACGCCTCCGGCATGAACAACGGCCTCGACGCAGCCCTCCAGCGGGAGCTGGAAGAGGCGCTCGGCGACCTCGGAGCGGACAGTTTCCTCGACGCCGACAGGCCGGCGGCAGCGGCGCCGGCCCCGGCGGGTGTGCGCCGCGGCACGGTCATCGACATTCACAAGGACGACATCTTCGTGGACATGGGCGGCAAGAGCCAGGGCGTCCTCCCCGCCGACCAGTTCGAGGATCAGCCGCTGCCGAAGATCGGCGACATCGTCGAGGTCACGATCGTCGGCTATGACAAGGCGGACGGCCTGCTGCTGCTCTCACGCCAGGGCGCCGTGACCGCGGCAATGTGGCAGACGCTCGAAGAAGGCCAGATCGTCGAGGGCCGCGTCACCGGCCACAACAAGGGCGGCCTCGAGCTCGACGTGAACGGCATCCGCGCATTCATGCCGATCAGCCATGTCGAGCTGTTCCGCATGGAAGATCTCACGCCCTACGTCAACCGGCGGCTGAAGTGCCAGGTCATCGACGTGGACGAGGCGGAACGAAGCATTACGGTCTCGCAGCGGGCGGTACTCGAACTCGAGTCGCAGGAAGCCCGCGAGAAGGCCTTCACGTCGCTCGTCGAGGGCAAGATCGTCACCGGCACGGTCAAGACGATCATGCCGTACGGGGCGTTTGTGGACATCGGCGGGGTGGACGGGCTGCTGCACGTCCGCGACATGAGCCACAGCCGGGTGGAGAAACCCGAAGACATCGTCAAGCAAGGCCAGA
Source organism: uncultured Planctomycetales bacterium (assembly GCA_964653435.1). Taxonomy (GTDB): domain Bacteria; phylum Planctomycetota; class Phycisphaerae; order UBA1845; family PWPN01; genus CAZMVY01. The sequence continues at coordinate 66,376 of CAZZFA010000009.1, read as the reverse complement.
AGATTGAGGTGAAGATCCTCCGGGTGGACCGGGAGACTCGCCGAATCTCGCTCGGACTCAAGCAGGTGATGCCGGACCCGTGGGCCGACGCGCAGGCGAAATGGCCGATCGAATCAATCGCGACCGGCCGCATCTCGAAACTGATGGACTTCGGCGCATTCGTGGAGCTGGAACCGGGCGTCGAGGGCCTGATCCCGATCAGCGAGATGACCTACGAGCGGCGGATCAAGCACCCGAGCGACATCGTGAAGGAGGGCGACGTGGTGCGGGTCCGCGTCATGACCATCGACCTGGAGCGAAAGCGGATCAGCCTCTCGCTCAAGCGGGTCGGCGACGATCCATGGATGGGCGCCTCGGCCCGCTGGCCGGCCAATACCGTCGTCGAGGGCACAGTCAAACGGCTCGCCGAGTTCGGCGCATTCGTGGAGCTTACGCCCGGCGTGGAGGGCCTGGTCCACATCAGCGAGATCAGCGACGAGCGTATCCGCAGTGCGGGCGACGTGCTGCGGGAGGGGCAGACGGTCAAGGCGAAGGTCCTGAGCGTGGATGAGGAGGCCCGCCGGATCTCGCTGTCGATCCGCCAACTCGTGACAATGCCCGACTACACCGGCCCGGAGACCACCGCCCCCGCCGAGCCGGCCAAACCCAGGCCCAAGCGCCGCAAGCCGCTCAAGGGCGGGCTGGACTGGTAAACGCCCCCTTGCGGCGCGCCGCAGCCCAGCCGGGCTGTATCCTTCGCATTACCCCCTTGGCCCTCGTTATCGACACGCAGACGGCGAAAGGGTATCCTGCTCCCCTGGAAAGCGGTCCGGCCGCCCGCGCCTTTCTGTCGAAGGCGGAAACGCGATGTGCCGTCACAGCGAAGCGCGAAGCGTGACCGAAACGACCGGGGGATGAGCGACGGCCGGATGCCGCCTGTTCCCGTAGCGGACCGGTATCGGAGAACCGCGGACGTTTACACTCGCCAAGGAGGTTATGATGGTCGCGTTCACACTCCTCGCCATGAGCACCGCCGCAATGGTCATTACGGCGGTGGTCGTCCTGCTCGTGCTCATGCTCATCGGAATGTACAACGGGCTCGTGCGGGCCCGCCTGGCGGTCAAGAACGCCTGGAGCCAGATCGACGTGCAGCTCAAACGGCGGTACGACCTGATCCCCAACCTCGTCGAGACCGTCAAAGGCTACGCGGCCCATGAGCGGGGCACGCTCGATGCCGTCGTCAGGGCCCGCCAGCAGTGCATCGACGCCTCCGGCGTCCGAAGCCAGGCCGCGGCCGAGAACATGCTCACCGGCGCGCTCCGCCAGCTCTTCGCCCTCGCCGAGGCGTACCCCGACCTCAAGGCCAACCAGAACTTCAGCCAGCTTCAGGAGGAGCTTGCCAGCACCGAGAACAAGATCAGTTTCGCCCGGCAGTATTACAACAACACGGTCGAGAACTACAACGCGAAGATACAGAGTTTCCCCGCCGTGTTGTTCGCCGGCATGTTCGGCTTCACGCCGGAGGAGTTCTTTGAGCTGGAAGACGCCGCGGAGCGCGAGGCGCCGAAAGTGAAGTTCTGAAGGCAAGGCCCCGGTTTACGGTTTTGATTCCCGGTGCGAAACGCGCCGTGACGTTCACTGCTCCGGCGCCATTGACGGGTGAACCGCCTTGGCCGTAGAGTTCCGAACACTCATCCAGCGCAACAAGCGGAACAGTTGGATCCTTCTGTCGCTGTTCACGTTTTTCATCGTCGTGCTCGGCGGACTGATCGGGTACGCGTGGGCGTCGGCGTACGGGATGCCCACACGCGAGGAGGTGTACGTCTCGACGCTCCTGGCAATGACCGTCGCCTTCCTGATCGCCGTCCTCAGCGGCGCAGCCAGCTACTACGGCGGGGCCTCGGCGATCCTGGCCATGAGCCGCGCGCGGCCGATCCGCAAGGAAGACGACCCGCAGCTCTTCAACGTCGTCGAGGAAATGGCCATTGCCGCCGGGATCCCCATGCCCCGGATCTACGTGATCGACGACACGGCCCCGAACGCATTCGCCACGGGCCGCGACCCGCAACACGGCGTGATTGCGATCACCACCGGCCTGCGTCAGAAGCTCAACCGCGACGAGCTTCAGGGCGTGATCGCGCACGAGATCTCCCACATCGGCAACTATGACATTCTTTTCGGCGTGCTCATGGCGACCCTTGTCGGCGTGGTCGTCCTGCTCTGTGACATGTTCCTGCGGTCGCTCGCATGGGGCCGCTGGGGAGGCAGTTCGCGCTCGCGCCGCAGCAGCCGCGACGACCAGGGAGGCGGCGGCCTGATCGTCCTGATCGTCATCCTCGCCGCCATCGTGCTCTCGATCATCGCGCCGATCCTGGCCAAGCTCATCGAGATGGCCTTCTCCCGGCAGCGCGAGTATCTCGCCGACGCCTCGGCGGTCCAGCTTACACGCAACCCCGACGGACTCGCGAGCGCGCTGGCCAAGGTCGCCGGCGACCCCGAGGTCCTCGAAGTCGCCAACCGTGCCACCGCTCCGCTCTACTTCGTCCACCCGATCAAGCAATTCGAGGAACGCGCCAGCTCCATCATGGACAGCCACCCCCCCATCAAAGACCGCATCCAGCGCATCCTGAGCCTCAAGGGCGCGCAGAAGTAATCCCCGTTGTTGCCGTATGCAACGACGGGGTTATCTGCCGACCCCGACTTTGCAGGCCCGGTCATCGTGTTGCGCGCCGATCGGTCAGCACCGTTCTTGCTGAGTAAGTTATCGCTTGGGGGAATACGCATCCTGCCCGCCGCCCGGCGGACGGGACGCCCGCTCCGCTTGCGTCGCAGACACATACGCCGCCGAACGAAAACGGCAGCGGCACGCACGACCCCGCCTCAGCACGCCGGCAATCGGTTCGGCCCGTTGAAACAACGTTGGAATACCGAGAAGTCCGCTATGTCCACGTCCCCGTCCCCGTCGAAATCCGCGTTCACGGTGCAGCGCGCCGGTAGCGGCCGGTTCGGCCCGTTGAAACAGTTCTGAAACTCGCCGAAGTCCGCCAGATCCACGTCACAATCCATATCCAGGTCGCCGACAAAGGGCGTGCCGATGTTCAGCAATGTGGGATCCGAGCTCGCGCATCCGCCGGCGTTGCAGATCACGCACTGGTACTGGCCGACAACCTCCGCACTCACGCCGCTTACCGTCAACACCGGCGTCGCCGCGCCCGCGTACTGCCCGCCGTCTGCAACGTCGCTCCCGTCCTTCTGCCAGCGGTATGTCAGCGCCCCCTCGCCGCTCGCCGACACGGCGAACACGACCGTGCTTCCCACACACGCCTGTTGCGACTGCGGCTGTTCGAGGATCACCGGCGGCGGTGGCGGCGTATAGGGAACAAAGGCCACCACCCACCCCTCGGCCACGCCGTTATGAAGCCCGTTGCCTGCGATCACCTTCCCGTCGGCCGAGATGGCACAAACCTCCTCGAGCACCCAATCATTCAGCGTCAGCCCGTATTGGGTCGTCAGCACGTCCTGAAGTCGCCGCGTACCATTGGCCGCATCCCAGAGGAACGCCTCCTTCGGCCCCTGCGGCGATCCGGCGTAACGGCTGTAGCCGCCGGCCAGCGTGCCATCGCCGTTGAGCGCCAGAACCTCGCCGTGATTGTCGCCGTCGCCGCCCGGAATGAAGGGCACGGCCGTGGGCGTCGCAGAGTTGTTCCAGATGACCGGCTGCCCGTATGCACCCCCACCGGAGTAGTGGCTCCACCCGCCCTGGACCAGCCCGTTGCGCGAGACGGCCTTCGCCAACGCCTCGTACCTCGTGCTCGGAGCACCGAAAAGCGAGTTCAGCGCCGTGCATGACGAGCCCCCGGCGAACTTCATCGCGTTCCGCGCGCCGCCCGTCGGCGCTGTCCCCCCGTACTGGTACTGTCCCGCCCCGTAGCCGTTATCTGCAACGGCGTTCAGATCCGAGTGATCGTGACCGTTCGCGGGAAGGCCGAGAAGGATCGTGCTCGCCGTACTCTGCCTGTAGAGACCCGCCTGGCGCCCACCGCCGTCGCCGCCGCTGAACGAGCTTCCGGCGATCCACACCTCCGCCACGCCGTCCGTCCCGAGGCCCTTGGCCAGCCATTCCAGCGTGCCACCCATCTTCGGCAGACTGCTGTAGACGCCGACCCCGGCGGCATTCCCGTCCCAGCGTTGCGCCCGGAACGCCGCGGCGTTCGTGTTCACAGCAACAACCACGTTTCCGTTGAGGATTCCCACGCCTGCCGCGCTGCTGGTCGTCGCCCCCGCCGGAACGCCCAGATCCACCATGCCGTACGCCGAGGTCCGGATGATCGCCCGGCCGCCGCTCGCCCCGCATACCACGGTGCCGTCCGCACTGATTCCCGCAACGCTGCTGCCCGCGGAACCGGGAAGCGCGCCAAGCCCCGCGAAGTCGGCCACCATCAGCGAGAGCGCCGCCGCGTTCGAGACGGTGCTTCCGTACGCATTGCTCACAACGCACCGGTACCCGCCCGCGTCGGCGAGGCTCACGTTCGAGACGGTCAGCGTCGACGTCAGCGCGCCGACGCAGTGCCCGCCGTCGGTCAGGTTGACCCCGTTTCTCTGCCACTGGTAGTTCAAGGGCCGCGTGCCTTTGGCGCGAACCGTAAACGTGGCGCGGCCGCCCGCATACACCATCTGATCCGCCGGTTGCTGCGTCACCGTCGGCAGTTCGATCACCACGGCATCATTGCCGGCCGCGAACGAATACACGGACGCATTCCGCAGGATGAAGCGCAGGCGCACCGGCGCAACCCCCGTGGGCAATTCCGCGTGCTCCGCCCAGGTCACCACCTGGTCCACGCTATCTCCGCTGACCGCATTGCAGTCGGCCTCAGCGTAGCCGGGCAGCACGTTCCAGGTCTCGTCGAGCACCTCGACCTTCAGCGAGCCGCCCGGCGCGGAGAAGTTCACGCGCAGCGGCCCGGAAACCCGGTCGATCTTCTGCGTGGTGATCGTGCCGCCGCCGGCCCCTGCGTCCAGCGAGGCGAAACCGTCCTTGCGCAGCGTCGCCAGGCCGATCGAACCGTGCCAGTTCTTCGCCTGCGCGTGCAGATCGTCGAACCCGCCGTAGTAGAGCCGGATGGTGCCACCTTCGACGATCGGGTGCGTCGCCGTAACGATCATCGAATCGTCCCAGGCGCCGGGCGGCCCCAGCGGAATGATCGGAGGCCTGTCGCCCTCCTCGCGAGTCCAGTGGATCCCGTCGTGACTGCTCACGATCTCAACATAGATCGGACCGTCGTAGTACCCCTCCGCGTCCGTCGCGCGAAAGATCCACAGCAGCCCCAGGTACATCGACTCGTACGCGAATCCGCACAGGCCGTAGAAGTGCGTCCGCTGAACCGTGCCCGCCGGGACCCAGCGATCGTCCCAGGAATCCGGTGCCAGGATCAGCGACGCGGACGGCCACGATTCGAAATCGGTCGTGGCCGTGTAGCCCACCGCCCGCCGCTTCAGGTCGTTTACCGTCGCGCCCACCTTCGGATAGCCGATGTACTGTCCGATGTGCGGATCCCAGACGAAGTTGCCCACGTCGCTCAGCGGCGGCAGCACGGGGTTGTTCGGCGAGTCCGTCCAGTGCATCGCGTCCACGGACCACGCGCCGTTGAAACGGCCGGAGCCGAAGTAGATCATCTTGTACGGTCGGAGAATGTCCGCATCCCACGGAGTGTGCATCACCGAGGGGAAACAGCCGGTGGGGAGAAGTATGTTGTTCGCGGTAGACCCGTTGTACGACACGACGCCAAGGCTGGGCTTGTTCCAGTGGATGCCGTCCGCGCTGGTCGCGTACAGGGCGTAGGTGCCCACGCCCAGGTTGAGGCAATGGTACCACATCCGATACCCCGACCCCGACTCGTTCGGCAGCGTCGTGCCGTACAGGTATACGTTCGCGCCCTCCCATGGCCGGTCGGCCACCATCACCGGATTGCCCGCGTACTTCTCAAACGGATGATATGTGCGCACCACGCCGGCCTTGGCGGCCACCGCGTAGTCATCGACAAAGAGGTGCCACGGTCCCGTCAGGTCGCTCAGCGAACCCGCCGCCGCAGCCGCGGACGCACCTGCCCCGATCGCCGTCGCCCAGACCAGCATCCCGGTCGAAACACGGACTCCGTAATACCTCATCGCCGCTTCCTCGCTCCGGGTAGGATGTCGCCGGGCAAGACCCCTCGACCGCCCCCTGCCGGCCACCGGTATCTCATTCTCGCAGAAGACCGCACGGAACTCAATCTCACCGCGGACCGTCGCCCGGGCACAATGGCCCGTCCCCCGACGTCCGTCGTCGACCGGAACCCCCCAAACCCCACTGGCGAAACGAGTTAGAGTCTTCCGTCGCAGCTTCTGCGCGCTTTGCGCGGATGTTATCGCGCTGCGGCGGTGGCGCGATCCGTCATTCTGAGGAGCGCAGCGACGAAGAATCTCGCTGATTGGCGCAGGCAAGCCAGATGCTTCGCTTCGCTCAGCATGACGGCCGCCGGCGCGCCCGTGTTCGGTTGCGGCCGAAGGCCGCCTTGGAGTCTTCCGTCGCAGCTTCTGCGCGCTTTGCGCGCATGTTATCGCGCTGCGGCGGTGGCGCGACCCGTCATTCTGAGGAGCGCAGCGACGAAGAATCTGGCTGATTGGCGCAGGCAAGCCAGATGCTTCGCTTCGCTCAGCATGACGGCTGCCGGCGCGGCCGTGTTCGGTTGCGGCCGAAGGTTGCCTTCAAGTTCGAGCATGGCGTCAGCGCCGCGAGCGGCCCGCCTCGCGTAATTCGCGCAGCGTCCTGGCCATCTCTTGAGCCTTCTGCGGCTGCTGCGGCGCCAGGTTCTTCGTCTCCCCGCCGTCCTCGGCGAGGTTGTAAACCTGCGGCGCCGGGTCGATGCCCGTTTCCGTAGCCGTGTTGCTCTTGAACTTCGCCCCTTTCCCCGGCTCGATGTACTTCCAACTTCCTTCGCGCAGACCCAACACCGCCGCATGTTCCACGACCTGCTCACGGCCGGTCTTCGACTTGCCGAGGATCGCCGGCATCACGTTGACGCTGTCGGGCGCGTCCGCCTCGCCGAGCTTCTGAGCGGTCAACGCCGCGAACGATGCAAGAAAGTCCACCTGGCAGACGATCGCCTCGCTCGTGCCCGGCTTCACCCGGCCGGGCCACCGCACGACGAACGGTACGCGTGTGCCGCCCTCGAAGATGCTGTACTTGCCTCCGCGCCAGGGCCCGGCCGGTTTGTGGCCGTCGAGCTTCTCCACGGCCTCGTCCTTGTAGCCGTCATCCACAACCGGGCCGTTGTCGCTTGTGACGATGAGCAACGTGTTCTCGGTCAGCTTCAGCCGGTCGAGCGTGCGAAGGATCTCGCCCACGCACGCATCGAACTGCAGAATCACGTCGCCGCGGGGCCCCAGGCCGCTCTTGCCGACAAACCGCGGATGCGGCACGCGCGGCACATGAATGTCGTGCGTCGCGAAGTAAAGAAAGAACGGCCGGGTCCTGTTCCTCTCGATGAACGCGACGGCCTTGTTCGTAAGGGTGTCCGCCATGTCCTCGTCCACCCACCGCGCCGCCTTGCCCCCGCTCATGTACCCGATGCGGCTGATCCCGTTGATGATGGTCATGTCATGCCCGTGGCTGAAGGGCATCTTCAGCAACTCGGGATGATCCCTGCCGGTCGGCTCGTTACCGACCGGTTTGTCATAGCTGACCTCGATCGGGTCGTTCGGATCGAGCCCCACCACGCGATGATTCTCGACGTACACGCAGGGCACGCGATCTCCCGTGGCCGGAATCAGAAAGCAGTAATCGAAACCGATCTCCAGCGGGCCCGGCCGGATCTCGCCGTTCCAATCAAGCCTCCCGTCGCCCAGCCCGAGATGCCACTTCCCCACGACTCCGGTCGCGTAGCCGGCCTTGCGAAGCATCGACGCCAGCGTGGTGCGCCCCGGTTCAATAATCAGGCGCGCGTCGCCCGGAAGTACGCCCGTGCCCTTCTTCCTCCAGGGGTATTCGCCGGTCAAAAGGGCGTATCGCGAAGGCGTGCACGAGGCCGACGTCGCATGCGCATCAGTGAACCGCAGACCCTGCTCCGCCACGCGATCAATGTTGGGCGTTCGAAGCCGCGTGGCGCCGTAGCAACTCACGTCGCCATAGCCCAGGTCATCCGCAAGCACAAGAACGATGTTCGGCCGGTCCGCCGCTGCGACCCACGAAGCTGCCCAACAGAACCACAGAACGGCCAAACCGATACCCTGTCGCCGACCCATCCCGATACCTCCTTACGCCCGCAGCGCTCCGCGGCGCGTCCGACCTGCTTCGGCACGTCCTCTGCGAGCGCCCGCCTCGAACGTGTCGAGAATAACGCCCTCCGCCGCCCGACGCCACTCCGCATGGCACCATGGGCAGGGTCGTCGCCGGCCGCCCTCGCAACCGCTTGCGACACGGTGAGCCCGCGCGCGAACACGGACCGGCACGTCAAGCCTTCGCACAAACGACCGGCCGCCTCCCTTGCCCGCCGCAAGCCGAGGCGATAAGTAGGGCGTCGCCGACGGCTCCTCGGCCGAGCGGCGCGCAGCAGTGGCGCAGAGGCGAATGCTTTGACGTGCGGCTCGTCCCCGGACGGCGCAACCAGGGACAAAGGCCCAGGCCACCCGGCGGCATGCAGCCCCGGAAAACGGCATCGGATCATGCAAGCGCCCGAATTCATCACGGTCCGCCATTCAGACGGCTACACCGCCGCTGCGCGGTGGTGGCCCGGGGATCCGACCCGCAGGCCCGAACCCGGCGGATTGTGTGCCGGCGGTGCGGTCCTTTACTTCCACGGCATCCAATCGCACGGCGAATGGTTTGAACGCTCCGGCTCTCGCCTGGCCGAGGCCGGCTTTGCCGTACTCATGCCGGATCGCCGTGGCAGCGGCCGTAACGAACGCGACCGGGGGCACGCCCGGTCCGCAGGCCGGCTCGTGGCCGATGCCGTGCAGTGGCTCGACGAGCTCCGCGCGCGGTCGCTCTGTGATCGCGTTCACGTCGTCGGCGTAAGCTGGGGCGGCAAGCTGGCGCTGAATCTGCTCCGCGTACGTCCGCGCCATGTCGGCTCGCTGGCACTGGTCGCCCCCGGGCTGTTCCCGATCGTCGACATTCCGACAGCCGAGAAGCTCCGCGCCGCCTGGTCCGCCCTGGCGAATCCCAGGCACCTGTTCGACATTCCGATCAACGAGCCCGAGATGTTCACCGCCACGCCGCGATGGCTCGACTACCTGCGGCGCGACCCGCTCCGCCTGCGACAGGTCACCGCGAGCTTTCTCCTCGCCTCGCGACGGCTCGACCGCTTCACGCGAACCGCCCGCCGTCACCCCGGCGTGCCGGTCGCCCTGTTTCTTGCCGAGCACGACCGCATCATCGACAACGAGAAGACCCGCCGCTGGCTCCGCGAGTTGCCCTGGCCGGATCGCCGGCTCGTCGAGTACCGCAATGCGCATCACACGCTGGAGTTCGAGCCCGAAGGATGCACGTTCGTCGATGACCTGGTGAATTGGGTAAGCTCGCAGATAACCGACGCGACAGGAGCGGTCTCCGGGCCCTCGGTTCCGTAGGGCCGGTCCTGGTGAGACGGTTGTGCCTTTGGGAGTCTTCCGTCGCAGCTCTTGCGCGTCTTGCGCGCGGCGCGCCTTGCGCCCTGTCGTCCTACATGCGCACCGGCACCGGACGTACGTTCCAGATCTGCTCGGCATACTCGCGGATCGTCCGATCGCTCGAAAACCGGCCCATGTTGGCCGTGTTGAGAATCGACATCCGTGTCCAAACCTCGGCGTCCCGATATGTCCGGCTCACGCGTTCCTGGCACTCCACGTAGGATGCATAATCCGCCAGGACCATGAACGGATCGCCCTCGCCGAAGAAGCCGTCGATCAGATTCGTGAACAAGCCCGGTTCGCGCGGACAGAAGAAGTTCCCGGCGATCTGGTCGATCGCAAGCTGCAGCTCCGGATTCCTGCGGCAGCACTCGCGCGGGTCGTACCCGGCCGACCGCAACGCCCTCACCTCTTCCGCCGTCAGACCGAAAATGAAGATGTTGTCCTCGCCCACTTCCTGGCGGATCTCGATGTTCGCGCCGTCCAGCGTTCCGATCGTCAGTGCCCCGTTCAGTGCGAACTTCATGTTGCCCGTGCCCGAGGCCTCCGTCCCGGCCGTGGAGATCTGCTCCGAAAGGTCCGCCGCCGGAAAGACCCGCTCCGCCAGCGACACGCGGTAATCCGCAAGAAACACCACGCGAAGCAGGCCGTTTACGGCCGGGTCGGCGTTCACGACGTCCGCCACCGCGTGAATGAGCTTGATCGTGAGCTTCGCGCGGTGGTATCCCGGCGCCGCTTTGCCCCCGAAAAGCACGGTCCGCGGAACCGCGTCCTTCACCGCCCCGCTGCGAATCCGGTTGTACAGGGTGATCACGTGCAGGACGTTGAGAAGCTGGCGTTTGTACTCGTGAATCCGTTTCACCTGGCAGTCGAAGAGCGAATCGACTTGGAGGGACGCGCCCTGCTTCGCGCGCAGGTACTCCGCAAGCCGCTCCTTGTTCATCCGTTTGACCTCGCGCCACCGCGCGCGGAACTCGGCATCCTCCGCCAGTGGGACGAGCCGACGCAACTGGTCGAGGTCCTTCACCCATCCGTCGCCGATCGCATCGGTGATGAGGTAGGCCAGCGCCGGGTTGGCCTTGCGAAGCCACCGTCGCTGCGTGATGCCGTTCGTCTTGTTGTTGAAACGCCCGGGGAAGAACTCGTCAAAGTCCTTCATCAGCTCCCGCCGCAGGATCCCCGTGTGCAGCTCGGATACGCCGTTCACCGAATGGCTGCCGACCACCGCGAGGTGTGCCATCCGCACCCGCTGTTCCGGCCCCTCCTCGATCAGCGACATCCGGCGCACGCGGTCCTCGTCGCCGGGATACCGGCGGCGCACCTCGGTCAGCAGGCGGTGGTTGATCTCATGGATGATCTGGAGGTGGCGCGGCAGCAGCCGGCCGAGCAGCCATACGGGCCACCGCTCGAGCGCCTCGGGCATTACCGTGTGGTTCGTGTACGCGAATGTCCGCACCGTAATGTCCCACGCTTCATCCCACCCGAGGCCCTCGCGATCCATCAGCAACCGCATCAGCTCGGGAATCGCCAGCGCCGGATGGGTGTCGTTGAGCTGGATCGCCGCCCAATCCGGGAGCCGGCGCCAGTCGTCGTGCTGCTCCGTGAACCGGTTCAGAATGTCCTGCAGCGACGCCGACACGAGCAGATACTCCTGCTTGAGCCTCAGCTCGCGCCCCTGCGGCAGATCCTCCTTCGGGTACAGAACCTTCGTGATGTTCTCCGCGCGAGACTTGTCCTCGCACGCCCGCATGTAGTCCCCGTGATTGAAGTAGTCCAGATCGAACTCCCGCGTGCTCCTGGCCGAGTAGAGGCGCAGCGTATTCACCGTATTGTTGCCGTGGCCGGGCACCGGCGTATCGTACGGCATCGCCAGGATGTCCTGTGTGTCCACCCACTGGTAGCGTTCGCGCCCCTGCTCGTCGCGGAACAGCTCCACCCGCCCGTAGTACTGGATCCGCAGCGTGCCCTCCGGCCGCCCGATCTCCCACGGGTTCCCGAAGCGCAGCCAGTCGTCCGGCTCCTCCACCTGATAACCGTCGCGGATCCGCTGGTGAAACATGCCGTAGTCATACCGGATCCCGTACCCGTAGCCCGGCAGTTCCAGCGTCGCCATCGAGTCGAGGAAGCACGCGGCCAGCCGGCCCAGCCCGCCGTTGCCCAGCCCCGCGTCCTCTCCCATCTCGCGAATGTCCTCCAGCCCGTAGCCGAGCTCTTCCAGGGCCTGATAACACTCGTCGTAGATGCCGAGGTTGATCAGGCTGTTTCCGAGCATCCGGCCCATGAGGAACTCGAGAGAGAGGTAGTACACCCGCTTGGCGTCCGGGCGGTCATAGTACGCCCGCCGCGTCGCAATCCACCGGTCGATGAGACGATCGCGCACCGTCATCGCCAGCGCCACGTACTGATCGCGGCGCGTTGCCGCAGCCGGCACCTTCGCCAGCGTGAACATCAGATGGTTGGCAAAGGACTTCTTGAGCGACTCCACGTCGACGCCGCGCCGCTCATCGCGGCCCCCGCCGACCTCCGTTTGAGGCATATCCAGAAGCGTTGACACGATTGCGTATCCCCTGTCCAGAACCGGCCGCGATGCCGCGTCGCAAGCCAGACCCATTCCGCATCGGTATCGGTATCGGATGTTTGAGCGACCGGCGTCAGCACCGAGCCGATGGGAAACGCGTGAGACGCGCCGGCCGGCACCCTACCGCAGATCGTTGGTCCGGATATTGTCCGCCGACGACGACGTGCGATCGGTCCCGAAATCGCGGTCGCGTCCGGCCGACTCGAAGATGGGCACCCCCCCGTTGGCGAAGACTTCCTGGCGGTCGCGAGGGCTGGGCGCGGTCGTCGTCAGATAGTGCAGCGCCTCCCCCCAGGGATCCACGCAGCCTGTTACCGGGTCTTCACCAATATGCAGCGAGGCCGGCAACGCGCTGAGGGCGGCGGCCGCGCCGTCCACGGCCTGGATTGCCGTGATGGCCGGACCGGCCGATAAATCCGGCGCACCCGGGGGATATGTACCGGTCTGCCGGTGATAGGCGGCCAGCGCCTCGCCCAGTTGCGTCATCAGCCGGATGCAGAGATTCCGCTTCGCCTGCTGCCGCATCGCTCCGAGGCCGCCCGCCAGGATGAACAGCACCACCCCGATCACCGCCGCCAGGATCGCCGTTTCGAAAACCGTCATGGCCCGCCGCCGCGCCGGCCGGTTCGACCCGCTAACCGCAATCCCAGGAAGCGATCCCGCCATCTCCCGTCACGCACCCAGCCGTTCGATGATCGCCTGCCGCAGCAACGGCAACATGATCTCGTGATGCCCTGCGAGATCGAACCCCCTGCCCTTCACCAGCGGCCGCGTCAGAACGTTCTGCCCGGGCCGGTAATGCCGGATCATGTCCATGTTGAGTGTGTTCATCGCATCCAGATCGGCGCCGAGGTTCCGCGCCACCGCCACGGCCTTGAGAAACACCTCCGGCAACACGACGGCCGAGCCGATGTTGCACCACACGCCCCCCGCCCCGCCCGCCGTTGCCGCCCCCAGCCCTTGCACCACGCTGCACAATCGCCGGAAGTCCGTCAGCGACGCCCGTCCGATGTGGGCGCCGTCCGCCTCCGCTGCCATGTGCACCGTGTCCGTGCCGATCGCCACGTGAACGCTCGCCGGGATCCCATGCTGCGCGGCGGCCGCAAACACACTGAGGCCGGCATGGGGAAGCCCGCCCTCCAGGATCATCTCTCCCACGGCGCGCCCCAGCCCCGTCTCACCCGACGCGCCCCGCCGCGCTGCCTCGGCAAAGAAGGCCATCGTCTCCCGCACCATCCCGAAGCTCCCGTCGCGGATCGATTCGCCGACGTCCTCGCTTGTCGCCCCCGCCATGGCCACCTCAACGTCGTGAATGGCCGTCGCCCCGTTGCACGCGATCGCCGTTACCACGCCCTGCCGGATCAGATCGATCACCACCGGTCCGCACCCGACCTTGATCACGTGCGCCCCGAACGCGAACACCACCTCGCGTCCGGCCTGCCTGGCGGCAAGAATCGCCCCCGCCGCCTCCCGCAGGCGCGCCGCCCCGAGAAAACCCGGCAACGAATCAATCCATTCGGCCGCGCTTGCCCCCCGGCCCGGAAGCTTCGCGAACCGCGAAACCTCCACGAGGTGCGGCCGTTCGCGAACGGACCGCAGCCGCAGGCCCCTCAGATCAACCGGCGTGGGATTCTTCTCGGGCATGGCGCCCCTCGACGGAACGAACGACTCCATCCACCGCTGCGGCCATGATTCTACCGTCCTCCTCGAGGAAATCGATATCGATCCGCAGCGCCCGCACAGGACACGGCCACAGCCCTTCAAGCCTGGGCAGCTTCACGGCGTCCTTCTCCGTCGTGAGAAGCACGTCGGCCCGACTGTTCCGCGCCAGCTCGCCCAGTTCCGCAATGTCGCACAGGCCGTAGGCATGATGATCCGGATACCAGCGTGCCGCGACCGGGGCGAACCCCATATCGCGGACCGTCCGCTCGTACGCCGCCGGCCGCGCGATCCCCGCGAACAGGAACACGCGGCACGAGACGGGCGGCGCCTCGACCGGCACGCCGGAAAGGTCCGCGAACCCGGCCGCGCGGTGTGCCGCACGCACCACCGGCCGGCCGCCGGACAGCTCGCCGACGCGCCGGGCCAGTGCTGCGAGTTCGTCGGGGGAGATCTGATCCGCCCGCGTGATCACCACCAGTGCAGCCCGCCGCAGCGACGAAGGCGGCTCGCGCAGGAGTCCGCGCGGCAGCAGCCGGCCGTAGCCGAACGGGCACGTCGCGTCAATCAGCACGATGTCCAGATCGCGTCCCAGCCGCCGGTGCTGGAATCCGTCATCGAGAATCACCACGTCCGCGCCGCAGGCGTCGACCGCCCTCACGGCCCCCCGGCGACGGTCCGGGTCCGCCACCGTCACAGCCTCCGGACAGCCTCGGGCCAGCATCGCCGCCTCGTCCGGCGCTGCGCCCCGCGTCGCCTTGTAGCCCCGACTCACCACGGCGGGTCGGAGTCCGCGCCCGAGCAGATAGCGGCAGAGCCAGAGCGCCATGGGCGTCTTACCCGTCCCGCCCACCGTGATGTTTCCTACGGATATCACCGGCACGGACAGGCGTCGCACCGGCCACCCCATATCGTACCAGCGGTTGCGCAACCGGATGCCCAGCGCATAGCCATACGATGCCGTCGCCAACAGCGCGCGAAGAAGCCCGGCCCCGGCACCCCGTCGTCGGCCCGAAACCAGTTCCTCGAAGGACATCGTACTCCGGGAGAAAGAGAATCATCCCGCGCGCGACGGAAACCGCAATGTCCGACATGCCGCCAGGAGAAACCGGGACCGCCAAGGGACGGGCACGGACATCCGCCACCCGTCCCCGCCCGGCTCCCTTGCGATCAGGTCTCCACCGTAAACGCCATCGCCGCACACGTCACGCCTGTATCCGCCTCGGCATCCACCGCCTGATGATACCGGAGCAGGCGGCCGGAAAGCCGCGCCGCATCGTGCGCCCGGCACAGCGCAACCAGCAATGTGAAGAGGCAGCCCGCGCTGCAGATATGCGTGGGGTTCTCTCCCGCCGCCACGGCCTGACGGAACGCCTCCGCCTCTTTCGCCCGTACGTACCCGAGCACCTGGCGGTCGTGAGCTTCCACCTCCCGGAGGAAGGGCTCGTCCAGATCCCGGTTGTCGCCGAATCGTCGCCCGATGTGGGACAGGTCGGCGCCTGCAATCACACAGGTCGGCACAGGATCCTCCCGGAGCTCCTCGCCCAATGCCTCCGCAAAACGCTGGAGGTCCACGCCGCGCCCGTCGTACGGCCGCGTACCCGTCGGCCCACACGGGTCCGGGCAGAGCACCGGCACAATGGTAAACGGCTGCCCGTAGAGCAGGTACTGCAGGAACAGCACCTGGATCTCCACCGAGTGCTCGCGTTTGTGGTCGAACTCATTCTCGCAGAGATCCGTGCCGCACCGGCGGCTGAGCCGTTCCAGAAACGCCTGGTCGACGGGCGTCGTGCCCAGCGGCGTCTCGAAGCTCTTGCCCGTCGCCGTCACCGACGAAGAACGCCCGAAGTGGTTCGTTCCCAGGATGACAAAGCGCCTGGCCGGGTTCGCCCGGCTCAGCAGCTTGTAGGCATCCGCGTAACACGCCCACCCCCGCCGCAGATCCAGGTGCGGTGCCACCAGCCCCACCACGGTTCCGGCGACGCCGTCCGCGTTGCCCTGGCTGACGATCTCCCGCAGCGCGATCGGCAGTTGATGCAGTTCCACCCCCAGTCCCGCATCCGGCTGCGTCTGGCGCGTGGGCGCCGCCCGGAACGCCTTCACCAGACTCGCCAGGTACGCATCGAAGCCCGGCCCCTCCAGAAAATGCCCTTCCTCCAGTTGTTTGACGAGATCCTCGATCTGCTCCAGGCGGACGGTCTCCCCGAACGTCTTGAGGAACTCCGCCTGGATCTCCAGGAGGCTGTGTTCGCCGTCAAACCGCGAAAGGAGAAACAGCACCGGCTCCGACACCATCATGATCCCCTGGGCAATCCCCGCGGGATCATGCAGAGCCAGGATACGCCGGCCCTTATGCTCGGTGGCAACGATGTCGACCACTCGCAGTTTCGGCCGTACCGGCTTGTCCATACGCGCCCTCGCTGGAAAAAGCGGATTCACGCCGGCGGGCTGCCGCCGTCCACCGTGCCATTATAGCGTCGGCGCACCACAAGCCACCTCCGGGCCCCGGCCACAAGAAGAACGCACCGCTCCGCTGCGCCGCTGCAACGTCCCCACCCCGTCAATCGAGCCACAGCTTCGGCTCGCGAAGCCGTTGCGGAACGTACTCCTCCGTGAGGTACGTGAGGCGCTTGTTGATCATCGCCTCAACCTCCATCTTGAAGCCGTTCTGAAGCATCTTCCTGATCTCCTTTTCCCACGGCTTCTTGCCCGCGAACCAGGGGTATTCGAGGATCTGTTTGGCCCGCTTGATGTCCGTCTCGCTCAGGTCGATCTTCACGTCGTCGCTCAAGCCGCACCGTTCGTAGTCGAAGCTGGAAATCCCGATGAACTTCGCATCCGGCACCGCCATCCGCTGCGATTCAAAGGCCAGGTTGATCGACCCCTGCTTGATCACGCTGTAGATGTAGTACCCCCACGGGTCGTTATCGAGCAGGACGTAGATCGGAAGTTTCAGCTCGTTGCGGAAACGGTGCAGCAGCCGCCGCGTGCCGCGGGCGGGCTGGCCCTCGCCGTGGGTGAGGATGCACTTGTGCTTCTCCCAGAAGCGGTCCTCGCGGAAGCGATTCCAGATCGTACCTTTTTCTACGTGCAGGACGAATTTCGCGCCGCACTTGCGGAACTGGATCACGTCGGGCTCGACGATCGAGGGGATCGCGTAGCCGCCGCTGCCCATCCGCGAGGCGTCGATCGTATCGCCGGAGTCGCGGAAGACGAGCGGCCCCACGAGCGCCCCCCGCGTGCTGGCGAATACGTGCAGCTCCTCCCGGAGCGACTGAAGGGCAACCTCGAGATCCTCGATGATCGGGTCGGACTCGTCCTGGTCGTCGAACGTCTTCTCGTTCGTGCCGGGGATCGAGTGCTTCGTCATGTAGTACAGACCCCGGATGCTGTTCGTCTTGCCCTCGTCGATAAGCTGCTTGCAGCCCGAAGCAATCAGGAGCGTCTGCATGAAGCTCCTGGCCATCTTCATGTCGAAGAAGTTCCGACGAAGCTTCCCCGACTTCATCTCAATGATCTGCTTCTTCGGGTTGAACTCGACGTTGGACAGGGTCCGCAACGGAATGTCCACGTAGGGATCCATCCGCTTCTTCGCGAACTGCACCACGCTCTCGGCCAGCTCCTCGATCTTCCGGGCCGTAGCCTTGCCGTCACGCCTGCCCCTGGTCTGTGCCATCTGCAAGAACCCCCGATAGAGTCGATCCCGGATGCCCCGATGCGTTTCCGCTCGCGGCCCAACCGCCTCAAAAGGCGAAAACCCGCCGGCGGACGCTCAGCCCCGCTTCGGCCCGGCCCCTTCAAACAGCCCGTCCGCCGCCACCCCGCCCGGCCGCTCCACTACCACCGTGTGCTCGCCAAACTCGCCGCCGTCTCCGTTACCGCCCGCCTCGATCCGCTTGCCGTGCTCGTCAAGCTGCTCGTCCGCTCGCGCCGTGATCTTTCGTGCCATCAGGAGCAGATTGCGGGTGAGCTGCTCGCGGTTGATCCGCTTGATCGTCGCGCACGCATTCACTACCTCGCCGATGTACCGCTCGAAGATGTTCCGCCGCTGCCCCTCGTAACGCTGGCGCTTCCGCCGGTTGAGGTACGCCTGCAGTTTCCGCCCGCAATCCTGTACCGCCAGGCGGATTTCCTTGCGGATTTCATCGTAGTCGGCGATCGCCTCCTTCGACTCCGACGTGAACGGCACCCAGACGCTCGCCATGTGAACCATGATTACCATCGGCGCCTGCGGCAGCGCCCCGCCCGGCTGCGGGATCCCGTACCGCCGCCAGTCCGTATCCAGCACCGATTTGAACATGCAGCACGCCGACTGCTGGTACAGCAGCGGCACCCGGTTCGCGATCCGGATGACCCGTGCCGTCGGCGTGCCGGCCCCGTTGCCGTTGCGCCCGCCGCCGTTTCCGTTGCCGCCGCCGGCGTCCTCTTCGTCGGCGCCCGGACCGAGATCCCCCCCGTATGCCAGCCCCACCTCAATCTGGAACGGATTCCCCCGGTACACGGCCGGGTCCCGCGTCGACGCCGTGTAAAACTCCGCCTTGATCCCCTTCAGCAGCCCCGCCAGGATGTTCTCCGCCCCGATCGGCGCCAGGCAGTTCGTCGGCGGCGCCATGATCTTCGTTTCCTGGATCGCCTTATAGAGCGTCTCCGCCTCGTGCCGCGCGATCCGCTTCGGGTGCGCTCGCGGGCTGAGCTTTGCCCGATCGCAGATCTCCTCCGCCACCTTCGCCCCGACGCGGCAGAACTCGCTCTGCAGGAACCCGATGAGCCAGTGCGACTTCGTCTCGTGCAGCATCTTGATCAGCACACCGAGCTCGACGCCGTAGGGATGCGGTTTCACCTCGGCCGTCTGCGGCGGAAGCTGCTCCGACGCGCGGGGATACTCGATCGTCTCGCCCACCGGGGGGTGGTATACGATCCGGGCATGCGGATTGGCGATGGCCGTCAGCTCGATGTACTCATCGACCGACTGCCGCCCCTTGTTGTACGAACCGACCAGGTCGATCTCGACCCTCGTTCCGTGCTCCCACTCCACGTCCGCCGTCACTTCCTTGACGATCTGCGGCGCGTTCTTCTTCGTGTCGATCTGGATCTCGTAGTAGTGCGCGCTCTTTTTCGGGCCCGTCCGCGACGTGATCCGGATGCTCTGTCCCGTCGTCAGCAGCCCGTACATCCCCGCGGCCGAAATCCCGATCCCCTGCTGTCCGCGGGCCATCTTGAGCCGATGAAACTTCGAGCCGTAGAGCAGCTTGCCGAAAATGTTCGGGATCTGTTCCTTGACGATGCCCGGCCCGTTATCGGTTACGGCGATCCGGAACCGGTCCTCGTCGATCTGCTTCACCGACACGTCGAGATCGGGAAGGAAGCCGGCCTCCTCGCAGGCGTCGAGCGAGTTGTCGACCGCCTCCTTCACGGACATCAGCAGTGCCTTTCGCTTGTTGTCGAACCCGAGGAGGTGACGGTTCTTCGCGAAGAACTCCGCCACCGAGATGTCCCGCTGCTCCCGCGCCATGCTCTCGGCCGTGGCGGGCCGACGTTCAGACCGTGACCGCCCGGACCGCTGCGACCCGGCTTTCGACGCGTCTTGCGCCGGACTCGTTCCGGAGGGCCTCTCGGCCGCCGGCGCCGGACGCCCGCCGCTCCGGGTGCCGCCCTTCGCCCGTGCGGGGGCAAAGCTCAGCGTAAGTTGAACGGGCTCCTTCTTATGGGACGATCGTTTGGCGTGCGACATCAATGGCTCTACCATCCGTGGCAATCCGGCTTCTGCCGGCGGGTTTCCTTCGCTTCATGATACGCGCTTTTCCGCCGGCTTCAAGGCCTTATCCGGCCCGCGCCCGCCGAAAGGAAAACCAAGTAAGAACCCCATCATGCCGATACCTACATGCGCCCGGGCCGGTTTCGGGTCGCGAGTCTCGTTCGTTCTCGGCCCTCCCGGGCGGCCGACGGAGCGGCGGGGTGAAAGCCCCCGGCTCCGGCCGTGCACGAACGGATGGACTCGAAAAGGGCGACGCGGCCGCCGCCGCGTCGCTGATACGGACATGGCCTTGCCGAAAACAGCAGGAAGAGCTGGGACCATGTGCCCGGCAGCCAAGGGAGCTCCGTGACGGTATGACATCCGAACGACTCGCATTGCTGTTCAACGCGGACGCCGGGGCCAGCGCGATGCTCCGCTCCGCGATCAACGGCCTTCCCGACACCAAGGTGATCACCGAGGTGTCCGACCAGTCCTCCCTCTCCGACGCGCTGCGCCGCCTCACCGTGCACGTGGTGGTCTTCCACCTCGACCCCAGCCCCGACGAGCACATCGCGATGATCGAGACCGTCGCCGCCCAGTTTCCCAAGACGCCGATCATCGCCATCAGCGAGCGCACCGAACCTGTCACGATCATCAACGCGATGCGCGCGGGCTGCCAGCAGTTCGTCTTCAAGCCGATCGATCGCGCCGACCTCGCGCGGGCCGTGGACCGTGTCGTCGTGCCGCACGCCGAACTCACGCCGGCAGGCCGTCGCCTCTGCGTCCTTGGCGGCAGCGGCGGCGTCGGCACCACCACCATTGCGTGCAACCTCGCCATGGAGATCTCGCACGTCACCCGGCAGACCTGCGCCCTTGTCGATCTTCAGCTCGAGCTCGGCGATGTGGCGAGCAACTTCGACTGCACCCCGACCCACACGATCGCCAGCCTTTGCGAAGTGGAAGGCGAGATCGATCGCGCCCTGCTCGAGACGGCAATCGTCAAGTTGCCCTGCGGCGTCGCCGTCCTTGCCCGTCCCAACACGATCGAGGAGGCCGGCCTGGTCACGGCGGATCGCGCGGCATCCATCCTGCGCCTGGTCTCGACCTTTTACCACAGCGTCGTCGTCGACACGCCGCGGAGCCTCGACCGCCTGACCCTCGGCGCCCTGGAACAGGCCGACGCCGTCCTCCTCGTCCTCCAGTTGATCGTCCCCTCCGTCCGGAATGCCATGCGCCTGTACCGCACCCTGATGAACTACGGCATGCCCGACGACCGGATCCACATCATCGTCAACCGATTCAAGAAGAACGTCGGCCGCATCGCGCCGGAAGACGTCGAGAAGCAATTCGGCAAGAAGGTCTACGGCGTGATCCCGAACGACTACCAGTGCGTGACGAGTTCGCTCGACTTCGGCCATCCCCTCATGGCCGACTCGCCCGACAGCCCCGTGCGCACGGCGATCCGCGAACTGGCGACGCGACTGCTCGGCCAGCCGGACAAACCGCCCCCCGACAAGAAAGAGACCGAGCGCAGGGGAAGCTTCCTCAACCGCATCTTCAAATCGTAGGTTACCGGCGCCGGGCGCACCACAAGCGACGAATGCGCCACCGGCCGGCGCGCGCCGGGTCCGTCGCGCGTCGACCGCCGGACTCAAACGTTCTTTATCACGACGTATCCCGCCCCGGCCAGCACGCCGAGGAAGATCGTGTCCAGAACCTGAAGGGCCGAGGTAAGGTCGCAGCCGGCCACCTGAAACAGCACGCCGCCGCTGGCCAGCACCATGCACCACCGCATAAGCCGCGAGAGCCTGTTCATCATCGGGTTGACTCCTCCTGTTCGCGTTTCCGCGCCCAACGGGCCGGTAGTCTAGCGATTGCGCGCGGATCGTCAACTTGCCAAACCGGATCGCCCCGAACAGAATGCCTCGTTCGTTCCAAGGAGACCGCCGATGCGTTGGACCCGGTTCTTCATCCCGACCGTCAAGGAGACCCCCGCCGATGCGGCCGTCGCGTCGCACCGCCTCATGATCCGCGCCGGCCTGATCCGGCAGGTGGCCGCCGGTTCGTATTCGTACCTTCCCCTCGGGTACCGCGTGCTGCGCAAGGTCGAGCAGATCGTCCGCGAGGAAATGGACCGTGCCGGCGCGATCGAGCTCCTCATGCCCGCCATGCAGCCCATCGAGCTGTGGCAGGAATCCGGCCGCGATGTCGTCATGGGCGACACCCTTCTGCGCCTGAAGGATCAGGAATGGCGCCGCGGCACCGTCCTCGGCCCCACCCACGAGGAGTGCATCACGGATATCGTCCGCAGCTACATCAACAGCTACAGGCAGCTTCCCATCACGCTCTACCAGATTCAGACCAAGTTCCGCGATGAGCAGCGGCCCAAGAGCGGCGTCCTGCGGACCCGCGAGTTCCTCATGAAGGACGCGTACTCCTTCGACGTGGACAAGGCCGGCCTCGACGCGAGTTACCAGAAAATGTACGACGCCTACTGCCGAATCTACGGCCGCTGCGGTCTGCCCTACCTCGTCGTCGAGGCGGAGAGCGGCCCCATCGGCGGCGACGCCTCCCATGAGTTCATGGTCCCCACCGACGCGGGGGAGGACATCGTCGTCAAGGGCGAGGACTACGCTGCCAACATCGAACGCGCTGCCTGCGCCCCCCTGCCTCAGGACGAAAGTCCCATGCAGCCCGTTCGCGAGGTCCACACGCCCAACCAGCGGACGATCGACGAGGTCTGCGCCTTCCTCGGCACCAGGCCCCACCAGATGATCAAGACCCTCATCTACACCGCCACACTGGATGGAGGGCGGGCGGCCCGCCCGCCGGCCGGTCAAGACCCACACCCTGCGACAATGCGGAACGGCGGCGAGGCGAACACGCGGACGGTCGTCGCCCTGGTCCGCGGCGACCACGAGATCAACGAGTCCAAGCTCCGCCGCGCCGCCGGCGCCGCCGCCATCGAGCTGGCCGACGCCGACACGATCGAGAAGCTCACGGGCGCCAACGTCGGCTTCGCCGGCCCCCAGGGCCTCCTCGACCGCGATGCCTCGATCCTCATGCTGATCGACCAGGCCGTCTCCGTCATGCGCAATGCCGCGACGGGCGCAAACAGGACCGACTACCACGTGTGCAACGTGAACCCCGGCCGCGACTTCCCTCTCACCGGCGATCGCGTCCGTGTGGCGGACATCCGCAACGTCGCCCCCGGCGACCGCTGCCCCAGGAGCGGCAAGCCACTGGAGTTCATCAAGACCATCGAGATCGGCCACGTCTTCAAGCTCGGCACCAAATACAGCGTGGCGATGAAGGCCGAGTTCCTCGACGCGCAGGGCAAGAGCCGCCCGATGATCATGGGCTGCTACGGGATCGGCCTGAACCGCATCGTCGCCGCGGCCATCGAAGCCCACCACGACGAAGACGGCATCATCTGGCCGATGGCAATCGCCCCCTACCACGTACTGATCTGCGCCCTCGACGCCGCCGACGCCGAAGTGTCGGCCGTGGCGACGAAGCTGCATGATGAACTGTCGGCGAAGGGCCTCGACGTCCTCCTCGACGACCGCGACGTCCGACCCGGCCCCAAGTTCAAGGACGCCGACCTCATCGGCATCCCGATCCGCGTAACGGTTGGCAAGAAGAGCCTCAAGGACGGCGTGGTGGAGATCAAGAATCGCGACAGCGCCGAGGTTGCGAAGCTCGCCCCGGACCCGGCAATCGGGGAAGTCGTCCGCCGTTTCACGGCCGCAATGCCAAGGTAGCAGGGCCCTCCAGCCCCCGACCCGCCGCAAATGAGGTCTCCGGCCCTGACCGGTCCATCCGCGGCGCTTACCGTGCCAACCCGTACAGATACTCGTGCATGTACTCGATCGTGGACTGCTGCGCCGCCATCTCCCGCGCGAGGATGTCCCCGCTGGTGATGATCCCGACGAGTCGCCCGTTCTCTACAACCGGCAGGTGCCGGATCCGCTGCTTCGTCATCACCCCGCGACACTCTTCCACCGTCGTATCCGGGTGACAAACCGCCACCGGCGCCGTCATCACCTCGCCCACCGGTGTCGTTTCCGGGTCCCTCCGCACCGCCACGACCCGCGTCAGGATGTCCCGCTCCGTGAAGATGCCGACCACGCTCTCGCCTTCGGTCACCACGAGCGACCCGACGCGCCGCGTGTTCATCTCCTTTGCCGCATCCAGGACGGAATGGTCCCTCCCCACTGCGGCAACGAACGCGCCCTTCTTCGCAAGGATGTCTCGGACCGTGGCCATACCGACCTCCGCTCGACGCCTGTTCGCCCACCCCGCCGGATCGCCGCGAAAGCCGATTTCCCCGGCAGGCCCCGGCGGCCTCATGTCGGATTATAGCGCCGCCGGCCCCACCCGCTTCCGCCAACCCGCATCACTTGACTCCGGGCGAATCCCCCCCAACTATCGTCTGCAAAGGCGCGAACGCGCGGTCTCTTCGCTGTGAAAGGATTCGCATGGGATTGCTCACCGGCCGGAAGGGCCTCGTCTTCGGCGTAGCGAACGAAAACAGTCTTGCCTGGCACATCGCCAGGCACCTGATCGACCACGGGGCCGCATGCGGTTTCCCCTATCTGCCCGGCGAAAAAATGGAGCGCCGCGTCCGGCGAACCATCGAAGCCGGCGGTGTCAAGGATCCCTGGCTCCATCCCTGCGATGTCAGCCGCGACGAGGATCTCGACGCCCTCTTTGACGCCGCCAAACGGCGATACATGTGGCTCGATTTCCTCATCCACGCCGTAGCCTTCGCCGATCGCAAGTACCTGCGGCACGGAAAGTTCGCTGCGACCTCGCGCGAAGCGTTCACCCAGGCCCTCGGCATATCCGCCTACTCGCTCATCGCCATCGCTCAGCGGGCCCGCCCGATGATGTCCTGCGGCGGCTCCATCGTCGCCCTCACCTATTACGGCAGCGAGAAAGTCGTCCCAGGCTACAACGTCATGGGCGTCGCCAAGGCCGCCCTGGAATGTGCCGCACGATACCTGGCCGCCGAGCTCGGCGAAGACGGCATCCGCGTCAATACGATCTCCGCCGGCCCCTGCCGCACCCTCTCCGCCATGGCCGTCGGAAGCATCGACGAGATGTTCGCCTGGGTGCAGAAAAAGGCGCCGCTTCGCCGCAACATCGACTCCGACGAAGTCGGACGCACCGCCGTCTATCTCGTCAGCGATCTCGCCTCCGCCGTAACCGGCGAGAACATCTACGTGGATGCCGGCTACAACATTATGGGCGTGTGAAGCCGGCACACCCGCGATCGCCGACGCACGTGCCGCAATGCCCCCGCACGAACCGCGCCAGCCCCGCTCGGTCAGCGGCTTTCCCGTTTGCGCGCGTTTTCCCGGCGTCGCCGGACGCGCGGCCGCGATCCGTTCTCACCGCCTCTCGTGCTCCTCCTCCGCGTCTTCGGCCATCGGCACCAGCCCCGACCGCTCCCGGAAGAGCCGCACATAGCTCGCGTGCCGCGCCGGGTGAATCTCGCCCCGTTCCACCGCCGCCAGAACCGCGCAGCCGACCTCGTGCGTGTGCGTGCAGTTTGCGAACTTGCAGCCCGCCACGTGCTTCTCGAACTCGACGAAGTGCGCCTCCAGCTCACTCACCGGAATCATCGCCAGCTCGAACGCCCGCACGCCCGGCGTGTCCACCACGTATCCGCCGGCCTCCAGCTTCAGCAACTGCGCCGTCGTCGTCGTGTGCCGCCCTTTGGCCGTCTCCTTGCACACTTCTCCGACGCGCAGCTTCAGCCCCGGCTGGATCGCGTTGAGCAGCGAACTCTTCCCCACGCCGCTCTGCCCGGCGAGAACCGACGACTTCCCCGCAAGGATCTCTCGCAGCGCGTCGATCCCCAGCCCGCTCACCGTGCTGGTCGCCACGACCGGATACCCGATCCGCCGGTAACGCTCCAGCACCTCGGCCGCGTAGCCGTCCGTGTCCAGATCCATCTTGTTCACACACACCACCGCCGCCATCATGCCCGCGCTCGCCGAAACCAGATAGCGGTCAATCAACGACGGCTTCAGCGGCGGCTCATCCGCCGATGCGACCACGACCACCTGATCCACGTTCGCCGCAATCAGGTGCGTCTCGCGTTCCGTCGCGCGGCACAGTCGTGTCCGCCGCGGGAGAACCGATTCGATCACGCCCTCCGGCGGCGAGCCGCCCCGCACCGCCGCCGGCCGGAACCGCACCCGATCGCCCACGACCACCGGGTGCCGTTCGCCGATCCGCAGCGTCCGCAGCACGCGGCGAACCGTGCATGCGCACCGCTCGCCGCCCGGTCCCTCCACATCGGCGATCAACCCGCGCACGGCCACGACCGTCCCCACCGCCGTGCCTTCCGTCGCCGGTTCCTCGCCCTCCACAACCGTCCGCTTCCGTGAAAGCTCCCCCTTCGCCGCAACCGTCTCCCACGACGGCGATGCCAGGTCGTCGATCTCGTCAACCTGTTCCGCCAGATGCGGCGGCAACGTCTTCTGTCGCCGCCGGTCCTGCCGGTTCCGGCGGAAGTCCACGCGGACCTTTCGTCCACGCCCCCCGCCATGACCCGATTCGCGCGGCTTTCCCATAACACCTCGTATTCGACAACCACTATTCCCCTGCCATTCTACCGCCTGTCGAGGCCCCCTGGCCACCAACCGCCGCGCCGGCCCGGCATCGGTGCGCCTCTCGCGAATCACGGGTCTCAACGGCGCAGGGTCGAGCCGTCCCCACCCAACCCTGCGCCGCCGTCTCGCCCGGTCCTCAGCGTTCGCGAGAAACCCCGCCACGACCGGCATGGCCGTGCCGCGGGGAATGCGGCCATTCCCTCGCCTTCTTCGCCGGACGAAACACCGGCCCTCCGGTCGGGCCGCGCGGCTACGCGAAGCGGAACGGGCACTTCGTGGGCTTTCGCTTCTTTTCTTCTCCGGGGCCGACTTCAGCCCGGCTTCGTGCCGTTTCTACGGCCTACGCCTGGGAAACGAACACGCGCGCCGCGCCGGGGTATTCCCGCGCCGGGGCCTTCCGGCTATAATCCCGCCGCCGGGATTGTTGGGCGGCCCGAATGTACGCTCGACGGAATCCGGCGGCGCGGTCATGCCGGATCCGGCGATCCGTGGAAGGAGTCTACCGATATGAAACGGCACACCTTGTGGCGATGGGTGTTCTTCTGTCCCCTGCTCTACGGATGCCTCGCCGGAGCCATGACATGCACCCAGCTCGCGCGAGACGCGGTCTTCAGCGGCACGATCCAGTTCGTCACCGGACAGGTCAGCAACACCTTCGGCACCTTCCCGATCAGCGACCTCATCATCGGCCTGTTCACAGGAGGGCGTAACCCGTAGTCGCGCATCTGCGCGTGCGAGCGACCGATTGCGGATACCCCGGATGGCCGGTCCGCCGGCCGTACATTCCGTAAGATATGGCAATTCGGACGCACCCCGAGCGCACTCGAACAGGAGACGCGCGCACGCGCGGCCCATCGCCGTTTGTCCGCCCCGGCCGCTGTGGACCAATGACCGCCGTCGTCCCGGCGCTCCTCGTAATCGCCGCCGCAAACGCCGCCGGCCCGATACACGCCGGCGCTGACGCAGCCGCCTGGACGCCCAACGCCGACGGCGGTCACGCCCCCGCCATCACGGCCGCCACCGTCGAGAACCAGCCTGCCCTGCGGTTCACCTACACACACCAGCCGCCCGGCTGGGGCAACGCCGCCCACCCGGTCACCGTCCCGCCCGACGCGTACGCCGTGCGTCTGCGCCTCCACAAGATCACGGCCAACCCCGGTGCGATGCTCCACCTCTGGCTCTTCGAACCGGACGGCGACGCGTGGCTTGCTCGCGTCACCGATGCCGACGGTGGCCTGGCAGATTGGCCCACCGCTCCGCGCACCGTGGACGTTCTGCTCGCACGCATGGAATATCAACCACGCGGCAACCGCACTCGCCAACTCACAACCGCCACGAAGATGCTTCTCGGTTTCAACGGCGCGGACGCCGAGATCGCGGTCACCGCGATCGACTGGCTCACCGCGCCGCCGATAACCGTCGCAACGCATCCGTCCGGCACGACCCTGCCGACAGTGAAGCCGGGACGCAAGGCGACCATCGCCGTCTTCGCCGACGCAAGGTTCGCCGCGATGAAGAACGCAAGTTGCGCGCCCTCCGACCCCGCGTACCTCGCCTCCGTCCTCGAACGCGCCGGCTACGGCACTGCCATGCTCAACGCGGAACATCTGGCCGATCCGGCCATCCTCGCCCCGAAGCGTTTCCCCCTGCTCATCCTGCCGTACGGCCCGAACTACCCGGCGGCCGCCGAACCCGCGATCCGCAACTACCTCATGCACGGCGGCGGCTTCTTCTCCGCGGGCGGCTACGTCTTCGATCGCCCCGTCTACACGGGCCCGGGCGGCAAGCTCATCGCCGCCGACTCCCGCCGGATGGTCACCGCCGCGCAGCTCGACAGGGACGACGCCTTCTACTCCTTCAACACCCGCTTCGGCCGCCCCGGCGACACGATGACCACCCGGCCCGACCAGATCGGCGCCTTCGATCCGGCGTTTCTGCTGGAGCACGTCGAGAAGCTGGTACCCGCCGACGACCAGTTCATCGCACCCGCCGGCTTCGAATGGACCCTGCGGGTTCGGGGCTACGCGGCCCGCTCCATGATCGCGAAGAACAGCCCGGTCTTCCCCGACCTGTACGCCCGGACGATCCCGCTCATCGAGGCCCGCGACGCATTCGGCCGCCCCCGCGGACCGGTCGGCTCCATCGCGTACGTCTTCGACGGCCCCTACCGCGGCTCCGCCTGGGCGTTCTTCGGCGTCACGTCGCATGACCTCTTCGCGTCCGGCGCCCCGCACGCCCCGGAGATGACCGACCTCTTCCTGCGCACCGTGGACGCCCTGCTCGCCCGCCGCTTCTTCGTCGATCTCTCGAGCGACCTCGCCTGCTATCACGACGAGCGGACCGTCCGCCTCTCCGCCCGCCTCGCGAACTTCGACCCCGAACCACTCGCCGCCGGGGTGCGCTTTACCCTCGCCCCCCACGCCCCGAAGACGATTTCCGTCACCCTCAACCCCGGCGAGACGCGTACGATCGAAGTCGCCTTCGACCGACCTGACCCGACGCCGCCCTCACCCGCTGCCCGGCACACCGGCAGCAGCGGCCGTCATGCTGAGCGAAGCGAAGCATCTTGCGTCCGCTCTGCATACGGCCGCCCGGGCGAAGCGAGCGACGAGATCGCGGCGGTCGGGAAGACATCTTGTCGAGCTGCTCGCCAGCCCGCGAACGAAACCGGCCTCCACGAATTCACCGCCGAACTCCTCGTCGACAACAACGTCGTGGACCGCCTCCGCTCGGCCTTCGTCGTCTGGCACCTCGGCCCGCGCCCGGCCGACGCCGCCCTCTCACTCAACGACAACTACTTCCGCCGCGACGGCCGCGCCACCTTCCTCACCGGAACCAACACCACCGGCGAGATCTTCTACGCCCTCGACGAAGGCCCGCTTACCTGGGATCGCGACTTCGCCGACATGGCCGACGCCGGCCTGCGCCTCGTGCGAATCCTCCACTTCTCTCCCTTCGCACACCGCGGCTATCAGGGCGACATCAGCCACCCCGTCATGCTCCTCGCCCAGCGGCCGCCCGAGCGCCTCATCCGCCAACTGGACGCCATCGTCCAACTCGCCCGCAACCACGGCGTCGTGATCTTCCTCACACTGCACGACTGGCTGCCCATCGCCCTCACCGACGACGAACTCGACGCCCAGCGCACGTGGAACCGCTTCTGGGTCGCTCGATTCAAGGGCCTCCCCAACCTCATCTACGACATCCAGAACGAGCCGAACGCTGCCCCCGCCGGCGAGCCTGCCGTCCAGAAGCTCTGGGAAGGCTTCCTCGTTGCCCGCTACGGCTCACTCGATGCCGCGTGGCGTGCATGGGGCCGCCCGGGCAACCGCCCCGATCCGATCCCCGCGCAGCTCCCCGCCGCCTCGCCCGCGTGGCAGGACCTGCACACCCGCGACAGGGACCGCTTCAAGCATTACCTTCTCGAACGATGGCTTCGAGCCAACGCCGAGGGCATCCGCGAAGGCGACCCCGACGCCCTCTTCACGATCGGCCTCCTGCGGACACCCGCCGCCGGCGACCCCGCCATCGCCGCTCGCGCCGTCGCCTTCAGCAACTGCCACTACTACGGCGACATCCACCAGCTCGCCGCGCAGCTCAAGTTCATCGACCGCCGCGCCTACGGCAAGTCCCTGAGCCTCGGCGAGTTCGGCAGCATCCCCATGCACGACCGTCGCACGCACGGCGAGGACGGGGTCATGCCTCGCGAGAGCATCGACCACTACCTCAACGTCGGTCACTACGCCCTCGGCCTCGGCGCCGGCTTCATCTGCAACTGGTCGTTCAAAGACTTCTCCGGCGCCATCTTCCCCTGGGGCATCCGCCACGTCGGCCAGGGCTGCTCCGTCCCCAAGGACGTCATGCTCGCCTACCGCAACTTCTCACTCCTCGCCCGGCAACTTGAACCGGTTTACCAGGCGCCCGAACTCGCGCTCCTGCTCCCCGACGGCAACCGCTTCGGCCCCCACGCCGCCGACATGCAGAACGCCCTCTACGCATCGATCACCGCACTCATCCGCCTCGGCGTGCCGTTCAACGTGATCAACGAGGAGGACCTCGCCGCCGCCACGCTGCCGACGAAGGCCATCCTCTGGCCCTGCCCCTATGCTGTCGACGACGATGTCTTCGCCCGGGTGTTATCGTTCGTGAAGGACGGCGGCCGCCTCTACCTCTCCGGCTCCGTCGCCTTCTCGATCGACCGCAAGCCGACGCGCCGCGACCGTGCGGCCGCGCTCGGGCTGAGGGAAATGAGCGTCGCCCCCCCTTGGCCGCGCGAGACGGCCGCCAAGCCGCAACCCGCCGTCGAATCCGTCGTCGGGAAGGGCAAGCTCTATTACGTCCCATGGCCGATTGAGATCGCCGCCCCGGAAACCCTCATCGACGTGTACCGCCGCTTCTGCGACGGCGCCTCGATCCGCCGCGTCAACGTTCGACCCGACGATGCCGCCGACTCCGTCTTCCGCCTCCCGACGAAGCACGGCGAGGCCCTCATCATCGTCCGCCGCCACGACTCACCGAAAACGTACGCCGCCACGGTAGGCACCCTGCCCCTTGAACTGCACCTGGAGGGCAAGGCGCCCGCGATGGTCTGGGTCGAAGAGGCCCGCCTCCGCGCCGCAAGCCTGAAGGGAACCCTGACGATCAAGACGCCTGACGGTTCATCACAAGCCATCTTCAGCTCCGAAGGCTTGGCCGCCGCAGTCGCCCTGAGCCCCGACAATGAGCCCGCCGATCTCCGCACCGCCACCGTCCGCCTGATCCTGCCCTTTGAGCCCGGCCACGTAAGCCTCCCGCACGGTCCAGCCCGTGGCCGCCTCCGAGTTCAACTCGGCGAAAAGCGCAACGGCCGGTGGCAGCCTCTGCAGAACGATCCCGCCGCGGAATCCGACGGCCGAATCGGAATCCCCATCGTTCCCGACACCTGCCTCGACATGCGTCTCATCGTGCCCGACACCGATGCCGCTTCCGCGGTCACATGGCTCAACGCATGGCTTGCTCAGTGAACGGCGAGCAGCGGGTGGACGCACCCTTGCGCGCCGGAAAGCCGCCGAGACGTCCGACCTCCGTGTGGGTTCGGTCTCTCCGGAACGCCCGCCGTCTCGGAAAAGTCGCACTCCACGTCGAACTGCGGGCGAGGCCTGCGCTACAGGGCTGGGAACGAAGGAAACGCTCGATCCGAAAGCGCCGCAGGCGCGCACGGTCCCCGCGCGCACCACCGCACCGGCACACAGACAATGCCTTTGCGCCGACGGCAGCGCCCGCACCCCACGACCCACAGCCCCAGCCTCTTCAGCAACCGCCTGCAACAACCTCACCGCCGACGACGCGCCAGCGCAACCCCGCCTGCCAACGCCAGCAAGGCCATTGACGCGGGTTCCGGAGTCAGGAACACG
The DNA here is from genome assembly GCA_964653435.1 of uncultured Planctomycetales bacterium. Taxonomy (GTDB): domain Bacteria; phylum Planctomycetota; class Phycisphaerae; order UBA1845; family PWPN01; genus CAZMVY01. Next base: position 34,762 of record CAZZFA010000009.1, on the reverse strand, counting down.
TGATCCCAGTAGTTGTTGATGCCCGGCGGCCCGTTAACCGGAATCGCCTGGGAGCCGCGCAGTATCCCATTCTCGTAGAAGTCGAGGCTCGCGGCCTGTGCAAGGTTCCCGCCGTTGCCGGCAATCAGGTAGTTCGGGCCGATCAGGTTTCCCAGGGGCCCGCCCATGATCACCGCACTGCCCGCTACCGGTCCGTTCCCGATGTTGATCGTAACAACCTGCATCGAGTTGTTGGCCAACGACGCCCACGGCGGCGGCCAAAGCGGTGGCGGGCCCGGCATGATCGGTGCCATTCCGGCCGCCAGGGGATCGTTGCCCAGCGCGATCAACCCCATCTGGTCCGTATTGAACCCCCATCCGCCCGCCGAAAGGCCGTTGATGTCCGTGATGCGGACCTCCATCTGGGTGATCGCCGGCCAGTTCTGCGGGTTGTTGACCCCTGGCGGGTTGATTGAGAGCGTCAACTGCTGGTTCCGCACGTCGGGATCCATACCGAATTTCAGCCGCCAGCCCGCCTGCGCCGGCTCGTCGGGATTCACAGGGTGCCAGTTCATCTGCAGCGTATTCGGGGTACCGGTCTCCGGATCCGTGATGCCGTACGTGAGCGTCGGCGCCGTCGCGATGTTTTGAGAGGCTCCTTCCGTCGGACCGATGGCCTCGATCGTAAATGCCGGCCCGGAGGGATCACTGGCAAAATCGGGCACGTTCACCGGCAGCGCCTGCACCACTGCAACGGATGCCCCCACCAGCATGCCTATCAGCGCCATAATCCAGACTTTCATGTGCTATTCTCCTCAACATGCTCCTGTATCCCTTCCCTTGACAACAACATACACAACCGCGGCAGCGGCACGGCATGTCGCCGCCTGGATTCGCCAACCGTATTGGGTTGCTCCCACCTCCTTTCTCGGCGCGGAGGTCGTACCTCGGCATCTCCTCCCGCGCGTGCGTTCCGAGCAGCCCGCTCGGCGGAACTGCAGAAAGCGAGCCCGTGCGCGCCGAATCGACTCTTCCGGCCGCAGGCACGCGCTTCCGCGCCCGGGCCTTGCAACACTCTGCAAGTAACGCCTTCTACTCCGAGCCGTAGAGGTGTCGGGCACTAGCGAATCCGCAAGCCATCATGGCCAGCACGGTTCACCCGCCGCCCGCGGCTCGGTCTGCCTCGCCGATACGGCCGGCGCTCGCCCTCGGCCTCTTTCCCGTGAGGAACTTCCTTCCCGGTTCCGCTCGTATCGTTTGTTGAGAGTGAGCGCCGACCGCTAATAATTTATCCCAGAAACCGTAGGCATGCAAGGAAAAACCGCCAAGAAGCTCTTTTTCCTGCGTTTCCCGCTCGCGCCGTAACCGCAGCGAAGGAAATGTATGGCGGCCCCGGCAAGAGCACCAAACCGCCCTGTGGCGGGGCAATAGACCCAGCCGCCCAAAGTGCGCAGCCATCGCCTCAACCGGTGACCCTGCCACCCGAACGGGATGCATTGGGGCACTCACGCATTCCACTTGCGTAGTGCAACCTGCGTCGCCCCTGAGTTGACCCGGCCGCGCGGTGGTGCTGGCCGAGTACAGCGCCCCTTTTCTTGCAGGGAGGGGGAGCACCGCGCCCAACGCGATCCCTCCACAGCCGGACGACGCCCCCCGGTCACGGTGAGGCCGGCGCCGACGCCACCGGCTTGGCGTACACCCCGAGGTGATTCGCCGTGATCCGCTCCCTTCCCGGGATGCCTGCCTCGATCGGCCGGTTGAGCACCTTCGCCCCGCCCTGCCCGTCGTCGATCACCATCACCGACGAGCCGCCGCCGTCCAGGTTCAGCGCATCATACGCCCCGAACATCCGCATCCACTCCGCCTCCTCGCCGGTCGTCACGCCCTCGCTGTAGCCCTTCTGCCGCCCGTCGATCACGACGAGATACAGATAGCGCCCATCCTTCGATACCCCCGCCGCCGTCCGTGGCTGCAGGAAATCATCCCAGGCCACGTTCCTGCCCCGCCACAACAGCATGCGGAACCCGCCGACGCCGTTGTACGCCCCTTTCGTGCTCACCGGCGGCTGGGCGATCCACGCCTTGTTGTCCTTGCTGATCAACAACGAGCCGTACGTGTCCGGCGCCGGCGGTGAGTAGCAATCGCCCCGCGACATACTCAGCCCGGTGATCCGCACGGGCTGCCCCTCCTCCTTGACGAGCCGGTCCCACGGCGTCGCGTTGATCGCAAGCTGGCACCGATACTTCCGCAGAAACGTGCTCGCCTTTTCCGCGTCGGCCTCGCCGGGCTTGCCGTTCGATGGGGTCACGAAGAACGAGATCGTAGGCTCCCTCAGGTCGATGCGGGCCGCATGGACTTTCAGCGGCCGCGGCGTGTCCGTCTCCGCCATCGTGTAGTCGATGCCCCGGAAGATCGCCTGCCACGGTCGCACCTTCGCCGACCGCGGCCCGATGGGGCAGGTCGTGGGATTGGCCGGCCGCGTCTGGAGCTTCCACGCCTTCGGATCGCTCTTCGCCTTCGCTTCCGCCGCCGGTGCCGCCCCCGCCGCTCCGGCAAGGCCGACTACCCCGAGGCCCGCCGCCACAAGCCCGACTAACCATCTCCAAGCCCGATTCTGCATCACTTTGTCATGATTCATGGTTCAGTCAGTCTAACAACCGGTCCGTTCCCCGCAACCATCCGCCGCGCGTCCGCACGAGGACAGGCAGTCGCTCTCATGCGAAATGCAGCGGAGCATCTTGTCTTCGCTCTGCGCACGCCCAGCCGGGCATAATGAGCAAGTCAACCCCGACATTGCGCCCCGTACACCTCCTGATGGCCATACCCAGGCCCGCTCATGGCCGCACGTTGCCAGGCCTCGACGCGTTCTTCTGGGCCGTCAGGGCCGCGACAAACGCCTTCGCCAGCCGCTGGGCCTCGCCCGAACCGCGGAAATGCGCAAAGTAAAAGGTCGGCTGCTCGCCGATCATGTGATTGTGCAGCGCGACGACGTGAATCCCGGCAGCCCGCAGCGCCCGCAGCACCGGCGAAACCTCGTCAGCCGTAAGGATGATCTCGCCGTCCATCACGGCCATCCGATCGCTGCCGGCAAACGCCGCCCACGTCGCCAGCCCCATCGTGGCCGTAATCTTCGTCATGCGCAGAAGGCCGTCCCGGCTGATCGTCACCTTCACGACCCCGTCCTGCGTCTCCGTCCGGCGTTCGACGATCCGCTCGATCGCCCGCGAGTCGATCCGACCCGGCGCGGGCGCCTTGCCCGCCGACACCGCCGCCGGCTGCGGGCGCGCCCGGCGCACGGCGCGGATTGCCTCCCACAGGTCTCGCACGCCCGCGACAAGCTTGTCCGCCGCCCCGTCGCCGCCGATGTGAAGCGAGTAGACCCTCGGCTCGTCATGCAGGAAGCAGTTGTGCAGCGCCGTCACCTGCAGGCCCCCTGCCAGCGCGGCATCGACGGCCGCGTCCACCTCGTCCTCGAACACGATGACCTCGCCCGCCGCCGTCGCACCGCCCGGCGACGGCGCGAACGCCGCCCACGTCGTAAGCCCCGCGAACGGCTTGATCGCCGCTCCGTCCACCTTCACCACAACATCGGTGCGAGGCCAGGCGATCCGAACCACGCCGTCGGCGGTAATCGTGGCCGGCACGCCTGCGAGTTCGCTGATCTTCCGCACGTCCAGCATCGCCGCCCGGCTCGTCGCCGACGCCGCCAGCCAGCATACGACGGCCAGCGCGCCGGCGGTACGACGGCCTCGCCCGCTGCCCGACCGTTGCGGCGACCGCTTCCGGTTTTCAGAGCCGTCGCCCCCGCTGCTCGTCGCCCAGACGCCTGTACAAGCTGCCATGTGATCCCACGCCTCTACTTTTCCTGCCTCGTTTCGGGCTTGTTCCCAAGTCGCGCGCCAACCGGCGCCTCGACTTCGCCTTCCTCGCCGTACGGCCGCACGACGAGGTCATCGAAGGAACTCGACGCATCGGCCTTCGTCCACAACCCGATCATGCCGGCGTTCCGGAATGTGCCGTCCTTGGCTTCGAGCCACTTCTTGCCGTCGCAGTAGCACGCGATCTGGTCGCCTTTCATCGTCGCGCGAAGTGTAAACCACCTGCCCGCCGGCGTCGGGAAATCCACCGAAGCGAGCATTTCGCGTTTCCCGTCGACCACGCGATAGAGCCGATAGTTGTTCTCCAGCGGGTTGATCCGGCAGATGTAGTAGTTGTTCTCGTCCCGGCAGCGCCAGACAAGCCCGCCGCCCTGATCGAGCCTGCCGGTATCGGCGCGAAGCTTCACGCCCAGATCGAGGTCGCACCAGGACGTCTCCTCCGCGAGCGCGAGGTTGAACGTCGCGTTGCCGTTCTCGGTGCGGACCATCAGCACATTCGGCTTGCTCGGCGCCTCCGCGTCCCGCTCGACCGTCCACTTCGCCGGCTCCCGGGTCGGGTTGTTCTGCCGGACCAGCCAGCCGGGCGGCGTCCGGCCGGTCGGGGCCTTGTCAAAGCTCCACCGACAGACGGACGGCCTCGTCTCGGCGGGTCCGGCCTTGAGCACCTTTCCGGTGACGGCGTCGACCTCGACACACACGAGTCGCCCGCCGGCCAGGATCTTCACCTCATACTGCGGCCTGCCATCCCCCGGCTCGAATCTCGCTGCGCAGGGCCTGCCGCCGCCGATCGCCGTCGTCGCGGCCTCGATTGCCTGCGTCATCGTGATCTCGGCCTTACCCAAGGAAGATTCGAGCCGCTCCAGCTCCGGGCTCAACCGGTCGTTCCCCTCAGCCGCTGTCGTGAGCCATCCGCATGCGATAAGCATGCCGGCCGCTCGCCATGCCTTCATACGCTGTCTCCTCGGTATGCTCGTCGGTCGCGGACCGCGGGCGCGCGACGCCCGGTCTGACCCCTTATACACGCGTCCGGCACCGCCGGTAACAACGCGCCACGCGCAAACATTCTGAACGAAAAACGCCCGGTCTGACCGGGCGTTTCTCGCAAGTACCGATTGATGCGGCAACTGCCGATGGGCGGTATTGGACTTGAACCAACGACCTCCTGCATGTCGAGCAGGCGCTCTAGCCAGCTGAGCTAACCGCCCCTTGGACCGGACCCATTAGAAGGGATTCCGGCGGGGATGTCAATAGCGCGGTGATGTCCGCCGCCCCACCGCCGGCGGCGCATCGGCGGGGCCGGGATCAGAATACCGCCTCGCGGGGGCAGGCAATGCCCATCGCCCGGAGCGTCCGGGCAATCTGCAGGGCATTCGCTTCGGGCTGGCCGGCGTCGAGGTGGAACTGAAACTCCAGAGGCCCCCCGCCGTTGTCCTCGAGCACGCGGCGGACCCAGGCATCGACCGCCGAAGGTTCGGCAGCCGTAAGAAGGTGCGGGGGCGGAATCAGGTCGATGCGAATAGCGCCGAACCGCTCCCGGATGCCAGAAACGCTCGTGCCGCTGCCGACGTTCAGACAGGCCAGGTTGTTGAGCCCCGCCGCCGCGTCGAGCAGGTGGTCGGAGAGGCCGCACGAGTGCAGGCGCGCGCCGAACCGGGCGGGCCCGCGCTCCGCGGCACCTGCCTCGGACCGGGCCGCCGCCGCGGGTGGCGCCGCGGCGTGCGAGAGGGCTGCCTCGCCTGGGGGGCGGGCATACTGCGCGCCACCGAGCGACCGGACATCCTGCCCGCCTGCGGGCAACCGAACATCTTGCTCGCCCCCGGGCCACCGGGCATCTTGCCTGCATTCTGTCGGGTGGGACGCACGCCCCCCATTGCCGGCGGGCGCCCGCGCCTCGCCAACTGACAACGCCGTCCGCAATGGCGGCTGATCCGATGCGCTGCACAAGAGGCCGATGAGCTTGTTCGTCGGCGGCAGGACGAGCTCGGCGAACTCGTCGGGGCCGAGCATGCAGGCCGAGCACTCGCCGACGTGAAGGCCGGTGATCGGCATCCCGGCGGCGTCGGCGAAGAGCCGGATCAGGCGAGCGTAGGCGTCGGCGATCCAGTCGAACAGCTCTCGCACGAAGGTGCGATTATCGACAACATCGAGGAACACCCGCTCGCCGACCAGCTTTTGCGCGGTGGTCAATATGCCGTGCACCGTGGCCCGGCCGGTGGTGTCCCAGAAGAACGGCGGAACGACGGCGTACTCCGGCGGCAGTTCGGCCCGCATCTGCCGCACCTGCCGCAGGAACAGGTCGACGGGCCAGGTGTTCGGCCAATCGATCTGCCAGAGCGAGGCAAGGTCAGCGATGCCGGCGAGGGGTGTCGGCGTGATGTCCGCATCCTTGTCGCCGTAGAAGACGAGCTCTGCGCCGAGGGCGGCGCCGAGGATCAGGTTCGGCTGGATGCCCCCGACGAGGGCGACCGGCCGGCGGCGTCCCTCGACCTGCACAAGACAGGCCTCGAAGCAATAGACCGGCTCGTCCGGGAAGCGCTCCGCGACGAGGCGGGCCGCCGCCTGCTCGCGCTCGAGCCGGCATCGCGGCTCCATGAAGAAAGGCTCGTCGAACCGCAGGCCGCCGTGCTCGTGGAGCCACGCGAAGCTGACAGAGCCAAGAAGCGACAGTCCACCAGGCATTCGGCAGCCTCTCCGTTCAGCAGCATCCTGTTTGACCGGCCCGATACCCGCAAGGGTACCACAACGTTACCCCAAGGCGACCTTCGGCCGCAACCGAACACGGGCGCGCCAGTCAGCCGGATTCTTCGTCGCTGCGCTCCTCAGAATGACGGATAGCGCTGCCGCCGTAGCGCGACACATGGGCGCAAGGCAGGCCGCGCCCAGGACGCGCACAAGCTGCGACGCAAGACTCTACTGTCTGCGGCCGGACGGCCGGGGCCGCTCGGCACGATTGGAACGCGCCGAACTCCGCCGAGTCAACATCGGGCGCTTCGGCCCGACAACCCGCAATCAAGAGCGGCGGAGCGATCCAAGTCCGTGCGAATACGCGGCGCGCCGGGCGACAACGCAGACGTCCGGCGCCGCTTGCAAGAAGCATCGGCGCGTCCTAAGCTACGGCGTTTCAACGCGGCGGGCGGGCGGGCCTGTCCCGGCCGTGTCCGAGCGGGAAGCGATGCTACTCGTCACCCCGTCCCTCTCCCCAGAAGGGAGAGGGGGAGAGGCGGCATGAGTCCGGATCTCGAAACGCAGGTACGCGACATACGGGCCGAGGCCGAGCAGGCACTGGCACGGGCGAATACGCTCGACGAGCTCAAGCAGGCCGAGGCGAATGTGATCGGCAAGAAGAGCCCGCTGGCCGGGCTGCTCGGGCGGATCCGCGATTTCCCGCCCGAACAGCGCGGAATTGCGGGCAAACGACTCAATGAGCTCAAGAAGGAGCTGACGGACCGTGTACGGCTTCGCCGTAGCGAGCTGGAGCGGTGCGCTGCGGCCGCCGATGTTCAGCAGGCGCAAACGTACGATCCGACGCTGCCGGCGCCGGTGTCCGCTCGCGGCAGCGTGCACCCGGTGACATACGTGCAGTGGGAGGTCGAGGACGTCTTTGAGCGGCTCGGGTTCTCCGTCGTGGCCGGGCCGGAGATGGAGACCGAATACTACAACTTCGAGGCCCTCAACATCCCGGCGATGCACCCGGCCCGCGACATGCAGGACACCTTCTGGCTGACGAACGGGATGCTGCTCCGCACGCACACCTCGCCCTGCCAGGTGCGGGCGATGGAGCGGTTCGGGCCGCCGCTGCGGGTGATCGCGCCGGGGCGGTGCTTCCGCTACGAAACGATCGACGCCTCGCACGAAAACACGTTCTTCCAGCTCGAAGGGCTGATGATCGACAAGCACATCTCGATCGCAAACCTGATCGGGATCATGAAGCTGCTGCTTCGCGAGATCCTGAAGTGCGAGGTGACGATCCGGCTGCGGCCGGGCTACTTCCCGTTCGTGGAGCCGGGCTTCGAGCTGGATATGCAGTGCACGATCTGCGGCGGAAGGGGCTGCGCGACGTGCAAGCAGAGCGGGTGGGTCGAGGTGCTCCCGTGCGGCATGGTGCATCCGAACGTGCTGCGCGCCGGTCGGATCGACCCGCACGAATACACGGGCTTCGCCTTCGGGCTGGGCCTGACGCGGCTGGCGATGATGAAGTACGGCGTGAGCGACATCCGGATCCTGAACAGCGGCGATCTACGGGCGCTCGTATACCCGGAGAAGCTGAGCGGCCCCGCCATAACGGGGCAGTGACGAAGTATGAACCGCCGTCCGTTCATCCGTTGTTTCCAGTTTCGAGTTTCGTATGTATGTATCATTGAACTGGCTTCGTGATTTCGTCGATCTGCCGGCGGACCTTGACTGTCGCGCGCTGGCCGAGCGATTCACCATGACGACGGCCGAGGTGGAAGGTGTCGAGCAGATTGCCGTCGCCGCGGAGGGCCTTGTCGCGGCCGAAATCGTTGACATCCGCCCCGTGCCCGACTCGCGCAACCTCTCCTCGGCCGCCGTGGACATCGGCGGTACACGGCTTCCCACCGTCACCGCAGCGCCGGAACTGCACACGGGCGACAAGGTCATCTTCGCCCCTCCGGGCGCCACGCTGCCCGGCCTCGGCCGCGTCGGCAAAGCCCGCGTGGCCGGGCACGAGAGCACCGGCATGATCGTCGCGGGCGAGATGCTCGGCCTCACTCAGCTCACGCAGAAGGCCGTCAAGCTCCCGCCCTACACGAAACCCGGGACGGCCATTCCCGTCGCCGGCGTGCTGGACGACTGGATCATCGAGATCGACAACAAGTCGATCACGCATCGCCCGGACCTCTGGGGCCACTACGGGATCGCCCGCGAACTGGCCGCGATGCTCCGCAAGCCGCTCCAGCCGTACCCCGTCGTGCCGCTGGAGGAACTCAACGACCCGACGCTGCCGGAGATTCCGATCGTGATCGACGACCCGGTCAAATGCCCGCGCTATACGGGGCTGATGATGACCGGCGTGCGCCCCCAGCCGGCACCGCTTTGGATGCAGGCGCGGCTCTCTCACGTGGGGGTGCGGCCGATCGACCTGCTCGTCGACCTGACCAACTACATCATGATGGACCTCGGCCAGCCCATGCACGCGTTCGACGCGGAACACGTCGACCGCATCGAGGTGGCCGTCGCCAAGGAGGGCGAGAAGTTCGTCACGCTCGACGGCACGGAGCGAACCATGCCGGCCGGCGCCCTGATGATCCAGTGCCGGCGGCGGTCCGTGGCGCTCGCCGGCATCATGGGCGGGCTGGACACGGAAGTTACGGCGAAAACGACGCGCCTCCTTCTGGAGGCGGCGAACTTCGAACCCGCGACGATCCGCCGCTGCGCCACGGCGCTCGGCCACCGAACCGAGGCCAGCGCGCGATTTGAAAAGTCGCTCGACCCGGCGAACACGGTCCTGAGCATCCAGCGGTTCGTCCAGCTCGCGCGGCCGGAGCTGCCGGAGCTCAAGCTGGCCAGCCGGCTCTCCGACGCCTACCCGCAACCGGCCAGGCCAATCCGGGTAACCCTCGACGTGGGCTTCCTCCAGCGATTCATGGGGCGCCCGGTGAGCGCGGAAGAGGCAATGCGCATCCTGAGATCACTCGAGTTCGGCGTGACGCTGCAGGACGGCAAGATCGTCGCCGACGTGCCGAGCTTCCGCGCGACGAAGGACATCTCGATCGAGGCGGACCTGATCGAGGAGATCGCCCGCTGCGTCGGCTACGACAACATCGAGCCGGCCCTGCCGGAGGTGACGGTCCGGCATTTCGAGCCGGACGCGATGCATCGCCTCGAGCGGCAGTCGCTGCAGCTTCTCTGCGGCGGGCTGGGCTACACGGAGATCCACGACTATATCTGGTATGAGCCGGCGTGGCTGCGACGGATCGGTTACGAGGCGGGCGAGTGCGTGACGATCCGCAATCCGGCCTCGGCCGGCGGCGAGCCGGCGCCCCACCTGCGGCAGACATTGGCACCGGGAATGCTGCGTGCCGTCGAACTGAACCGCCACCATTACGAGCGGTTCGACCTGATCGAGATCGGCAGCACGTTCTTCCCGCAGGCCCGGGGCGGGCGCGAGGCGCGTCATCTTGCGCTGGCGCGGGTGGCGCCGGGCCGAAAGGCCTCGCAGGAAGACATCGCGATCGCGACGCTCAAGCGCGACGTGCAGACGTGGGCCATGCAGGTCGTCGAGGCAACGATCGACTTCGGCCCGCCGCAATCGGACCGCCCCGCGCCCTGGCAACACAAAGTGAAGACGTCGAGCGTGTTACTGGGTGGCCGGCCGATCGGCTACGTCACCGTGGTGCCGCTGGCCTGCCGGCGGGCCATGGATGAGCATCTTGCGGCGTGGTCGATTGCGCTTGCAGAGATCGACCTCTCGAGCGTCGCCGGCGGCAGGTCCGCCGCACGGCCGCTGCCGAAGGTTCCGACGCACCCGCAGACGGACGTGGACTTCTCCGTCCTCGCCGACGCGAGCCGGCGCTATGCCGACCTCGCGGCCGAGCTTTCGCGATTCCGCCACCCGTTGCTCCGACGGCTGAGCTTCGTCGACAGCTACGAAGGCGGATCGGTGCCGGCGGGCAAGCGAAGCTTCACCTTCCGGGCACGCGTCGGCCATGCGGACCGGACGCTCGCGGAGGCAGACCTGCACGAGTTTCGCGAGGCGTTCCTCGCCTTTCTCGGCGAGTGCGGCCTGGAGATACGTGGATGAAAGCGGGAAAGCGAGAAAACGAAAGAGCACAAAGCGCCCGGCGCGGCCGCCTTTTCTGCTTTCTCGCCTTCTCGTTCTGCGCTTTTCCGCTGTACGGCTGCGCCGTGCTGAACCCGGGTCATGCGCCCGGCGAGAGCCTGACGTTCCGCGAGCCGGACACGCGGCGCGAGTACCGCCTCTACGTGCCGTCCACGTACTCGGCGAACCGGGCGTGGCCGCTGGTCGTCGCCTGTCACGGGGAATGGCCCCTCGACGGCGCCGGAAGCCAGATCGACGAGTGGAAGGCCCTTGCGGAGGAGAAAGGGTTTCTGGTGGCCGCACCGGAGCTGGTCAGTTCCGCCGGCGGTTCTTCGAGCGACCCATCCGCGCGGGTCACAAAGGAACGGCAGGATGAGGAGGCGATCCTGCGGATCGTCGCCCACATCCGTGGCGCGCGGAACGTCGATGCCAACAGCATCTTCCTGTACGGGTGGCTCGGCGGGGCCTTCCCGGCGCTCTTCGCCGGGCTGAAGAACCCCGACGTCTTCCGCGCGGTCTCGCTTCGCCAGCCGAGCTTCAACGCCGCATGCTTCGCGCCATGTCTGCCCTACCTGGACCGTCAGCAACCCGTGCAGGTGATCTACGGCTTCAGTGACATCAGCGACTTCACCCGACCGCAGGGCCTCGCCTGCGTGGAATGGCTTCGCCAGAACCGGATGAACGTCTTCGAAGAGGAGACGCCCTCCGCCCATCAGCGCGAGCCGCAGGCCGTCTACGGGTTCATCCACCGGGTCGTGCGGACCATGCCGTGGATCCGCGTCACGGTGACGGAAGCGGACGTCGCCCGCCCGCTGGCGGTGCGGTTCAGCTTGCAGTCGTCAGTTCCGATCGATCTGTATCTGTGGGAGTTCGGCGACGGGCAACAGAGCAGGATCGCCTCGCCCGAGCACACGTACGCAACGCCCGGCACATACACGATCCGCGCGACCGTCACATCGGGAAAGAAGTCGTACACGCGGAATCTGGAGATCCGCGTGCCGCGAACGCGGCTGGGAACCACGCAGCCCGACGGGCGGTGACACCCCTGGGCAACCTGCCGCCGCCCCGCTGCCCCCGGAACCCGAATCGCCGGCGACACCCTGAAAGCCGATGACACCCGCGGTCCAGCGCGACAGCCGCAGGATGTGGCGTTGCCGTGCCCGACGCCCGGGCTCCCGCCGGCTCCGCGGAATGTTGTGACGGCGGATCGTGCTATTTCTCCGTCAGCTCGATTGCGCCGTTCCAGTTGTCGGGAGGTGGAGCGATCCGGTAGCCCGCCGCCAGCTCCGCGTACCGGCGCGCCGCCCGGTCGTCGCGATGCTCCAGCAACGAAGCGAAGGCACGGCCGGCCTCCTCCCACCGGCGCGACTGAAACAGATCGACGGCGGCGCCGAACCGATCCGCATACTCGATCGCCTCGGCCGGCACGTCCGCCGAGCGCCCGAGCAGCTCATACACGGGGACCGCGATCTTCTTCCCTTTCACCTGGAGCGAGCCGAGCCGCCGGAATACGAGGCCGTCGCCCGCCGCCTCCCGCGTGGGGCCGGAGACCAGGATGCTCGTGCCAAACACCTTGTTCGCCGGCTCCAGCCGCGCGGCGAGGTTCACCGTGTCGCCCATGCACGTGTAGTCGAGTTTGTTCTGGCTCCCGTAGTCGCCCACGTACACCGGGCCGCTGGCGATTCCAATCCGCATGCGAAGCTGCCCGAACACCCCGGCGAGCGGCGATCCGCGCCGACGTTCAATCAGCTCGCGAAGGGCGCGCTGCGAGTCGATCGCCGCCTCGCAGGCCTGTCGGGCATGCCCGCGGCACGGGTACACCGGCGAGTTGAAGAACGCGAAGATGCCGTCGCCCATGAACTTGTTGATCAGCGCGGAGCGCGCGTTCAGTACGGCGCTCATCGTTTCGAGGTATGGATTCAGCACGGACCGCGTCGTTTCCGGATCGAGATGCTGCTCGCTCAACGCGGTGAAATCGGCGAGATCGCTGAAGAAACACGTCACTTCGCTTGCCACGGGGGTGAGGTCCAGCCGCCCGACGTCCTCGGCGATTCGCCGCGCGATGGCGGGCGAGGTGTACTGCGCCAGCGCCTTGCCGAAGCGCCGCTTCTCCCGCTCGCTGACAAGAAAGCGGAACATGACCACCATCGCCCAGACGACGAAGGCAACCCCCACGCCCAGGAAGCCTGCAAGCCAGAAGCGCAGCCCCGAAGCCATCGCCATCAGGTTGGCAGCCGCCAGCGCCAGCATCGTGAGAACCACCAGCGCAAAGCTGACCCGCGGCCCGCGCGAAGCGGAGAGGACCGTAACGAGGGCCCCTGCCGCCAGCACGATGAGCGCCCGTTCCCAGGGCCTGCTCCAGCGATAGAACGAACGTTGCAGGAAGGTATTGAGCAGGTTCGAGTGGACCATCACACCGGGCAGCCGCGTGAAGGCGGGCGTATCGACCATGTCCGCCACGGCCGTCGCCGTGTAGCCGACCAGGCAGATCCGGCCGGCGAGCAGGGGCCGCAGGGCCGCCCGGAGCGACCGTACCCGGGCCTCGATGCCCGCGTTGGCCGCCTCGAGCCGCGGGCAGGTCTCCGCCAGGATCTCATGGGCCTCCCGGAATCGGCGATACTCGGCGGCGATCGCCGGGTCCGCCGGGTCAAGCCCCTTGAGTTCATCCCATGTCTCATGGATCAACTGGATCACGGCCGTCTGATCCGCCTCGATACGGCGGCTCTGCTCCTCGACGCGGCTCCGCAGCGCAACCACCTCCGGCATGGCGGCACGGCCTTCCAGTTCCGCCCAATGAAGCTCGCGGCGATCCGCAAGATACCGATCCACGTCCTGCCGGTAGGCCTCGAAGGCCGCGTCGTCCTTGACCAGCCGAATCGCCCGCGCCAGATGAATCTGCCGTGCCGTCTCGTTCTCGCGGCTTCGCCGGCGCAGGTCGCAGATCTCCAGGATCTTCGCCGCCGACACGTGCGTGAAGGAGCTCGCCCAGCTCGGGCCGGCGCGGTTCCAGTTCAGGAGCATCCGCCCTTCGGAATCGAGCTGCACGCGCATCCGAGGCCGATCACCGGCGGCGCGGATGGTCAGAATCCCGGCACGATCGATCGCCATGTCGTCGTCACGAATGCCGAGCGTGTCGCAGAGCACCGCGAACGCCAACTGCTTGAGGAGCCGGCCGTGATACTCGACCATCAGCGGCAGGTGTCGCAGCGTGCCGTCCGCATCCGGCTCGAAGCAGACGAAGCCCTCCCCTTTCGCTCCCCGGGTGAAGCGGAACAGAGGCGGAGTCAGGTTCGATACCACCGGCAGCCGGCCGGCCAGCCCGGGCGGTACGGGCGGGCTGCGCTGTTCGACTTCCTGCGCGGATCGTACGCGCATGTACGACCAGAGGACCGCCTCGCGGATCGGATCGTACACGTCGAACGGCGCCGTTCGCAGCGCGTCGTGCACCTCGCGTGCCGAGGCCGCCGGGCGCGTGGCGAGGCACCCCGCCACGCGATGCTCGATCGCCAGCCTCCGCAGACGAAACGGCGCGAGCCCGTCGAATTCGCGGAGAGAGCATCCGAGCCGGCGAGCCGCCTCGTCGGCCGTCATTTCCACCTCGGCGGAGAAAAGCTCGACGGCACGGCGCTCGGCCGGCGTCAGCGCCGGTTCGGGCTTGTAGAACATGGCGAGATAGACGTTTCGCGACTCCCGGATTGCCGCCGCCAGTTCATCATCCGGGAATACCTCGTTCTCCGCGCTGATCTGCCCGATCCGCTCGGTTCGCCCCTCGATCGAGGCGAAGCGCGTGAATTCGGGCAGCCGCAACTCCGGCGGTCGCGGCTCGGAGAACACCAGGTCCAGCACGATCGATTCGGCGTCCAGTTCATGGAGGACGCGAACCATATCGGCCTGAAGATCCCGCGGCCAGGGCCATGCGCCGACGTGGTCGAGCGCGGCGTCGTCGATGTCAACGTGGACGATCCGCGGGCTCGCGTCGAGGCGGTTCAGCCGGCGGAAATGAAAGTCGAGGAAAAGCCACTCGATCCGCCGGAACGCGTCAAGGTAGTGCAGGACCGCAACGACAAGAGTCACGGCCAAGCCGACGGCCAATGCACCACGCTGCCTGCGCAGCCAACCGAGAGCCATGCGTAAATTGTAACCGCTGCGCGGCCGCTGACCATCCTCACGGACCGGCCGGCACGTGCGTATGCCGCGGGGCATCCGGCGACTCGCCGGCCCGCGGCCGACGGAAACCTCGCGGGACCGAGCCGCCGCACCGCGCGCCCGGACCGGGCCGCCACGACCGACCCGCGCCGGGCAGCGGGCGACCTCATGCCGTTACCGGCCGGACCGAACGCCAGCCACCCCGGATGGCTCTCCCGCCATCCACGCCCTTCACTCGCCGCCCCGCCGCGATCCGTCACGATCCAGGTAGCAGACGACCCTCTGGTTCACCGCGTTGGCGTTGAGGATCAGCATACGGCCGTCCGCGAGCTCCGCCACGTCGATTACGCGGACGACGTCGGACCGCGCGCCCGCATCCGGGATCAGCCTGGCGAGCTTGTTGGGCGCCGCCCGCAGGAACTCCTCGTTGAGAAGATTTCCGGCGCGGTCCGGAAAGAGAGCCAGGTAGAGAATGTCCTGCTCGACCAGCTCGTTGAAGAAGTGCGTACCGAGGGAGACATCGGGCACGAGGTCCTCGCGCATTGCCACGATCTCACAGAGGACGGAGATGGTGTTGATCTCGGCAAAGGAAACCGGCACGCCCAGCGAAGGCGTGGTAGTGCCCCAGCGGCCCGGCCCGAGCAGCATGATCGTCTTCGGGCGACGGGGCTCGTCGGCGTGTGTGATCTGTCCGATCAGGCGCGCGACGGCGTACCGCTCATTGACGGGCAGCCTGCCGTACACGGAAGGGACCACATAGATGAGGCGATCGACCGGCGCCGTACGACTCTGTCCGATCACGGCGCCGCGCGCTTCAAGGATCAGGTCGTCCTTCCGGAGATCCGCCGGCACCGCCGCCGCCATGCCGGGGGCGTTGACGGGCAGCGGGCGGCACTGCACCAGGTTGATCCGGTAGCCCTCGTCACCGAAGAAATTGGCCGTGAACTCCGTATCGACCGGGCAGCCATAGGCATCCTCGAGAATCGCGAGCATCTCGCGCATGTCCGCTACGAACGAGGTCTCCGACAGGAGCCGATCGAACGTAAGCATCCAGGGAAAGATGTCGCGACGGCCGGTCTCGGCCATGAGCCGCTCGGCCGCCTCGTCGGGCGAGGCGAACATTTCCAGGGGCAGGCCGGGGCTCTGGCTCGCGACCTCGGCGAAATCCTCGGAGACGAGCTGGTTCGCCTGAAGGTCGATCACATCGACGCGGCGCTGGGCGTACTGGCGCACCGCGTCGGTCCCGCTCTCGGGGCGAAGCTGCGGTGCGTTCAGCGCGACGACGCGGGTGTAGTCGTCATCCGAACGATCCACCGCCCGCGTCCCCAGGCCGAAAACGAGCCGCAGAACCCCCGCATTCGGGTCGATGTTCTCGTTCCACACGTACGCGTTGAACGAGAAGCCCACGCCGGCCACCTGCGGGAAGAAGCGGTGGCCGTACATGGCCCCGGAAACGCGTTGCACAAGCAGGGACATCTGCTCGTCGCGGTCGAGGAGGCCGCGATGGGCACGATAGCGCAGGGCCTTTTCGCTCATCGTGCTGGCATAGATCGTGCGGACGGCGGAGAGAAAATCGTCGAGGCGCTTCTGACGCGGGCCCTGGTTCGCACAGAAGACGCTCTCGTACTTGCCGGCGAAGGAGTTTCCGAAGTTGTCCTCCAGGAGGCTGCTCGACCGGACGATGATCGGCGACTGGCCGAAGTAATCGAGCATGTCCTCGAACTGTCGCAGCGTATACTCGGGGAAGGTGCCCATCAGGATGCGCTGGCGGCCGCGTTCGGCCCCCTTGAGGAACGTCTGCGGATCACGCTGCTGCTGCCGCACCCACCAGATGCCGTTGCGGACGAGGAACGTGTAGAAGACATCCGAGCCGATGTAGAAGGAGTCGTGCGGCTCCAGCAGTTCCTCCCATCGCGGGTCCGCGCGCTTCAGGATCGCACGGGCCAGGAGCATGCCGACCGACTTGCCGCCGATCAGACCGGTGCCGATCATCCGTTTGCCGATTTCAAGCACGTCCGAGAGGGTGAGGTATCTGTGGACGAGCTCGAGCACGCGTTCGTCGCGCGATACGACCATGCGGAGGAGCCGCCGGGTGACTTCGTCCGCCCTTTCAATGGAGCATTCGCGCCGTTCGGTAGGATCGCGGACCTCCTCGCCCTGCAACAGGGCGCGGTTCCAGACACCGAGCTGCGCCCGGGCGACGCGCATGCCCGCCCACGGAATCGACGTCAGAATCTCGGCGATCGTCGCGCTCTCGGTGGCGGGCGTGAACTCGTCACCCTGCCAGACGTGCAGCATGTACATCGTCGGAGAATAGCGCTGCTGCACCTTGAGCGGATGGACGTAGAGCCGGCCCTTGTGCCGGTACACGTCAAGAAGCACCTGGGCGGTGTCCGCAATGGGCATCGTCGCGTGAAAGGAATGGTAGTTCTTGAAGACCGCGAAGTACGCGATGGCCTCGACGTCGTACAGGTACGGGCAGGTGAGCAGGAAAAAGTTGGCCAGCATCTGATCGCTGTACCACAGCTCCGCCAGCTCGCTGAGACAGTCGAAAACGTAGAACCCGCCGTGGCCGCTGGCCTCGATGACCCGGTGAATCTCCGTGATGAAGGTCTCGAAGCCCGCCTCCGGCCGGAGGAGGTGGATCTCGGCCCCGCCCTCGTCGGGGATCAGCGGCGGATGGCCGGCGAACCGGAAGTACACCAGCCGCTTGCCCAGCTCCTTCGCGCGCCGCGAATAGGGAGTGACGAAGGCAGCGTAGTCGTCGATCGAATCAACCTGCCAGACGATGTTGTCGCCGGGCATCAGGCCTTTGAGCATCCGGTCCAGCCCGGGAAGGCCGGTAGTCAGCGGTACGCCCGTCATAGCCGGGTCATCTCCGAGGGTCGTAATCCGTTTCGGTGGCCGTCCAGCGAAAGCCGCATCCTCAGCATAGCATCCGCCGCAATGGCTCGGCAAGCCAACTTGAAACCGCGATGAATGCGCCGTAGCGTGAGGCCCGGCGCGCCGCTTGGGGGCGCAACCGGGTCACCTGCTGGAGGTAGAGACCTATGACCGGCCACGGATGGTACGACTTCCCGCGCCGTCTCCTCGGAATGCTGCTGGGGGGTGTGCTTCTCGCACTTCTCCTGCCGACGCCCCTTCCGGCCGACGCGACCACCCGTGCCGCCGCTGCCACCGCCGAAACCGCGCCGACGCCGATCGAGCCGCCGGAGACGATCGACGCACTGAAGACCCTGCGGGAACAGGTCCGCGCGGAGCTGGGCCGGCTGGCAACCAGCACGCGGCCCGCCGCATCCGCCCCCGCCTCGCAACCCTCGGACGCCAGTGTGGCGATGGAAAGCGCCACGGCCCTCTACATGGCGATGGAGAAACTGCTCGGGCGGATCGAGCAACTCATTGCCCTCCGCAGCCAGCTCGAGGAGCTGAAAAGCCCGGCGAAGATCGAGGCGTTCGCCGGGGAACTCGCCGCACTCCAGCAACGGACCCGGGACCTGGAGGCCAGGCTGGCCGACCCCCCGCCGTATGCCTCGGAGGAGGAGCTGAAGCAGGTGCAGGCCGAGTACGAAGCCAGGCTGTCGGACATCCGCACGCGCACGGCCATCGCGGCGGAACGGGCGAAGTCCCTTGCCACGGCGCCGCAGCAGCTCCAGGACGCCGCCGCCCGAACACAGAAGGCACAGGTGGACTTCCAGACCGCGATCGGACGGCTGACGGGACTGCGCGAAACCGCCCGCACGCCGGCGGAACAGCGGGGCATCGAGCAGGAAATCCGCCGCGCCGAGATCGAGGCCGGCCTGCCCGCGTTCGACGAGCAGATCCTCCGGCTCACACAGGAGCGCGATGCCATCCTTCAGAGCCGGTACGAGCGGCGGATGCCGCTGGTCCGGGCGATGATGGTCAAGCTCACCGACTGGAAGAACATGCTCCAGCAGATCCGCTCGCGCGGCGAGCACGAACGGATCGAGGCGGAGCTGGACTTCATCGCGCACCACCCGAATTCGGTTCCGGCCTATGAGCGTACGTACTGGGAAATCAAACTGCTCGCCGTGACGGGCCGCGAGGAGATCGGCAAGCGGGAGAAGACCCTGCGCGACCGGTATGTCGAGTTCTCGGAGCTGGACCCGAAGCAGGCAATCGCGACGGAGCAGGCGTCGTGGGACCTGTTGATGGAATCGCTCGACCGCCGCCCAAGTCGGGACGTGCGGGAAATGTATCTCGATGTGCAGGATTCCATCCGCTCCTGGCGCGCGCGAGCCGCCCGCATCCGCCGCCTGCTTGACCGGACCGTGGACGAACAGCGCGACATCGCCAGCCAGCTCGACGAGTGCGACCGAAAACTGCGCGAGAAAACGACGCTGCTCAACCGGCAGCTCGAGGCCCACGCGATACACCATCCGGGAGATGCCCAGGCCGAAAAGCGAAGCCAGGACGCGCTGGAGACCCAGTCGCAGTTCAGCCAGCAGGCCCAGCAGTTCCAGCTCGGCATCAGCCGGCTGGTCGGCCGCCTCAAGGAAGCGAGCGCGGCGGCGGATTCGTTCGTATACAGGCTGGAGGACTACCGCAGCCGGCTCTACTGGCGCTACCTGTATGTGCCGGAATGCTCGGTGTGGTCCTATCGCTGGAGCGAGACGCGAAACGAATGGCGTTCGCCCTGGGAGCGCGATCGGCGAACACAGGTTGCGCGCGAGCTGCGCACGTCCGTGGAAGCCATCGACACGGCGGAGTGGACGGTGTTCGGGCTCGCGGTGCTGGTCGGAGCCGGCGCGGGCGTCTGGGTCCGCCGGCGCGCGGTCCGGTATATCCGGGCCACGATAGCGCGAGTGGCAGAGTCCAAGGAGGGCGAAGGTGAGCACGAGATGGCGGTCTCCGACCGGCTCCACCTCTTTGCGGCGCGGTACGCCGCACGGACGGCACCGCTCGTGTTCACGGCGGGGACGGCCCTCGCCTTCGTACCCGCGTTCGAGGTCGACGGGGCGGCCCGGGCGCTTGCCGGATCGGCGCTGATGCTGCTCATCGGCCTCGCTCTGAGCGAAGCGTTCGTCCGGCTCCTCTTTGTTCCCGGCAAGCCCCGGCAGCGACTCCTGCGATGCAGCAACATCGTCGCCGCGCACTACCGGCGATGGGGCATGGCGCTATGGACCGCCACGGTGATCCTCGCGGTGCCGCCGCTGCTCCTGCATACGCTGGAACTGGCCCCCTACACACGCGGATACCTGTGGGCCCTGTACGAGAGCGTGGCCCTGCTGATCCTGCTGCTCTTCGGGTTCCGCAAACAGATGGTGCTACGCGTAGTCGGGCGTCCCGAGCAGGTGCGCCATCGCGGCGTGCTCGCAATCGTGTCGGTGCTTTACCCGCTGCTGTGGCTCGGAGCGGCGGCGCTGTTTGCCGCCGGTATCGCCGGCTACACCGTCCTCGTCGCTTACGTGATCTCCGCGGTCGTCAAGACCATCGCCACCGTGCTGGTCGCGCTGCTGACGGCCCGGTATCTCACTGATCTGCTCCTCCGCCATGGGCAGGCACTCGCCAAGCGGAGCGACCCGGAACCCGAAACGCCCGCCTCCACAGGCCCCGGCGACCCGCAACGTGCGGAGACCCGGACGGGCTCCTGGCCCGATGCCGCACAACCGAAGGAACCCGCGGGCGCAAGACCGCCGGGCGTCACGGTTCAACTCGCCGCTGCCATTCTCCGTTGGGCCGTGGCCCTCGGTGCGGCCGTACTGACGTTCGGGTACTGGGGGATCACGACGGTCGAGATCCGGTCGGTCCTCTACTACGAACTCATCGGCCCCGATCCGGTCACCGGTCGTGCGGCGATCACGGTGGCCAGCGTACTTGGCGCCGTACTGGCCATCGTCGCGGCGTGGTGGGTCTCACGCGGCCTGCGATCCGTGCTGAACACGCGCGTCTATCCTGTCTACACCGGGCTCGATCGCGGTGCTCAGGCGGCCATCAAAACCATGCTTCACTACTTCCTGGTCCTGCTCGGCCTGTATTTCGCGCTCTTCGCGATGCGGGTACCGCTCGGGGCCGTAACGGTCGTGCTCGGAACCCTGGGGTTGGGCGTCGGGCTCGGGCTGCAACCGCTGTTCGTGAACTTCATCAGCGGCCTGATGATCCTCTTCGAGCGACACGTGCGGGTGGGCGACCTCATCGTGGTCAACGGCGAGCTGGGCGAGGTGACGAACATCAGCATGCGCTCGACCTGCATCCGGACGCCGGACGGCGTGGAGCTGGTGATTCCCAACAGTGATTTCATCACGAAGGACGTCATCAACTGGACCCTGCAGGAGAAAAGCCTTCGGGGACACGTGAAGGTCGGCGTGGCATACGGCTCCGACGTTCACCTGGTCCGGCGGCTGCTGCTCGACCTGGCGCGTCGGCATCCCCTGGTTCGCACCTATCCGCCGCCCGAGGTGTGGTTCACCGACTTCGGCGAGAACGCCCTTCATTTCGAGATCGTCGCATGGTTCGATAACTCATCGAACCGCTGGAGATTCATGACCGAGATCCGATACGAGATCGTTCGCGTCTTTGGCGAGCATGGCATCGAAATCCCGTTCCCGCAGCGCACGCTGACCACGGCGCGCGGCAAACCGTTGCCCGTCGAACTCGTCGTACCCTCCCCGGCGCAGCAGGGCGAAGGGCCGTCCGCCCCACCAGGCCGAGACGCGAACCGCGGAGGTGATGGGCCGGGCGAGGCCGGCGCCGCGGGGTAAAGAGCCTAGAGCTTAGGCGATGGGCGGCGAGGCGCAAGCCCCGGCTCGCCCTGTGAAAGCGGCCGCCAGCGATCGACGCGAGGGAGCGCAACATCCGGCCGTACCGCCGGTTGCAGAAGCGCAACCGCGATCCCCGCGCGGACTTGGCGGCCGTTGCCGCCGCTTACTATACTGCTGATGGCACGAACGTCTAACGTCTGTCGGGTGTCGGGGGCGACAGAGGGCGCGTGAAGGCAGGAACGACCATGGGAAGCGAAGGGAAGAAACCCGATTCGGAAAACCCGGGCCGGGCAGGATCGGCCACGAAGGCACCGCCGAAAAAGGCGCCGCGACAAACGCCGCCGAAGGAACTTCCAAGGTACAGGGTTCTCCTGCACAACGACGACCACAACGAGATGGGCTACGTGGTCGGCGTGATCCGCAAGCTGACGCCTCTGACGAAGGAAGAGGCGACGATGCGGATGTGGGAGGCGCACACCAGCGGGGTCGCGCTGCTTCTCGTCACGCACAAGGAACGCGCCGAATTGTACGTGGAGCAATTCGCAAGCTGCGGCCTGACCGTGACGATCGAACCGGAGTCGTAGGAACAGGGCGCACAGGAACGCGGGCGCGACCGGCACGGGCCAAGGACATGCGCGCCAGGCTGCCTGCACCCGAACCTGGTTCCGTCGGCACGCAACCTACGCGATCTTCGACCGCAGAGTCTGATACCCGTAGTGAATGATAAGATTGTCCAGGAGGATCAGCGCCATGTAGCTCTCCGCCACGGGCCAGATCCTCGCGACGATCGTCGGATCCCGCCGGGTAATCGCGGCGAGTTCCCTGTTCTCCAGCGTGTACTTGTCGATCGTGCGCTGGGGCTTATCGATTGTCGGCGTGGGCTTGACGGCGAGCCGCACGATGATCGGCTGGCCCGTCGCCAGGCCGCCGGTAATGCCGCCGGCGTTATTCGTCTCGAAGACGACCTTGCCGTCTACCGCGCGCATCGGATCGTTGTCCTGGCTGCCGGTCATGTCCTTCACGGCGAAGCCCGCGCCGACCTCGACGCCCTTGACCGCGCCGATGCCGAGCATGCGGCCCAGTTCGGCATCGAGCTTGGCGAAGACGGGCTCGCCGAGACCCGTCGGCACGCCGGTCGCCACGACCTCCACCACGCCGCCCGAGGAATCGCCGGTACGAGTGATGCGGTTGCAGGCCTCCAGCATCGCCTGAGCGGCCTCGCGATCAGGGCAGTTCACCACGGGATGCACGCCGTACTTCTCCTCGACCTGTCCGGAGATCAGGCGCGGGGCGCGGCTTCGGATCGCGTCGATCTCGTTTTCGATCTCCGCGAAGACCCGTGTCTTTTCGAGGAAGCGCATCTCCGGCGTGATGCGACCCTTAACGTAGACCTCCTGGTAAAACGGATCCAGGTCGCGGCGCATCCGCTTGAACGACTCGACGGACTCCAGGGCCGCGGCATGATCCACCTCGCCGGCGCGAACACCGGCCATCTCGCGGATGAACGCGAACACACGGATGCCGCAGGCCTGCAAAACCCGTTTCGCCACGTGGCCGGCCGCCACGATCGGCGCGGTGTAACGACCGCTGAAGAACCCTGCCCCGATGGCGTCATCATCCGGGCCGTACTTGATGAACGAGGCGTAGGAGGCGTGGCCGGGACGCGGCGTGCGATTCGTGTCCTGATACTGCTTCACATGAATGAAGTGGCGATCCAGATTCGGGATGAGAATCGTCAGCGGCGTGCCGTTGGTGTGGTTCCGGTTGCCGGCGTTCTCGATCGTGTCGGCGGCGTTCAGGCCGGTGTAAATGATCGGGAGATCCGGCTCCTTGCGCGGCGACGACAGTTCGTCCGCCCCAGGCTTGCGCAGGAGCAGATCACCGTACACCTCCTGCTCGGTCAGAAGCAGCCCCGGGGGCACGCCCTGGAGCGTGGCCGTCAGCCCGTCCTGGTAGGACCCGCCGGAGACCGTGACCTGAAAGATTCGTCCGAAATGGCAGCCGGTCATTCGTACATTCTCCAAACAGCCAGAAAGCCGCGACGCGACGAAAGGACGACGCGAAAGCATGGCTCGCGGCGCCGCCCGGTGCTGTCACCGCATGGAATGCCGCAAGCCGCAGGCCTCCCCCGGACCGTGCAGGACCACTTCCGATTCCGACTCGCGCTCGACCACGAACGCCCTCGCGCATTCCGCGCGGCCGATCCCATGCACGTTTCCGTCGCGATTCTCCACCGCGCACCGCACAACGGAGATGATGCCCCTGCGCGGAACCGCAGGCGGGCCCGCCCCCTCATGGCTTCGTTGCCTGCTCGCTTTGCCGCTCCCTTCCACTTCCACGCTATTCCTCTTCCACACAACTGTCGTAGAACTCGACGTACTTGTCCTTGTCCGGGCCGGCACGAAGCTTCATTGCCGCCCGCGGATGCTGGTTGAGCTGACCGGTGATGTTGTACGGCACGAGGGGGCCCCACTCGACCTTCTCGCGCAGCGCGACGAAATGGTCCTGAAGGAGCCGCAGAATCGGACGAAGATCGAACTTGGGGTTGCGCAGGAAACCGAAGAGCAGTTCCATCGGGCAGTTGCCTGCGCCACGACCGAGGCCGGCCATGGTGGCATCAACCCGGTTCGCGCCGTGGATGATCGCCTCGATCGTGTTCGCGAAGGCGAGCTGCTGGTTGTTGTGCGCATGGATACCGACCTGTTTGCCCGTACCCTCGAGAGCCTTGAGATACTTCTTGACGAGGATCTCGATCTGCTCGGCATACAGGGCGCCGAAGCTGTCCACCACGACGATCGTGCTGGCGGGAGTCTCGCGCAGCACATCGAGGGCCTGATCGAGTTCGGGCTCCTGCACGACGGAAACGGCCATCAAATTGCAGGTGACCTCGTAACCCTTGTCGGCGGCATCCTTGATCATGTCGACGGCGGTGGGAATCTGGTTCACATAGGTGGCAACGCGAATGACGTCGAGGACGCTCTGATTCTTCGGGAGGATATCCTCGCGGTAATCGGTCTTCTCGGCGTCCGCCATGGCGGCGAGCTTCAGCGACGTCTTGTTCTCGCCGACGATCCGGCGGAGGTCGTCCTCATCGCAGAACTTCCACGCCCCGAACTTCGAGCGGGCGAAGATCCGCTTGGACGCCTTGTACCCGATTTCCATGTAGTCGACGCCGGCGGCGACGCAGGTGTCATAGACCGCCTTGACGAAGCCGTCCTCGAACATGTGATCGTTGATCAGCCCGCCGTCGCGGATGGTGCAGTCCAGTACCTTCAGCTCCGGCCGATATGTAATCCACGGGGCTTTCACGGTGTTTGTCCTCCCAGAATTCACAGACCACTATATTGCAGCCTTGCCGGGATTGTGTCAATGCGATGGCCGCAACCCGCTTCAGGCCTGGGCTCAAGCTGACCTTGCGGCTGAGCCTGCACTCCCCGGCACCTCCGCAGCGACCCGGGCGATGGCAACGCTCGCGCCCTGCCGACTGGCACGCCGCGCCGGGTTGCAGGACAATTCGCGTCGAGGTGAGGACTCGTGATAAGAGACCCGGAACTCGTCGCCCGCCTGGCAAAGGAACTCGACGCCGAAAACTGGCCGTTCCGCTCGTTCCTGATGTGCTACTGCCGGATCTCCGGCGCGCGGCTGAATACGATGGCCGCACGAATCGGCGACGCCGCGGCCGCGCAGATGAAATGCCTCGATTGCGGCGCGTGCTGCCGGGATATCGTGATCCCGCTCGACGACGAGGACATCGGCGCGATGGCGCCCGCCGCGGGCCTCAGCACGGCCGAGTTTCGCGAGCGATATGTCCGCGCGATGGAGGGATACGAACAGGCGATCGACGGACACCCCTGCCCGTTTCAGCAAGGCAGGCGCTGTATGATCTACGAGGCACGTCCGAAGGTCTGCCGGGGCTACCCGTACATCGGCGGCGACATCCGCTCGCGGATGCTCGGCATCCTGGAGCGTGCCCAGACCTGTCCGATCGTGTTCGAAATGGTCGAACAGCTCAAAACGCGCCTGGGATTTCGCCAACTGTACCCGCGCGGACCGTCGCCTGCAGCCCAGACCGGTGCCGGACCGCCGGCGCCGCACGGAAGCGACGGTGCCGCGGACGGGCAACTGCCCCCGTCTGCGCGGCATAGCACCCGCAACGACGAGTCGGCCGCGCCCACGTGAGGCCGGGGCGGGGCCGGCGCCGTCGGATTCAGAACTCCGCACTCTTGGGGGTTCGCGGAAACGGGATCACGTCGCGGATGTTCCCCATACCGGTCACGAGCAGAAGAAGGCGTTCGAACCCGAGTCCGAAGCCCGCGTGCGGCACGCTGCCGTACCGGCGCAGGTCCAGGTACCACCAGTAGTCCTCGGGCTTCAGGCCGCACTCGCGCATGCGCGCCTCAAGCGTCGGCAGGTCGTCCTCACGCTGGCTGCCGCCGATGATTTCACCGATCTTGGGCGCGAGGACGTCCATCGCGCGGACC
This sequence comes from uncultured Planctomycetales bacterium, assembly GCA_964653435.1. Classification (GTDB taxonomy): domain Bacteria; phylum Planctomycetota; class Phycisphaerae; order UBA1845; family PWPN01; genus CAZMVY01. Next base: position 8,778 of record CAZZFA010000009.1, on the reverse strand, counting down.
GTCCTGCCGTCCGGGTTCAGCTTCATGTAGAAAGCCTTGATCTCCTTCGGGTAGTCCGTGACGATCACCGGCTTCTTGAAGACCTGCTCCGTGAGATAGCGCTCGTGCTCCGACTGGATATCGCTGCCCCAGCGGACCTTGAACTCAAACCGATCGTTGTTTTTCTCGAGGATGCCGATCGCGTCGGTATACGTGAGCCGCTCGAACGGGTTGTCGAGGATATTGCGAAGTGTCGCGATGACTGAGTTGTCGATCCGCTGATTGAAGAACTCAATCTCGTCGGCGTGGTGCTCGAAAAGGCAGCCGATGATATTCTTGAGGAACGCCTCGGCGAGATCCATGTCGCCCTGCAAATCGCAGAAGGCCATTTCCGGCTCGATCATCCAGAACTCGGCAAGGTGCCGCGTGGTGTTCGAGTTCTCCGCGCGAAACGTGGGCCCGAAGGTGTAAACGTTCGTGAGCGCGGTGGCGTAGATCTCGCCCTCGAGCTGGCCGCTGACGGTCAGGTTCGCCGGCTTGCCGAAGAAGTCCTGCGTGAAGTCGACCGCGCCGTCCGGCGTCCGCGGCGGATTCGCCAGATCGAGCGTCGTCACCCGGAACATCGCCCCGGCTCCTTCGCAGTCGCTGGCGGTGATGATCGGCGTGTGAATGTAGACGAAGCCGCGGTCGTGGAAGAACTTGTGGATCGCAAAGGACAGACCGCTGCGGACGCGTGCGATGGCGCCGAACGTGTTCGTGCGCGGCCGCAGGTGGGCGATCGTGCGCAGGAACTCGAACGAGTGACGCTTCTTCTGCAGCGGATACGTCTCCGGGTCGGCCCGGCCGTAGACGGTCACCTCCCTCGCCCGGATCTCGAACTTCTGCCCTTTGCCGGGGGAGTCGACGAGCATCCCCGCGACCCCGATCGCCGCCCCGGTCGTCAGCGGCAGCACCTCGCTCGAGTAATTCGGCACGGACTCGTCCACGACAATCTGAATGTTCGCCAGCGCGGAGCCGTCGTTGAGTTCAATGAACGAGAAACCCTTCGCATCCCGTTTCGTCCGAACCCAGCCCTGGACCTTCACGTCGATCCCCGCCGTCTCGCGGGCGAGGATGTCCCTGACTCGTGTTGTCTGCATATTTCCACCGGGGAAAAAGCCAGCCTGTTCCTCCTGTCCGGGGCCGATTCTACCGGGGGCGGAGGCCCCATCCAAATCCCGCCTGGTCGGCAGGCCTCGCGCGGGTATCGGCGGGCGCGTCCCGGTGTTCGAGAGGCCCCGCCCCAGCTACCCCGTACGCGCGCCGCTTTCGCGAGCCCCCGCCTCTGCATGTCCGTTCCGCCCGCCGATGCGCCCCGCGCGGAGATACCCCGTTCCCTGTGTTGCAGGTATCCCCCGGGATGCGTAGAATGCCGGTCGAACTCGTGCCCCTCTCGACGTGGCGGCGTATGCCGAAACGCCGGCAGCCGTTCGCGTTCTTGCAGACATGATCGCGGGGCACGGGCGACCCGGTGCCGTTTTCGGTCAGCAAGCCGGACAGGCTTGGCCGGCGGGCTGCCGCCCGCCCTCGGCGGGTACGAGGCCCACATCCGATTGCGACCGAAACCAGCACGAATCGAGGCGGCCGACGACAGCTCCTGGATAAGCAGGCGCGATCCTGCCGTACCCGCCTGGAGGCGGGTGCAGTTTGGGTGCGGGCCTTTCCGATAAGCACTATGTGCCGTAGTGCCGGGAGGTGCGGTCATGCCAGGTCGGTACCTGATTGCAGTCGGAAGCCTTGTTGCATTGACGGCGACCGGTTGTGCCCGCAGTCGATCCTCGCCGCAGCCTCAGGCGGCGCTCGCCACACCGACCGTTCAGGCCCCGGCCACACCCGGCCGAACCGTCGAACTGCTCCACGAGTTACGCAATCACCGCGAGTATGCCGAGCTCGCGTCGTTCGTGGCCCCCGCGCACGCCGCCGCCGCGATTGACTTCCTCCTCGCGATGGATGAACTCCTGGTCGCCAACGACGAGGTGCAGGCCGCGATCCACGAGTATGCCCCGCTTGCGCCGGCGAAAGAATGGGACCTGGCCCCTTTGAAGAATCGACAGGGGCTGCTCTCCGCCGACGTCCGCGTGGTGGACGAACGGATCGAGGGCCCGCAGGCCTGGGTAACGATCCAGGTGGGCGATCTCGTCCCGCTGGAAATCGTCCCGATGCGGCGGATCGCCGACCGCTGGGTCTACTGGCCCGAGAGCGAAGTCGGCGCGATGCCTGACGCCTTGCGCAGCCTCTCTCGCGCGATGAAGCGCGTCGCGAATTCCGTCGCACACGGTGCCGTCACCGATGACCAGATCCGCGCAGAGTTCCGACTCCGCATTTCCCCGCGGCTCAAGGCCATCGCGCTGGCCGCATCCCCGCCGCCTGCTGCAACGACCCGATAGCCGGAATCCCCGCGTCCGGTACCCCGGCCGCGCGTGCTGCGCCGCTGCTCCGCGCGCAACGCACAGGTGCAGGGCTCACAGAGTGGTGGTGCAGTGGGGCATTTCTTCCGGCAAGGTCGCTTCGCCGCGGAAAGGGTCAGCGTTTCGCCCCTGCCGGTGTCCCGTCCATATAGAGAATACGCCCGCACACGTGACAGGTCTGGATATCGTCGCGCCCCTGGATCGCGCTGACCTGCTCAAGCGTCACGCTCATGTTGCAGCCCTCGCAGACGAACTCCTCGCGCCGAGGATTCATCTGAACGGCCCGCGCCATGGCCTCGCCGCCGTGCTTCTTTGCGATCCGATCGAACATCTTCACCACGGTGGCCGGAAGACCGTCGGCGGCCTCCTGCCGCCTGGCCTCCAATGCGGCGATCTGGCCCGCGATGGACGCCTCGAACTCCGCGGCCGCCGCCGTCAGGCCGGCCAATCGTTCCGCCTCCTTGGCACGCGTCTCCTGAAGCTGACGGATCCTCTCCTTCGCCTCGTCCAGTGCGGAAAGCATCTTGAGGACCTTGTCCTCAAGCTTGGCGTTATCCGCCTTGTCGGTGTTGATCTGTGTCAGGATGGCGGAGTATTCCTTGTTCGTCTTGACCCGGTTCAGGGTCTCGCGGAGCTTGGCGATTTCGCTCTCCCGGCTCTTCCGTTCCAGTTCGGCCCGGTCCGCCTCGATCTGATCCTGTTTCAGCCGGGCCTGCCGGGCGGCGAGTTCAGCGTCGATTTCCTGCAGCCGCTGTTTGGATCCCCGGACCGCCCGGTGTTTCGCGTTGACCTTGTCGCGCAACGCGGACAGTTCGATCTCGATCTTCTGAAGCCGATGAAGGGCGTCGAGCGTGGCTCCCATGAAAGCTCCGTGGATTAACAAAGAACAAGGCACGCCGCCGCCCTCAGCAGGGGGTGGCGACCACAACGAGCATTATCCATGAACACCGGTCTTCGATCAAGCCCGGCTCCGCCACCGCCGCAACGTCGCCCCGGGACCAATGATAGCATCCTTGTCGGCTTTGCCCGCCAGACCGCGCCCTCGCGCGGCGCTGTCAATCTGACAGTTTCGCGGGGTCAGCCGGAAGCATTTGACAGCTTTCGCCCCAGTCAACTTCGCCGCGCCGGGCGGTAACGCCGGAAAAGCCGATCACACTAAATACTTGTAAAACAAGATGTTATATCGTCCGCTGTTCCGAAGCCCACTCCGTGGTTCCGTTTGGCACTACCCTTGCCCACAGCGAAACGGGCAGGTTACGCGCGCTGCGCGAGTGTTGCGATGATGCTGGGCCAAGCCACAAGATTGCCGCAGATGCGATCTCGTGTCCTTCTCGGGCACGAACGCAGTAGCGTCGCAGGGTGGGAATCGGAGTTGTTGGCCCGGCTTGGTCCCAGCGGCGTGTTGGTTCAACACGCATACACGGCAGCGGACGTCGTTCGCGTGGTGGAGACGGAAACGGTGCACCTGGCGCTGCTTTCGGACGCACCGCGGATCGACGGCTTGTCCGTGCTGCGGATGATCCGGACGATCGACGGGTCGTTGCCGTGCGTACTCGTAGCCGCCGGACCGGATCGGCGATGGCTGGAGCAGGCGCTGGCGCTGCGGGCGGACAGCGTGTTCAGCCCGCCGATCGACGCGGAGTTGATGTGCCGTCTGGTGACTCGCCTCCTGCGGGAACGACGCGGGGCACCCGACGGGCTGGCATAAGGGCACTCTATGTCACAACGGGTTCAACGCTTGTGAAATGTGAAAGGAGTTGGCGATGGCGAAAACGAAGATTCGTCCTCTCGGGGACAAGGTAGTCGTCAAGCGGCTCGAGGCGGACGAGAAGACGGCCGGCGGGATCGTGCTGCCCGACTCGGCCAAGGAGAAGCCCAAGCGCGGCATCGTTCAGGCGGTCGGCGAGGGCAAGCTGCTCGACAGCGGCAAGCGGTCGACGCCGCAGGTCAAGAAGAACGACCAGGTTCTCTTCACGTCGTATGCCGGCACCGAGATCAAGATCGACGGGGAAGAGATGTTGATCATGGACGAGAATGACATTCTCGCCATCATCGAATAGGCCGCACGAAGTCATGGAGTTCGGCGCTTTCACATACCGGGCCGGCGCGCTCGAGCGACTTGAGGATGCGAGACGACTGAAGGACGGAGATCGGCTTGCGCTCTCGATGTACGTCGCCGGCCTGGCGGTTGAGGGAATGCTCAGGGCCCTGCATTGGCTCCGAAGCAGGGAGTTCGATGAGCGCCACGACCTCAGGCGGATCGCCGTGCGGATCGAATCGCTCGGTTTGTTGCGACGCGGGGGTCGCGACGCGGATTTCGTAAGCAAAGTGGAAGGCGTGTCGCGGCGATGGTCCAACGCGCTGCGATTCGCGGACTACGCGCAACTTGAGCGATTCCTGTGGAGCGTCTCAGAACTCCGGCGGCGGGACCAGGGCGAAGTACGCCGCGTCTGCGGGGAGCATTTCGATCAGTGCTCCGAGATCGTGCGGCGCTGTGAGGTACTGCTGGCCCGCTCGCCTGGAGGCAGACAATGACTCGGGAACAACTACAGGATGTCCTGACGAAGAGACTCGGGCTTACTTCTCCCAGGTTCGAGTTGGAGGTTTTGCCGGGAGGCAAGGTCTCCGGATCGGTCATCTCCGACAGCTTCTCGGGAATGAGCGATTCGGATCGTCAGAAGCGGATCTGGGATGCGCTCGATCAGGAGTTCGGCGAGGAATCGGTGAAACTCGTGGGCACCCTCCTGGCCTACACCGACGCCGAATGGAACGTGGATTTGGCTCAAACGTAATGAACTCATGGAGATTGATGAATCATGGCTGCCAAGAGAATCGCATTTGATATGGAGGCCCGCGAGGCCATCCGTCGTGGCGTCAAGCAGTTGGCCAGGGCGGTGAAGGTGACACTCGGCCCGAGCGGGCGCAACGTGGTTCTGGAAAAGTCGTTCGGCTCGCCAACGGTGACGAAAGACGGTGTGACGGTCGCCAAGGAAGTCGAGCTGGAGGACGCCTACGAGAACATGGGCGCCCAGATGGTCAAGGAAGTCGCGAGCAAAACGTCGAGCGTCGCCGGCGACGGAACGACCACCGCAACGATCTACGCGGAAGCGATCTATGACGAGGGCCTCAAGAACGTGGCCGCCGGCGCGAATGCGATGGAGCTGAAGCGCGGGATCATGGCGGCGGTCGACGCCGTCGTCGAGGCGCTCAAGAAGATGAGCGTGCCGGTGAAGGGCACCGAGCAGATCGCCCAGGTCGGCATGTGCGCCGCGAATCAGGACTGGGAGATCGGCAGGAAGATCGCCGAAGCGATGGACAAGGTCGGCAAGGACGGCGTGATCACCGTCGAGGAGGGCAAGTCGCTCGAGACGACCGTGGACCTCGTCGAGGGGATGCAGTTCGACAAGGGTTATCTCTCGCCGCACTTCATCAACAACTTCGAGACGATGACCGTGCAGCTCGAGAAGCCCTACATCCTGATCCACGAGAAGAAGATCTCGTCGGTCAAGGACTTCATCCCGCTTCTGGAGAAGGTGGCGAAGTCGGGCCGTCCGCTGCTCGTGATCGCCGAAGAGGTCGAGGGCGAGGCGCTCGCGACGCTCGTCGTGAACAAGCTCCGCGGCACGCTCCAGTGCTGCGCGGTCAAGGCGCCGGGCTTCGGCGACCGCCGCAAGGCGATGCTCGAGGACATCGCGATCATGACCGGCGGCCGGGCCATCTTCGAGGACCTCGGCATCAACCTGGAGAACCTCAAGCTCGAGGACCTCGGCCAGGCCAAGAAGGTCACGGTCGACAAGGAGAACTGCACGATCATCGAGGGCGCCGGCTCGACCGAGGCGATCAAGGGCCGCATGGAGGCGATCAAGACGGAGATCGAGAAGACGACCAGCGACTACGACCGCGAGAAGCTCGAGGAGCGGCTGGCCAAGCTGGCCGGCGGCGTGGCGCAGATCAACGTCGGCGCGGCGACCGAAGCGGAGATGAAGGAGAAGAAGGCACGCGTCGAAGATGCGCTTCATGCGTGTCGCGCAGCGGTGGAAGAGGGCATCCTGCCCGGCGGCGGCGTGGCGGTACTCCGATGCCTCAAGGCGCTGGACGATACGGAGAAGAGCGTCAAGGGCGATCAGAAGACCGGCGTGGACATCGTGCGCCGGGCGCTGTGGGCGCCGATCAAGCAGATCGCCGAGAACGCCGGTCTGGACGGCTCGATCGTGGCGCAGAAGGTTGCCGAAAGCAGCGATCCCAATTACGGCTACAACGCCCTGACGGGCGAGTACGGCGACATGATCAAGATGGGCGTGCTCGTGCCGACGAAGGTCGAACGGGTCGCGCTGCAGAACGCCGCGTCCATCGCCTCGCTCCTGCTGACGACGGACGCCGTGGTCAGCGAGATCAAGGAGGAGAAGAAGGAGAAGGGTCCGGGCGGCCCGCCGCCGTATTGAGGCAGCAGGGCTCTGCAAGCCGGACCGACGCACAACCGGCTTGTCGCCGCGAACACGCCGGAAGAACGGCCACCCCGCCTGCAGGCCAACGCCGACAGGCGGGGTGTTTCTTTTCGCGCCGCGAATCACGAAGAGCGGCAATGTCCGGCCACTCTACGACCGCCGCGCCGTGTGGGTATGCGTGGCGCATCCGGCCGCCACGTGAATGCCGTCTCCGCCACGAAGTCGCTCGCCTTGTACGTCCGTCGACCCGGATGTAAAAAGCGTTTTCGCCGCCCTCCCTGCCGGCGGCAATGTTTTGCTCAGAACGAAGGGACGCCAGATGCAAATTCGACTGTTGGGAACCATCCTGATTGCCGGGCTTGCGGCGGGATCCGTTCGCGTCGTCGCGGAAGGACCGCACGGGCAACCGTCGGCCGACCTGAGGCGCCGCGCCGAGGATCTCAAGAAGCTCCGCTGGGGCATGTTCGTCTGCTGGTCCTTCAGCACGTTTTCGGGCAAGGAGTGGACGCCGGGAATCGCCGACGTCTCGTTCTTCCGGGCGAAGGAGTGCGACGTCGAGCAGTGGGTGCGAACGGCCAAAGAGGCCGAGATGGGCTACATCCTGTTCCTGACCAAGCACCACGACGGCTTCTGCCTCTGGGACACGAAGACCACCGACCGCAAGGTGACGAAGGCGCCGCTCGGCCGCGACGTGCTGGCAGAGCTGCGCAAAGCCTGCGACCGGCACGGCATCAAGCTCGCCCTCTACTTCTCCGAAGGCGACTGGACCTGGCCCGAGGCGATTGACGGCAAGAGCGGCAAAGGCGGCCGCAACCCGGAGATGAAGAAGGCCCAGTTGCGTGAGCTGCTGACCGGCTACGGTCCGATCGAGTTCATCTGGTTCGACCACGCGGTCGGCGACGGCGGCCTGAGCCACGAGGAAACCGTGCGCTGGGTCCACGAGTGCCAGCCGGGCTGCCTGAGCGGCTTCAACCACGGCGAACCGGCCGGCGAAATCCGCCTCGGCGAGATGGGACACCCGTCGCCGCTGACCGATCCCGCCGGAGCGGGCCTCGGCAGGAAAACGGCCGAGGGCTACAAAGGTTACCTCCTGGCCGAGTTCACGTATCCCATCCAGCCGCCGCACGAAGGCGGTGCGGTGTGGTTCTATTCGCTCCCGAGGCACGACACCCTCTGCCTCCCGGCGGAGAAGCTCTACGGCGACTACCTCGGCGCGGTGCGCCACGGCAACATCTTCTCGCTCGACGTGGGACCGGACTACCGCGGCCGCCTCCGTGACGTGGACGTGCAGACGCTCCGCCAGGTCGGCCGGATGATCCGCGGCGAGATCCCGGCGAGCCGAACGGCAGGCACCAAGCCATAATCCGTGCTTGCCCTCGGCGGCGTTGCGTGTGTACCTCGTCGCGGGCCAATTGGATTCGCCCCTTCAGGGCCTGACTTCGATTTCGCCAGTTTACGCACCCAGGCCGTTGGCCTGGGCTGACATACGGCCGTCCCTTCGGGACTTTGCGGCGGCAGTCCCCTTGGAACTCCTCGGCGGGCGCCCCGCCGGGACTAATCCCACACGTACCGCTCACCGACATCGATTCCGTGACGTTTGCAAAAGGCCCGGAATTCGGCGCCGGCCGACAAGAATCCAGGCGATAACAGCGTAGGGACGACTGAGATTCGTGCGCGCCGCTCAGCCGTCCCTACGGGACGGGCCCGCGGTCGGTGCCGCCGCCCCAGCGATAAATCGCTGGGCTATTCTCACACGCCCCTCCAGGGCGTTGGCCTGGGTGCCCGGCGCACGCCCCTGCGGAGCGTTGGCTTGGGCACCCGGCGGGCGTTCCTCCGGGGCGTTGCCTTGGGCGCCCGGCGCACGCCCTTGCGGGGCGTTGCGCGGTGCGCCCGGCGGACCACGCGAA
>CAZZFA010000008.1:0-86217 GCA_964653435.1 uncultured Planctomycetales bacterium | reverse complement strand
GATCCTGTTGGCCGGCGGGCGGCGTGTCCGGGTGAGGGGGCGTGTGGATCGGCAGGCGCTGGCGGACGTGCTGGCCGTGCTGGAGGATTCGGCATGTTGAGGCTGCCGAGCCTGGGCGAACTGGATCAGGGTCTGGGCGTCCGCATCTACCTGTGCACGTCGCCGGCGGACATGCGGAAGGGCTTCGACACGCTGGCGGCGCTGGTTCGGGAGCATCTCAAGCACGATCCGCTGTCGGGCCATCTCTTTCTGTTCGTCGGGCGCGACAAGGATCGGATCAAGATCCTCTACTGGGACAGCGACGGTTTCGCGATCTGGTACAAGCGTCTGGAGGAGGGCACGTTCCGTCTGCCGGCGGCGAAGGACACGGGCGCGAGCGTGGAGCTCAAGGCGAGCGAGCTGGCGATGCTGCTGGCGGGCATCGATCTGACGAGCATCAAGCGTCGCAAGCGGTTCGCGCGTCCGGCGTAAGAAGACGAAGAATTCTTTGGGAATCCCGAAGATTTCCGCGCGAGGACACTTGGTGCTCGCGTATCATAGGGCGTGGGCACGGACGCTCAATGCCTTTTGGACGAACTCGCCCAGCTCCGGCAGGAGAACGCACTGCTTCGCGCCGAGCGTGAACAACTCCTTGCGGAGCGAGGGCGGCAGACCCGCACGATCGAGCAGCTCCAGCACCAGCTTCAGCAACTGCTGCGGCGCCTGTACGGGCGGTCATCCGAGAAGATCGACCCGAACCAGATGCTGCTGTTCGATGCGTTGCTGAAGCAACTCGCGCCGGAGGTGCCTTTGGCAGAACCGGCTCCCTCTGCGTCCCCGGAACCCTCCCCCTCCGCGAAGCGCGGTCACGGGCGTCGGCGTCTTCCCTCGGACCTTCCGCGACGGACGGTCATTCATGACCTGCCGGAGGAGGAGAAGCCCTGCCCGTGCTGCGGCCGGATGCGGCACGTGATCGGGCGGGAGACCAGCGAGCAGCTCGACTATGTCCCGGCGAAGCTCACCGTCGTGGAACACGTGCGGCTGAAGTATGCCTGCCGGGCCTGCGAGCAGAATGCCGCCGAGGGCGGGCCGCAGATCACCACGGCCGAGAAGCCGCTGGCACCGATCGAGAAGGGCCTGGCAGCACCGGGGCTGCTGAGCTACGTGATCGTCGGCAAGTACAGCGATCACCTCCCGTTGCACCGGCTGGAGAGGATCCTGCAGCGGCACGGGATCGAGATTGCCCGCTCGACGATGTGCGACTGGGCGGCCCAGTGCGCCGATCTCCTCCGGCCGCTCTACGACCGGATGGTGAATCGCGTGCGGGCCTCACGGGTGATCCACACGGACGATACGCCCGTGAACGTGTTGGACCGGGGCCTGAACCGGGGCCGCACGGGTCGGTTGTGGGTCTACCTGGGTGACAAGGGGCACCCGTACACGGTGTTCAGCTACACGCCGAACCGGAGCCGGGATGGGCCCCTGGAGTTCCTGAAGGGCTGGGGTCGAGAGGAACGGGTCTACCTGCAGGCCGATGCCTTCGGCGGCTACGACGGCATTTACGCCGGCGAGGCCGGGGGGAAGGTGACGGAGGTGGCGTGCTGGGCGCATGCGCGTCGGAAGTTCTACGAGGCGTGGAACAGTGATGCCGCGGCAAGCACGCAGGCCCTGGCGTACATCCGGTTGCTCTACGACGTGGAGGATGAGGCGAAGAAGGCCGCCGAGCAGAACGGGACGGACCTCGCCTTGGAACGGTATCGCCTGCGCCAGGAGTTGGCCGTGCCGCGCCTGGAGCGGTTCCGGACCTGGTTGGAGTCCCAGCAGGCGCAGCACGGCGGGCCGGTACTGCCCAAGAGCCCGATGGGCCAGGCGATCCTGTACGCGATGAACCAGTGGGACGCCCTGTGCGTCTACACGACCGACGGCGATCTGAGCATCGACAACAACGCCGCCGAGAACGCCCTGCGCCGCGTGGCCATCGGCCGGAAGAACTGGCTCTTCTGCGGTTCGGACAACGGCGGGAACACGGCGGCAGTCCTCTTCAGCCTCATCGCCACCTGCCAGCGCCACAGGGTCGATCCGTTCGCGTATCTGCGTGACGTGCTGACGCGGATCGCCGCCACGCCGGTCAGCCAGCTCGATCCGTTCCTGCCCGATCGGTGGAAGACACGGCAACCCGCCGCAATCCCTGCGGACTGATCTCCTCGCGATGAACCTCGCAAGATGTACGGCAACCACAACGCGGAAAATGCCGCGCTACCCCCGTGGGGTTCGCCGGACGGTTACCATTGGCTGGAGCTGTCGGTTGCTGCGGGACGCATTGTGTGAGATCAAAGCATTAGCCATCGCTACGATGCGGTGCGGGCAACGACGGCACTGGTCAAGACCTGCCTCCTCGGTGTTCGGATGGGTACCCGGGAACTCGACGATGCCCTCGGGATGGGCGTGCTTGAAGGAGTAAATGGACTGATCCTCGTCACCCACGACGACGAGGTTGCCATTGGCGAGCAGATCCACAAGGTGCTGTTCCGCACGATTCAGGTCCTGGTATTCGTCCACTAGAAGGTGGTCGAACATCGAACGGTACGGTGAATGCGGGTTATTGCGCAGGTACTTGATCCCCTCGGGAATCAGTTCTCCGATCAACATGGCTTCGTGGAATTGCAGCCACGCCAACAAGGCTGCCTGATACGCCTGATCGGCGGCATTGTCGGGCCAACCGGGTTGCTCATGCTGCAGGCGCGCCCACGCAGCCGAAAACGCCAGAAGCTTCTTCCCACAATCACGCACCCCTCCAAGTCCTGCCTTGCACAGATCCTGCAGGAGGAATCGTTCCTCGAACCGCAACAGCGGTCGAGGAACGCGAGCCGTCGCCTCAAGCACGTCCTGGGCCGAGAGCATCGAGAAGCACAACCCGTGAACCGTCTGTGTGCGAATGTCCTCTGCGCCATTGACGCCAAGTCGCGCGATGGCCCGCGTGATGTCCTCGGCAGCCGTTCGGGTGAAAGTGCAGGCCAGGATGCGCTGGGGATCGAGATGGTCGATCTCGAGCAGTCTGGTTAGCCGACGCATCATGGCAAATGTCTTGCCGGTACCGGGGCCAGCTACGACACACAACGGCGAGTTGGGGGTCGCCGCAATCTGAAGTGCCTGACCTTGAAGTCCATCGTTCCAGGGCATTATGTGCTCCCCTGTGCAGCGAGCACTTGGTTTGCGCTGATCAGCACGCTGCCCTTGGCCTTCGCCAGCAGGCTTCCGAACGGGTCCTGCACCCGCGCCAGACGCGGCGCGGGGGTGGCGCAGTCGTAGACGGCATAAAGCCAGTAGCCGTCACGAAGGTTTGCCGCCCGAGCCCATTCGTTGGACGTGACCTCGACGTCGCCGGTGTTGGCCCGGCCCTTGACCTCAATCGCACGACGTCGGCCATCCGGGTGGATCGACAGCAGATCGAAACCAGGGTTGTCCGCCAGCCCCGCGGCGCGGGCGAGATCAGGTGTGTGGACATCCTTCACCGTTGCACCCGCCGCTTCTTCGAACGCGCGGGCGAGGTCCGTCGCCACCTTCTCGACCTCAGCGTCGTGACGTTCCAGATCATCTGGATTCGACGATGGCACGATCAGCGCATGGGCCAGGAAGGTCAGGTGGCCCGGGGCGATCAGTTCCGGCTCGCGCCGGATCGTCGCCAGGGCCATCTCGCGACGCTGCGAAAGCGAACGCTGCTGCTCTTTGATGTCCTTGAGAGCCTTCGCGGCGGCGGCGTTGCCGGTCCGGGCCTTTTCTGACTGCTTGAGGCGGGCTGCGGCCAGTTCTGCTTCCTGAAAATCGAAGCCGCGGCAAATGAGCTGCTCGCGTCGCGGCAGCGCCGCCAACAACTGCTCACGGCGATTCATCGCCAGGTTGGCGAGCCACGCGTTCAATCGTGAAGGCCTTCGCCTGCTCTTTGAGTTTCTCAGCGATGAGCGCCAGCCGTTGCGCGGTTGGCGGCAGCCCATGCCCCCCTTTGAGCAGGAGAAGATGTTCGACCGGGCACACGGTGACCTCGGCGCCCTCGTACTGTTTCACACCGACGAGCTGGCAATCGAGTACTTCCTCGTTGGCCAGCTCCGGCAGCTCCGGGTCTGCCTGCCGAATGACTTGGACCATGGCCAGATGGAACAGGTACGGCTTGTCCGTCGTCGGATCGACGAAAATCGCCCCCCGGAGTGCCTGATCGCCCAATCGGTCCGTGACGATCGACCGGAACTGCTCGAAGACAGGCTCGCCGGGGTGCACCCAGACGGCTTGGTCACCCTTCTCGGGCCGGACGACCGTGAGGCAACCGCGCTGCTTGTCGGTGTACATCTCCAGTGCGTGCATGAGGGGATCAACGGCGCCTCGGGTCGCCGGACGCAGGCTGAAGCATCGATCCATGTCGCCTTCGATTTCGATATCTACAAGCGGGGCGGCATTGACCATGTAGTTGCGGACGTAGCCGGGCAGCAGGCGGCAGTAAGCTTCCTGGGCCAGGTCTTCGCGCATGCGTGGGAGTTGACGGGCCACATCACCACCGTCGCCGTACAGCCGCCGCTCCTGGGCCGCCAACGCGGCGACCTGTTCCCGGGTCAGTCGGCCTTCCAGCTCGCGGGCGACGCCTTCTGCCCCTTCAACAACTGCCTGCTCCATGTACTGCTTCAGGGATACGCCCTCGAACAGACGACCGATGGAGTCAAAGACCTTCTCGCTACCGAGACTGTCGCGGATGGTCTCCAGCTTCCTGAGCAACGTCTCGATGACCAGACCTTCGCGGGTCTTGGGGGCAACCAGGTTTACGATCTGCACCGGATCATGCTTCTGGCCGTAACGGTGAATGCGCCCCATGCGTTGTTCGAGGCGAGCCGGGTTCCACGGCACGTCGAAGTTGATCATGATCCAGCAGAACTGAAGGTTGATACCCTCGGCAGCTGCGTCGGTGCAGACCATGAACCGTGCGCCGCCCTCACCGTGTGGCAACCGGAAACGTTCGACCTGCTCCTGCCGCTCGGTGTAGTACATACCGCCGTGGATTTGAGCGATCTGGTTGGTGTAGCCCATGCCGCCCAATCGCTGGATCAGGTAATCGAGCGTGTCGCGATGCTCGGTGAAAATGATGAACTTCTCGCCGACGAACCGGGCATCGGTAAGCACCTCACGCAGCTTGTCGAACTTCGACTCCGCTCCGAGTTCGTAGACCTTGCGGGCCAGATCACGAAGTCTCTGGACCTGCTCCCGCTCAACGACCAGGTCGGTCAGCGACGTGGCAATAACGCCGGCCAGCAGGCGCTCTTCGGAAACCTCGCACTCCTCCCGACCGTCCTCTGTTCGCTCCTCGTCGGCAGTTTTGGTGTCCAGAACGTCGTCTTCCTCGGCAAGACGACGCTGGAGGACGACGAGTTGCTCCTCGGTCAGCTTACCCTCCTGCACCTGGCGGATGAGGTCGCCCAGCTTGTCGATCCGGCGCTCGAAGGAACGCAGCAAGGAATACGTGGAACTGGCCAGGCGGCGCTGCAGCACGCTCATCGCCAGCCTCGCGGCAGAGCGGTTCAGCAGCTTGGCACGGTTGTAGACATACCGCATGTAGTCGGTGGTTTCGTCGTACAGCGTCTGTTCGCTGATCGGGCCCTGCGTCAGGTCATAGCCCAGGGTGTCCGAAATCCGCTTTGGATAGAGCGGCTTGCCGTTGAGGTGGACCATCTCCTCCTTCGTGCGGCGGATGAAGTGAATGCTACGACGTTCCGGCGGGTACTCATCGAACGCCTCCGGCGTCGAAAGCACCTCGGGTTCAAGCAATCGCCAAAGCGCGTAGTAGGGGTAATCCTTCCCCTGGTGCGGCGTGGCGGTCAGCAGCAGCAGGTGATGGGGCGCCCACGGCAGAGTCCAAGCTTCATCCAGGCCGCCCACGCCCGCCAATGCCTCGGCCAGGCGGTAACGGTCGGTCTTGCGGACGCGGAGATCGGTACCGCGATCGGCGGACAGCTTGTGGGCTTCGTCGAAGATCACGAGGTCGTAAGGAATGACGCCCGGCTCGCGCAGCCGTGCGAATACCTTGGCCCCGGCCAGGGTATCGACGCTGACGATGACGCAATCGCTGTCCTCGCCTACGAAGGGGTTGGAGTCTTTGGCGTCGGAGCCGCCGATGATCCGGAACTGTAGATAAAAGAGCGTCGCCAGTTCGCGCTGCCAGTTGCCGATCAGGCCCGCGGGCGCCACGATGAGTATCCGCTTGATTAGGCGGCGGGCCTTCATCTCGCGGATGTAGAGCCCCGACATGATCGTCTTGCCCGCACCGGCGTCGTCGGCAAGCAGAAAGCGAAGCGGGAACCGCCCGAGCATGTGCTCGTACACGGCGATGCGCTGGTGCGGCAGTGGGTCGATCTGCGAGACTTCGGTGGCGAAGACCGGGTTGAACATGTGGCCGAACGAGAGACGTTCCCCCTCGGCCAGGGTGCGGATGATCTCTGGCTGGCCGGCGAAATCGAGCACCGCTGCTTCAACCTTCGTTGATGCTGCAGCGGCATGGTCCACGACCGGCCCGGCGTCGAGCCTCAGGATCTGCTGCCACGCCAGCATCGTCGGCTTGGTCTTTTTGTTTTCCCACCGGTTGACGGCGGCGAAGGAAACGCCGAGCCGCTTGGCCAACTCCATCTGTGTGAGCCCGAGTCGCTCCCGAAGCCGCTTGATCCGCGCGCCGTAATCGGACGGCAAAGTTCCCGGTTTGGATGAGCTGCTCATTGCTGTCCGTCCCTCGTAGGTCATTCGATCACCGGTGTTACTATAGCATGTGCTATATCGTGCGCCAATAGCGCACGCGATGTCAATAAAGAAAGTTATGGCCGATCAATCTACGTTCGTAAGTTGTTGTAAATAAGCGTATTACGGTTTGATGATAGACCGCCAAGTGAGGCGGGCCCGGTTGCGAACCATCCCATTCCATCTCTCATCCACGAGCTGGATATGGGTAATCGACATGCGGCGAGAGGCCGCTCCTGATGGATGGAAGAGTGGCATCGACGCGGGGTATGGACGCGACTGGAGTGTTAAAACTCGGCGCGCGGATGAACGGCGGGATACGCCCGCACCAAAAACACGGCCAACACGGCCGGCACGCATCCGGGACATCCCATTCAACGCAAAACTGGCTTACCGGATGGGAGGTTCCGCGTGGCTTCGACGGAATCGTTTCGGAGGGCGTTTCCCTTGTCAATGTTCCCCCATGCCAGATCTGCCCATCGGGCCCCGTTGGTCGACGGTGCCCCCTCCTGCACATATGTTTCTCGCACTGGGAACAACGAGACGTTAGCCGAGGGTCCGCGAACGCCTCTGGGAATCGTCAGGATGAAATCGGCAATCCAAAAGGCCCGTATGAAGGGTGAGAGGGCAATCGTTGCTCTCGAACAGAGGCTTCACCGTCTTGGGGATATCTTCCCGAGGAACGGTCATGGAGGTTGACATGAATCCGATCGATCCGCTTCGCCCTTCGTCTCTCGATGATCTCGTGCGCCGAACCGAGCCGGGCCTGGCCGGGCCGGCATCCTCTTACACACCGTACCACTGGGAGCAGCCCTGGGTCCCAACACCGCAGCCGATCGCGCCGCGATTCAATGAGCCTCGACCCGAACCGCCGCGGCTTCCTCGTTACGAGGATGGCCTGATGAGCCAAAAGCTGTTCGACAAGCTCATGCGAGACCATCGCGGCTAGGTCTGCGACGAGCACTCACTCACCGCCAGTTGTGCCTTCACCGCAGGCCTTCAGCTTACCTTGCTGCCGCAATCGGCGCAGTACCGGCCTCGCGTGACCAGCACGTGATCGCAAACAGAGCACCGGCGTAACCATGCCGGCCGCTCTGCGTTCGAACGAGCCAGCAGAATCAGCAGCACGACGATAATCGTGATGGCCGTACCGGTCAGGTACTCCGCCCGCACGTAACGGGCTCCGTCGATGACGCCGTGATTCTGGAGCCAGCCCACGACCAACCACAGGTTCCCGAGGAGGAACACGCTGGCAACCAATGACAGAACGATCAGTTTTCGAATTCCGAGAGTCATGCGAAACCTCCTTTCGAGTCACAGACTTCATATCCAACATAGCGCACAGCGGGGCAGGGCGCAAGTGGTTTCCCGCAGGAATTCTGCGACAGCCCATAAGTGGCGCGCCAGCGCACACTTACGCTCATGTGTTTGTGTCATGATGTCCCGCGGGACCCGCGTCGAACGGAGCTGTCGCTGGCTCAGGGGGAAAAATGCGCCCAAGGCTTGGGCGCAGGAGAAAGATGTGAGAAGAGGAGAGGAAGGACACGCAGGCTCACGCTTGCGCTTTCCAAAACTCCCATCCGTTCGTGACACCACCCCCTCGACCGAGGTTGTGGGCCTGACGATAGGCTTCCGTGGCTTCCATCGCCGCCCGCGTGGGCGTGATGCAGACGCGTCCGCTCGCGGCGCCTGATGTGATCAGCAGGCTCCGGTTGCTCTTGACGCTTGTGTTCTCCACCACGGTCGCGGTAAAGGTCTCGGAGCCGATCTGGCCGACAAGCGTCGTGCCGATCGGCCACCAGTCATGCTTCTCGCGTTCATGACCGATGCAGGCCGTCGAAACCTTCGACTCGCGAGTCCGCTGACGTTCGTACTCGCCTGCCGACACACCTGACGAGGGCGCAGCAGCACGCCGGCGGTTAACGGCTTGAGCGTTCCGCGGGGCTTGGCGTGACGGTGGCGCTCCGTCTGCCTCAGCGTGGTCGTCTGAAGAGGACTCTTCAGCGACGTCCGGGGAGGTTGGCGTTGCCACCTCGTTTTCCTCATCGGGCAACTCCGTCGCTGCGCCAAACGCGACGCCCCGAAGGCAATCGAGATCATCTGCGGTCAGTGCGGCCGCGGTCTCCAGCATCAGATTCAGCTTCTTATCCAACACGGCATACTCCCTTTTTCAATGTGCGGCCCAGCAGCTTGCAGAGCTGAGCCGGAAGTTCCGCCAGTGCGTGAATCACGATCGTATCCGCAACGATCGCACGCAGGCTGTCATCTTGAATTCCGACACCGATCAATTCGAGGCCGGCCTTGCGACAAAGCCCGGCAACATGCGTGGCATGAAGCGCCGCCGCCGTATCACCACATTCACAACCGGCACGGCCGTCCGTGAGCACGAGCATGATCTTGCGGGACTCGGGCCGAGAGGTGAGCCGCGAGGCGCCGACCTGCATCGCCTCACCCAGCGGCGTGAGGCCAGTTCCGCGAATGGTGGGCAGGCGACGCAGCGCAGGCTTGACCGGCTCTTCAAATCGCTTGATGAGCCCGATCTCCAGGTTACCGAAGCGGCTGAATCGGGTCTGAAGCTGGGTGTGCTCATGGCCGGTGAGCTTGCAGGCCTCGGCCAGGCTGAACCGGTCACCGGTCGTGAATGTGAACGCCTCTGTGGCGATCTTCAAGTCCGCCAGCGATTCCAGCAATACCCGCATGGCCTGACGGGCCACGTCCATCTTGCGAGATGTCATGCTGCCCGAGGCATCCAGCACGACACATACCGCAGTGGATCGCCCCTGAACCGTCGAGTGAATGCGGAACACGTCCAGCAGGCGCCGGTCCGTGCATAATCGGTAGAGGGTCCGCGGTGACAAGGATCCCCGAAACTGATCATCCCGCCACCAGCGTTTCTCGGCCGATCGCAGGGCATTGGCCAAGCCCCGCCGCAATCGGCGCACCACATCCACACCGGTCGCCAACAAGGCTTGCACATCGGATTCGTTGGCTGCGGCCACCGCATCGATCCGATCGTACTGCTTCGTAAAGGCCCGGTACTCGCCCGAGTTGTTCAAGCCGGCAACCGCTTCGGCGATGGCCTCAGCCAGCGCCTCGCCGATGAGCGTGCCGCCGTTGGGCGCAACGGCCTGCCCGCCGGCAGAGCGGTTGTCCTGATCATCGGTGGGCGCTGTGGTACCGCACCGCCGTCGTTTGCGCGTTCGCCGCGGCCCACGGGTCGGCCGGGCATCGGATGCCGCATCCGCGTCTGGTTGGTCGGGCTCCGTATCGGGTTGCTGAGCATTCGGGGTGTCCGCCGGCGCGTTGTCACCCGATGCCTCCGATCCGTCTTGCGGGTCGCTTTCCGTTGAATCAGTGTCGCCGGACTGCTGTTCCAAGCCCGAATCGGTGCCAGGGTTGCTTGGGCCGCCTTTCGTGTTCGAAGGGTTACCGTTTGAGCGCTGGCCTTGGCTGGACGGCCGGGGCTTGGGTGGATGGCGGTTCAACCACCGGCCAAGAAGCTGCTCGGCCAGGTCACCGGCGTCATGGGTCGTCCGAACCGCTGCGAAGCGATCCAGCAGATCCTCATATCCGGCCAGCTCACGATCGAGCCCCATCAGATCGTTGTAGTGGGCCAGTTTCAGGTAGACCGCCGTGCAAAGCCGGTCGAACGGCCCGCGTTGAGCAATCAACTGCACGATCCGATCCCGTACCTGCGCGAACATGGCATCCAGATTGGCGCGGACACCCGGCCATCGTTGCATCGCCCGCTGCTCGATCAGGGCGTCTTCCACGACATTCAGCATGCCCTCGAAGCCGGGATGCTTCTTAGCGAACTCCTCGGCCACCTTAAAATCCGAGAACGCCACATGCGCCATTTCATGATCCAAGTAACCCACCATCATCTTCTCCAGATTCTCGTTGATGGGCTCAGGCAAGGACGGCAGGACGATCTGCCGCCCGTCGGTCCAGGCGTTGTCACCCTGGCAGATGACCTTCACGCCGAATTGCTCGGTGAGTGTTCGGGCCAGCCGTTCCAACTGGCCTTCAAATGGGTTTGCACGCATATGCGTATCCTTTCCGCGATGCGCAAAGAAAAAGGCCACGCCCGCCGCATCGCTGTGACGAGCGTGACCTGTCCTGCGACGAAGAACGAATTCAGGGGCCGGTCTTGGCCTGCGCCAAGGGGCCCACGTGGTGCTCGAACGTCTCGCGGATGACGCGGACGTCCTCGGACGGAACCTTGTTCAACACACAGACCTGCAACGCCCGTGGGAACTCGTTGCCGCGTTCCAGCCGAGCGCACAAGGCCAGGAGGCGGCGGGTCGTGAGGACCGTCGTCAGCTCCTCGTTGGCGTGGGCCCGCCGCAGATCACCGGCCGCTTTGACCATGCACTTGAGCAGGTCCTTCTTGACGGCCGGAAATCGGCTGTGCAGCAACCGTACTTCATCTTCGCCGGGCAGGTAGTCGATGTGGACGACAATGTCCCACCGGTCCAGCCAGGAGAAGTTCAGGACGTGAGTGCCGCTGGCGTACAGCCCGGAGTCTGAGCCGAATCCCAGCGTGTTGGCCGTGGCCACCAGCCGAAAGTCGGCGTGCGGCGTGATATCGTCACCGGTGTCGGTCAGCAGCAGATGGCCATGCGGCTCGAGGATCTGCTGAAGGATGAACCCGACCTCCGGTTGCATGGCATCCACCTCATCCATCTGGAGGATGTAGCCCTCCAGCATGGCTTGGGGCAGAATGCCCTTGACGAAGACCGTCTCCTTGCTCTGGTTGACGGTCCAATGGCCGATGAAGTCGGCGACGCTGGTCTCGCCGTTGAGCGAGACGCGGCGGACAGGCCGTTTGACCGTCGCTGCG
This sequence comes from uncultured Planctomycetales bacterium, assembly GCA_964653435.1. Taxonomy (GTDB): domain Bacteria; phylum Planctomycetota; class Phycisphaerae; order UBA1845; family PWPN01; genus CAZMVY01. The sequence continues at coordinate 74,630 of CAZZFA010000008.1, read as the reverse complement.
ATCTGGCGGACAAGCGAACTCTTACCCGTGCCGCTCGGACCGTAGAGGAAGACCCGCTCGTTATGCTCGATCGCCTCCGCCACATCCCGGGCGGGTTCGGTCCAGACAAACGTCGGATCGGGCTCGGGGATCAGGGGGTGGTCCACACCATGCCGGGCGGTCATCCGCGTTCCGGCCACATCCAGCTGGTAATGCAGGATGTCGTTCATGCGACGGACCTGGTGGTCTCGCAGGAACTCGCCGAACGTGGGCGTGGACAAGGGCTGTTCGGGGAAGCGCACGCGAAACACCTCGGGTTCGATCTTGTGCTCCGTGCGCAGGTGGGGAATCAACGTAAACGGCGCGCTGTGCGCGCAGAGTGGGCACGTCAGTTGGTCTGACATCTCTTGAATCTCCTCTTTGCTGTTGGGATTATATAGACAGAAGGCCCATACCGGGCCCTTCAGGACACGCGTGGCGGGTTCTGTGCGGGCGATTGGGAGGGTTGAGATGGTTGGAGGGGCAGCAGGTCCAGTTGGCTTCTAGCCTCCTGGCACTGCTCGTCGCCCGCCTCCATGCCGACGCAGTTGTTGGGGCGGGTGGGGTAGATCGTGCATCGACCGTCAGGGGAGAGAAACCGGCAAGGCCGGTTCGCGGCCAGCACGATGCACCGGCCGTCGTCATCAGACAACTCGGCCATCGTGGGACGCCGACCGCACACATCCGCCTCCAGGAGCCTGGGCTCGCGAACCACGTCAAGGTAGTACGCCTCGACGATCAACGTACCCCGACAACAGGCTCCGCAGCAGTCACACTCGTATTCGGGCATCATCATGCATCACCTCCCGGCAGGTTGTTCGCGCACGCGTCGATGCACGTGCGCAGGCCCTCGACGTACCGGGGATCGGTCACGTCGATCCCAGCGCAGGCGTGTCCGAGGACCATGGACTCAACTGCATCCATCGCCGCGTTGAACTCTTCTGCGTCCTCTTCGGATGTGTGCAGCGTGGACGCGACGCTCCCAGATCGGCGGCCCCGCGCATCCGCGTACGTCAGCAGCAGCTCGATCCAGTCCGCATCAAGCGAGAGCCGGATGGTCACATCCCGCTTGTCGGTTCCGGGATCAGACGATCGAGGGGACGGGATCTCCCGGAGCGCATCCCGTATGCTCTGTATATCACCAGTCGCCCGATCCAGTCGCGCCCAGTACTCAAGGACATCGATCTCATCATCCGCCTCGCGGCAGAGAAACAAGAACAACGTGTCCGCGGCATTCTCGGCCCTGGCCGAGAACTCGCCGATGGTCTCGCCGGCGTGCGGGGGTTCGATCGGCAGCAGGTCGTGATCCGGATAGGCCTCGTAGATGATGTGGGGGGCTACTTCAGACCATTCGCTATGCTTTGACATCGTGCACCTCCTCGTCGTTCTCATTCGGAAACCTCCAACGGCCGTCGGCGACGGCATCATCCTGCAGGGCATCCAGCAGATGGATGATCCCCGACAGGGCCTCGAATTCGCGTGAGCCATCGCGCTGCCGACTTCGTATCACCAGCAACGTGAGCTTCTGCGCATGCAACAGGTCCCAATCGACCTTGTTCAATGACTCGAACATGTGATAACACCTCCTTCGGCGCAGCTTGACCACTCAAGGCCGCGCACTGGTTTCATGAAACACGGGTATTCGCACGAATGCCCGGGAGCGCGCCTCGCCGAGCGAGGCTGCTTTCGGACCGTGCTTAAGACGTGTCAGGCGCCCTTCCAGCGAAGGTACGCCGTCTCGATGCAACCGTACTCCGCGCCTTCCGGCATGTTGAACAGCCGGACAAACGCGAAGCTCTGACCGTTCCCGCCGGGTTCGACCGAATGGGCTTCGCCGGCGATCTTGCCGTCCACGACAACCCAGTGGCTGAACGCCGGATCGGAGACCAGCCGCTGGGCCGGTGCAATCGCAACCACGCCGGCGGCCTGGCTTAATCCCGCCAAGAAGCCGGCCATCTTCCGCGCTTGGTCCTCGCGCGAGATCGGATCGGACTCGCACGCCGGGATCGGCCGGCCGATGACCTTCACCTGGTCCTGTGAGAGTTCAATCACGACGCGGCCATTCTCCTCCGAGAACCACTCGACATAGCAGTAGCCGGCCACATAGTCAGCAGGCGGCAATCCAGCGGTGATGTCGCCGACCTCGCCGGTCTGCCGGGGTGAGAAGCTGGCCATGTATGAGCCCGCTTCCGGGTCGTCCGCCTGACCTTCGCCGGTCAGGTGGATCTTGGCGCCGCGGATGTCGCGGTGAAAGTTGCCCTGAAGGTCGAAGATGACCTTCTCGGTCATGCCGGCGAACCGCATCCAGCCCGTGACCTTGCCGGGGTTGGTGTTGTCCAGTTCGCCTTCGATCAGATGCTCTGTTGGTCTCCATGCCATGGTTCGATACCTCCGATTAGGTGCCTCTGCGGGCACGCCTCAAGCCCAGGGCGTGCCCGTGGGCCACTGACTCCGGCCTCCAGCTCCGCGCACACGCGCAGAATCTCCACTGGAACGCCGGTGAATCTCATGAACTGGGTAAATGGGAATACTCAGCAGACAGGCGGTCGAACGACCTTGGCCTTGCCCCTCCTGAACCGGATCCGAACGGTGCCGTTCGCGGACAGTGTTACAGCCTTCCACCTCGGTTTGATGCCATCGGCGGCCGCCATGAGATCACGCCGAAGCTGCTCGTCGGGGCCGACCAGGAGCGCCCAGAAGCGATCGAGGTTCTCGGTAAACTCATGTTCCTGGGTGTCGTAGGTATCCCCGTCGTCGCTCCAGCCACCCAGATGGAACCAGATGTGCGCCGGCGCCAGGCTCTCCTGGGCTTCCGGCGTTACGTAAACGGTATCCTCGCGGTACCGGTTCTCCTCGGACTTGCCCACCGGCGGGATACCCATGCAGACCGGCGAACTGAAGACTCGACCATCGCTGGTGTGCGCAGTGATCTGAAGCCGCTTGACGCACACGATCTTCCCCGACCAGAGCCATGACTCCCGCATAACCTTACCGGCCTCAAACTCGACCTTGTCGACCGTTGGCAGCTTGGCCCAGGAATAGCCGTCGTACTCACTGCGGACATCCACGGGCACAAAGGGCTCTGCAAACTTGCCCAATGCCGCCAGCAGGTGCACGTTGGCCTCGTCGGTCTCATCGCCAAGGGCAGGATCCAGGTTCATGCGATAACAGCTGGACAACGGCACGTTGTCGGGCTTGGTCACTTCGATCGGCTCGGGCGTATCGCCGCTGAGGAGCCCGACGCGGAACGTCGGTGTTGCCTCCGGCAGCATGATGCCCAGTTGCCGGGCCCGAAGGTATTCCTTGTAGGCCAGTCGATGGTGACCGCGGTGCTGGAGGTAGCGGAACGCTTCCAGTTCCATGGCCACCAGCAGCGCCTGGTACGACTCATTCTGAACCAGGCACGTTCGTGCCGGCAGCATGAGCCGGATGCCCGTAGGCTCGCCGGTCATGTCGATCAGGAAGTGCAGGTGGTGCTCGCTCAACGGACAATGGTGGAACGGTACAACCTGGCCGTGGAAGTTGACCAGGACGTTGTCGCCGTAGTGCCCACGGTGGCAGGAACGGTGCCAGGGATGCAGGTCCGTGTACTCGCGGACTTCGATGCGGCAGCCCAGATCGGGGTACGCCGTGGCCTGATCCGAAGCGAATGGCTCGCGAGGACAGGCGGTGCCGTCCACGGTAACGTCCATGCCGGTGAAGACGGCGTTCCGATCGACCTCGGACGATGTCCAAGGCTCATCCTGGAACGCCAGAACCGTTCCCTCGCATGGTTCAGGATCAGTGATGATCCTGACGGCTTCGCCGGTCCAGCCGTCCTTATGAATCACCGCGATCTGTCCGCGGCTCCGGATGGTGACCTCGCGCGGCGCCAGGCAGAACAGGCCCACACCCGCGGGATCCTCGCTTGCCTCCAGGGAATCGTCCCAGCCGGAACCGCCCAGATCGAGCAGCCGCTGGAAGTCGTCGATACCTTCGCCGTTATCACGGACAGTGATCCAGCCGTTGCTGTTCGTGATCTCGACTCTTGTAGCGCCTGCCCGGCGGGCATTCTGCAGGATCTCGATGATCCGGCCCTGCAGCGTGCCGGTAAACAGGCGATTGGCTTTGGTCAGAAGCCGGGGGTTGACCGTTGCTTGAATCGTTCTCATGGTTTCCTCCAACATGGTTGATGCGTGCGACACCATGCCACACGGGTCATGGGGTCGCTCTTCAGATGCCGGCGCCACGGCCCACGCGAGCGCGCGGAACCACCGTGAATCCGGACAGCGGGCCTGACTCAAGACACCTGTGAGTGAGCTGAGGGGATCAGACGATCGTAAACGGCGGGAGATCGGGGATGTCGGGGCAGAGCTTTCGCACGAGTTCTCTCGCTCTGCCGATGTGGTTGGATTCGAGGTGCTTGAGGGCCTTGCGGACCTCATCTGCCGGCACGAAGGTGGCATCGCCCGAGTTGCTGCCAGCGCGGCAGAGGGGCTCGTTCATGCCCGGTCGCCAGTCGACGACCTCGGCGTCATACTCGCAGTAACCCTCGCACCAGCGGGTGTACGACAGGCCCAGCTCGCGGCAGGCCGTCTCCAGCTCTGGGAATTCGCCGTACCGGGTCTGGTCGTCGCACAGAAAGAGATGGCCGTCACGGGTTGCTGCCGCCAGATCCTGAGCCGACTTCGGCTCGAACGGCGGTTCGCCCCAGTCGTGACAGGCCGACGCTTGTGTGATGGCCTCCAGCAACGCAGCCAGATCGCTCTGCTTGATCTGGCCGCCGATCGTGATGCTTGCGGCATATCGTTCAGACATAACCTTCTCCTTGCAAGGTGGGTCTCATGCCATCGCCGGCGTGAGACCGCGGATACTTGATAAACACGGGCGCCCGCGCACGCGCGCGGGTTCGTCGCCTGGGCGATGTTCTCACGCGAAGAAGCTTCGGGAGCGACCGTTACGAGAGGGGGAACGGGCGGGATATCGGGGCGGGATGCAAGGTGGGACCATCAGAGACGGCGTCCAGGAATTGCATCCAGCCATCTTTGTACTCCACCTCGCGGCCGATCCAGTCGGCGCCGTAGGCGTCTACCATCGACCAAATGAAGATGTTGTCGATGTGGAAGGACCCGGGGCGTTCACCTTCAACAACTACTTCCCAGCATCCACTGTGGTGGTGGACCGCGGTCACGCGGCCTTTGCGGTAGGACATATGCAGAACCTCCTTTCGATCCAGAGACACAACGACCCCGGGCCTCACTCCAATAGCGGGGCTCGGGGTCTACGGATTTCAGAACACGATCATCAAACCGCCCCAAAACGGCGGTCTGTCGAGAAGAGCGGGAAGACTACGTCAAACATGGGCTGGCTCTCGGCCAATCCCGGTTTCTCGTCGAGGACCGGCTTCGTGATGACTGAACGCGGTGCGTCCGTGCTGTCACGTGCTCAGGAGTCCTCAGGCAGAGCCGATACGGCTCGCCAGTGGGCACATTACGTGCACTCATTGTGAGGATTGGCCAGTGGTAATACGGCCGGGTTTATAAGGCTTTGGGTCCCGGCCAAGCTAGGCCCCGGGCTACCCAAGCCCAGGTTCCGCGGCTACAACCTCGATCGACTCATCAATCACGGCCACTTGGTGTGGCTCCAGGTACATGACCACACGGTCATTCTCGGTCGAAATCCACTCGATGTACGGGAAATCGGTCCAGGATTGCGGTGGTCCGCCCAGCGTGATGTGGCCGACCTTGCCGACTTGTCGCGGCTGGAAGCCGTCCATGTACTCTTCGGCGTCGGCAGATCTGCCGGAGTAGGCATTCCGAAAAGCGATTCTCCGTCCGCGGATATCCGGGTCGAAATCCCCCTCCAGTTCAAGGGTTACCTTCTGCGGAAGGCCCGCAAACCGCATCCAGCCGGTAATCCTGCCGGGCTGCGTGTTATCGAGTTGGCCTTCCAATAGATATGCATTGGGTCTCCATGTCATGTTCTTTTCCTCCGGTCCGTGCCTGTGATGGCACGTTCCACAACGCTGAACGTGCCATCACCGACCGGACACATCTTGTCATAAGGTTTACTGATGATTGTGGATCATGAAGACGACCGGCTTTCGATTCGCTCATCAGGTCGTCGCACTTCAGGCAATTCCTTTCTCGCCGCCGCAGCAGGCCGCAACAGCTCGATCAGCGCCTGCTCTTTCCGAGCACCCTCCGGCCGCTGGTCTGCTCGCCAAGTATCAATCCGATCCGCCAGCTGGCGCAACGATGAACTCATCCGGCTAGACAGCTTCCAACCCTCCCGGCCACCGTAGCGGGTGTTCATCCAACTGATGCGCTCGATGAGGCCCAGGCGGACAAGCTTGGCCCGAGTCCGTTCCAGCGTCCTCCGTGAGATACCATAACGCCGCTGCAGGTCGTTGAGCTTGTCCCGCAGATCCTCGGCATCGCGCAACACGAGAAGAATCCGCGCCGCCGCGTGCTGCTGGTTTCGGTTTCCCGGAAACAGCATGGTGACCAGGTCGGTTACATCCCCGATCTGGCTGATACGACGGTACCGGTAGTCGATCTTGGTTGAATCGGTCACTCGCGGTTCACCTCGCTGGCCGATCGGAACCCGGCTTGTCGATGCTGCTGGCGGTTCGTGTACCGCTCCTGGCTGATTCGTACGGCGTGCTCGCGGAGCTGCGGACCGAAGATCTTCTCGATGAACAGGATGGTCTCGAACGCATTGACGTACACCTCGTTGAACAGACGTTGAAAACGCCAGCGGACGCCCTGACGGCTCATGCGGAAGGCCTGATGGACTTTGTCGCCGTAAGTACCCCGCAGGACCATGTAACCTGGGTGGCCCGACGCGAAGTCCACCCACAGGTCCTTCGACTCCATGAGCCGTTTGAGTGTTTCCAGGAACTCACGGTCCTTCTGTGTCAGTCTCATGTACTTTCGCCACCAGAATGGTCGGCCCCTGTTGCCGGACCCGGATACGGCCGGCATGGGCCATGAAGATGATCGCGATGAACCGCCAGATGCGGTCCAGGCGAGGGTTTTCGTCCAGGGCTGGCAGATCATCGAACCGGCGTTCGGTCGCCCCGATATGGGCCTGCAAATGCGCCTCGTAGCGCTGCAAGTCGAAACCCTGGATCAGGGGCGCCCAAGCCGCCAGATCGGGAATCGCGGTCAGGCCGTTCAACGCCTGCAGCAGACCGGGCACGGAAGCCAGGTCCACCGGCGGAGGTTCCGCCGACGCTGACCGGTTCTCCGCCACCTGCTGTTGGCGCTCGGCACGCTGTTCCCGCTGCCGCTCACGCGACTCCGCCATCTTCCGGCGGAAGTACTCGTGATCGAAGACGACCCCGTCGAACACGAAGCGGGACGGTACGTCTGCCCCGCACTTCTGGCAGACGTACCGGCAGATCCGCAGCCGCAGCCGGCCTTCGCAGGCCGGACACCGCTGAAAGTGGACGGTCGGGTCGAACTCGTACAAACACTCGCGGCAAGCACACCTGCTCTCGCCGATCATCTTCAGCGAGCCGCCGCACTTTGGGCAGCCGTGGGCCGAGAGCATGACCTCGTAGCAGAATGCCCTCGTATGCTCGACCAGGGCATCGACGGCGCGGGCCAGCTCGAACGCCAGACGAATGATCTCGCGGTCGCGAGTCCATTGCGTGGGGTCTCCGCTAATCCTCGTCCTCCGCCTTCACCGATAGCTGGTTCTTTGGCGTGAACTTGCGATGGCATTTCTTGCACCGACGCACCTTGCGATCGCCGACGGTCTTGTTGCGGCGCACGCCCTTGCTGACGGTCTCGTTGGATCCGCAGTACGGGCACTTGAATGGTCTTCCCATGGATGATCACCTCGCGGTACCCGGAAGAGGCCTGAGAATATAAACCTTTGCCACCACGGCCTCGTGACACCCCCGCGGCGGCCTACCCAACCGGCGGCAGGCCGCCCGGCCGCATCGGCCAGACCGAAACACATATAAACTCGAACGTATTACCACTGCGCAATAGTCACATCCGAGGTGATCCCATGAATCCATCAACAACAAGTCCCGCCGCAGGTACTCCGTACGGCTCCATTGCCTACCAGTACCTGTACGGCAGGCATCATCAGTATGGCCGTACGCCGTCGTTGCCGCGGTACGGTGTCCGACCCTATTGGACCGCCAAGCCCGCTTCTCCTGCCGACGAAGACGTCGCTGGAATCGATGACGGTCCGCAGACCGTCGAAGATCTCGTTCAAGAGGGCTACTTCGCGGTCCCGGACCATGAGCCGGAGACCGCGGTTTTGTTCGATCGCAAGCACACCAGTTGGATGGCCCTTGACGATGTCCTTGGCCAGATCAAACAGCGAGAGGAGATCTACAAGAAGAACATGCTCGATATCCAGTGGTCCCAGTGCTACGCCTTCAACGAACTCGCCCGAAACGCTAACCCCGCGACAGAGGAAGCCTATGCCGTCTACGAAAAACGCATGCACGACCTGCGCGCCGAACAGCGCGCGGAGCGAGTGACCTTCTGGCGCGACGTGTCCCGAATCCGTGAACGCCTGCCTGAATCCGCTCAGCAGTATCTGTCTGCTTTTCGAAAGCTGCAGATCCTCGGGGATGAAGGAGGTGACCAACCATGATGCTTCGTGTTCAGGAACTATGTCGTAAGCTCAAACCTGTCCTGGGCCCCAAAGTCGATCGACTCTGGGCGGTGTACCTGTCCGAGTCGGATCCAGCTGGCAAGGCCGACATCGAGCAGATGCTCGAGCTGCTGGCCGCACGCCATCTCGGTCAGAACTACATGCCCGACCGATCGCCGTTCCCGCCGCCAGAGCGAACCTTTGCCTTGGCCGGCGACATTCAGGTCGGCAACGTCTCTTACGGCCAGCGTGAGCTCTACCCCTTCTTCCTCAAAAGCGCCAGGCTGAAAGAACACATCCTCGTGGCCGGCCGAAGCGGCTCCGGGAAGACCAACCTGACCTTCGTTCTTATGAAGGGGATCATGGCCCGCGGCATCAACGTGCTGGCCCTCGACTGGAAGCGAGGGTACCGCGACCTCATGGCCGTCCAATCCGATCTTCACGTGTACACCATCGGGCGGGACGTTTCTCCCTTCCGATTCAACCCCCTGATCCCGCCGCCAGGCTGCGAGCCGAACGTCTGGATCAAGCTGATCGTTGACGTCATCGCCGCCGCTTACCTCGGCGGCGAGGGCGTCATCAGCCTTCTGGTCGCCGGGCTGGACAAGCTGTTCCGCGACGCCGGCGTCTTCGATGGACACCCGACCCGATGGCCCACAGTTCATGATCTTCTGATCTGGCTCCAATCCAACAAGCTTCGAGGCCGAGCCGCCATGTGGCAGGCTTCGGCCGAGAGGATCCTGCTTGCCATGACCTATGGCGAGTTCGGTTCCGTGGTCAACACGCAGAACAACAGCCACGTCCGCGATCTGCTGAACCACAACGTGGTCCTGGAGATGGACGGCCTGTCCAGCAACTCCGACCGAACCATGTTCTCGGAGGCCCTCACGCTATACCTGTACCGCTATCGCCTGGCCCAGGGGCCCCAAACCAAACTGACCAACCTGATCGTTCTGGAGGAGGCGCACAACCTTCTGCTGCAGAAGGCCGCCGAAGCCAAGGAATCCGTGCTGGAGAATTCAATCCGAATGATCCGCCAGTACGGCATGGGTTACGTCTTTGTCGATCAGTCCGCATCCCTCTTGAGCAAGGTCGCCTTTGCCAACTCGTATGCCACCCTGGCCTTGAGCCAGAAGCTGCGCGGCGACATCCAGACCATTGCCGGGGCCATGAACCTGACTGAGGAACAGAAAGAGGCCCTCAGCACGTTGCCCATCGGTACCGCGATCGTGCGCCTGGCGGACGAACACCCCGAACCCTTCCTGGTCCGAGTCCCGTTGTTTCCGATCCAAGAGGGCTCGGTCTCGGATGACCAGGTTCGGGACCGGATGGGGACCTGTTCCGGTGATTCCGGACCGAATAGCCCCGCGCTGGCCTTATGGGCACCGATCACTCCCGTTCCGGCCCCGGATGAATATCAAGAGAATAATCCCCACCCACCATCCCCCATTGAATCACAGATGACTTCATCCGGACCATATCCAGTAGATGATTCATCTGATGATCCAAATAGCCAACCGCCCAAGACTCTTCCCGAGATGTCTCGGGAAGAGATCCGGTTCCTGGCCGACGTGGCGGCCAGGCCGCTGTCCACCACCGTCTCACGATATCAGCGGCTGAATCTGTCGCGACGAAAAGGCAACGCCGTCCGGCAGCAGCTCGCCGCCGGCGGCTTCATCGAGGCCACCACCATCGCCACGCGCTCCGGCCAGGTCGTGCTCTACCAGTTGACGGAGTACGGCCGGTCCCTGTGTGACGAGATGGGCATTGACCCCGGCACTGTCCCCCGCGCCAGCCTGCAGCACCAGTTCTGGGCTCAGCGGGCAGCCGAGTATCTGGAGTCCGAAGGCTACGAGGTCACCCACGAGTACCCCGTACCCGGCGACGGCATTGTTGATCTCCTGGCCGAGCGGCCGGGAGCGCGAGTCGCCCTCGAAATCGAGACCGGCAAATCTGACATCAAAGAAAACATCACGAAGCTCAAGAACGCCGGTTTCGACAGGATCATCCTCCTGGCGACCTGTCCCGAGGCCGTCGGCGCCTGCCAGAAGGCCATAGCGGCCGCGGGATCGAGCGCACGCACGCCCGTCGAGCTACTGACCTGGCTCGACCTCAGGGCGTGAGTCCGCCGGTCATCAGATCAGCGGTACCTCGCGCGTGCCGGTGCGCCGCACGCGTACCACCTGTGCCCCGCACCCCCGTAACTCTTCCGGCCGAAACTTGCGTGATACGTGTCCCGTATCCGCTCGATTACCTGTGCGGGCCAGCACGGCCCGCGGAGGTCCTGCGGATACACGAACACGGCCGGGATTCTGTTTTGCGCGTACACACGCTCTTTCTTACGAATGCCCTCCATGTAATCGGGACGATCCGGCATGCCGGCGTACTCGAGCACAAGCCCACGATAGGAGAACAAGGCGAAATCGGGATGCCACGTGCGCTGCCGCCCCTGGTCTTGAACGGTCCACGGGCTCTCGTAGAAGAAGGGTATCCCGTACCGGTCAAGGAGCCGGCCTACTTGCGCTTCCCCGCGGGACTTGTACGGGGGTTCCCAGGGTGCCAGGCGGTCTTCGAGCCGCGATGCGCCCACCTTCACGCATCGTTCACCGCGGATACATCCTTGGCGACTCGTTGTGCCGCCTCGATCAACCTGTGTTCCCCCCGCTCGATCAGCGTGAACAACTTGCCGTTGTGCGCCTGCAGCTTGCGGGCGGCGTCGAGCAGGTCCGCAAGCTTTCGGTAATCGTTGTGGACGACCGCGGCCTCGGCTTCCCGTATCAGGTCCCGGATGCGGCGCTCGTTCTCGGCCACGGCGGCGTCCAGCCGCTCCAGCCGTTTGTCCATGTTCAGTTCTTCGTAACGGGCGGCCAGCTCGTCCTCGGCTTTCTTTCGGACGTCCCGCGGAAGCTTGCCCATTACGTGGCGCAGTTCATCGATCCGATCCAGGTGTGCCTTGCGGGTCACGTGGGCCCGCGCCCGCAGGGCGGCGAGCCGTTCCGTCAGCCAACCCTCTGCCGGCAGGATCCGCCGGAGCTGAGCCATGAAGTCCGGGGCCTCCTCACGATGGACGGACAGCGAATCAGTCCGGGCCCGGAGGTGTGCGAGGGCGCCCCCGATCCGCTGGTCCATCCGGCGATCCTCGTAAAGATCGCTCATGTCGTGTCGAACGCCCGCCAGTTCAGGCTGAACGTTGGCCGGGGCCCAGTGATAGCCCGACGAGGGTACATGCCGATGCAGAAAGAACGCGATGATGCCGGCGAGCAGGCCCACGATCGCGAGCGACTGGACGACCGCCGGTGCAACAGGCCAGTCCACGCCGAGGATCCAGGCGATGAGGATGCTGGCGCCCATGGCGATGCCGGCGCCTGCCCAGGACCCGCCGGTCTGACGGATCCCCTGAAACATGATCATGCCCAGGAGAATGACGGCAAAGCCGATTGCCAGCGGGCCGAGGTTTCTGACAGACAGGCCGGTTTGCGCTTCCCACCAGACGAGGCCCAGGCTGAGGGCCAGGCCGACGGCCGCGGCCATGGCCACGGCCGAGCGCTGGTGATCAAAGCGTCTCCCCAGCACCGCGTAGACTAACGCGGTGAAGAACGTGAAGGCCAGAATGAAGTCTGGTAGCAGGGACTCGAAGAACTGGCCGATTGGAAAGAGCGAAAGTGGATCTGCGAAGGGCATGGGGCCTTAATGGCGGCCCCTCTATAAATAGTTTACGGTTGGCCCGGCTCTTGCGCCGGGTCAGATGCTGGATCTAATGAGACTCCGTCATCCCCCGTTTCCATTGCCGCTTTCCTTCGCTGGAGTTGTTCCGGGCTTTCCCCGCGATGCTCGCGTAGCAGAGCCCGCAGATGGTCCTCGATTTCATAGCAGAACTCGGCCACATGATCCGCTTCCTGCCTCCCCTCCGGGTCCGGAAGGAGCTCCAAGTCAGCCAAGCTGCGGTGATATCGCGACAGCAGAAGCCGGTCGAATACCACATCGGCCATCTGCCTTCTGTCGGCCATCAGCTTCTCCATCGCCGCTGCGTCGATATTGGGTGTGTGTTCCATTTGTTTTGCCTCCAGGCCACCGCCCTCCCGGCGGGTCGCCCGCTGGTGAGCGATCCGCCGGTGAGTTGAGTACGGGCGCCTTTCATGTCTCTCATTACTGTATGCGGGTGAAAGGGGCTCAGAGTTTCAGGAGCTTCCAGTTTTGCGGGATTCACGAATCCTCCGTTTCGCCGTCAGGCGCCTTCTCCTCTTGGCGCCTTCCAGGGCTCGCCCGGCACACCTGTGCCGGCGTCTGCTGTGTCCGTAGCTTGGCCAGCCGGTTGTGGACGACCAGGCAAAACTCCTCCGCCCAATCCCCCCCAGGGGTATCACTCGCAGCGCCGCATCTCGAAATGAAGGCTTGCCACCGTCTGGCCTGTTCCAGAAGGGCCGTGTCGAGGGCTCGTATCACCGTCGCGGCATCTTTGTTTCTGCACATTGTGTTTCCTCCAGCCAACCGCGCTTGCGGCGGTTCGCTCGCTGTCCGGTGAACCGCCGCCTGGACCGATCACGGGAATCGATCCCGTGCTGTCAGTGTGAGTAGTTTTCCACTGCAGCGCCTCTTCTCTTTCTCTTCTCTTTCTCTTCTCTTTTTCTACTACTAACTACTACTACACAGGTACGACGTTTATAAACCTTACCCCGGGCCTCGCAGGCCCCGGCACCTTCTGGAAAAACACCAGAAACAAAGGGACGCATCCGCGGCCTGCGGCGATGTTCCACTCGAACGTCACTCCGTCTGGCGGCCGAAAGCTTTTTATACATGTGCTTCCACTGGACACATCTGGAGGTGGTTTTCCAATGGAACCAACAACCGTGCGATCCAAGATCGCCAGCCGCATCCAGCACATGGTCGGCAACGCAATCATCAAGGACCGGCGCTTCCTGGATGACGAGCAACTCATCCGGTCGGAGCAGCTGGCGGTCCTGGAAGAGATCTTCAATGCAAATGTCCGCGATGCCGAAATTCAGGAGCTCAGCAGCCATTTTGCCGGCGTGCTGCGCGGTGATCACCCATGCCATCTGGCGATCTGGGGCAAGACCGGAACCGGCAAGACACTCACGCTGAGTTTCTTCCTGAACCTGCTCGCGGAGATGGCCCGCGCCAAGAACGTGCCTGTGCGGCATGAGCACTTGGACCTGTCCACGCCGCGGCCGTGCTTCCGGGCTCTCAACGACCTGGCGTGTCTTTTCAACGCAAGCAAGCGCTACAAGAAGGGCATCTCGCTCGAGGAGCTCATGCTCCGAATCGAGGCCGCCTTGGGCGAGTACCGAGGCTATCTGATTCTGTTCGTCGATGAAGTGGACAACGTCCGGCGCGACCGCGACGCATTCCTGACCTTCCTCGTGCGTCGGCTCCCTCAGCGCATCCAGGTCAAACTGATCCTTGTTTTCGTCTCGAACAAGCTGAACTGGCCCGATCACATGGACCCGCGGGCAAAGTCCTTCCTCAAGCTCAACGAACTGATCTTCAAGCCCTACGATGCCATGGACCTCCAGCACATCCTCCGCATCCGCGTAGAGAAGGCGCTGACTCCCGGCAGCGTGGACCCCGGCGTCGTCGAGAAGATCGCGGCCATGGCCAGCCAGGACCACGGCGATGCCCGCCAGGCGGTCGCCCTGCTGGGCAAGAGCGCGTACCTGGCCGAGAAGGCCGGAAGCAAGCTCACCCTGGCCCTCGTGGATGATGCCGCCCTGGAACTCGACCGGGACCGCTACCTCACATTGCTTCGTTCGGCCCCGGTGCAGTTGCAGGCCGCCATGGCTGCCGTCATCGAGGCGACGAGCCGAGCCAAGGGCGCGCCCGTCGGCACCGGCGATGCTTATGATGCCTACAAGTCTTTCTGCGACCGGACCGGCATGCGCACGATGACCGGCCGTGCCTTCGGGGATCTCCTCGACGAGTTGGACATGTACGGGTTGGCCCGCACGCGGGTCGTCTCCCACGGCCGCTACGGCCGGACCCGGGAGATCACCCTCGACCTCTCCGAGGAATTGGTCGAGAAGATCTACCAGGCCGTCCGGATGAACTTCGAGATTCGCGGATAGAGGGGTTGCCGGGGATGGCATCCCCGGCGCTTCCGCCGGCGACTCGGGCGCGCTCATATCACCCGCTCCTCCTCGACAACCTCTGGCGCATCCTGTTCATCCGGCTTGCTCACCATTGACTCAAACGCCTTCTGCAGAACGTAGATCGCGAACGGGATCTCGTTCCGCGAGAAGCTCTGCGAGGTCTTCCAGACGCCTTCCCGATCCTTGTAGCGTCGGTCGACTGTGGCCCTGAGCACCACCTGGCGCTTGCCGCCGACGGTGATCTCGTTCTCCCACAACGCGCAGCTCACCTGACCTGCGCGGAATCTTGCAACTGGTTTTTGTGTTTGCATGTTTTTCACCTTGGGCCCGCCGTCTTACGCGGCGAGCCTCTTCACACCCCGGGAAGAGGCACGATCGCGTCGGTCGCCTCATCATCAGCGCGCCGATCAGCGTCCAAAACGCCGTGAATGATCGTGGCGGCGGTTCGCTGGATCCGTTCCAGCGACGCCAACAGCGTGTCCTTGTCTCCCTGGTAAAGCTGAATGTAATCGGAGGCGGCCGTATTGGTGTCCAGCCCGACTGCCTGGCAGACCACGAAGGCTACCGCCTCTGCCTCGGTCTCGCGAACGGCTTTCTCTTCCGGTCGAGACTCCGCCTTTGCGTGCAGGAGTTCATGAGCGGCTTCGTGCGCGAGCACGGCGAACTCCTCCGCCGGCTTCAGGCCGGACTTCATCACGATCCTGCCGCCGAGGGACATCCCCTCGGCGGCGCCGGTCCGATCTGAGTATTCCAGCGAGATGCGGCTTTCCCGAACGAAGTCTTTCAGGCGCGCCAGATGGCCACCCGGGTTGCCGGCGACGGTGGCGAAGGCGGGGAGCGGTTTGCCCTCCGTCTGACAGATGTCGAACACGCAGGTCGTCTTGAACGCCACAAGGTGGGCCTTGTCGTCCTTGTCGTCGGGGTCCTTCCAGACGACAGGCGCCAGGATGCGAATCGCCTTTTCGCCTCGCCGCACGTGCCGACCGAGTCTTTGCCAGGTCCCGTAACCCGCAATTCGCGAGGCCCGCGGGCACTGCATGTGAATCAGGAAGATGTTGCCGAGGCTGTACCGATGGAACCTGGCCATGCTGGCCAGGTAAATCCGCAGGCGATCGCTCTCGCCCGCCTCCAAGGCGGCCGCCAGGTCATCGAGAGCCTGCCGGATGATTTGCCGTGTTTGGGAGCCATTCGTCTTCACCACCCCCAATGAGTTGCTTGGGCCATCGATCTGAGGCCGAGGGGTGGGTCTGCCCCCACGTCCACCATGTCGAACTCGACGAGCTCCGGCCTGATCCTCTCGCCGGTTGCTGTCAGGTAGTATCCCTGCTGAGCGAACCTCTCCGGGAAGCTCCTGATGAAGCTCCGCGCCTCAGCCAAGGTCAGCAGTTCCGGGCAAGCCAGTACCGCATCGGTCAGGTTATAGACCAAGAACCGTTTATCTGTTGTCTTCATTTTCGTACCTCCGGTGCGACCGCTTTGGGTTGGGTCGCCCGCGTCTGAGCGACCCGACCCGAGGCAGCCAAGCCGATGCCCTCAGGCATCGTGCTTCCCGTACCGCCGGCGCCAGCTCGCCGCCCGGAGCCTCCGAATCTCGTTGCGAAGGCGTCGCGATCGAAGATACCAGCGGGCGTATGCGTGTTCGTTCATGTCCTCGAAGTCGTCAAGATCCACGCCGCCACGGATGCGGACCGCCACATCCACCCTGGCCTGCACCGACAACCGTTCCTGCACCATGCTGAACATGATGAGCGCCCACTGGAGCTGCTCCTGGAGCTTGTCGGCTTTGTATCTCGCCTTGTCGAATGGCCCCTTGAGGCGCTCGTAATCCCAGGTACCGAAGGCGCCCCAGTCGAGTTTCCCAAACTCGTCGATGACAGGCCGAATCCCGCCGTCGAAGCCCCTGCAAGGCAACGCAAGGATCGGACCCCAGTCTGCCAGGAAGACCTGTTGCTCAAGCTCCGCGGAGTCCGCCAGCTCATCATCGTCCAGGCCGGGCACGCTGCCGTAGCCCCTGTCGCGCTCCACCCGTAGCAGAGAAGACTCGGCAATCTCAACTCCGTCGCTGATGCCTCGCCCCTCGCTGGCCGCACACACCATTTCCTGTACACTCGCTTCTCGTATTTCCATTTCGACTACCTCCGGCGACGCCGCTCATCGGCGGTTCGCACGCTTGTCTGCGAACCGTCAGAGAGCGAATGGTCAGCGGGGGGCCGCCGGTCGGCAGAATCGCTAAATGTTTAGGGCGTGAGACCGGTCCCCGGCGGGGAAAACATTTACGAAGTCTGACGACCTCCGCCCCCCGCAAACCGCTGGCTGCCGGCGCTATCCCGAACAATCCACATGATCGATGAAATCGTTCACGGCCGTACCGATCGCAGACGATCCACGAGGGCTTCTGCATCAGCCAGCGCGGCCAACTCCCGCTTCACCTCACGTTGCTCCTCCGGGCTCAGATCGCTGTTCAACCCGAACCAGACGAGCAGATCATCAGGGCTCAATACACACCCCCAACGATCCGTCGGCAGTTTGCCTTGGCGCCGGACCAGCTCGACGATGGCTCTGAGCTTGTATGGATTCATGGTGATACCTCCGAACGACCACCGTTCGCGTGACGGCTCGTTCCCTCGTCAACGAGCCGTCAGGCGTAACCTCCTCAAGTGAATGCGACCATCCAATGCCCCGATCCCCCGGGGAATCCTGGGAAGATCAAATTACCTACGTCACCACCGGGGCGGCTTCGCTCCTCGCCGTCCGTTTACGTCGGTACTTACGCCAGCCACGAACCGCCTTGCCCATCAAGGACGACCACTTGGTCACTGATCACAATTGTCTATATAGTCGATTTACGGCATAGGAGCTAACACCTTTTCAGATAACGAGTTACTGAACACCGAGCGGTGCCGAAATACCACTGCTCCTCTGTCGGTCGTCCGCGTTTTCGGCACAGGCTTATGGCAGTCGCGTTTGCCGATCCAACATCGCCGCTGCCGTAACGCAGCGCCCATCAACCGGACGCTGAACGATCGCGACGCCCAGCCTGACGAGCCGTGAGTCGCGATGGGGATGGACGACTGCCAGCCGGTCAGGCTGGCCGTCGTTTGATCCGTTCGGAGTGTGCCGGCGTAACCCGCCCGACATCCGGTATGACGAGCTGGGATTCCTGGTGGGGGTGAGCGAATGCCCGTCGATCAGGCTTGACCGATCAACAACGCCACCTCGCTTATCCTTTCCTCCGTCATCGTGTCGCTGCTGCCGGCTGCGTGCCTTCACCTACGGCGCGCCGGAGGACGGCCTGAGTGATCGCGTCAGCGAGGGCTTGCATCCCCCGGTCGCCAGGGTGCCCGGCCACTCCGTCGTGCGCAAAGGTTCGTTCCGCACGCGCGGCGTTGGCGGCATCGCGGCCGAGCGGGCCGGCGTCGACGAAAATGCCGCCCGCTTCCCGGCAGGCCTGGCTGAGCACCTGGTCCTTGGCGGCATCGGCCCAGAAACAACCGCGCACAACGACGAGCGGATGGCGCTTCGCCAGGGCGCATCCCAGGATCTTCATCACTCCAGCCTTGAATTGCGCCTTGATGTCCTCGGAACCCAACGCCGGTACATTCTCGCCGATGGCTAGGACCACCAGGTCAGGGTCGAACGCGAAGAGGTCCTTCAATTGTCCGGCCACGTCGTAGGTCGCGTAGTTGCGCTCAAAATCCGCGATGTTCCTAACCCTGATCTGGGGCGTCGAACCGGTATGGTGAGCGATGGCGCGGGTGACAAGGTGGACGTAATCCTTGTCCTCGGAACTGGCTGCCATGCCCCAGTTCCCGGTCCAGCCGATCTCCTCTTTGGGCGCGTGAAAGGTAATGCTGTTACCCAGAAACAGAATCCGGCGGATGGCCGACGGCCTGACCTCCGGCTCGGCGGTGACAGGGAACATCGAGATCCGGAACTTGGTGCAGCCATATGGAACGAGCGTGACTGGTTCGACCGGTTTCGATTTTGGAGTCGGCAGCAGCGGCAGCCGGGGGGCTTTCGAGTCGGGGTTCCAGGCGACTTCGACCGCGTTGGCCCGCAGCTTCAGGGGCGCTGCCAGCGGCCAATCCCATCTGTCGGGCATCGCCGTGCGCTCCACGGTCAAGCCGGGGGCCTGCACGTCCAGCGCGAATTGCCACCGGGCGGACGGATCGGGCGTGTTGGCGTCGGTCGTGTCCGCGATGGGCAGTGCGAAGAGCAGCGGGCCATACGAAACGGAGGCGTAAGGCACGCCCCGAATGCTGTTTTCCTCCGGTATCGTCACCGGTGTGGCCCTGTGGGCGCCGTCATAAGGCGGGCCCGATGCGGCGTCGCGTCCAGTCCTGAGACTTGCGGTCATCGGAAGGTGCAGCCGGACGGTGTCGCCCGGCTTCCAGCTTCGGCTGATGCGCGCGAATCCCCTGGCGTTGCGCTCGACGGTTACGGGTGAGCCGTTGACGCTCAGGGAGGGAACGGTGCACCAGCCGGGAACGTGGAAGTCGAGCGGGAAGACCGCCTCGCGCGCGGGTTGCACGGACATCTCGATCGTTTCGTTGAAGGGGTAGTCGGTCTTGCAGGCGATCACCACCGGCACGCGGTCGGCCACCAGCGCGGACACCTTGCAGGGGCCGTAGCAGGTTGCCGCCAGGCCGTTGTCCCAGGTGGCCATCCACATGTGCGTGACATACCACGGCACGATGCGGTTGAGCGCGGCGGTGCAACAGAGCGGTGAGTGTTTCCGCTGATAGGCGCCGCCTCCGGCCCTGGGGCCGTGCGGAAAGTCCGGCGACAGGTTGGCGAACCGGTTGGGACTCTGGAAATAGACGTGGGTCTTGAAATCGCGCGACACGGTGGCCGGCCCCGCGTTGAAGAACGCCCGCTCGAGCCGATCCGCCATCCGGCCTTCGCCGGTCACGGAAAGCAGGCAGACCTGACTCCACACGTAGCCCGCCACGTCGCAGGTCTCGCTGCCCCGGAACGCGCCCGTGGGCCCATACCACTCGTCGGAGACAGGGACGCCGTGGGGTTGCATGGCGATGCGTTCGAGCAAGTCGTGCCAGCCGACGGCCGCCTGCAGGTAGCTCGCGTCGCCCGTCCACAGATAGCCGACCGCCCAGGGCGTGGTGCACTCGATGAATCCGACCACGTGTTCGTTGTCCACCATTGTGCCCGGCTTCAGATCCGGCGCTTTTCGGTAGCGGATAAGGGTCGGCACCAGCGATGTCCCTTCCTTCTTGAACATGGCGTCCAGAGCGTCGGCGATGCCCTTGTTGCCGCTCCATCTGTAGGCATCGTAGGCCGGCCATTCGTTCGACATGCTGCCGGTGATCCACCGGAGACAGTCGGGGTCGGAGCCGTACGCCTTCTCCATCGCCTCCAGAATGTGCTTGTCGCCGGACCCCGCGTAGAAGCCGGTCATGGCACGCCCCAGCAGGCCGCAGGCCCAGAGCGGCCAGCCCTCCAAAGCGGCGGTGACCGCTTTCCGGTCGCCGGGATTGTTCCTGTCGAGCCACCAGAGGAAGAGCAGGCCGTTGGTATTCATGTGGTCGGCCACCGCGTAGAGGCGCCTCTTCGCCTGCTGGATCAGCGCCTCATCGTGCAGGGCGAAGCCCAGACGGGATAGGCCGTCAAACCAGTATCCGCCTCCTTCGTAGGGCCAGGCGCCTTTGTACCAAAGGAGTCCTTCGCCGGTCATCTTGTGATCGGGCGCCCAGGCCCGCTTGAACTCATCGTCGTACTCGTCCATGTGGCCGGTGTAACCGTCGCGCGCAGCCAGGCACCAGTCACGCAGCCAACCGGCGGGTTCCACCGCGCCGGGAGGCAGCGGGAGGAACGCCGGATGGGCCGGCGGCTCGAAGGGCCGCGCATAGTTGACCGACCCGTTGGTTCCGGCTTCGCCGCCCTGGGCAACCTGAACGAATGCCAGGGCAACACCGCCCAAGACCACGCCGAGGAACACCCTGTAACTGCGCTTCATGCGAGCCGATTTTAGCACTGCATTGGGTTCGGCACCAATCTCTCAGCGGTCTCTGTCGAAGCCTGAGCAGGAATCAGAATGACACCGCATCGAAGTATCACGAGGAAGCGCCGTACACGTGAACGTCCGTCGTCGCGTCGCCACCAGTGTTAGTGAACACGGCCGCGAACTCGACGGAACCCTCTTCCGGCGCGGTCCATCGCTCCTCGAATCCCGGGTCAATAACTGGCAGCAACAGACACCTTGCCCGTCAACCCCATCAACTCGATGACCTCTTTGTCCCTGTTGAATCGGGTCCACAACTGGCCGTTGACCATCACGCTCTTGATCGGCGCCGCCCTGGGATGACGGAAGCGAACGAGAACGCGCGCGGGCGGCCGCCGGCTCGGAATCTCGACGGTGGCGGCGATCCTGCCGTTGTCCGCGTCTGACACGATTTCGTACGCCACAGCCCCGAAGTAAGTCGGCGCGTTCCCGACCGCAATCCTCTTGCCTTGCCCCAGCCACGCCCTGGGGGTCCCCCGCGCTATCCAGAGGGACTGCCCCTCCTCCGTGACCAGCATGTTGCGAAAGTTCTCAACAAACCAACCGGCCGTTCCGTTGTCCGGGGTCTCGCACTTGGTGAACTGACCGAGGTGAGAATGCTCCCACAACCTGCCATCTGAGCCGGTTACCGTTGCGTAGTGGTTGCCGAAGAACCGGAGGAAGTTCGGAACGTCGTCCTGCAACAGGTAGGTGTTGGC
Source organism: uncultured Planctomycetales bacterium (assembly GCA_964653435.1). GTDB lineage: Bacteria > Planctomycetota > Phycisphaerae > UBA1845 > PWPN01 > CAZMVY01. The sequence continues at coordinate 53,190 of CAZZFA010000008.1, read as the reverse complement.
GTTGAGCGAGGCCTTGGGAAGGATCAGGAAGGGAGTCCAGAACCAGGCATCGTCTGTCGGCAGCCCCTTCGTTTTACGCTGTTCCATCTTCTCCTGCGCTGCCTTGGCATAGGTCCCGAGCTCATCGAGCATATCAGCGGTGTCGGCGATGCGAACGTCGTTCGGGTCGTAGGCCGCAAAGGGCTCAGCCAGTACGTTTTGAATGCAGAAGAGGTCTGTGTCAGGAAATTCCGGCGCTTCGAGCTCGGGCCCGGTCAGCCCCCGTGCGTACGGCATTCTCGGTATGAAGCTATGGTACGCTCCGTCGCGCCCGAGACGAACGGGCGAGAGCGTCACGTCCCTCTCAACCACCCGTCTTATGTCTTTTCGGAATGCCTCGGCCTCCGCCTGGTACTTCCGTCCGGTCTCCGGGTCGAGTTCCATCAAGACATCCGCAAACCGCTGGAGCCCCTGCAGATCCAGGGCGTTTGCGGCGTAGTACCAACGCCAGTCACAGGCTGGGAGGAAGTAGTCCCCGAGCATCTGAGGGGGCATCAGGCCCGCAACCAGGAGATCATTGCGATTCGGGATCTCCTTCAGGTACTGCGTGCGCTGGCGGATGATCCAATCCGCGGCAGCCTGGAGCCGTGCCCGGTTCTTCAGAAACCACTCCTTGTCACCCGTCAGGAAATAGCGCTCGGACATGGCCAGCAGAAGCCGCCCGGTGGAGGCATGGGTGCCTTCGTGACTGTAGCCCATGTCATGCCGCATGCCCCTCGCGACCTCAAGTGCACCATCGCCATCCACGAAATCACCATCGGACCTGGTGCCGGGATTGCCGAGAAACAACTCGTATACGCGATCGGCCTCCGGATGCAGGCCTATCAGCTCCATGTCACGAGCGACACGGCCGACCTCGAAGGCGAGCGTTCCCCAAAGATGCGGCCCCTGCAACTGGGCTGAGTTTGCTCGCCAGGCGTCTGTCCATTTCTGATCCGGAACCTGCACTCGCATGACCGGATCCTGAACGTGCGGGAAAGGCGCGACTTCCGGCTTCTCCGGGCAGGTCCAGAACCGGACCTCCTGCATCAACTGATCCCAGGACGCCGCTTCGGGATGCTCGCGAGTCATCTGCCGAACGCTCTTCAGGTTCTTTGCGGCAAGGTCCTTGACGAACTGCTTCGCGATGATCCCGCTGCCGGCCTTCACGATGAGGACGTCGTGGCAAGGGATGTAGATCGGGCCCTTCTCGAGATCGGTGATGCGGAAGGTGAAGCCGGTGGACTTGGTCCATATCGTGATGCGGCTATCGAGCGCGAGCTTGGCCTGAGGCGCGTAGAGCACCTCCACGGTCACGCCTCTCCTTGCGCCGTCCCCAGCCTGCGAACGCCATCCGCTGCGGGTTATGGTGGTCCCCTTGTCTCCGGGAAGTGGAGCAACCTCGCCGACCATCGCAAATGAAGGCTCGATCCTGCCGTCAAATGGCTGCAGCGACTTTCTGGACTGAAAGCCCCACTCGATCTCCAGCCTCATCCGGCTCCAGGACCCAACCTCCGGGCTGGTCACGCCGATGGCCGGCACGGCTGGCTTGCCGCCAGGCTTCTCTGTGCAAAAGACGGCGACCATCTCCGTCGCCGCAGGGACGCGCACGTTGTAGGCGCTGTTCATCCGGCCGCCCGGGGCGCTCTTGTAGGTCCACTTCCTGCCATCCTCCGCGATCTCAGGATTGGCGAGGATTCTATCCACGGTCCATCCGAACCAGCCGAACGGTGTCGGGTAATCCCTCACCTCCACCGATTCGGGCGAGGGAATCGGGACGCCCTTGGGCCAGCGCAGCTCTACCTTGTAGTCCGTTAGTCTTCCCGTCCAAAGCAGTCCGGCGATCAACTCGCCTTTAGGCTTCGGGAGAAGAGGATTCATCAAATCAGTTGAGTCGTAGAAGATACTCTTCAGTTGATCCCGCGGAAGCTCGCGGCAGGCAGTTCGGTAGACCTTGTCCATCCTGTCGAGGCGCCGCGGGATGAAGTAGGCTTCCGGCTGCTTCTGGACAGCCACGTCGGCCCGCCACTCATAGGCCCAGGGGGCGATATCCAGCGGTTGGCCCGCCAGTTTGTCCAACTCGGCAGCCTCCGTCATCGTCGGCGGGGAACCCAGCGATTCCGTCGCGAGCGCAACACCGACACCCACCATGGCCAACCCGGCCGCCACTTTCATCTGCGTGATTCGCCTGTTCATTGAGCGCCTCTGAAAACGCGTCATCCAAGGTCATCGGTTCGGTGCGGGGAGCAGATCAATGCCCGAGTAATCGGGGCGCACCCGGAACCGGATGCAGCGGATGGCGTTTCCTTGTGCGTCCGAGGTCTGGTGACCTCCGGTGGCCAGGTACGTCACGAACATCGAGCCGTCGGGCAGTTCCATCGCCTTGCCATAGCCATAGGATTGGTCCACCAGGAAGCCGTAATCCTTTCCCGGCGCGATCCAAGTGTGGCCGCCATCCCGGCTGAAGATCACACGCAGCCCTCCACGCCCGTAGGAACCGTGCAGGCAAAGAAGGGTCCTGTCCCGCAGCACATAAAGACTCGGAGCGAACATTCTCATCCCGAAGGTGACCGGCGTGGTCCACGTTCGGCCCCGGTCGCGCGACCAACTGATATCACCTTCAGGCCGTGCCATCATCACCCATTCGCCGCCGGGCAGTTCCGCCACGGTCACCTCCTGCAGAGCATGCGAGGCTCGAACCGTCCCGAGCATTGTCCACGTCTGGCCACGGTCGGCGGAACGGAGCACGGCCGCCTGGTCCGGCGGTCCGCTGGCGGGCCGGCCATTGATCGCGACGAGTACCGAGCCATCCTTCAACCTGACCAGCGGGCCGTCGGTCTCGTCATACGAGAAAGGGGTGCGCAGCAGAATGGGTTTCTTCTCCCAGGTGCGGCCGCCGTCGAAGGAACGGATGAAGTGAACGCGCACGGCCAGCGTCGGATCCTTCCATTCACCGCCCTCCGGTTCGCCCATGTACGAGAAGAAAGAGCAGAGCAACGTCCCGTCACTCAGTTCCACGAAAGCCGGGTGTCGGTCATCGGCCGGCGTGTCGATCAGCGTCACGGGCTTACTCCAGGTCTTGCCCTGGTCCTTCGATCGCATGATCATCGCCCGGCCACCGGTTGGCGCGACAATCCCGGCCGGCAGCCCCAGCTTGCGGTATTCGTCGAGCATCTTGGCCGGATAACGCAGCGGCGTGGGCGCCGAGGCATGCCAGTATCCCGCGTTGAATCCCACGAGCCAATCACCGCTCTTGAGACTCACCGGGGATTCCCAGCCCACGAAGCCGCCGTAGCCGGGGAATGGGTCGGGTTGATTGATTTGGGGGCCGACGAGGATCGCCCGACAATCTTCGGGCCGCGCCTTTGACTCGCCGCCTTCAACCACCATCACCTGAGGGCGTGACGAAGCGGCGGGTTCCGAAGATGCCGCCACGGTGCCGCACACCGGGAGAACTGCCAGCAGGATGCCTGCCGCGCCGACATTCGGTACAAGATGTTTCATGCTGGTTACACCGTACCAAACCGACCCGTACGCCTCGTCAGCGATACCTGGTCGTTTAGGACTCTATCACGACCGTGATGTTGTCTCGCATCGTCTTGACGGCATCCTTGTACTAATCGGGAAACGCCTTGTCCAACCGGTCGGCCACGTCTTGAACATGGCGCAGGTAGATATCCGCCAGGCAGCGCGAGTGCGGCTCATCCATGAACCGGTTAAAGCCGGTCAGTCAGATTTGATCCGGGCGAGGGAGCATCGCTGTGACGTCAAACACGATGTCCGGTTGGCCAGGCTGGACCGATCGACGACGCCGGCTCGGCGCAACGCGGGGCAGGCTCCTGGCAGGGTGTCGCTTGCGCGAGACGCGCGCCTTGGGTTAAGTTGGAGTTGCTCACGCCTTGGTCAGTCGCGTCCGGTGACGACCCTGCTCGTCCGAAGCGAACTGTCACGGCGGCGAAAGCTGGCCGGGCAGAGTAGCCTGATATGTCGTCAGTCCTTGCCCAGCCACACTACGCCAGCATCATCTCGGCGTATTTGTTCCCGGTGTGCTTCTCGGACGCGCGATGGATACAGCAGGATGCGGAGCTTATCGATGTCCCAGTGCGCCCGCATGCCGCGTTGCACGTTGGCAATGAGACGCGCGACGTACTCAGACCAAGCCTCAGCGTGACGGATCTGTCCTACCACGCGGGCTTCAGCTTCAAACCCGTGTTCCTGCAACGCCTCCTGCGTCAATCGAAGCCCGGGGCCGCGTGCATTCACCGGCTCTGTGAAAAGCTCCTCCGCCCCATGTTTCACCGCGAGCCTCACCAACTGGTCGACATCTTCTGGAGCATCAGCGATGCCAGGCAGCAAGGGGCAGAACATCGCATACGTACGCAGGCCACGTGCATGTGCCTCCCGCCAAGCCGCCACGCGGTCCTCCAGCGGCGAGGCGTTGGGCTCAATTGCCGACATAACGGCCGCCCTTTTTGCCGGGGCAGTCATGCTGAGCCCGACCAGAACACGGTCCCTGTGCTCACTCACCAGGTCGAAATCGCGAGCGACCGCGGCGTTCTTTGTGAGGATGCGGACGGTCCATCCGGGCTCGGAGAGGATGGCCTCCAGGCACCGTCGGCCCAGATTGTGTTTCTGGGCCTCGGGCGACCATGCATCTACAGTGGTACAGAGCTGTACCATGCCCCGTCGACGAATGCGGCGAGCATCGCGTGCCACGCGCTCCGGCGTGTTAGGATCCACGATCGAGAAGCCCTGTTCAAAGGAGCTGCGACCGGCCTGCACAAACGACCGGTGCATCCGCAACAGTGCCCCCGTGCTGCAGTAAGCACATCCGTGTCCACATTTGGTTCCGATGTTGACCGCGAAACGCGCCAGCCGCTTGCGCTCAAACTCCTTCGTACGAGTGATGCCGGCCGTCAGTCTGGTCTCGTAGGTTGTCATGCGAGCCCTCCGCTCTCAGGACTACCGGATCGGCCTCTCCCGCAAGCGTTGCTCTTGCAGGCGTCCCTCGCGGAGCGTCCGTATGGCGCTGGCCCGTATCATGGGCCACTCGCGACGGAACTTGTCGACTATGCATTGAGCATACTGGTCCGCATCGAACTCGGCACGCACTCGGTGCCATCGGTCTTTGTGCGCTCGACCCGGGAATTGCCCGGTGTTTTCCGGCATCCAGTGCCTCATTTCGTGGGCAATCAGAAAAACGAAGAACTCCACTCGACAGCGAATATCGAGGATCCTGGCCCAATGGCGGTGGGATTTCTTTGGTTTGAAATCTGAGACGCGTCGGTGCAGGATGATCTCGATCCGCCCGTGCAGCGGATCGCTCACGCCTCCCAGATAATCCGGTCGTTCGGGATCGGCCGGACGAAGGATAAGCGCGCGAGGACCGCCATGCTCGAGACCAGTCTGCTGGTAGATCCACTCGCAGATGGTGCGGACAAACCAATCAGGCCAGCGTGCTCGCCCCTCGGCTTGATTCTTGATGAGAAGCGTGCTCCTCCGGGCCATCATGAAATGTGCTTCTTCCGACCTCGAGCATCTGCCCACGAGCAATACCCTTCGTCCGCTGAAATGATGAGCCATAATCATCGCTCCTTCCCCCGGGTAGCACGACTTTCCATCAGGCTATCCATTTCAAGGATGAGATCTGATGGCGGACGATGTCTGAGCTTAGGTTCATACTCACCCGAGATCGGCGCATTGCTGACATGCTCCACTCGCTGAGACAATGCGACGATCGAGAGCGACCGCTTGCCACACCACGCCAGCATCATCTGATTCGAAAATCAGTGCCAGCCGATTGCGCATCCTCGTTCTCGTGACACCACCATTAACGCTTTATCGCGTTGACGACCGACACTACCGGCTGTCAGATGCTGTTGTCGAGTCTGAAACGGCCAGCCGTATCATACCCCTTCTTGTAGCTACCTGATGTGAACCGGGGCATGCGACCGGCTTGGCTGTCATCAAAACCCCAATTCCACATGGCCTCCTCCGCCTTGCGAGCCTGCTCAAGCATCTCCTGACGCAGCTGGTATGCCTCCAGCGTGATTTCGTTCTTGTCAGTTCCAAAGAAATCAGCCATGTCTCATCGCTCCTTTCGATCGATACATGTCTCACGCCTTTTGCATGGTCTCCTATGCGATCCCGAGATCGAGACCGCAGCATGGCACAATTCTCGCTTACCTATTATGCGGTCGGATCGGGAGTCCCATTTCAGCCCGGCTGGACCAATCAACGACGCCATCTCGGCGCAACGCAGCGCAGGCTCCTGGCAGGGTTTCGCTTGCGCGAGGCGCGCGCCCTCCGGCACCATCGAGGTTGGTCACCTCTTGGTTGGTCGAGAATCACGCCAACGAGGCGGTGTGGGCCGCCTGACGAGGCGGGTTTCGCGGCAGGTAACCGGCTGGTCCGGATGCCTCTCGGCAAGGGCCGCCGGCTGGGGCGGCGGGCGCATGTTGCCAGCGGCGGGTCATCACGTTGCCAGACCGTGACAGGACCTTGTGGACACGCCACTTACGAAGGCGAGCACTAGGCTTGGCGGGTGTGACCATGGTGCCGCTGATACATCGGAAACACTGACGTTCCGGGGTCCCAACGCTCAGCTTACCAGGCTGGACGTCGTCTCCCGGTAGCAGCACCATCCGGCATGACGCTCCGGATTTGATGGACGGCGGCATTGCACGAGGTCAGACCTCAAGCCGATGCTGCCGACGTTGCGTGCAGCCTACGCCACCGACGCGACTGATACCAGTTGAAGATGACCGGTAGAAGCAGATCGATGACCTCATCGGCGACCAGCAAGCCGCCCAGGACTGGGGCGGCCATGGGCTTCATGACCTCGGCGCCTACACCGCTGGCCCACAACATCGGCATCAAGCCGATGATGGCCACACCTTCGGTCATAAGCTTGGGACGCAACCGATGCACGGCTCCTGTGATGATCGCGTCGGTAAGCTCTTTGAGGGAGCTGATCTTGGCGAGCCCACCGCGGGCGTTGATCGCGTCATGGAGATAGACCAGCATGACGATGCCCGTCTGGGTTGCCATGCCGAAGCAGGCAATATAGCCGACCCATACGGCGACGCTGAAGTTAAACCCGAACAGGCTCTGGAAGATGACGCCTCCGATGAGGGCGCCCGGGACCGCCAGGATGATGAGAATGGCATCGCGGACATCGTTGAAGGTCATGTAGAGGATGACGAAGATCAGCAGGATCACCATGGGGAAGATAATCTGAAGCGTCTTCTTTGCCCTGACCTGATGTTCAAACTGCCCGCTCCATTCGATGTAGAAGCCCGCTGGCAGCTTGACCTTCTCGGCCACCGCCTGCTGCGCCTCCTCGACAAACCCGACGATGTCGCGGTCGCGGACATTGAGCTGCACATAGGAACGCAGCATGCCGTTCTCGCTCTTGATCACGCTCGGCCCCTCGACGACCTTGATGTCCGCCACTTCGGTGATGGGGATCTGGAATGACTCACCGCCAGGCATCGCCTCGCCGCCGGAGTCTGTGGACATACCTGCGGCCGCAGCGCCCATCGCTCCGACAGTCTCAGCCTGTGCGGCACCACCGCCACGGCGGCCGGTCACAAGGATGCGTTTCAGCGACTCCTGCGTCTGCCAGAAGTCGCGTGCGTAGCGGACGCGCACAGGGAACCGGCGGCGACCCTCGACCGTGGTCGTAATCGTCTTGCCGCCCATGGCCACCTCAATCGCCTCCTGAATGTCCGCGACGTTGACGCCATATCGCGCCGCCTTCTCGCGATCGATGTCTATCTGAAGGTAGCTGCGGCCCACAACCTGATCTGGAAACACGTCCACGGCGCCACGGATGCCCCGGAGCACTCCCGCGACCTCGTTGGAAACGCTCTGGATGCCGCGCTCTTTGACCACGGTCTGTTTGACCCCGTTTTCGACTCGCTCTTCGGTCAGATCCTCAAGCCGCGGGCCAAAGACCTTCACGCCGATCATCGTCCGTACACCCGTGGCCAGCATGTCAACGCGGTTAATGATTGGCTGCGTCCAGATGTTGCCCCAACCCGGCATCTGCAGCTCGCTGTCCATCTCCTTGACGATGTCCGGCTTGAGCTTATGCCATAAGAAGAACCTCTTGGTAAACGCTTTCCCTCGCTCGTCCCGCACGGCTTGGAGCTCTTCGTCGGTGGGTTTCTTCTGCAGAATACCTGTAGCATCGGCGTTGCTCCGCAGAGCGTCCAGCAGTGACCACACCATTGCGTTGCCGGCGTGGTCTTCAAGTTCCCAGTTCAGCATCCTGACACGTTTGACCCACTCGTCATGAAGTCGCTGCTCGAACCGGTCAAAGAGCAGGCTCGCAAGTGTCGTCTTCTCGCCGCCGACGGCAGTCGTGACGGCGTCCTTAACGTCAAGCCACCACGACTCGGGTAGCACAAGGAGATCTGGCGTTTTGACCACGTCGCCAAGTTCTGCCAAGCGATCCGCGACCGCAGATACCAGGGCAACCAACTCCTCCCGCCGAGGGACCTCGACCAGCAACAAGCCATGAGACTTGACGAGATCGTCCGCGATTCGGTCGATCTGCGTAGCTGTCGGTTGATTCTTGATAGCACCCTTGTCTCGGAACACATCGAGCAGATCGGTTATCGTCGCTGCCAGTAGAGTCTTGGCGATAACCGGCTCGTACTCTACCTGGCGCCGAAAGGCCAAATCGCGCATAGAGCGGTCGAATTGTACGCTGGCTTCCATGGCCGCATTATTGGCCAGGGACTCCACCACGTCAGGCTTCATGTCCTTCTTCAAATACCCGCGATCCTGAAGGAGACGTATCAACTCGCCCGCTTCGACCATTGCATCCTCAAAGCGCACTTTGCGCTTGGGCCACCATTCTTTGGGGCGCAAGGTGACGATCGTCTCAACCATATCGATTCCGGAGGGATCGGTCGGTGTATCTGCGCGTCCGACCTTGCCGACGACCTGGTCCACCTCCGGGAAGTGGGCCATGACTTCGTCGCGAACACGGATGTCGTCACTCGCTTCGGCAATCGACACGCGAGGCACGGTCACCGGCATGTCCAGGATGCTGCCTTCATCGAGCGGAGGCATGAACTCGCGCCCCAGCTTGGGGAAGCGATCGGCCCACAAGGCCATTGCCAGCAGAAGCATGAACGCGAGTCCCTTGCTCCATAGCCGGGAAAAGAACACGGATCCGAAGAACAGGGCGATGGCCAGGACTCCAACAAAGAGGGTGCGACTGCCCACAAACCCCGCTCCGATGATAAACAGGAGACCCATGAACCACAGGCCGGCTGCGGGTACGTTCATCAGCCAGGTCAGCACCGGCTTGTAGATATTGATGAAGCTTCGGACGATCCAATTGTCCTCTTCGTGCTTCAGACGCCCTTTGATGAGAATCGGGATAATGGCCGGCACAAAGGTCACCGCCAGCAGGGCCACGCCGATCATGGCGAAGCTCTTGGTGAACGCCAACGGGTGAAACATCTTGCCTTCCTGGCCGCCGAGGGCGAAGACGGGCAGGAACGAGATCAGCATGATCACCACGGCGAAGAAGATCGGCTTACCCACGAGGCGGCATGCCTGGACCACGATCTCCGTGGTATCGCCGCGGACCTTCTCGTGACCGAAATGCCGGGTGAGTTCATGCGTGGCGTTTTCGACCATGACCACCGCGGCATCGACCAGGATGCCGATGGAAATAGCTATCCCAGAGAGCGACATGATGTTGCTGGGGATACCAAGGTAGTACATGAGAATGAATGCGACGAGGACGGCCAACGGAAGCGTGCTGCAGACCACGATCGCGCTGCGAATGTGGGTAAGGATCAGCAGGATCGCGATGCTGGCAACGATCAGCTCTTCCTTGAGTGTTCCCGTCAGCGTGTGAATGGCACCCTCGATGAGGCGTGTCCGATCATAGAACGGGACGATGCGTACCCCCTGTGGCAACCCGGCTTGAAGCTGTTCGATGCGGTCTTTGATGGCTCTCGTGACCGTCAAGGGATTCTCGCCGTACCGCATCATGACGACGCCGCCGACGGCTTCGCGATTGTTCTTCTCCAGCATGCTGCGTCGGTACTCGGGCCCCAGTTGGACGGTGGCGAGGTTGCGGACATAGATCGGCACGCCGTTGCGCTCGGCGACTACCACGTTCTCAAGATCGCCGACCCCGCGTAGCCAGCCCACGCCCCGGATGAGATACTCCGCCTTGTTCTCGAAGAATACCTTGCCGCCGACCGCAATGTTGCTCCGAGCGACGGCATTGAACACCTGTCCGAGTGGAATGTCGTATGCCCGCAGCTTCTCGGGATCCGCGTCGATCTGGTATTCGCGCACGAATCCGCCGGCGCTGGCTACCTCGGCCACGCCCGGCACGTAGAGCTGATAGCGAACGTACCAGTCCTGAATAGCCCTCAGTTCATCCAGGCTGTGGCCTTCCCCTTCGACGGTGTACCAGAAGATCTGGCCAAGGGCGGTGGCGTCGGGGGCAAGATAGGGCACGACGCTTGGCGGTAGAAACGTGCTGGCGATGTTCAATCGCTCCAGCACCCGCGTACGCGCGAAGTAGAAGTCGGCCTTCTCATCGAAAATGATGTTGATCATCGAGAAGTTGAACTCGCTCGATGACCGAATGGCCTTGATGCCCGCCAGCCCCTGGAGATTGACCGACAACGGATAGGTGATCTGATCGTCGATCTCCTTGGGAGACCGACCCATCCAGTCCGTAAACACGATGACCTGGTTCTCGGAAAGGTCGGGGATGGCGTCGATCGGCGTCTTGAGGACACAGTAGACGCCCCACACGGCCACCACCGCGGTCAACAGAAGCACGATGTACCGGTTACGGACGCAGAACTCGATCAAGTGTGGAATCATGGAATGATCTCACTCGTGGAACACGGGACTCGTTGCAGCCAGGTGTTCGCTGTATGCATGCGTTTCGCCCTCAATGCTGGTGCCCGCCCGCTGGCTTGCCTCCCTGGGGACCGCCGCTCGCCCCGAAGAACTGGGCACCCGCGGCCGGGTTCAGACGGTTCTCAGCATCCACAAGAAACGCCCCCGCGGTCGCAACCTGATCGCCACTCTTCACGCCAGACAAGACGGGGAAGTATTCTCCCGCCTTGGCCCCCAGTTGGACCTCGATCATGTCGAAGGTTCCTGGCGCACTCTCCCGGTACACGACCTTTCGCGTTCCGGTGTCCACCACGGCGGAGGCCGGGACAGCCAGAATCTTCTCGACCTTCGCGTACTTCATCGGGAATTTCTCCAGCGGGCACATCTCCGCCTTCTCATAAAGGCGATCAGGATAGACGGGGCAGTAGTACCCAGTCGCGAACCGCTCATCCGCCGCCGCGGCGCCTGCGGCGAGTGTCCCAGTAATCTCCCCGCAACCGAGCATGTCCTGCCCGTAGTAGGGGTTGTTGATTGTCTTCGAGGTCTGGAGCCAGTCCGCCTTGGCCATGGGGCAGTGCGCGACGAACAGCGACTGTTCCGCAGGGGGACTTGCCCGCATCAACTCGATGACCCGTGCGCTCAGCGTCTTGAGGACTCCGCGCTGACCCTTAAGATCCTTGCCCTTGAGCTGGGCCGCCTGCTCCGCCAGGCCGATGGCCGTAGCGCGGAGGGGCTCATCGCTGTGTTCAGCCAGCATTCTTGCACCCTTTTCGAGGTCGCTGGCGGCCGTATCGTCGGTCTTGTCTTGCGCATACGCCGTCACCAAGGCGAGGTAGGACCGGGCGACACCAGCGGTATCGGCAGCCGCATGCTTGCCGGGAGCGGAGGCGGTCGTATGCCCAGCGTGTTCGGCATGTTCCACCGGCATGGATTGAGTAGCCGCGACTTCGATCACCGTCCCGACCGGGGTGCGTATCACGGCCCGCGCGTACATGCCGGGCTTCAGTTTGAGATCAGGGTTGTCGATCTCGATGCGAGCCGACACGGTTCTCGTTGCCGAGTCTACGGTGTAGGCGATAAACGTGATCTTGCCGGCGAATACGTCCCTGGAATAGGCCGTGCTCGTCACCTCTACCGCCGTGCCGATTTTCACCCCCTCGATCTGATCCTCAAAGACCTTGACCTGCATCCACACCCGGCTCAGGTCCGCAACGGTATAGAGGTCGGCGCCTTCATCGACATAGTGTCCCGCCAGCACCTTCTTCTCTGTGACGATTCCGGCCATCGGCGAGAAGACGGTGACATGGGTCTCGGGCTGGCCGCGTTCCACGATCTGATTTACCTGCTCCTCAGTCAGGCCCCACAGAAGGAGTTTCTTGCGGGAGGCGGCGACGAGCGTTTGGGCCGCATCCCGCGCGGCTTCGCCGACATCCTTCTGCTCCTTCAGGCTGCGCACGGACGTCAGGAGTTCCTCCTGCGCCACCAGGAGGTCCGGACTGTAGATCGAGACCAACGGGTCGCCCTTCTTCACCATCTCGCCTGTGTAGTTGACGAAGAGCTTGTCAATGCGACCTTTGATGCGAGCCGCGATAAATGCACGGCGGGTCTCGTCGTAGTCTACGATGCCCACGGTGCGGACTTCCTGGCTCAGCAACTGATACGCTACGGGCGTCGTCGCGATGCGCCCCATATGCAGTTTCATCGGCGTCATCTGGACTTGGGAAAGCACCCCCTCGGGCAAGGCCTGCCGGGCCGTTTTCGCCCGCTTGACCAGCGGCATACCGCAGATGGGGCACTTGCCGGGCTCGGCGCGCACGATGTTCGGGTGCATCGCACAGTAGTATTCCGTCTCCTGGGATTGCACCATCTCCGAGGCCTGCGCTGGGCGCGTCCAGCGGTCATAGTAGTTGCTGATGTTTTCCCAATAGCCCACGATCAGGCCCACAAGCACCATCAGGAAGATGAATCGCAACCGGACATTCATGATCCGCACAAACGTCCAGATTCTTCTGCCTGTGGAATGTGGGGGGCCAGTTTGGATGTGTTCCGATTGATCAGCCATGATAAACCTCCGTCATCGTTCGCAACGAGCTCAGGATGTCTTCGATGCCGCCGGCTGTGTTGACGACGGCTCGGTCGGTTTCTCCAGGACGAGATTCATGCCACACTTCGGACATTTCCCCGGAGCGTCCTGTCGTACGTCCGGATGCATCGGGCAGACGTAGTATGCATGGGCCGGCTGCTTCGCGGCCGGTCCGTCGGGCCGCAGCTCGGACGCCGCCGGCTGAGTGTCTGGGGCCGCAACCTCAAGCCGTCCTCCAACCTGTCTTTCAAGCTCAGCCCTCCGCACCAGCCAATCGCGGTAGTACTCCAGCGTTTTCAGCTTCGTCATCAGGACATCCTCCTGGACCTGCAGGTAGACGGTCAGGTCCTCCTGCCCGGCCACGTATGCCTGTCGGGCGACGGTCAGGTTGCGTTCGACTGCGGGGAGGATTTCCCGGCGGTAGAACGTGACCTGGTCGTACGTTTGTTGGAGCATCACCCGTGTTTCGCGCACCATGCGAGTGATTTCCTGGAGACGGGCTTCGTATTCCGCGATGCGTTGACGATGCTCGTGCAACGCCTTGGCGACCTGGGCCTGGTTGTAGTCGAAGATAGGGATCTCCATCTGGATCATCGGCCCGAGGGTGTATTTGACCTCGCGCATCTTGGGGCTGAATGGTGCAACCATCGGCCCCGGTGACGACATCCCCGTGATTCCATCCACGACACCCTGGGCCGCGGCATTGCCAACTTTTCCGGCAAAACGCTGGTTCTGCGACGGCGGGGCCGGCGAGCGCTCGAATGTCAATCCCATCGCCAGATCCGGCCACCCCTCCCTGGCCATCAAGGTGATCCGTCGTTCGGCCGCTGTCGCATTCCATTCCGCGGCCTTCAGATCCAGCCGCCGTTCGGACGCCACCGCAAGCATCGCTGTTTCGTCAGCCGGAGCGGTCAACGGCTCCTTGACTTCGTGGACCGGGTGGACGCTCCATTCGTCCGTCGCGCCCGCCACCCCCATCAGCATCAACATCTCGCGCTGGGCACCGCGATGCTCGGCCTCCATCGCAACGATTTCCGACCGGAGCTTGAGGTAGCGAATCTGCGACAGGTTGACCTCCACCTGCGTAGCCTTGCCGGACGCCTGCCGAACCTTGATGATCTGGGTGGACTGGTTCACGACTTGCATGTTGTCCTTGATCAGATCGATGGCACGTTGTGTGTACTGCAGGCGGGCGTAAACCTTCTTCACGGCTTCCGCAGTCTCGATCGCTCGATCAGCAACCCGCAGGACAGCCTGCTGCAACTGGGCGCGGGCCACCTCCTGTCGGGCCGGAATCAACCACAAGTCCTGCAAGGGCATCATGGGTAGCGCGTTGCTCCGAAGCATGGTCCTGCCGCCGCCGCTGGGAAACATGAGCATGAAGTCGAACGTCGGGTTTTGCAGGAGCCCGGCCTGGACGAGGTCGGCGTTGGCTTGGCCGATCATCTCGACGTCGGCCCGAAGCTCGCGATTATTGCGCAAAGCAAGTCCCAAGGCTTGCTCAAGGGTCAGGACGGCTTTGCCATTCCACAGCGGTGGTTGCTCATCCCACGGTGTTATCCACTCCGGTCGCTGACCTGTGTGCTTCTCCACGAGGTCGATGGCTTCGTTCACTTTGGCGTCCGGTTTAAGGCTTGCACAACTGGTCGTCATGACAATCACCAAGCTCGCCACAAACAAGAGTCTTCCACTCATCAGAAGTGTCTCCTCGTCGGCTGGCCTAAGGACAGCCGGGATTGCCGCGCCAGGGAGAAAGCATGTAAGGACGGGGCGTCTGACCTCACAATGATTATCGGCAATGCCAATAACCATCTGCAATAAAAGGAGTTGCAGACGCTCGGGGGATTCGCCCCGGGGTTGGCGTTGCCGGCAAACTGTCCTCTCGCGTCAATGGCAGCGGTAACCCTGGCCGCCCGTCGTCCCGTAGTCCTATCCATCATCATCAGGCGACTTGTTCCGTACGACCGCTGCCCGACACCGTTTCGCTCACCTCGATCGCGGCCAGCATCCCGGAGGCGAAATCGCGTCATCTGTCCACAAATGGGGAGCAGCATCAGTGGTGGCCGGCATGACCGTCATTCTGCGATCCATGTTTCATGCCGCCGTGGTTCATCCCCGCATGATTCATGTTGCCGCCATGCATGGTATCGTCGCCCATTCCAGGCATGGGGCCGCTTTGTGATTTCGCGCGTTTCTGCATCTCCGCGTCAAGAGCCTTGGCGTACTTGGCTGGATTTGCCTGGAAGCTCTTCACGCCGTCGTCACCGCGCAGGAGGAAGGTCTTGCCTTCGTAAGCTACCGCTTTCAAGTCCTTGCGCTTGTATACGCTCGCTTCCCCCGCGGGAGAGAGGGCTAGGAACAGATCGTCGTTCGCGGTTGGTCCACGGGCTACTACCCCCGCTTCGGTCCGCAGCGCAGCGGTGTACGTGCCAGGATCGGCCTTGAACTTGGCAAGGGCATCCTCACTGCTAAAGAAGACGATCTTGCCTTCGTGCTCGACGTTGAACCTCAGGTCGATGCCCTTACCCGTAACCGGGTCGTGCACCTGGTCGGTCGAAGCCTTCTTCAGTTTCTCCATGTACTTGGTCGGGTCGGCGTTGAACTTGTTCGGGCAATCGTTGCAGCAGAACCCAACGCGTTGCCCTTTGAAATCAACGAACGTCTTGCCATCAACGGAATCGCCCATCACTGGGCACGTAACCTGGACTGTCTGCGGATACGCCTGCTGGTAGACAGCTGGCAGGTACTTCATAGGGCTTGCCTTGAACTTCGCGATACACGCTGAGCAGCAGAAGTAGACTCGTGATCCGTCGTAATCTGTATACACATCCTGTTGGATCGGCTCGCCTGTAACCGGACAGGTTCTTGGGGCGAGCGCGGGGGCAACCGCCGCTTTGGGTGCTCCGCTCACCGCCGAGTGATCGTGCTGATCGTGTTCGGCCGCAAACGACAGAGCAGCCCCGATCAACACAGACGCCATCGCAAACCAGAGATTCCTCATGGCAACATCCTTTCGCTTAAGCGATACCACGACACCGGATACGTCCGGATGTCTAATACCTGTTTGATGCCGTGAGTCGGACGATTCTTCCCATGTCGGGAAGTCAAGCGGGGAAAGCCGTTGCCGGTAGTGTCCTGGCCAGGGGAGTCACCACTTGAGGTGGTCCGGCCCGAACACCACGCTGCCGCCAAGGAAGCCCGTTACGCCTACAAGAATGACGGCCGCAAACAGGCCGACCCCATAAAGCCAACGCCATGGCCCGATCATATGGTTCCATCGCCATATCCGCAGGCCGGACAGGCACAAGGCGAGAATCATGACCGCGGTCCCAGCCGTCTGGTGGCGTTCCAGGATCGCGTGCAGGGATGTGCTGAATCGCATCGAATTGTGAGCGATGTTGCCAGTAATCACCGCCGCCACGGCCGCCAGCGTGCCGACCAGTAGCGGCA
Source organism: uncultured Planctomycetales bacterium (assembly GCA_964653435.1). Lineage (GTDB taxonomy): Bacteria > Planctomycetota > Phycisphaerae > UBA1845 > PWPN01 > CAZMVY01. The sequence goes on along the minus strand of CAZZFA010000008.1, from coordinate 36,749 downwards.
CCGCGTCTGCTCGGGCGAAAGCGTCCCGTCCCGTCACGATCCACACCGCAAAGCTGAGGAAAGCCAGAATGATTCCCGCGATGGGGAAATGCACGATGGCCGGATGAAGCCTGCCCAAGAAAGGCTTCCGTTCTTCGCCCGCGCCGTGCTGATGGGAAGCACCGCCATGGTGCTCCTCGGTTGCCGATACGGGCGAGACGTTTGCGGCTGCGGCATGATCATGGGATGACACCACCCCCGGCTGGGTGGTCGCTGCGCCGGCTGAGAACTGGGGCAGCCTGTGCAGATATTCCTCAGGGCTGGCCTTGAACTTCGCGAGGCATCGATCGCAGCAGAACGCGACCGTCCGGCCACGATACGTCGTTGTGATTTGGGGATCCGCTTTCTCGCCTGTCAGAACGGGACACCATTCGTTGATTGCCGGAGCGGAGGCGGGAGGGGCGGCGTTAGGAATCGTGGTGGTCAGCATCAGGATGAGCGGCATCATCATAAGAACACCTCTTCAATAGCGTCTTCCTTCTTATTCGATGCCCGTCGGCGGCAGAGTATTCCCTCAAAACGCGCGGCGTGATCGACCGACGTCCGAAAACAAGCGGAGGTTCCTGAGCCAGGGCGTGGCCTGGCCAGAGCCGAATCATGAGGCAAGCCCGGATGCCGAAGAGGTTCCACCCGGAGGCGCGGTTACGAGAAGGAGAGGATTGCGAGCAGTCCGAGTGCTTACTTCGACTGTGGGCGTGGGGACGATACGCCAGGTTGTGACGTCGTTGCGGGCGGTCGGCACAGGTCGCACGGCACGCCCTCAGGCACGCACCGAGCACACTGGAACATCAGTGTATCGTTTTCCCCGTAGATCACGGCCTCGGTGTTGCAGTCTGGACACATGTGCTTCTTAACGACGGCTCGCGTTCGCCCCTTGAATCGGTGAACCTTCCTTACTGTCTCGACGACCTGGTCATAACATTTCCGGCACTGCAGCACATGACCGGCCGGCTGATCCACGCGTTGATGAGTTCCCATCGTGTGAGAGGTGGTGCAACCAGCGGCCCACACGCACGTTACCGCGTAGAAGATGGTTGTTGCAGCAGGATGTCTCATCGCTTGCTCCTGATCACTCGACCGCAATTGTCCGCCTTGCAGGGAGGCGCGTCAACCCCTGCCGCCGACTGGCATAGTCGCCTGCGTCGCTCCGGTGGCTGGGTCTCGGCGTCATGCACGGATTCCCACGCAAGTCGGCTGTGTATGGCCTTCTTCGTCGCAACCTTCCGCGAGCCATTGCGATAACGTATACACAGCCGTTCTATCAAGCTTCGTGCCCGCCATCGTTTTGATGATTTCCAGTGCCCTTCCTCCTGCCATCGCAGGCTTGTATGGGCGGTGCTCCGTCAGCGCCGAGTACACATCCGCGACGCTGAGGATGAGGGCCTCCGGTGGGATCTGTTCGGCAGTAAGACCCCTGGGGTAGCCGGAACCGTCCGGGCATTCGTGATGGGCTGAGACGATGTCCGCAATCTCCTCGGCACCTTGGATCGGACGCAGAATGGCAGCCGCAATCACCGAGTGCTGTTCCATGCGATTTCGCTCCTCGGGGGTGAGTTGATCTGGCTTGTACAGGATATCGTCGCGAATGCCGATCTTTCCGATGTCGTGAACGATAGCTGCCAGGCGAAGCAGATCCAGCCTGTCCGCGGGTAACCCCTGCCGGGTACCTATTCCCACGGCAAGCCGTGACACCTGCTCACTATGCTGACGGGTGTACTCATCTCGGAACTCCAGCGCGTTGCACAGCCCTGAGAACCCCTGGATAATGATTTCGCGTTGGCCACGCTGCTCGCTCTCCACGCGGCGGCGTCTTTCGAGATTCTGAAGATTGACCAACGCGCCGGAAACGCTCCCAACGAGCAAGTAGACGCCTATCATTACCAACTGGTTGATGTTCTCCATCGGTCGGTTTGGCCAGGACACACGCATGTGCAAAAAGTAGACGACCGCGACGATTATTGACGTCGCGATGCCGCCCCTGAGACCGAACCAGATTGCAGCGGCGATGATGGGCACAAGATACAAGCCGCCGAAGACCACGTGGATGACGTGAAGCGGGTGGCTGTAGGTGCCCACCGTGAAGTGCACGGCGGTCAACAAGAGGATGGATGAGGCCAGGATGGCAAGGCGTACGCGCGTCATTCTGCTGCTCCGTTGTCCGCCGACCTCATCCGAAGTAGGTCTCCGGAACGATATCGCCTTCCGGCGAGAACAGCGGGGTGGAGAGATACCGTTCCCCGGAGTCCGGCAGGATCACGACAATCAACTTGCCCGTGTTCCCGGGCCGCTGAGCAATGATACTGGATGCGCAAAGCGCCGCACCGGAAGAGATCCCGCATAGAATGCCTTCCTCCTTCGCCGCGCGGCGGGCCCAGGCGAAGGCGTCGTCGTTTGTGACCTGCACAACATCCTCGATGCTGTCGAGGTTCAGCACCGGAGGCACGAAGCCGGCACCGATGCCCTGAATCCGATGCGGACCGGGCCTGGGTTCCCGTCCCGCTCGTCTTTGCGTGATTATCGGTGAATCGCTCGGCTCAACCGCAATCGCCTGAAAAGAAGGCTTGCGTTTTCGGATGACCTCGCTCACGCCGGTGATCGTCCCGCCGGTTCCGACTCCGCTGACCAGAATGTCCACCTTGCCATCGGTGTCTCCCCAAATCTCCTCCGCGGTGGTTCTGCGATGGATGTCTGGGTTGGCGGGGTTTTCGAACTGTTGAAGAACGAGGGCATTGGGAATCTCCTGGGCAAGACGCTCAGCCCGGATCAGTGCACCTTTCATGCCTTCGGATGCCGGCGTGAGGACGAGCTCGGCGCCAAGGGCTTTCAATAGAGCCCTTCTCTCGACTGACATGCTCTCCGGCATGGTCAAGACAAGCCGATAACCTCTGGCCGCGCACACGAAGGCCAAGGCGATCCCCGTATTGCCAGACGTCGGTTCGATCAGAACCGTATCCTTGGTAATCCTGCCGGCGGACTCCGCGGCCGCGATCATCGAGACGCCGATTCGATCCTTGACGCTGGAAAGCGGATTGAAGAACTCCAGCTTCGCGTAGACGATTGCCGCGGTTGGGATGATGCGATTGATTCGCACAAGCGGGGTATTCCCGATTGTTTTCGTGATGTCGTCATATAACCGGCTCACGGTTACCTCCTGCTACTGCACGGCACTGCGCCTTCTTGCCCCGCCCGTGCGCATGACATCTGTGCGGTTGTCCTTCTTGGTTGGATGCCGCGATCCGTCTCCTTCTTCCGAGTGTTGACCGAGAAACAGCAACCGCGTTCACAGGGTCCGGAGGATGGATGAAGAAGCTGCATACCGGCGTCATCCAATACAAATGAGCAAGTCCTCTGAGGAGGACCAGATGGCTATCGCGAGGTCTACGGACGTTGAACAAGACAAAGCCTGCCTCGATACCGGTCGTCGCTGCCCCTGTCTCCATCCCCTGGCGCGGGTCCATGTCGCTGCGCCTTGCTCTGGCGATCAATCTCATCGCGATCCTGGTCCTTATAGTCTTCGGGGCGGTCGATTACCGGCGCGAACGTGGCTTTCACCTCAAGGCCCAAACAGAGCGACTGCAGGAGGAGGCAAAGGTGGTACGCCTGGCCGAACAGGTGTTCGCAGAACCGGCGGCTTTTCACCGCTTCATTGAAAACTACTGCCGACAGATGCTGCCGAGCGTCTCCCCAGCTCATCATATCGTTGTGACAGATCTGAACGGACGGATCATCGAGAGCATGATGGCCGGCAAGGAAGATGAGCTGGACCAAGTGTTGGTTACGCTCAAACCAGGCCAAACCAGGCTTTTCAGTCATGACGGTCAGGAATTCATGATGGCAGGCGAGCCGCGCTCGGGGGGAGGAATGATCGTGGTCGCCCAATCTCTGGCCTCCGTACAACGTTTGATCCGCGGGCAATTCCTCAGCCGCGCCGCCGGCATGACCGTGCTGGTTGCCCTGATTCTGGCTGCTATGAACGTCCTCCTGGTGCGGTGGGTTCGTCGTCCGATCGGCAGACTTGTCGCGGGTGTAGGGGCAATCGGACAAGGACGGTTTGGCGTTCGCATCGAGCCCTTTCATACCACCGAGATGGCGCGCCTCGCCGAGGGGATTAACCGGATGGCTGAATCCCTGGGGCACACCGAGCGTGTCCGGCAGTTCGAAATGGCGAAGGCCAGAAAGATCCATCGCGACTTGCTGCCGCCACCAGATATCGAGATACCCCGCCTGAGTATGGACGCAAAATACGTATCTGCCGACAGCGTGGGCGGCGACTACCATGACGCTGTCCAGTTCGCTGATGGGCGGTGGCTTCTGATAATTGCGGACGCCTCCGGGCATGGCCTCTCCGCCGCCCTCGTGACGGCAATACTGAAGGCGGAAGTCCGCCAGCAGGTGCGCCAAGGTCTGCAATGCCCCGAAGCGATTGCCCAGGTGATCAACAGCGACTTGGAATCATTGCTGGGAGCAGAGCATTTCGTGACAGGCCTGCTGGGCCTTTATGATCCCACGGCCTCGTCCTTCGAGTACGTGAACTGCGGCCATGAACCGGGCCTGATCTTGGATACTCACGGCAGCCTTAAAGACAAGCTGGAAAGTTCGGGCCTCCCGCTGGGTGTTTCCGCCGACTCGAGTTGGGAGACTGGAAGGGTCCGACTCGCCCCCGGAGACCGCCTCTATCTGTTCACCGACGGGCTGGCCGAGACCCCGGCGTCCGATGGCGTCCTCTTCGGTCGAGACCGCCTTGCAGAATCGATTCGGGCAACGGCCGGTGAATGCCCCTCCGTCCAGATCGAGACGGTGCTCGGCCAGATCGATGCCTTCCGGGGATGCCCCGCTTCCCCAGACGACGTAACGCTGGTAATCTTTCGGCGAGAACCCTGAGCGGGTTCACCGTCGGCAGGACGCAGGCCTGCCAACTTCGCCGAGGTCTTATGACCGAGAGCCAGCTCGTCGAACGCTGTCGTCAAGGCGATCGGGACGCCCAGCGCGAGCTGTATGCGCAAACGTGCGATCGTATCTATCGCCTTCTCCTGAAGATGACCCACAACCAGGAAGACGCTTCGGACCTGACGCAGGGGACCTATATCCGGGTCTTTCAGAACATCGATCAGTTTGACGGCGCATCTCGCGTGGCAACATGGGTTTACCGAGTTGCGGTCAACGAGGCGTTGCAGTTCCTTCGCCAGGAGAAGAGGCGCGGCAGACGAGAGATGGAGGCAAGGCAAGACATCGTCGTGAACTCCGCGACGGCGATTTCCAACGCCAAGCTGGACGTTGCGGATGCCTTGGCGCGATTGTCCGGCGACGAGCGAGCCCTGATTGTACTGCGTTATTTCGAGGGACTGAGCTATGCGGAGATGGCCGATGTTCTTGGCAAGCCATCCGGGACCATTGGCTCCGAATTGAACCGTACGCGGCGGAAGCTGCGCGATATCCTGGCTCCGGAAGCACCGATAACCACCGGAAGAGACGACGGGTCGCCGGCATCCAATACTGAGGAAGGTGGTTGAGGCGTCAGAAACGAACGACGAGGCGGTAGGCATTCGCTAACGACCCATGCGGTCGAAGTGACTACGACCATGGACTGCAAGGCAATTCAAGACAAGATCGGCGCTCTGCTGGATGGCGAACTGTCCGTCCACGAACGCACATCGCTGGAGGAACACCTTCGGGCTTGTAGTTCCTGTACAGCCGAGTTGGAGCGGCTGCAGGTACTGGCGGACCGCCTTCGTGCGTTCGGCGGGGACTTCGAGGCCGCCTCCTCGCCGCCCTTGTGGTCGGCGATCGAACAGGGATTGTCCGCGCCAGCTCCGCAGACACCTCATCGTCGCCGTGTTTTCCAGTTCTTTCGCAGGCCCCTGACAGCCGCCGCCAGCGTAGCAATCCTGATCGGAGGTGGACTTCTTGCAGGCATATGGCTCACCTCCGAGACTCCTACAGCCAGCGCCGCGACCATCGACTATTCCGTGTTGCTCGATGGAGTGACCAATGACGTTGCGGCGTCGTTCCAACGATTCCTCAGCTACTACGGTGGTCAGCAGATCGATCCCAAGGCGGCCACCCGTGTTGCACCCGGTCTGAGCTTCGCGCTCCCCGCCGAGCTACCCGGGAGATACCGGCTCGACAAGGTGTACCAGCTTCAGTTCGGCGTCTCGCCAGGGGTTGCCGCCTGGTATCAAGGCGAGAACGGACCGTTGATTGTTTTCTTTCACACGCCGGTGAACAGAGAGAACGTGGGGGTGCATAAGGAGATGCCGTGCCTTGTTGGAAACCATTATGGCCACAGGATCGATATAGGATCCTGGAAGCTCGTTCACTTCACCGATCCGACCACGTGTCACTGCATCCTGAGCACCCTCAATGTCGAATCGGAGTTGCCCGCGGTGTTTGCCGCAGTCGCCCCTCAGTTCACCGGCACACGCGATGGGCACGACCATCATCCCTGATATGAAGAGGGGTGGGCCAGCACAGTGTTGGTCTACCTGCTTTCGCCTTTACGGAAGGAGTTCCTCATGAAACGATCTATCTGCTTCGCGTTAGTAGCAGCTCTCACCGGTAGCGCTGTCCTCCTGCTTGCCGGATGCGAGAGTACCGGTGCCCACCGGATGGCTAAACAACAGGACGGCCATGTGATGGCATGCCAGAAGTGCTATGACCAGGTCAAGACCGTGCGCCAACAGTATGGCAAAGGTGCCCAATGGTCCCAAAGCCACATCGTCAAGAAGCACATGTGCCCGGACTGCGATACCGAGGCGACGATCTACGCGCAGCATGGCAAGCCGATGTTCAAATGCTCTAAGTGTGCACCGGAAGGCGTCGAGTGCGACAAGTGCCTGCCGCCGAAGACGAAGTCCTGAGTTCACAGATGCCGTCGTTGACGGCCCGCCCTCCGCCCGCCAGACAGCGACTAAAACGCCTTTCAGGCCGGTGAGCGGGTTGGGGCAGATATGGCGTATGCTGTCGCCGGAGCGCCGCCCAGTTTGAAGTGAACGAGTTGTCGTTGCTGAGTGTTCGTCAGCGCGGCTACTCGTTTGTGTTTGCGCCTCTGCGCAGGGGACGCCGACACCCGCCGGTGCGGTTCTCGTTTCGGCATATCGGATTACTCGGGCGGCCCCGGGCGCAGCCATCCACGAAGATGACGGACGGGACAGCGCTCGCAATTGAGACATTTCATCGCGGAAGTCAGCCGTGCTGGCTAGCGCGTGGGGCTCCAAATGAACATCGGCCTGCATGGCCTGCGGCTGAGGATTGAGGACCGCGCGCTATAATTGAGGGCTATGGCGCGCATGGTTTTCGCAACTTCAGGGAAGAAGCACTGCCTGTCCGGCATCCAACTTTCGAGATGCGAGCATCGGCGTGGCCGTTGCCGCCACTCACTCAGTATGCACGGAGAGAACAAATGAAATTCTGGACATCGTTCGTCGTGGTCGGATCTATTGTCGTGTCACTCGCAGCCCAGGGATGTACGCCCGGTTCGGTATTGCCTGCCGGCGATGGTTCGGACTCGGCGGCAACGGTAGCCGCTAAGGCTACGGAGGTGGCTTCCCGAATCGGCGGGGCGAGTGGCTTTGGCGGCATGCAGATGTCGGGCTATCTGCAAAACGGCATGCCACACATGGGATTCAACTCACAGACGAATCTGGCCAGCCCGGGCAGCATGATGACGGTCATGCTCCACAATCAGGCTCTTCAGAACTGTACCTTTCACGTAACGCACTTCTCAAGCCTCGATGGCTCGACCGAGAAGACTCAGGACGTGAATGTCCCGGCCGGCGGCGAGACGGAAGTGCAGATCCCGTGCGCGGAAATTGTCGGTGCCGGTCCACTCGATACACCCGGCGGCGTGGGCTGCGTTCTGGCCGATGGGCAGCAGGTCAGCAATATGATGACGGTTCCGGGGTTCATGGGCATGGATTATGCGTGTGGAGCGACCTACCACATGTACCTGACACCCGACACGGACGATCTGAACGGCAACGGGAATACGAATGAACTGATCCTCATGAGCGAGGCGATGCAAACTCATATGCAATCCGGCGGCATGATGGGGAACACCGGCGGCGGGAACATGATGCCGTAGCACACAATGCGAAGCACGCGGATAACGACAACGGTGTCACACTATCGCCGATGCCGTCTGTCAATCCCCTGAGGTTGCAGGATACGACAAGGTCGCTGGATGCAATCATTACTTCTTCAGTTGTTGATAACAGAAGGCACGGTGTGATGAACACTGATCATGTCCCCAGTTCCTGTACGGCATCATCCGGTCCCGGCATGCAGCGACGTGAGTTTCTACGCGCCTCGGCGGCAGGCGCCGCTGCGGTGCTTCTCGGTGGCACCGCACTCAGTCCGGCCGGCTGCGGGACCGCCGTGTCTCCGCCGTTGAGCGACGAAGCCGCACGGCCGGAGCCAGGATCAGGCGGCGTCGCGTTGGATGTGACGCTCCAGGCGGTGCAGATCGAGGTTCCTATCCTGCCCGGCGGATCCACGCGTGCCGCCACCTACCAGGCATCGGTCCTGGCGGGCGACTCGGCCAGCGTGACAGCGCTGCCAGGCTCCTATCTCGGACCGATTATTCGCGCCAGAAAAGGCCAGCGGCTCCGCCTACGCCTTGCGAACAGCCTAACGGAGCCGACGATCATTCACTGGCATGGGCTGCATGTTCCTGCCGACATGGATGGGCATCCTCGGTATGCGATCGGCCCTGAACAAGAGTACATCTATGAGTTTGATGTGACCGACCGTGCTGGGACGTACTGGTTTCACCCGCATCCGCACGGACGCACCGGCCGACAAGTGTACCAGGGGCTTGCGGGGCTGTTGCTCGTCTCGGATGACGAAGAGGACGGCGTCACGCTGCCTTCGGGCGACCATGACATATCGCTCGTGCTGCAAGACCGGGTATTCAGTGCTGACAATCAGTTCGTGTATGCCGCCGGCGGCATGATGATGGGCATGATGGGCTCGGACGGAGTCTTGGGCAACCAGATTCTCGTCAACGGGCATCCTTCCTTTACGTTGTCCGTCGCCACACGTGCCTACCGACTGCGGCTGCTCAACGGGTCCAACTCGCGTGTTTACAAACTCGCCTGGGGCGACGGCACGCCGCTGTGGGTGATCGCAACAGATGGCGGCCTGCTGGAAGCTCCCGTGCAGCGCGATTACGTCATGCTCGCGCCAGGGGAGCGGATCGAACTGTGGGCGGACTTCTCGCAACGACAGATAGGCTCGGAGATGAGCCTGCAAAGCTTGCCTTTCTCGGGCGGCGACCTCGGCATGGGCGGGATGAGTAGCGGCTCGCTGCCCAACGGAGCGGCGTTCGAGGTCATGCGAGTCCGCATCGAGCGGCAGGAACAGGAACCGCTCACGCTGCCGGAGCGTCTCTCGACGATCGACCGCTACCGCGCAGAGGACGCCGAGAATGCTGCATCACCTCGGACGTTTGCCGCGTCGTCGGGCGGAATGATGCGGTGGCTGCTTAATGGCCGGACGTTCGAGATGGAGCAGGTGGCACCCAACGAGGTTGTGCACCTCGATACGCTGGAAACGTGGGAACTCGTCAATACGATCGGAATGCTGGAAATGATGCACCCGATTCACATCCACGGCGTCCAGTTTCAGATCGTGGAGCGCACTGTTCTGCCTTCCCGCGCAGCGGGCTGGGAGACGGTTCGGCATGGTTATGTGGATGAGGGGTGGAAGGACACTGTGCTGTTGATGCCAGGCGAGCGAGTCAGGCTCATGTTGCGTTTCTCCGACTATGCGGGCTTGTATCTCTACCACTGCCACAACCTCGAACACGAGGACCAGGGCATGATGCGGAACTATCTGGTGCAGGCGTAGTTACCGGTCGGTGCTCCGCCGTGGCGTCGTCAACGTCAGACCGTAATGCCATGGCGGCAAGTCGATGACGCCGTCCTCTCGACTCACGAGGCCGGTTTCCTTAGCCCAAAGGGCAATCTGCTCCGGACTGGGCCGAATGTCCATGCTGGGACCCCGCGGGGTGTGCGGATCACGACGCCAATGAATGACGTACACGACCCCGCCGGGGCTCGTCACCCTGGCTGCCTCGCTCAGGACCCACCGGGGTTCTTCGCAATGCAGGATGTTGAAGAGTAGACAGGCATCGCGTGATTCGTTCGGTATGCCAAACCCTTTGGCAAAGACATCTCGCTCGTGATAACGCACGTTGCGTACCCTCTGCCCAGCAGCGCGCTGCCGAGTGCGCTCAATCATTCCCGGATCGATGTCAAACGCGTCGAGGACACCGGATATCCGTTGTGCCACCGGGAGCGTGAATGTCCCGTATCCACAACCCAGTTCGATGACATCGCTCAGCCTGTCGTCGATATCGAGGCGTTCAAGGATCAAGGTCACATCGAAGAGCGATTCCCAGTAGCTCTCTTCGGGCATCCCGCTTTCTCGGAGTTTCATGGCAGCCTCCCGAAGAGGTGCAGGCAACTCGGTGTAAGTCACTTGTCGGCGGGACGGCAACGGAATGCCGCCTGGGCGTGCTTCCGGCCGTCAGACCGCATCAGCTTGTCTGGGCCTCTGACGGTATTGTAGTGGTCCTCCAGCGACGAGACACACACGAGCCGCTGTCATCTCCACGGTCAAGAGTCCTTTCGACAAGATGGGCGGCCTTCCCACCTCGACGGCCGCCTCTTCCACGGCCTGGGAACGTGCGCCCTCAGCGAGTACGCGTCCGAGTTCATGTTGGCGTATCGAGAGTCGCTTTCATTCGTTCTTGCCGAGCTTGACCCCGTTGCTCCACGTGAAGCCCAACCCGGCAGGGATTCTGTCGCTACCCTCGTTCTGACTGAAGAACTGTGGGCGAAAGCCGGCGACGGGAACGTATGTGGCACAGGGCGGGCAGCCCTTGACGGTCTTCGTAGAATCCGCCAGCCGCGCCTTCTGGTTCTCGTCGGTCATCGCGGCGCGTTGCTCGCCGGTGGTAAGCAAGAACTACGCCCAAGTGGATCCGCCCCAAGCCGCCGGCATTATGGCCCAGGGCGGGTCACCGTACCATGTGCTGTTGGCTGCGTTGAGGGCTGTTCCGGGCGGTCCCATTCAATCCGCAACACGCTTCCCGTCGGCGGGATCGTCCGGAAGCGTTCGGCAAAATGCATCCCCGCAGGCTTGTATGAGGGGGAAAGAACATACCGATCACTTCTACGGTCGAGCATCGCACCCTGCGGCGACAAGATGGCCACTGTGATTGACCCCTGCCAGCCGGTGTTGTGCTCATCGGTACTTTCCAGATGGCCCGTCACCACAAACTCATGCGGATGTGCACACGTCCGCACATTGCACAGAATGACTCCTGGGGCCGGTGATGTCTGGAGGGTCACTCGTCCTTTCAGCAATAGGTCCTGGTGACTCGTGAAGCGGCGCACGACCACACCTATGCCACCCACCACATTGACAGCGAGGATGGCCAGCACGATGAGATTCATCTTGCGCTCGGTCGATTTCCTCATCGGCAGGCACCTCAATCCCGTGACCTGCCACCAGGTCTACTGGCCGTCTTCATTTGCTTGCGGCTCGAACCAGCCGTACAAGGCGGGCAACACGACAAGCGTCAGCAGCGTGCTGCTGATGATGCCACCGATGACGACGGTGGCCAGCGGCTTTTGCACTTCCGCGCCCATGCCGGTGGCCAGGGCCATCGGCACGAAGCCAAGAGCGGCAACCGAGGCGGTCATCAACACCGGCCGAAGTCGGGTCATGGCACCAGTCACGATTGCCTCATCACGGGCGGTGCCCTCCTTACGAAGCTGGTTGATGAAGGTCACCATGACCAAGCCATTCAGCACCGCGACACCGGAGAGGGCAATGAAGCCGATGCCCGCGGAGATGGACAGAGGCATGTCGCGCAGCCATAACGCGACCACGCCGCCGGTCAACGCCAAGGGTACGCCGGTGAACACAAGCAAGGCCTGGCGGATCGAGCCGAAGGTGGCGAACAGCAGAATGGCGATCAGCCCCAGGGCCAGCGGAACCACAACCGCCAGCCGTTGCTTGGCAGCGATCAGGTGCTCGAACTGCCCCCCCCAACCGAGCCAGTAACCCTCGGGAAGTTGGCCAAGCTTCTTCTCGATCCGGGCCTGCGCCTCGGCGACAAAACCGCCCAAGTCGCGCCCGCGAACGTTGGACTGCACGACGATGCGGCGCTTGCCGTCTTCGCGGCGGATTTGCCGGGCGCCTTCGGCGATGCTGATCTTGGCGATATTCGAGAGCGGGATGTAGCCGGCCTGTGGCTTCTCCGTGTATGCAACACGTGTCATGCGAGCCGGGGCTTCTTCCGCCTTCGGCAGCGGAATCGGCAGTGAACCCAACGCCTGCAGATTCCCGCGCAGGTTCTCCGGCAAGCGAACGACCAGGTCAAACCGCCGGTCTCCCTGGATCACCTGCCCCGCGGTGGCGCCGCCAAGGGCGATCTCGATGACCTCCTGCACGTCCTTGACGTTCAGCCCATACCGGGCAACCGCCTGGCGGTTGATCTCGATGGTGACCATCGGCATTCCGGCTACTTGTTCAACCTTGATGTCCTCCGCACCGGGGACCTTCTTGAGTTCTTCCGCGACGATGGCGGCATACTTCTGCATGACCTCCATCTCGTCCCCGTAGACCTTGACCGCCAGGTCGCTTCGGACGCCGGACACGAGTTCGTTCATGCGAAGCTCGACGGGCTGACTAAACTCGTAGTTCTGGCCGGGGATCTTGCGCACGACCTCTTCCATCGCCTCGGTCAATTCAAGCTGGGTCTTGGCCTTCTTCCACTGCTCCCGTGGCTTGAGCATGATGTATGTGTCGGAAACCTCCGGCCCGCAGACGTCCGTGACGACCTCGGACGTGCCGGTGCGGGCGAAGAGTGACTCGATTTCATCCGGAAAGGCTTTCAAGAGAGCCTGCTCGACCAAGGTTTGCATCTGGGCGCTGGTGCTCAAGGCAATGCTCGGCATGCGGGTCGGCTGCAGCGCAATTGCTCCTTCGGTGAGCTTCGGCACGAACTCGCTGCCGAGCCGCGTGGCAATCAAGCCCGTCGTAACCAGGATGGCCACCGCACCGATGACGACGGCCCAGCGGAACCGAACGGCTGCGCGCAGCACGGGGGCGTAGATCACCTTGGCGGCCCGTACGATCCAGTTTTCTTTCTCCTTGACCTTGCCGCGAATGAGCAGAGCCACCATCGCGGGTATGAAGGTCAGCGACAGGACGAATGCCGCTGCCAAGGCGAGTATGACCGTTGCGGCCATCGGCCTAAACATCTTGCCTTCCACGCCGGTCAGCGCCAGGATGGGAATGTACACGGTGATGATGATCGCCTCGCCGAACATCGTGGCCGTACGTACCTCCTTGCTGGCGGCGAAGACCGTTTCGAGGCGTTCGGCCAAGGTCAGTTTGCGCCCAAGCTGATGCTGACGAGTCGCCAGATGTCGGAGGCAGTTCTCCACGATGATCACCGCTCCATCCACGATGAGCCCGAAGTCGATCGCCCCCAGGCTCATCAGATTCGCGCTGATCTTGCCGTGAACCATGCCCGTAATGGTCATCAACATCACCAACGGAATGGCCATCGCACAGATGACGGCTGCCCGAATGTTGCCCAACATCAGGAACAGGATCACGATCACCAACAGCGCGCCTTCGGCCAGGTTCTTGCTCACCGTATGCAGCGTGGCGTCCACGAGGTAGGTACGGTCGTATAGCGTGGTCACCTTGACGTTTTCGGGAAGCAGCTTGCCGACTTGCTTGATCTTGTCATCCACGCGGCGGGCGACCGTTCGGCTGTTTTCGCCGTAGAGCAGAATGGCGGTGCCGACGACAGCTTCCTGGCCGTTGGCGGTTCCCGCGCCGGTGCGAAGCTCGCTGCCCAGCCCGACCTCCGCAACATCCTTGATGTAGTAGGCGACCCCGTCGTGTGTGCCGAGTTTGATGTTGCGGATGTCGTCGATATCGGCGATCTGGCCGGTGGAGCGAATGGTGTACTGTTCGCCGGCGTGTTCAATGTAGCCGCCACCGACGTTCATGTTGTTCGTTGCCAGGGCCTCCATTACGTCGCGGAAGCTGATGCCGTAGGAGATCAGCTTCATGGGGTCGGGCCGCACGTGGTACTGTTTCTCAAAGCCGCCGATGGTATTCACCTCGGTTACACCGGGGATCGACCGCAACTGCGGCTTGACGACCCATTCCTGGATCGTCTTGAGGTCCATCGGGGTGTAGGGCGTTCCGTCGGGCTTGGGGCCAACCGCGTCCACGCTCCAGAAGTAAATCTCTCCCAGGCCGGTCCAGATTGGCCCCATGAACGGCGTCCCCACGCCAGCCGGCAGCCCCTCCTTGGCTTCGGCCAGTCGCTCGGCCACGAGCTGTCGCCCACGATAGAGGTCAACGTCGTCGTCGAAGATGACGGTCACCTGCGAGACGCCGTAGAACGACATTGAGCGGATCTGCTCGACGCCCGGGATGCCCTGCATGGCCCATTCGATCGGGAAGGTAATCTGCTTTTCGATCTCGATAGGCGACAGGCCAGTGACGGCCGTGTTGATCTGTACCTGCTTGTTGGTGATATCCGGCACGGCGTCAATCGGAAGGCGCGTGAAGTCGTACATGCCCAGCGCCACAGCTCCGAGTGTCACGAGGACAATAAGCCATCGCTGATGAATCGCGAATTCCAAGAGTCGGGAGATCATGTGCTTTTTCTCCTGAGGTCGCCTCGCCCACGTACCAGGCGAAGCGCGTTAAATACCACGACCAACGACACCCCCATGTCGGCGGTGATCGCCGCCCACAAGGAGGCATGTCCGAGGAAGGTGAGTCCGACAAATACAGCCTTGACGCTTAGAGAGGCCGCGATGTTCTGGCGGATGGTGGCCAGCGTCCGGCGGGAATGGCCAATCAGCCAGGGCAGTCGCGAAAGGTCATCAGTCATCAGAGCGATGTCCGCTGTCTCGATGGCTACATCCGTGCCCATTGCTCCCATCGCGATGCCGAGGCTGGCTCGCGCCATCGCCGGCGCGTCGTTCACACCGTCGCCCACCATACCGACCTTCCCGTACCGCTCAACGAGTTCCTCAATCGCTGCCACTTTGTCCTCCGGCAGCAGCTCGGCGCGAACGTCGTCCACCCCGGTGGCCATGGCCACGGCGGCGGCCGTTTCGGCGTTGTCACCCGTGAGCATGACTACTCGCTGAACTCCAGCCTGGTGGAGGTCGGCGACGACCTCGCGGGCATCAGGGCGAACGCGATCACCCATCGCGATCAGGCCGCAGACATGCTCGTCGTTGCCGATGACGATGATGCTTGCGCCGGCGGCGGCCAGTGTCTCCAATTGTTCATGGACGCCCGGCGGCTCCTGGTCCCGTTCTTCCATGAACCTGTGCGAGCCCGCCCATACCGGACGCCCATCGAGCACCGCCGTCGCGCCTTTGCCCTTCACGGCAAGGAAACTCTCCGCCGGCGGGACGTGAATGCTCATCGAGCGTGCGTGACTCACAATTGCCCGTCCCAATGGGTGTTCGGAGTGAGCTTCGATCGCAGCCGCGATCGCCAATACTTCCTGTTCCGTGTGACCGGCCAGGGCCACAATCTGGCACACAGCCGGCCGGCCCTCGGTCAGCGTGCCGGTTTTGTCGAGGGCAATCGCGGTGAGTTTGGCCGGGAGTTCGACGTAGGCGCCCCCCTTAATGAGGACACCGTTTCTGGCGGCCGCGGTCAACGCGGCCACGATGCTGACCGGGGTCGAAATGACCAATGCACATGGGCAGGCGATCACCAGTAGCACCAGGGCCTCGTAGAACCACTTCGACCAAGCCCCGCTGAAAACCAGCGGCGGAATGATGGCAACCACCACAGCCAAGGACATGACCGCCGGCGTGTACACCCGGGCGAACCGGTCCACCCACTGTTCGCTCGCAGCGCGGCGGCCCTGGGCCTCGGAGACCATGCGGATGATGCGGGCCAGAGTGGTGTCTGATACGGGCCTAGTGACCCGCACTTCGATGGCCCCGTCCCCATTGATGGTTCCCGCGAAGACGTCATCGTCAACCGTCTTGGACACCGGTGCCGCTTCGCCGGTAATCGGAGCTTGATTGACGGTCGTTTTGCCCCGTACCACCTTGCCATCGAGCGGAAGGCGATCACCCGGACGAACGAGGATTCGGCTGCCAACCGGAACGTCGGCGACGTCTTTCGTTTCTTCCCGACCATCGGGGCCGAGGATTTGGGCCTGGGGCGGCGTCAGGGCCAGCAAAGATTCAACCGCCCGTCGCACCCGCGCAACGCTCCAGGATTCCAGGAGGAGCGACAGCGCAAACAGAAAGGCGACCGTCGCGGCCTCAAAGTACTCTCCAATGCCGATGGCCCCGACGATCGCAACCATCATCAGCAGATTCATGTCGGGGCGCAATCGCCGGAGTGCCAGGATGGCCTTCGGTACGACGTACCAAGCCCCTGTGGCTGCGGCCATCAGATAGAGGACGCGCGCGGCCACCGGTGGCAGCACGTCGTGCCCGCCCATTGCCGTCAGCCATCCCTCCATGCTCCCGTGGACAAGGAACCCGGAAAGGACCAGCAGGCCGCTGGCACATGTCATGACGAGCTTGCCCCAGCGAGCCAGGACAGATCCGCCCTCGGTCCGCGCCGGTCGACCGCCACGCCACGGCTCGGCCTGCATCCCCGTCCGCGCGACGGCATCGATCAATTCCTGGAGCTCAACCACGCCGTCGGCGTGGGTGACGGTCATCCTTCCTTGCAGGAGGTTGAAATCCAATTCCTTGACGCCCGGGAGGCGCATGAGCTCGCTGCGGAGGGTGTTCACCTCTTCCGCACAATCCATACCGCGAACTGTAAACGCCGTCCGAACCATCACACTGCCTCGTTCTGCTCCTGACCGCTGCGAATGCGGACCACGCGAGAAAGGTCAGCCACCATGATCACCCCGTCGCCAGGGTTGCCGGTGTGCGAGGCCTGCTGCAAGGCGGCCACGAGTTGATCGCAGAGCGCGTCGGAACAGAACATCTCTAGCTTGATCATCTTGGCCAGGAAGATGCTGTCCTCGGTCGGCACGAAGCCGCCGCCGGTACCACGCCCGCGTCCCTGCCCCTGGCAGTCGCTTACGGTGACGCCGGGGAAGTGCGTCAGTGCGTGCAGCGCTTCCATGACCTTGCCCAACATGTGCGGTTGAATGATCGCTTTGATCTCTTTCATCGCCTGCACTCCTATGGCGAAGCTACAGTCTCTCCTGAGCCAACGACGAGTCAGTCAGGATCCGTCCTGCCACCTGTCGGCAAGGGAACCTTTCCGGGCGGATGCACCTCGGCGTCACATACAAGATGAACCACCGATCCGCGAGGTGGAACAAAAGGAAACCAGATGGCGAAACGGCGCTCACGATTTCCGCGATAAGTAATGGACCGCGGATACGCCAAGGCGGTCCCCGCGGCGATGACCTCGCCACCTGGGGTCGTGATTGTCACATCCATGTGCAGATTGCCCGGGCTCAGGGGAGGGCTGCGCCTGATTGTGCCCGAGATAATCGTTTCATCACCGTCCTGCTCCGCCACGGCCGAGATGATTACGGGGTGGCAATCGGCAACCGTGAACGTCACGATACCTTCTCGTGCAAGGTTGATTCGGTTGGAAGCACAACCCCATGCCGGTATTGTCGCAACGACAACAGCAATCGCCTTGCATGCCCTGTATAGATGTGGTTGTCTCATGAATAGGCACCTCAGGATTAAGGTCGCATTGGGATCAGTGTTCGTGCTCACCTGTACCCTTGCTCAGTTCCGCTTTCAAAATGAACGCCCCCTTGGCCACGTAGCGCTCGCCCGGCTTGATGCCGGATACAAGTGCCGCATGGGTCTCATTGACTTTGCCGACGACGACGGGACGCTTTTCGAACTCGCCGTCCTCGGCGACGAAAACCACCGTCTGGTTCTCGATCGTCTGAATGGCTTCATTCGGCACGAGGATGGGGACTTCCTCGGAGCCGACCAGGATCTCGGCCGTCACGAAGAGGCCCGGCTTCCAGGCGAGTTTGTCGTTGGAGATCACCGCACGGGCCAGCCCCGTCCGAGTTGATTCACGGATGATGGGGCTGGCGTAGCTGATGGTTCCTTCGGCGGTGATCGGCTGACCACCCGGCCCCGGCGCGGTTACCCGAACCTTGGCGCCCACCTGTACCTGGGCAGCGTCGTGCGGATAGGTGGTGATGTCCACCCAAACGTTGGACAGATCGGCCACCACGAAGACGTCGCTGCCGCTGTCGTGCAATTCGCCAAGAGCCACGTGTTTTTCCACGACGTGTCCGGCAAACGGCGCACGGATTTCGTATCGGGAGAACGCCGCGTCGGCTTGCTTTCCCACGGCATTGACCTCGTCGTGGTCAAGGCCCAGCGCGTGCAGCTTGGCGA
Organism: uncultured Planctomycetales bacterium; assembly: GCA_964653435.1. GTDB lineage: Bacteria > Planctomycetota > Phycisphaerae > UBA1845 > PWPN01 > CAZMVY01. The sequence continues at coordinate 18,291 of CAZZFA010000008.1, read as the reverse complement.
TCGTCTCGCGATGGGCGATCTGGGACTCTTCCAGCTTCTGGCGGGCTTCGTAGAACTCCTGCTCGGGCGAAATCTTCTTCGCGAGCAGTCCTTCTATCCGCTTAAAGTTGGTCTCGGCCAGCTTCAGCCGGGCCTCGGCGGCCAGGTCGGCGGCCTTGGCCTCCGCCAGCTCTCGACTCTCCATGACGGCCATGAGTTCGCCGGCGTCCACCTTGTCACCGACGTTCTTGCGGACCTCGCGGATCATGCCGGTCACCCGCGGCACAATATGGGCCACGCGATCAGCGTTGAGCACGATCTCCGCAGGCAGCTTGAGCGTCTGCTCCAGCTTGCCGCCGGTCGCTTCGACTACCTGGACGCCAAACTGCCGGATAGCCTCCTCGGAGAGTTTCACCCGGCCCTCACCGTGCTCCTCGTGCCCTTCTTCGCCCTCATGACCCGCTTCGGCGTGATCGTGCCCACCCTCGTCCTTCTCACCGGCGTGGACATCCGCGTGCGGCTCCGTGTTTCCTTTCGACAGCCAGGCGTACATGGCGCCGGCTCCACCGAGCAGGCCCAGCGGGAGAACAACGAGCATGGTGATCAAGATGGCTTTCCGCATGGTTGGTTCCTCCGTTTACAGCAGGTACGCCGCGAGCGCCTGGAGAAAGAAGTCCCTCGGGAACGCCGCCAACTGCTGCTGGAGGCTCGTCTCGCACCCGCCGGCCGTTGCCAACAGCGTGCCCGTGAGCAGATTGAATCGGGTCCACCTATTCATGGTTCGTTTCCTCCTGCCGGCTTGCTGGCGGCCGGTCGTGTTGATGGAAGATCGCTGTTCAGGTTACGCAGATCCCTCATGGGGATGCCGACCGCGCGTTCCAACTCCGGGACCGCTGCCGCCGCCGTCTGCAACGCCTCGATTGAGCGTCGCCGCGTGTCAAGGAAGAACCGCTGCGACTCAAGAACGGACAGAAACGATGCACGGCCCGCCTTGTATGACTCCCGTGAGAGGTCGAGGTTGCTCTGTGCGAGCGGTACGAACTGGTCTCGGTACGCGTTGACGATGCGCCACGCCGTCCCCATCTGGTCGCTGGCGCTGCGCACCTCCTGTGTCATCCTCTGATTGGCCGACGCAAGTGCCTTTTCGGCCTGCTGCCGGGCATACTGGGCTTTGGCAATCTGGGCCTGGTTCTGGTTGAAGATGGGCAACTCCAGCCCCCAACTCGGCCCGATGATGAAGTCAGTGTTCTGCCGGCGCTCGGAACGAGGCTGGATCTCCGGCGCAGTCAACCCACCGTTGGCGATGGAGGCACGCGCCGTGTCCGCGAGGATGTTGCGGCCCGGCTGGGCCTGGCGCTGGGCCCGTTCCATCGCCAGACCGAGCTCCAACGTCGGGAATATCTTGAGGTACTCCTCCCGCACGCGAGCGTCGGTTTGGGCAACAGCCTGTGAAGCCGCCCGGATATCCAGTCGCTTCTCCCGAGCAATGGCGATCAGGTCCTCTGCCGAGGGAAGACCCGGCGACGATGACGGGAACGGGTCTGACAGCCCGATCTTCTCCGCATCAATGCTCAATCCCAGTAGCCGGGCGAGCGATCGTCTGGCCTCGGACGCCGCCAGCCTCGCGGACTCGACCGACAGTTCCGCCTCCAACACGGCGCTGCGTGACAGGTTCACATCGAGTTCGCTGCCCGCTCCGGCCTGTTGGCGGCCGATAGCCAGGTCCAGCAGTTGGCGCGCGATCGCCAGGTTATCCAGGGCCACCTTGTGGAGCTCCTGCGTACCCGTCGCGCGCACGTACGCCGCCCGGGCGTCGGCAGCCAATTCCGCCGCCTGGCGGGCAAGCCGCAGGATCGCCTGATCCAGAGCCGCCTGGGCCACACGTTGCCGCACCGGAATCTGCCACAGGTCGGCGATATTCTGCGCTATGGTGACTTCCAGATTCGCCAGCCCGCCGCCCGCCGGCAGTCGCAACGAACCCCCGAGCGAGGGATTGGACAGCAGACCTGACTGCACAAGGTCCGCCTTGGCCATGCCCACATCCATCCACGCGGCCTGGAAGCCGGGGTTGTTCAACAGGCACACCTGGACGGCCTCGTCGGCGGCCAGGCCGCCAGCAAGCAGGGCCTCGACACGGGACTCAACAGCGTCCTCTTGGTCGGGCCGATACACGCTGTCTTGGCCGGTTGCCTCGGCGACGTGTTGTGTCACTGCACCGTAGTCCCGCTTGGGATCCACGGTGGCGCATCCGACGAGCAAGATGCATGTCAATCCAGTCACAAGACCGCGCGTTAGGTGATTGGTTGTCTTCATGGGACCAAGTCTCGATGAATGTAGACTCAACAACGAAGGCCACGCGTTCCTGCCCGCATCGTTCCTTGCCGAGACACGGCGGGGAGCGAGCGCGCAGGAGAACGCCGACGCCGGTAAGGCCAGATTGGACGGATGGATCAGATCAAAAGGGGCAGAACACGACCGGTAGGCAGAGGATCCCGACAACGCTGAGCCCTGTCGGGCAAGCAGTCGGTCGCGTCGTTTGCGGGCATCGCCGTCAAGGCGCTCGGGATGATCGCGAGATCGGGTGTGGTCGGAGACAGGGGTATTACCGAAGACGGATTTCCGCCCCGGCTGGCGGACGGCTTGTCCGCAACCGCTGTCCGGCAGGGATCGCCGTGACACGGACCCTGATCGGTATCGGGCTCGGGCGGACATTCCTGGCAGGTGGTGCCACACTCGCACGGGTGCGCGAGGATCTTGCCCGTGCAAAGAGACGGCCCTATGAGCAGGGACCAAGAAGTCAGAAGGATGGCCATCATCCTCTTCATACGGTGGGATTGTAGATGGGGTTCGAGTTCGTGTCAAACCGGGCCAAACCATGCAAGCGGGCTCCTTTCGGGTGTTTCCCCCCCCTGGTTATCGGCAATAAGGGCACCATGGGTGGCCGGCCCATCGTCGATGCCCTGCTTGCGCAGCGGGCAGTCGATGGGCGGATGCGCGAAATGGTCTCCTACCGCTCGGTGTTCGCTTGAGCTGTCATCCTCTGTAGCCGACTGGACGGCGACCGGCGACGCGGGGGCCGCGACACGGACATCCGTGCCGGAAGTGGTGTTGCTCTTGTGCTTGCCCAGGCATCCCGCAAAGAGAACGGCACAGGCCACCGTGCCGACTGGCAGAGTGCACGGACGATCTATCGTCTTCATGCTGACGCTCCCTCAAGCTTAGGATACCAAGCAAATTCCGCTCTTGCACGTCACGGCCGCTCCGACAACCTTCAGACAGAAGTCCTGCTTGTATTCAGGCGCTTCCCGTGTTGGGCGCAAGCTGGCAACCCGTGTTGGACACGGCGAGGGTCACGCCGCTGGGGTGCTCAGCCAATCTTGGCAGCCTGGATCATCCGCGACTCAGGCCGTCTGCTTGGCGCTTGCGTGCTTTGACATCAATGCTGGTGATGTAATCAGCGGCCGTTGTGCCCTTCGGAAGAGCCTCGGCGATCCTGCGGTAGAGGGGGTCCTCGAATTGGCTGAGGGTGTTGACGTATTCTGGCTTCAGCGCTAGTTCGATCTGTGACATCCCCGCCGCCTCGATCATCGTCCTGTACTCGTCCACGAGCACGGCGCCCGCCACACATCCCACCAGGGCCTCGACCATGCCTCGCACAACATCGGGGAGAGGCTTCAGCAACGCCAGATCGGAGACGGCCACCGTGCCGCCCGGCCTGAGAACGCGGGTAATCTCTTTCCACACCTGCTGCTTGTCTGGCGAGAGATTGATGACGCAGTTGCTTATGACCACGTCCACGCTATCGTCCGGGACCGGCAAGTGCTCAATTTCACCGAGACGGAACTCAACGTTATCCAGGTTCGTGTTGTTCCGGTAAACCGCGATGTTCCGGCGAGCCTTGCTGAGCATGTCCGGCGTCATGTCTACGCCGATGACGCGGCCCTGGGGGCCTACCTTCGGGCCGGCGAGGAAGCAGTCAAACCCGCCGCCACTGCCAAGATCGAGTACGACCTGGCCGGGCGCAAGCTGGGCGATTGCGGTGGGATTCCCGCAGGAGAGGCCCATGTTGGCCCCTTCGGGTAAAGCGGCAAGCTGCTCCGTCGAATAGCCCAGCTTGTTGGCTAACTGCGTCGGGGACCATGATGCCCCGCAGCAGGAGGAAGAGGAAGACGCTGGGCAGCAGCTACCCTCAGCCGTTCCGGCTGGAAGCACCCCTTTTTCCGCGATGCGGCTGTAGCCCGCGCGCACAGCGTCTCTCACCGAATCACTGCTCCCGCAGCACGAACCTTCGTCTTTCATTGTGTCTCCGGCTACAGACTGCTCAAACCAAAGAGGATGCGGCCGCTGACTCGCGGGCTCCTTCATCGGCGAAGTAGCGACGTCGGAAGTAGAAAGCGACATTGACCAAGCTGATCAAGACCGGCACCTCGACAAGCGGTCCGATCACGGCAGCGAACGCCGCCCCGTGGTTGATGCCGAAGACGCCGACCGCCACCGCGATGGCCAACTCGAAGTTGTTGCTGGCGGCGGTGAAGGACAGCGTTGCGGACTTCGCGTAGCCCGCCCCGGCCTTCTTGCCCATCCAGAAACTGACCAGGAACATTACGACGAAGTAAATCAGGAGCGGCACGGCGATCAGCAGGACGTCGCCGGGCTTCGAGATGATCTTCTGGCCCTGCATGGAGAACATTACCACGATGGTAAACAGCAAGGCAATCAAGGTGATCGGCGAAATCTTCGGAATGAACTTCCCGTGATACCACTCCTTGCCCTTGGCCTTGACCAGCACAAGACGAGTCAGCATGCCGGCCAGGAACGGCACTCCCAGGTAGATGAATACGCTTTGGGCGATCTGGCCAATGGTGATCGCAGACGTGTCCGCTCCTCGCAGCCCCAGCAGCGGCGGCAGGACCGTAATGAAGAACCACGCGTACACGCTGTAGAAGAACACCTGGAAGATCGAGTTGAACGCCACCAGCCCGGCGGCATATTCCGTGTCGCCCTTCGCCAGGTCGTTCCAGACGATGACCATCGCGATGCATCGGGCCAGGCCGATCATGATCAGACCGATCATGAATTCCGGCTGCCCGCGAAGGAATGCGATGGCCAGCAGGAACATCAGGATCGGCCCGATGACCCAGTTCTGAAGCAGCGACAGGCCCAGAACCTTAAAGTTGCGGAAGACATCGCCCAATTCCTCGTACTTTACCTTGGCCAGCGGGGGATACATCATCAGGATCAGGCCGAGGGCGATGGGGATGCTGGTCTGGGTACCTTCGGGCCGGAGCGAGCCGATCCAGTCGCCCACGCCCGGCGCGAAATACCCCAGGAGCACGCCAACTGCCATGGCCAGGAAGATCCACAGTGTCAGGTATCGATCCAGGAAGGACAGTTTCTTGGCCAGTCCGCTCGACATTGTTCTTACTCCTATTGGCTAATCTGATTCTGCACTCTGCGGCGGAACCGGTTGGATCATATTCGCAGCCACCTTGAGCCCGGCGCGGACGATCAACTCCGGAGGAATCGTCTCGTAAGACCGGCCATCGACCACGGTGGTGCGACAATCCCTATCGCCACAGCAACCGCTGCACCGGCTCACTCCTGTCTGGGCTCCGATGATCTCTTCCAATGGCTGATTGGCGATCCAGATCCGGTTGGATTGGCTCGGGTCGAGCCCAAACATCTCGGGTGTGAGCCGCGCCTTTACGACGGAGACGCGGATGCCCAACGGTCTGAGCGACGCCGTCAGCAATCGGCCAGCCTCGTCAATGGACCGCTCCGTGTTCCCACAACGGCCGCAGGTGTCACCGCTGCTCTCCGTGAGTCGCTGCCATTGAATCACGAGCATCTTCGCCGAAGTGCGAGAACCGCCACCGGAACTGCCGCAGCCGGTCATGAGCAGCACCGCGATCGCAGCGGTGGCCACCAGGCAAGTGCGGGGCGAGGAGAGGCGGCAGACGCCTACCGAGCAACGTGTCGCTGGATCGAACACTTCAAGTTGTGCCATCTGGTACTCCTGCTTCGGAACCCCCTCCTGCCCGGCTCGCGAGAGAGGCGGGTAGTCTCATGACGAATTCCCTGATTTCATCCCGTACACGACGGTAATGCCCCAGCGCTTCTTCCTCCGTCTTGGCTGTCTTCGCCAAGGCGGGCGGGTCGTCAAAGCCGACGTGCACGACCTTGGCCTTGCCGGTGAACATGGGGCAGGTCTCATGGGCGTGGCCGCAGACCGTGACCACGTAGTCGAACGGTACGTCTTTCAGATCGGCCACGTTTTTCGAGCGGTGTCCCGAGATGTCCACGCCTGCCTCGGCCATGACCTTGACGGCATTGGGATTCAGGCCGTGCGTCTCGATTCCGGCAGAGTATGCCTCGATGACATCGCCCTTGAGGTGGCGTGCCCACCCCTCGGCCATCTGGCTGCGACAAGAGTTGCCGGTACAGAGGAACAGGATCTTCAGTTTTTGTAGCACGCACTGAGCTCCTTCAAATCGATTTTGCGGAGACGAACGAGCTTCCCCGCGTCATTCTGGATAACCGGACTGTCCCGAAGAGACTCCAACGCCCATTTGAGTATCTGCCGAACCTGGATGGGTGCCTCACGTCCCGCCAAACGGAAGAAACACCATCGGCCTTCCTTCCGCCGTTCGACCAGCCCGGCCTGCACGAGCATATCGAGGTGTTTGGACACGGTAGCGGGGGCCAGGTCCAGCAACTCAATGATCTGGCAAAGGCACAACTCGCCGTCACGCAGCGCCAGCAGCGCGCGGATTCGTGTCTCGTCGCCCAGTGCTTTGGTAATCGCCAGGAACTCTCGCACGGCTGAGTCTCCCATACCTGCTACTGCGTTAAGCACCCGATAACGGACGCGGCTTTGCCCACAACAACAGGGTTGAACTAGCTACCACGCTGATACAGCCTGCCTCCTGGAAGATCACGGCCAGGACGGGCGTGAGCAATCCGAGGGTACCGAGAACCAGGCCGAGGGCGTTGTAGAGGATCGAGAAGAAGATGTTGAGCTTGATACGACGAAGCACCTTCCTCGACATCCACATGAAGTCCACAACGCGGGAGAGGTCGTCGTTCATCAGGGTCACGTGTGCCGTCTCGATGGCCACGTCCGTCCCGGCCGCGCCCATGGCGATGCCAACGTCCGCCATGGCCAGGGCTGGCGCGTCATTGATGCCGTCACCGATCATCCCGACACGGCGTCCCTCATCCTGCAGTTTCTTGACGAACTGTTGCTTCTGTTCGGGCAGCAGGCCCGCCTGGAAGTCGTCTACACCGATCTGCTCGGCGACTGCTCTGGCCACCGCATAGTTGTCGCCGGTCAGCATGGTGATGCGCTTGACGCCGATGATCTCCTTCAACGCGGCAACGGCCCTGGCTGTCTGCGGACGGATCTCGTCGGCGATGGCGATCAGGCCGACCGGCTTGTTGTCGGTCGCGACCAGAACCGCGGTCCTTCCCTGCTCCGCCTGGCCGGTGAGTCGGTCTTGCACGTCCTGCGAAACCTCGATGCCTTTGCTGCGCAGCAGGGCTTCCTTGCCGACCGCGATTCGCCTGCCGTCCCATCCGGCCGTGACGCCCATGCCGATCTCCGCCCTGAAATCATCCGGGGCGGGGATCTCGATGTTCCGTTCCTTGGCGAGGGCGAGGATCGAACCCGCGAGAGGATGCTCGGAATGTTTCTCGGCGATCGCTGCCATCCGCAGCACCGCGTCTTGCGTCAGGCCGTCAAATCCAACGACATCGAGCACCTTGGGCCGCCCCAGCGTGAACGTTCCGGTCTTGTCCACCACCAGAGCGTCAATCTTCCCGGCCAACTCGAAGTACACCCCGCCTTTCACGAGCACCGCCCGACGGGCCATGTTGAAGATGCCGGCGGTCACCGCCGTTGGGGTAGCGATAGCAAAGGCACAGGGGCAGGCCACCAATAGGATCGATACCGCGACCCGGATGTCGCCGGACGTGATGTAGCCGATGATGGCCAGGGCAAGCACCGTCGGAAGGAACCAGACCGTGAAACGATCGGCGATGTTCTGGATCGGAGCCTTGGTCCCTTGTGCCTCTTCCACCAGATGGACCATTCTCGCCAACGTGGTGTCCTTGCCGGTCTTCGCGGTCCGGATCTCGAGTCGGCCAGACTGGTTCAGAGTTCCGCTGAACACCTCGCTGCCCTTGAACTTGTCCACCGGCATGGATTCTCCAGTGATGGGCGCCTGATCGATGCTGCTCTCTCCCGCGATCACTACCCCGTCCACGGGAATCCGCTCGCCGGGCCTTACGACGACAAGGTCCCCGACACGGACTTCCCCCACAGGAACGGTGACTTCCTGATCGTCCCGGCGCACCGTCGCCATCGGTGGGTTGAGATCGAGCAGGTTGCGAATACTTTGCCGACTCTTCCCCAGAGTATAAGACTCAAGGGCACCGGCCACGGCCATGATGAATATGATGATCGCAGCCGGTCGGAATTCTCCCACGGCCACCGTGCCGATCAATGCCACCGTCACAAAGACGTTCACCGTGATTCGCCGGCGGAAGATGTCCTTGAACCCGCCAATAAACCGCTGCAACCCTCCGAACAGAACTGCGACAATTGCCAAGCCCGCGTTCACAAAGCTCGGCCCAATGCCCCAATGAGCCAGTGTCCAACTTGCTATGATGAGAACCCCGACGATAGCCGGCGCGAGTCCCAGTACGATGATCTCCCCGTACTGGGCAGAATGATCCGGTCGGTTTCCGCGCATGAGCGACGCCTTTCAGATCCATCGAGGATAAACACCCTTCATTCAGACGGATGCCTGACCCGCCCGCGTCTACTGCTTCTTGGCGGGCTTGTCCGTGTCTTTGGCGTCCTTTTCGGGCGCTTTCTCCTCCGGCTTAGCGGGACCACCGCAGGTCTCGCCGGGGCCGCAGCAGCACCCACCGGTCTTGGTCAGGGATTCGCGGATCATGGAAATCAGGCCCTTTTTCTTGGGAGTCTCTTCACTCACGTCGGTTACCTCCGTTGCCTGAAGCTTGTACGGTTCATCCAAAGTCCACTGCCCGCCCGGAAACACTCGGGCGGCCGCTCCTCAGTGACTTCGTCACTTCGCTAATCAACGAATGATACGTACTTGCCTGCGGTCTGTCAAGTTCCACCTGACCGTACCCGGCATGACCAAGTAGTTGCTGTGATAGGTCCCACAATGGTCTGCGGAACAGGGCGCGGGTGCTCGCCGGTGACTGCCTTTCCCGCCGTTTCATGCCGACGGCGACGAGTGTTGTCCGTTGGCCACAATCGATCCGTCAACCAATTTCAGCACTCTCTTGGCCCGCTGGGCGGCGCGCATATCGTGCGTCACCATCACGATGGTGCGGCCTTCCTGGTTGAGCGTCTCAAGAAAGCCGAGAATGCTTTGGCCCGTCTCCGGATCGAGGTTGCCCGTCGGTTCGTCGGCGAGGATCACGGCCGGGTCGTTGGCGAGCATGCGGGCCAGTGCCACGCGCTGCTGTTGGCCGACGCTGAGCTCGGATGGCTTGTGGTCGAGCCTGTCGCCAAGTCCGACCCGCTCCAGCAGGGACGCCGCCCGCTTCTGTTGCTCGGCCGGGTCTACCCCCGCGAGGTAAAGCGGAATCTGCACGTTCTCCATCGCGGTAAGGTACGGGACCAGGTTGAACGTCTGAAAAACGAACCCGACCTTCTTTCTCCTCAGCAACGCGCGATCTTCCAACGTGAGTTCATAGACCGACTGCCCGTCAACGACCACTCGACCGGCAGCGGGGGAAAGCATCCCGCCAAATGTGAGAAGCAGCGTGCTTTTCCCACTGCCGCTGGGACCCACCACGGAGACGAAATCCCCTCGTGGGATCTCCAGCGTTACGTTATCGAGGGCCTTCACGTGCTTGCCACGGTGAGCGTAATGCTTGGTGACCGACTCCATTTTCAGCACAGGTCAGATCTCCTGAAGTGCAAAGGTTGGATCGAGCTTGGCGGCCCGCCGGGCGGGGAAGTAGCTTGCGAGCAGTGAGATGGCTGTCGCGATGCCGATGGCCAGCGGCGCCAACCAGGCGATCGGGAACACCGGTACGCCGGCGATCCGAGGGCCGAGGACGACGGCCAGGATGGTCCCCAGCACGTAGCCCATAATCCCGCCGCCCAATCCGAGCAGCAGCGCCTTCAGGAGGAACATCCTGAGCACCACCGAAGAACCTGCCCCGAGGGCCATCAGGGTGCCGATCTCGCGCCGGCGTTCAAACACGTTGGCATACATGTAGTTCGCTATGCTCGCACCGCCCACGAGAACGATGATCCCCAGGAACAGCAGGGATAGTCGCGACATCATGCGATTGGTCTTGATCTGCGTGTCCACGATCTGGGTGATGGTGACGACCTTGGCCTCCGGGAGAAGTTGGTTGATCTTCTGCACCAGACCGGCGGATATCTGGTTGCAGCAACCGACAACTTCGATGGCCTGGAGGACGGAATCCTTGCCCGCAAGCTTCTGAACCGTGTGCAGGTGGGCGAAGACGCGGGAGTCATCAACCGTACCCGTCTGGGGAAGGACCGCGATGATGGAGAAGTCCTTCCCCTGCAGCTTCAGCGTGTCGCCCGATTTGATCTTCAACGATGTTGCGACATCCGCCCCGACGAGCGCTTCCGTGTCCTCCAGCGTGTCAATCACGCGCTTCCGAACCAGGGTCTGGTCTGCGGGTTGCGCGTTCAGCAGATCAACTCCACCACAGCCTTCGGGACGAGCGAAGATACCGGCTCCGCGCCATGAGGCCTTGGCCTGGAATTCGAGCCTGGGCAGTATTCCCGTCAGCGTGAACCGCTTGCCCCCGAGCTCGACAGGCATCGAGAGCTTCGGCGACAGGTTGTCGAGCCCCTGAAGATCGGAGTTCGCCAACCGGGTGACGTACTCCTCCGGGAACACATCATCCTGCATGTCCGAGCTGTAGTAGTCCTGGAGCGACGCTGACTTGGGCAGGATGAGGATGTTCGCACCGAGGGCGTCCAGCTCCCTCGCGACGGCCTTTTCTGAGTAAACGGTGATGTTCTTGACGGAGACGATCACGCTGATCCCAAGCAGGATCGCGAGGAAACTCGTGACCAGTTGGTTTTTGCGCTCGAAGATCTCTCGCCAGACGATGGTTCTGAGACGCATGCCGCGTGTCTCCTACTTCTTGGGCCCGCAACCCTTGGGGCCGCAACCGCCCGCTCCGCAGCTTGACGATGCCGCCTGAAGCGTCGCGACAAGCTTGTCCTTGTCGGTTGCCCCGCTGAATTTTCCGATGACGGTACCGGGAGGCGCGAGAAAAACGGTGGCCGCTTGGTCCGCCTTCGGATCAACCTGAAGCTGTCCGAGGAACTTCTTCTCCGTGGCGTCGGATGGGTCAACCTTGACGATCTCCGTGAACTGGGCGAATCGCTGGTCGGCCTTGAATTCGTTGACCCCCTTCATCGCGATGTCGTTGGACTTTGTCGTGCCGTTCTGGGCACAGAGGAAGACAAGCTTACGGTCCTGAAGAGCCTTGAGGCACGCCTGCATCCCTGGGCTCGCCAGCGCCTCGGTAAGCTGTTGTTCCGTGAGCCTGGGCCCTACGAAACCGCCGACGATAGCGCCGTTGGGGGCGAAGGAGAGGGCAAGCGGCATCGGGGCTGCCTTCAGGCCGTGCTTCTGGACGAACTCGCTCTCGGATGTGGAGGTTCTGTCAATCGAGATCCACTGAACGGCGTCGCCGAGCTTCGCGACCGCCGCATCGAATGCTTTCCGGCCTGTCCGCATCTGTTCGTCGTCTTTCTCGTGAACGAAGACAAACAGGTGCTTCTTCGCGTCAGCCGCCCGTTGCAGAGCGGCCGTCACGCTTTTCGCGTCCGACTCGTTCGTCGGCTTGCTCGTCGGCGACTTCCCATTCGCTGGTTGCGAAGATAAGACAACCGGCTGTGCTCCACCGGCGCTCACAGTGACCCGCGATGATTCCCTCGCCGTGCTGCCCTCGGCGCCGGACATGGCGGCCACCGCTGTACCCGGTGGCGGCTGCGCCGATGTCTCCTGCTTTGCCCCTGCCAGAACCAGGCTGACCACGGCAATACCCACGGCCACGATTCCGCCTACAACGATCTTCGCCATTGCACGAGTCCTCCGACAGTACCACAGGGCATCAGCCCTTGTAGCAAACACTCAGTTCCCGCGGATCCTTTTCTCGAACGCAGCACAGCTTCTCTGCGTCGCCGATGACAACCGGCTCATCCTGCAGCGATTCCAGTACCCACTTGATTGCCCGTCGCACCACGGCTGGTGCCTGATGGTTGGCTAACCGGAAGTAGTGCCATCGGCCATCCTTGCGCCGCTCGACCAAACCGGCCTGTTGGAGGACCTCCATGTGCTTTGAGACGGTGGAAGGCGAGAGCTTCAAGAGATCGATGATCTGGCAGAGACACAGCTCACCGTCCCGCAGGGCAAGCAACGTTCGGGCACGGGACTCGTCCCCGATGGCTTTGGCAATAGTCAGAACCTGGCGCATCATGCTTACTCCGTCAATTCGCCAATCGTCGAATTGTACCTTCCGCGCGCCTGGGGTGTCAAGGCCCCGAATCCCCGCCTTGACCACGGTTTATTTGAGTCCTCGGGGAGGTTCGACACTCGTGGTCTCTGGCCGGTCCGATGCTTTCTCTGGGTTGACTAGGCCAAGAACGGCATTCTCCAGGCCGATTCCCTCAGCGATCGTGAGGACGTAGTTGCACGTTGAATCGTCTCGGAGTGTCTTGATCTCTGCGAACTCGGGATCGCGGGAGAATCTGGCCAGATCTGCCGGCTCCTCATAGGCGATGATGCCGCAATACTCCTGGCTGCAGGTTCCCCGGAATGTCGCTCGCGTCCTGCCGTAGAACAGGACGCTGGCGCGGTGCCGTTCCAGAATCGGACGCACCCCACGCAGGTACTCGGCGTAGATCGCCTCCCTGCCGGGGATGATGTCAAACAGGTTCAACGCAATGATCATAACTCTTCGCCTGGCGGCACTCGCGGCCAAGCGGGGCGGGTTGCCTCTGCACCCGGCAGCGAGAGAATCACCGCTCGCCACGTGGTTTTCCGGGACTCACGACAGACCAGTTACCGAAAGTAATTGTCTCGGCCGGTAACGTGCAGCCCGGAGCGCGATCACTCGGCTCGGTCGAGAGGTTGCGCTGAATCATGTCGGCGGCAACTTTCAACCCTGCCCCCACGATCAACTCCGGTGGAATGGCCTCATACGTCCGGCCATCGACTACCATCGTGCGACAGGGGCTCTTGCCGCAGACTCCCGCGCACTGGCTGGAACCTGTTTTCGCTCCCAGCACCTTCTCCAGCGGTTCATCGCCGACCCAAATCTGGTTGGACTGGCTCGGATCGAGGGCGAACTGCGCGGGCGTGAGGGCGGTCTTGAGAACCGTGACACGCAGCCCAAGCGGCTTGAGCGCAGCGGCGAGGAGTTGCTGCGCCTGTTCGATGGTCTGCCCTGTATTCCCGCAACGGTCACAAGTCTGGCCAGCGGTATCTAGAAGTCTCTGCCAACGAATCGTTAGCACCTTCTCGGACACGTCGCTGGATGGGCTCACAGGCGGGCAGCAGTTCCCATCCCGGCTGGGGCTCCTAGCCAGTCGCAGAACGACCCCCGCGCCTACGCACATGAGGACCAAACCAACTGCAATCACGGTTCTGTTCACAGCCATCCACCTTTCTATTCTGCCTATCCCTCGGTCTGCTCTTGCGGGACTAACCGAGTCACTCACTTGCAGCTCCCCTGCGGCTGATGTTCTACCGTTTCGGCTCATCCACCACCAAGCCAGAATGATGCTTATCAGCGTCACACCCGCCACGAGCGGCTTGGCGAACGGCAGGAAAGCCGCGCCGAAGAGGTTAAGGTACACGACCAGCATGGGCGAGCCGCAACAGCCGACCAGAAAACAGCCTGCCACTGGTAGTGCCCCAGAAAGAGCCGCGCTGCCGATGGCCACATTTCGGGTCGCGCAGGAGCTCTGCTCCCGGTATCGGCGAAAGGCGACCGCCGCAAACGACAGCGACATGGCGTAGGAGAAACCCAGCCAATAGCCCTGTGCTTCCACATAGCGTTGGAGCCAAGTCTGCTGAGGAGCGGAAATCGCCGACCACCGATCCTGAGCAGGGTTGCACTCGGGAAAGATGCCCAGCCAGCCGAAGTGGAACATCAGGACGGCCAGGAAGACCGCCCCCGGCAGGACCAATCGCCGCCACCCCCAAGGGCGACCAGCAGGCGGATTTAATGGCCCACAGCACGGAGAGCTAGAACTCGGGCCGCAACCACAAGTTTCCTGTTCCATTCCTGTACCTCGTCTTCTTCCTCCACCTGCTCGCCCACTGAGGGCATCTGCTACGCCACTACACCGGCAGGTACAATCTCGCACAGGTCGTCATGCGACATTTCTTGAACTCATATCTATTAATCAGGGCACGTGCCCCGTCCTTTTCGGCCGCAGTGGCAACCACGCCCTCAACCCAGACTGTGCCCCGATGCTGATCGACATGCTCGGAGAGCCGAAGCGTACGCGCACCCACGGCTACGGCGATAACCGTCTGGACCGTCTCGCTTGCGATCAACCGCCGCTGCATGGTTCACCTCCCTCGCAACCACAATTCGCTGGCGCGTTCGGGACCGACCGCTTCTCTGGGGCACCATCCTGGATATAAGGCTCGCCTGTGCGAAGGGATACCTCGGCACGAGCCAGTTCGCGGCCCAGGTAAGCCGCATGGTCCAGCCGTGACACCAGCCCTCGGTCGATCGCGGCCATATACAGTTCAGCGGCCGTGTCGCCCTCGACAATGGCATCCAGGAGGCTGTTGTTGGCGTAGTGCTCCAGGGAAAGCAGATACCGCTGCCGATCCACATACACGACGAAGTAACCGGCCGAGTCGGAGACCATCCGCTCCGGCAGATACCCTCTGATCGGCGTCAGCGCAGGTCCGGCTGCAAACGGTTCGGCGGGACCGGGATCGCGGGCGGCACATGAACGCACCGCTTCCAGGATGGCGCGCGGATCGGCCTGGCCTCTCTGATCGACCACCTCCACCATCCGGCGGAAGTGCTGCACGGCCTCCAGCGTCAGGTTCCGCAAGATCGGGCGCTTGCCTTGGGCTCCGACGATTTGCATCCGTTCATCCACACCGCCGCTCGCCAGGGCGATCAACGATTGGCCGGGCAGATGCCCGATCAACTGGCGCGAGTCCTGACCGCAGAGCACCAGGAAGCGGAGATGCGGATTGGCCAGCAGGTTTTGAACAAGCCGTTCGATTCCGAGATTCTCAGTTTGGAGGGTGCCCACGATGGACGTCTCCGGCCCGGCCGCTGAAGCGACTTCGCGGGCCAGTGGTTCATCCGTCAGGGTGCAGACGGCCACCGGGGCTTTGTACCTGAGCACCTGGTACGATCCGGGCAACGGAGGCCAGCCCGCCCGCGCTTCGACCTTCTCGGTAGCGCATGCCTCCGGCTCGACGGGGAATCCAGCCCGATTCAGGGCATTCAGGGCGATGGCCGGGTAGCAGACCTCGCATCCGAGACAATCGTATTGAGGCTCCACGAGGCGTTCCCTGGCCTCACGCATGGCTGCGTCAAGTTCGATGGGCCGATCGCGCCCTGCCGTCGCTTTGTCGACGGCCGAGAGGGCATTGTGCAGGCAACCGCACCGCCAGCACTTCTTTGCGGTGGCGGCCTCGCGCAGTGAGGCGCAAGCCGCACTCACCGACGCGTCGAGGACGTTCAGTGCAGTGCTCATGGTCTACGTCCCCGAGCATCCTCGGTCAGGCACAAGCCCTGGTCCAGCAGCGCCGTCACACACGGATCGACGATCCGGTAGTGGACGCTGTTGCCGTTCCGCTTGAAGGCCAGGATTCCCCGGTCCACGAGCCGCTGAAGCTGGTTCGAGACCGCCTGCGGCTTCATCGCCAAGGTGTCGGCCAGTTGCGTGACGGAGAGCTCGTCCGCCCGCGCGAGGGCATGAAGTAGTCGCAGCCGGGTATCGTTTGCAAGGACCTTGAACAAGCCCATCAGCTCTGCGGCCGGTTCTGGGCCAATCAGCGGTCGTGAATTCAACGGCGGTTTGCGAGGACAGCACGCCTTCTTAGTTCCAACGCGCTTGGCATCCATGTCGTCCGACTCCTCAGAATACACACTTACACTATATCGTGTATGTCGCTGCACGTCAACCACGATTTGCCGGCCCAGCCGGAAGAGAGGTGGTCAGAGTGTCCGAGGGATTGACGTTGACCTATTCAACGGCGGGATGATCCCCTGTCGAAACGTTCGCGACAACTCGCCCGTATCTTCCTGGTCGCGTGGATGCTTGAGCGCCCCAGCGTCTCGACGGACCGGCAGTGGGGCGTCGGCCTACATGATAACAACCGACACCATGGCGCCGGCAAGGACGACCCACGGGACGTCTGCCTTATACAGCAGCGCCGTCAAGGCCACGGCTGCGATGATGGCGGACGGCACGTTCCACGGCATCAGGCGGGCAAACTGGACCGTCACCGACGCCAGTAGCCCCACGAAGGAGAGCACGAGCGCTTGCGTTGCACCCCGGAACAGGGGCGACGAGCGAAGCCGGACGAACCAGGGCTCCACGAGCACTACTGCGAGGAGCGATGGCAAGAAGACGCATACGGTGCCAACGATGGCTCCGCTGAGCCCCGCCACCTGGTGGCCCACGAACGTGGCGGTGATGACGATCGGTCCGGGCGTCACCTGTCCGAGTGCGATGCCGTCCATGAGAACGTTTGCCGGTAACCACCGCCGGACATCGACAACCTCCCGGAACATGAGCGGCACCGAGGCGAATCCCCCGCCGAACGCGAACACGTCAACCTTCATCATGACGAGGGCGAGCCGCGCGAGCTGTCCGTTCAGAAGAGTGAGTGCAACGACCAGTACCGCGCCAAACATGAAGACCTGAGTTGGCCAGCGTAGCGCTTGCCATCCAGCAGTCCGTGGCGGCGAGTCCTGCGGCGGCGGCTGCACAGGCCGACGAAAGAATATCGCTCCCGCAAGTCCCGCAGCGACAATGATCAAGAATGGGCTGCCGCCCAGCAAGAAGAGGGCGGCCGCAGCGAGAGAGATCGTGGCCTCTCGGACCCCCTTCACCGAGGACCGGCCGAACGCCCACGCGGCATTCGCGACCAGCGCGACCACAAGAGCACGGAGGCCCGCGAGCATCGAGGTTACCGGCTGGAGTTGCATGGCGTGTTGGTACGCGATCGAGAGCGAGAGCATCAGCAAGAAGGCGGGCAAACCGAAGCCGACATATGCCAAGGCCGCTCCCCATAATCCTCGAACCCGGAGACCGACATAGGCAGCACACTGCATGGCTGTCGCACCGGGCACGGCCTGACAGAGCGCCACGCCCTGCTGGAAGTCATCCTCGGAGAGCCAGCCCTTGCGCGTCACCGCCAAGCGCCTGATATAGGCAACCATCGCCGGACCGCCGAACGAGACGGAGCCCAGACGAAGGAATGAGAGGAGGAGTTCCGACGAGCTGGGCCGAGACAGCCTCGGTGGATGCTGGACGGGAATGCGAAGAGTGCTTTGCTGCAGCACCTTGTCCTCGGTCAACGTTCACCACCTCCGTCAACCCGGCTTCCGGAAGACCAGGAAGGTCTGGTACGGGAGCAGATCGGCCACCGTGCCGACTGGCAGAATCCACAGCCGATGCATCGTGTTCATGATGAAGCTCTCTTTTCAAGCTTACGGTACCAAGCACAATCCGCTTCTGCACGCCGCGGCCGCTCCGGCAACCTTCAGACAGAAGTCCTTCCTGTGAATGCCACCGACGACCGAGCTGACGCGGAACCGGTAAGTGTCCTGTGATGCTCAGGAGTGAGGAAATGTTGCCAGAATCGCGCGGGGCAATGTTGCCAGGCTATCGCAAGTGATTGTATATACGGTATTTACGGAACTGAAAAACAGGCTTGGGAAGCTGGCATTCTACCACTGAATTACGCCCGCACCCTTATTTCCTGCACGATAAAGGGCTTACGCGCCAAAGTCAAGACCCTGCCGGCTGCGGTGCCGCCGCCTCGATCACTTGCGTTGTGATCGTCCGGTCCTGAGCTCGCGCCGCCTCCACGCAGATTCTCATCGCCCGGAAAGTGGTCTGACCTTTGCGGGGACTGCAACAGCTTCCGAGAATCCGCATCACACATCGTCCCCCGATGTTGCGCCGACGTGCCCCGCTTCCGTGGGCCGGATGGCTCTGTAATAAAAGTGGTTCTCCTCCGAATTAGTTGGCTGAATAGCGGCCCGGGAAGGCCTGTTTGA
>CAZZFA010000007.1:0-88660 GCA_964653435.1 uncultured Planctomycetales bacterium | reverse complement strand
CCCTGCGGGGCGTTGCCTTGGGTGCCGGGCGGGCGTCCCTCCGGGGCGTTGCCTTAGGCGCCCGGCGGGCGCTGCTCCGGGGCATCGGCTTGGGTGCTCGGCGGGCGATGCTCCGGGGCGTCGGCCTGGGGTGCTCGGCGGGCGCTGCTCCGGGGCGTCGGCTTGGCTGCTCGGCGGGCGCTGCTCCGGGGCGTCGGCCTGGGTGCTCGGCGGACCACGCGAAGATGTGGGGAAACCTGCGCCTTCAAGCGGTCGGGCCCGGCGCTCATCCCGCTCTTGCCTTTACGATCTGCCGGGGCGGCTTCCGCCAGGCCTCCCACGCCGTCGCCAGAGACGCACCGCAACTACGGCCATGCACCCGGCCGCCCTTGGCCGACGCCCGCGCTTTGCGGATAATGCCCGCTGCATGAAGAAGATCGGCGACTACTACGCAGCCCGGAACGCGGTCGTCACCGGCGATGTGCGCATCGGGGCCGGATCGAGCATCTGGTACAACGCCGTCGTTCGCGGCGACGTAGCCCCCATCCGCATCGGCGCCCGCGTGAACGTGCAGGACGGCGCCGTGATCCACGGCAAGACCGCCGTCCCCGTCGAGATCGCCGACGACGTGGTCATCGCACATCAGGCGATCGTGCACTGCCACCGCATCGGCCCGCGATGCCTGATCGGCATCCGCTCGACTCTTCTCGACGATGTCGAGATCGGCGAGGAATGCGTGATTGCCGCGGGCGCGGTCGTCGTCCCCGGAACCATCGTGCCGCCGCGCTCCGTGCTCATGGGCATCCCGGCGAGGATCGTCCGGCCGGTGAGCGAGAACGACCTCGCCTATATCGATCTGGCCGTTCAGACCTACGTGCGCCTGGCCGGCCGGTACGCCGCCGGCGAGATCCCCGACCACACGCGACCGGACGCCGACCACCCATGACGCTCGCCCCCGCCACACCCTCCCGCCCGCTGCTGCGATCCGTCGCGGGGGTCGTGCTTTTCGCAATCGCGTTCGCCTATGTGGAGTCGGCCGTCGTGGTGTACCTGCGGATGATCTACGAACCGCTACGCGCGAAGTATCATCCCGATCGGCCGGCGGGCGAGCTGTTCCCGCTGATCACGATCGAGCAACTCCGCGCCGAGGGCGGCGCGCAGGAGCGCGGGCTGTTGGTCGAACTCGGCCGTGAGCTGGCCACGCTGATCATGCTGGCCGCGATTGCCGCCGCCTGTGCCCGGACGCGCGGCCAGTGGTTCGCATTCTTCATGATCGCCTTCGGGGTGTGGGACATCTTCTTCTATATCTGGCTGAAGGTGTGCATCGGCTGGCCGGCATCGATCCGGCAGTGGGACATCCTCTTCCTGCTGCCGGTGGTGTGGGCGGGGCCGATCCTCTCGCCGGTGCTGGTGTCGCTCTCGATGATTCTCGCCGGCGCGGTCATCCTGTGGCGGGAAGCCCGCGGGCGCCGATATCGGCCCGGGGCCGGCCCATCCGCGGGCATTGTGCTCGGCGCGCTGCTCATAATCGTCGCGTTCTGTTGGGATTACCGCGCGCTGTCCCGAGGAGAACTGCCGCGGGCGTTTCCGTGGGGGCTTTTCGGCCTTGGCGAAGCCGTGGGGTTGCTCTCCTTCGCCTGGAGCCTGCGCACCCCCCGGCCGACCGTTTCCACCAGGACCGGCAGCTCGTAGCCCGGCCTGCGTCCTGAGGCGGCCTTCGGCCGCAACCGGACACGGGCGCGCCGGCGGCCGTCATGCGGAGCGAAACGAAGCATCCGGCTCGTCTGCGCCAATCAGCGAGATTCTTCGTCGCTGCGCCCCTCAGAATGACGGGTGGCGCTACCGCCGCAGCGCGATCCATGCGCGCAAGGCGCGCAAGAGCTGCGACGCAAGACTCTATCGGCCTCCGTCGGGTAGGCCCGAAGGGGGCGGCGCGGAATCCCGGGCGTCGACCGGGGGCACGGGCGATGCGCCCGGTTCCCTTCGGCGCCGGCCCGGCAGACGCGCTGCCGCGCGCGACCATATCCACGCCATCAGTGCCGGGCTCGCCACGATCAGCCCGATTGCCAGCACCACCAGTCCGGCCAATGAGCTCCATCCGATCCGCTCCATCCAGTTGATCGGCCGTGGCGAATACGATGCCGGAATGAATCGCACGGCCGGTGCGCGCCCGGCCGCCGCCTCGCGGAGCGCATCCAGCCGTTCACCAACCCGGGCCAGTTCCTCCCGCACCCGGTCCTGCTCGCGCCGGGCTTCCTGCTGCTGCGCGGCCCGGGCAACAAGAGCGGCCCATTGCCGCGCCGCCGCGGCAATCGACTCCTGAAGCGGGGTCAGCGAATCGGTGAGCTCCGCCGCCTTCGCCGCAAGCCTCTGCTCCTCCTGCCGCAGGTCGGCCGCCGTGCGTTGCCGATCCTGCCTGGCACGCGAGGCGATCCGGTCGCGCAGCGCGGCGTCGATCACGCTGATTCGAGCGTTGATCGTGTCCACTGCCGCCGCCGCAGACTCCACCGCCGCCCGCAGCCGGAAATTGGACTCCAGCGTCGCCCGGCCGAGACGCGACATCAACTCGCGATGAGCCTCGGCGACCCGCCGCAGGCTCTTCATCAGGGCGGCACGAACCACAAGTCGCTTCGTGATCTGCGAACCGGCCTCCCCGATCGCCTGCACGCGGCGTTCGAGCTGGGCGATCCCGGCCGCGGACGCCGCCGCGTACTCCTTGACGCTCGCCTCGATGGCCCGCTGCCCGGCGAGCGAATCCGGGCTCTGCTTCAACGCCGTTCGCGCCGCCGTCCAGGTCTTGCCGAATGCCTCCAGCCGATCCCTGGCCTGCGCCGCCTCGTCGCGGATCGTATCCAGCTCGGACGCCGCCTCTGCGTCCGGAGGACTCTGCCCCTGCGTCCCCGCGACAGTAACCAGCTCGTTCAGCGCACGCCGCATCTCCCCCAGGGTCGGCTCCGCCGCGGAGAACGCATCGGCCAGGAGAGCGCGGATCGCCTCGTCCTGTTCCTTCAACCGACGCCTCGCCTGCCCGAGTTCCACGTCGTCCGCCTGCGCCGCCGAGCGCTCGGAATCCGGGATCTCGACTGCCGCCGGAGCGGGCTGCGTCGTCGCCCCGGCCAGCTTCGCCCGCACATCCGCGAGCTGCGCCAGTACGGCCTTCCGGGTCGCGGCCAGTTCGTTCGCTCGCTTTGTCATCACGTCGAGCGATTCCGCCGACGGCGCGGTGGCCGTAGTCGCCGGTTGCCCCGCAACCCGCATCCGTTCGAGCTCCTGCAGCAACTCGGCGCGCCGCTTCCTGAGCCGGGCCGCTTCATCTCCGGCCGCCCTGCCGGCCGCTTCGCCCTCTCCCAGGACATGCACGGATTCCTGCCCGCGGGCATTCAGCGATCGTCCCGCGCCCACCGGGTCCCGCGTGGCGAATTCCAGAAGAACCCGCCGATTTCGGCCGTCCACCGTCCACCGGGCGCTCGGCGCGCTCGTCGGAAACGCTGCCGCACGCCCGTCCGCAACCCGCGCCGACGCGACGGCTCGCCGCACGGCCTCCGCATCGAGCACGCCGTCATCCGTCCGTTCCCATGCCGCCTCCACGCGGTATGTCGCAGGAATCACCATGTACACGGCCGCCGCCGCCAGCACCGCTACGGCAAGGACGAGCGGGATTCGCCATGTCGCCGGCTTGGCGAGGGCCTGCATGGTGATCGCCGGATGGTTGCGCAGCACGGACCGCCTCAGCTCCCGGCGCTGCTGATCGAGTTCGCGTCCCTGCCGCTTGAGCGCTTCGAGCGTACGGCGCATGGCGCGTTCGCGCAGGGTCAGCGACGCCTCGCGCCGCCTCAAGGCCTCTTCGAGGTCCCGGGCGCGGGAAACAAACCCTTCCTGCTTGCGCAGTTCGGCCTCTTTCGCCTGGAGCTTCTCGCGCTCCCGCTGAATCAGATCGTTCAGAGTGGTCAGTTCGCGCTGCCGGGCCTCCAGGGTCGCGGCCAGCGCGTCAAGCTGCTTCTCCCGCTCGCCGAGTCGAATATCCTTCGCGGACAACGACTCCTGCAGGCGGTCGAGTTCGTCCCGGATGCGGCGCATGGCCGCAGCGGCGTCCTTCGCAGGCCCCGTTCCCCCGGCTCCGTCGGACTGTTCACCAGGATTGCTCATCGATGCGATGCCACGCGTTCCGCGTCCCGTGCTACCCGGCCGGCCGGGGCGACCCCGTCCCGTCGATGACGGCCGCCCGGTCAAGTCCGCTCACTGCCCGGCGCTGCGGCGCGTATCTCGATGTCCGTGCTCCAAAGGACGCACCGTACCGTCCGAGGAGAGTTTATTGCCCTCGAAAGACGCGGGCAAGCCGCATCGGCCGCGGATCTGGCGACCCGGCGTGCCCGGCCGCCGGTCAGTCCGGCCTTGCCCGCCCGTTGAACCGGTGCACTGCCTCGACCATCGCGAGATAGTTTGCCGCCGGGACGTAGTTCGGCACCGAGTTGCCCGTGCCGCAGGCGTACCCGCCGTCTGCGGCGCAGGTGTCAAGAATCTCGCGCGTGTACGCGCGAACCTCCTCCGGCGTGCTGCGTGCGACCCGATCCACATCGAGGCCGCCCAGCACGGCCACGCGCTTGCCCCAGCGTTTCTTGAACTCGATCACCGGCACGATGGCGTCCTCGAAGCTGTGCTTCGCGTCGATCTTCACATCGTCGATCAGGTCGGGCATGATCGCCTCGGTGTGCCCGCAACTATGCAGCAGAAAGAAGCGGCCGGTGCGATGGGCAAGCTCCGCGTACCGTTTGTGCCAGGGGAGGATGAACTCGCGGAGGTGCTCGGGACTCAGCAGCGTGGCCGTCTTGAAACCCATGTCGTCGCCGAGCCAAATTGCGAAGACGCGGTCCATCTGGCAGAACACCTCGAACGCGTCGTAGATAATCTGCCCGACGCGGTCGACCACCTCACGAACCAGCTTCGGATCGTCGTACAGGAGGATCGAGAACGTCTCCATGCCGGTCAGTGTGCTGGCCCACTCCAGCACGCCGCCGGAGAAACCGATCACGCCCATCTCCTCCGGCACGCACGCAATCGCCGCCTCCGACGGGCCGAAGTCGATCTCGCTGCGTTTCGGCCAGGGATACCGCTCGAGGTCCGCCCATGTCTGGATCATTCCCTGGTGCTCGTCCACCCAGTGGCGCTGCCCGCCGATCGACGGCGCCGTGTCCGCCGCCGGAAGGCGATTCACGGTGAAGGGAATCTCCGCGCGCACGCGATAGTAGTCATAACCGAGCCGCCGCCACAGCTCGACCCGGTCGGCAGCCCATGCGCGCAATTGCGCCGGATCGGGCTTCTCCGGCAGGGGCACGAGCGCCCGCCCCGCCAGCGCCGAGAGCACCTCGTCCGCGATCATCAGCTCGATCAGGGGGACGCGATCCGGCTTGCCCCGGCGCAGCACGGTCTTGAGGCGCTCCACGTCCGGCTCGGGCTTCGGCAAAGCCGTCAAAAGATCAGGCATGAAAACCTCCGCTGTGCGTCGTCTGCTGCCGGTGCCGTACGGCCGGCAACCGGCCGGGCTCCGTTTCGGGCCGCCCGGGGACGGCGTAACCGATCCTTCATCCCTCTCGAACGGCCCGCCGTAGTCTCGGCACGATCCGCATCCTTTGCAAGCGGCGCAGTTGGTGGACGACCGCCAGTTCCCCCGGCGCCCCCCCCATTTCGGATGGCCCCGCTTCACGACGATCCCCCGGCGCGAGGCCATGAGGCAATCGCCCCATAGACAGCCGCAGCGGGTGCGCGAAGCTGTCTATTCCGAACCCGCGGCGCTGCCGGCGGAGCACCCGCACGCTCGCGAACACCCGTAAGCGCCAACCGTATGCTTGATAAAACACCCCGCGCCCTATAGGATGGGGTACCCGGCCCTCAACTGAAAGGAGACTGTTGCCGTGGCGTACATGATTACAGATGACTGTGCGAGTTGCGGAGCCTGTGTGGACGAGTGCCCGAATCAGGCCATCAGCGAAGGCGATTCGAAGTACGTCATCGACCCGACGAAGTGCACGGAGTGTGACGGGGGCGAACCGAAGTGCGCATCCGTGTGTCCGAGCGGCGCCTGCGTGCCGGATCCGAGTCACCCGCGGAAGCAGCAATAAGGGTCCGCCGCCCGCCGACGCGGCGTGCTCCTCCAGGCACGGCCGGCGGCCGGTCATACGTGCCGCGGCAACGCGGCGATCGGCGGACGACAACCTCTCATTCGTACCGAATGACAACCGCCCGGCATCGCGCGATGTCGGGCGGTTCTTTTGCAGACGGATTGCGGTGCACCACGGCGTTCTCGTTGACGCACTCCGGCCCACGCGTTATCGTCGCCCGACGCCAGTGTCGCCCTCGGTAAGCCGCTTATGTGCCGGCAGCGGAAACAGGGAGCGGGCGTCCCGCCCATCACGAGGCAGGCGAGATGTCCGCCGCCCCCGGAAGGCATGACCGTCCTTGCCGAAAACGGCACTACGGAGGCATGACTGTGACAGCGAACCGTCCCCGCTTCGCCGGGCGCTACATTCGCATCGGACTCGCCGCGTGCAGCCTTGCCGCCACGATGGCATTGGGCTGCGCCTCGAGGCCCGCTCCACCACCCACCGCCGGCCCACCGCCGGCGGCACGGCGGCCAAACGTCGTCGTCGTCTTCGACGACCAGCTCCGCGCCGACGCCTGCGGCGTCTATGGCGGGCGCAACATCGCCACGCCCAATATCGATCGACTCGCCCGCGAGGGCGTCACGTTCGATAACGCCCTGTCCACCTGTCCACTGTGCACGCCTTTCCGCGGCATGCTCCAGACCGGTCGCTATCCGACTCATACCGGCATCCTCCTCAACTGGATCGAGGTGAATCCACGCGAGCGGAGCATCGCGCACGTTTTTCGCGAGGCCGGCTACCGGACCGGCTTCATCGGCAAGTGGCACCTGGCCGCGGGCCGACGCAAGCGGGCCGGCGCGCACGCGATGACGCCGCAGGACAAGGAACGGATCGCCAAGGCCGAGGCCGCGTACGTCCGCGAGAATCCCGAGCCCGAATATGTACCGCCCGGCCCTGCGCGGCTCGGGTACGACCACTGGCAGGCGTACAACTTCCACAGCGACTTCCAGAAGGCGTACTACTACGAAGACACGCCGAAACGCCTCGTCATGCCCCGCTACGAAACCGACTCCGAAATCGACATGGCGATCGCCTTCATGCGGGGGCAGCAGGCCGGTGGAACGCCCTTCCTTCTCATGGTCGCTCCCCACCCGCCGCATCCGCCGCACACGCCGGCGGCCTGCCCGGCCGGCTACCTGGAACGCGTCCGGCCGGACCTCGTCTGGGCGCCGAACGTCCCCGAGGACCATCGGCACCGCCGGGATCCGACGGCCGTGCGGTGCTATTACGCCATGGCCGCGAACTTCGACGACAACCTCGGCCGTCTCCTCGATTTTCTCGATTCGTCCGGGTTAGCGAGGGATACGATCGTCGTCTTCACATCGGACCACGGCGATATGCTCGGCAGCCACGGCCGGGAGAACAAGATGGTGCCCTATCGCGAGGCGGTGAATATCCCGTGCATCATCCGCTGGCCGGGGCACATACCCGCCGGGCGGCGGGTGGATGTCCTGCAGACGCCGATGGACCACCTGCCCACGCTGTGCGCACTGGCGGGCCTTGCGCCGCCGAAGGGATGCGACGGCCTCGACCTCAGCGGCGTCCTGCTCGGCACGAAGCGCATCGAGCGCGATGCCGTGCTCATGATGAACTACGTATCGCACTGGGACTACTTCGACAGCGGCACGCTCTGGCCGGAGTGGCGCGGCGTGCGCACGTCGCGCTACACGTACGTGAAGTGGCTCGACGGCCGGGAGGAACTCTACGACAACCGCGAGGATCCGTATCAGATGAAGGACCTTGCCGGCCTCCCCGAAAGCCGACCCCTCCTGGAGAAGCTTCGCGGCGAGCTGACCAGGCTGCTCGCCGAGGCGCACGACGACTTCCTGCCGGGCACGGCCTACGCCGGCTGGTATGACGCGGAGCGGAACCTCGTGAAAACCGCACTGGGCCCGGTCGCGCGGTGAGCCGCGCCGACGACGTGCGCCGCGACGGCCGAGCCTTGATCTTGCGCCGGCGGTGTGTCATCCTTGTCGTAATGGCCGACGATGCCTACACCAGACGCGCCCACGACGCGGAGGCCGTCATCGAGCTGGCTCGCGAGCTGGGCGGCACCATCGACCTGAACACGCTGCTCGAACGGATCACGGCAACGGCGCTGCGGGTACTCGAATGCGACCGGGCCACGGTGTTCCTGTACGACGCCGCACACGATGAGCTGTACAGCCGCGTGGCCACGGGCGTCGAGGGGCTCCGTTTCAGCGCCCGCAGCGGCGTCGCCGGTCAGGCGGTGCAGACCCGGCGGGCGATCATCGTGCCGGACGCCTACGCGGACCCGCGGTTCAATCGTCAGATCGACGAGAAGACGGGCTATCGAACACGGAACCTGCTGACCCTGCCGCTCGTGGGCCACGACGGAAAGGTCGTCGGCGTTCTGCAGGTGCTCAACAAGCTCCGCGGCGATTTCACAACCGTGGATGAGGCCCTGGCCGATGTCCTCGGCAAACTCGCGGGGGTGGCCGTCCAGCGCCAGATCCTTCTCGATGAGTACCACACGAAGTGCCGGCTCGAACAGGACCTGGAACTCGCGCGCCAGATCCAGCAGCGCCTCCTGCCGCGGGAGAACCCGCGAATCCCGGGCTTCGACATAGCGGGATGGAACAAACCGGCGGACCAGACCGGCGGCGATTGCTTCGACTTTCTCCCGATGGCCGGCGATCGGCTCGGGTTCCTCGTCGCCGATGCCACCGGCCACGGCATCGGCCCCGCGCTCATCATCGCCCAGTGCCGCGCCATGCTGCGCAGCATCGCCTCGATATACGACGACCTTTCCGGCATCGCCACGCAGGTCAACCGGCTGCTCTGTCAGGACATTCCCGAGGACCGCTTCGTCACCGCGTGCTTCGGCGTGCTCGAGCCCGCGGCAAACCGAGTCTCTTACGTAAGCGCCGGTCACGGGCCGATCCTCCATTATCACGCCGCCACAGGCGCCGCGGAGGAACTGCCGCCGACGGGCATGCCGATGGGCATCATCAGCGACCACGAGTTCGACGCCGCGGACCCGCGGACGCTCGATCCGGGCGACATCCTGGCCGTGCTCACCGACGGGTTCGTCGAGTGGGCCCGTCCCGACGACGAGCAGTTCGGAACGCAGCGCGTTGTCCAGGTCTTCCGCGACCACCCGACCATGCCCGCCGGGGAATTGATCAACGTCCTCTATCGCGAGGTCGTCCGATTCGGCGAGGGCACCGAGCAGCGCGACGATCTGACAGCCGTAATCATAAAGCGAATGTAACCTCCTTCTGCACAATATGTTATCGACGACGTGATCCACGAAATGGAGCGCCCGCCGCCCACCGACGGTTGCCGCACGCGCGAGCCGATTACCCGGGGCGGCGGCCCGTGATTTGCCGGCCACCACCGAACGCCTCGCTGCTCATGGCTACGGCCCGCGTTGCGGGGTATAATCAAATGGAGCGGGGAAAGTACATCTCTTGCCGCATGTTGGAGGCCGAGATCATGAAAGTTCAACTTTCCGATCGGTCACCGTCGCTTCAACGCATCGTCGAGCGCCAAATGCGACGATGGGAGCTCGGCGGGCATCAGCAGCCGTGTCAGCCGCCGGCGGCGGCGCGGATCTGCGATTTCATCACGGTCTCTCGCCAGATCGGCAGCGGCGGCAAGCGCCTGGCGGAAGAGTTGGGCGCCCGGCTCGGCTGGAAGGTGTACGATCGCGAGCTGCTCGATCTGATGGCCGAGAACGAGGCAGGCCGCCAGCGCCTCTACAGCGTGCTCGACGAGCGCGGGCAGAGCTGGCTGGACTCCCTGCTGACCGTCTGCGCGCCCGAGACGCTGCGTCCCCGCGACGACTACCTCCACGCGCTGTGCCGGACGCTGTTCGAGGTGGTGCAGCAGCGGCCGGCGATCTTCGTCGGGCGGGGCGCGCATTTCGTTCTGCCGCAAGAGAAGGGTTTGCGGGTCCGCGTCATCGCCCGGTTGTCGGACCGCGTTGCCGCCCTGGCGAAGGACCGCCAGATCAGCCTCGCAGAGGCGCGAAGGGCGGTGAAGCAACTGGAGAACCAGCGACTCAGGTACCTCAAGGAATACTTCGACGTGGACAGCGACGACCCGGAATACTACGACCTGACGATCAACACGTCGCGGCTCTCGATCCCGCAGGCATGCGAGGTGGTTCTGGCGGCGCTGAAGGCCAAGAGCGGCGGGCCGCAGGCGTGAGCGCGGGACGACGGCTTCACTTGCCGGCGTAGTCGATCAGGCGGGCGATCTCGCGACGAAGGTTCTTGCGCTCGACGATCCGGTCGACAAACCCGTGCTCGAGCATGAATTCGGCCGTCTGGAAGCCCTCGGGCAGCTCCGCCTTGATCGTGTTGGCGATCACCCGCGGGCCGGCGAAGCCGATCATCGCGCCAGGCTCGGCCAGAATCACATCGCCCAGCGACGCGAAGCTGGCCGCCACCCCCGCCGTCGTCGGATCGGTGCACACGACGATGTAGAGGCCGCCGGCCTCGTCCAGCCGCGCCAGCGCCGCCGATGTCTTGGCCATCTGCACGAGCGAAACCATGCCCTCCTGCATGCGGGCCCCGCCGGAGGCCGTGACCATGACCATCGGAAGGTTCTCATCGGCCGCACGCTCGATCGCCGCCGTGACCTTTTCGCCCACAACGGCCCCCATCGACCCCATGATGAAGAACGGGTCCATCACACCGAGGATCACGGCACGGCCGCGGATGAAGGCCTTGCCGACGATGACGGCCTCGGTCTCCTTCGCCGCCTCCTGCGCCTCGCGGATGCGGTCCTTGTAGGGGATACGGTCGGCGAATTTCAGGGGGTCGGTCGAGACCAGATCGGGGAGAAACTCCTCGAACGTCCCCGGGTCGCAGAGGTGGCCGATCCGCGTCCGGGCGCTGATCCGATGGTGGTAGCCGCACTCCGGGCAGACCCCGAGCTGCTCCTCCACGTCGCGCTGGTACACGGTCGCGCCGCACTTGGAGCATTGGGTCCAGGCCCCGACGGGCACGTCAACCTTCTGTACCACCGGTTCCGGCTTCGGCGTTTCCGGTTTCGGCGCCTCTGCAGGCTGCGAACCGGGGGCAATCGCTGGCGTTTCATCGGCCATTCGTTCCGCTCCAGGAGAATCCTGTGCGATACTTGTACCCGCTGCCAAGCCGGTTGTCCACGTCGCCGCGCGGGCGCGACGGCTCAGGATCAAAAGCAAACCTGAACAGTCTACCGCCGTGAGAAGCAACGCCCCGGCGGCACGCCCCGTAACGCAGCCTTTCAACCGCGTTTCCCGCCGTCCGGCCCATACGGTCCCCGGTCGTTGTCCGCGCCTACCCCGCCGCGGCCGCCTCGGCAAGGCGCTGCAGCTCCCGCAGCGCCGCCGCCGGGTCGGGCCGACCGAAAACCGACGAACCCGCCACGGGCGTATCCACGCCCGCCGCCACGGCCTGTGCGATCGTCCCGGGGTGGATGCCGCCGTCGATCTCGAGGCGCTGATCCGGCCGGAGGCGGCTGCGAAGAGTCGCGACCTTCGGCAGGACGTCCGGGATGAACTTCTGCCCGCCGAAGCCCGGCCAGACGCTCATGACGAGGACGATCTCGACATCGGGCAGCACGTCGAAGACCGCCTCGGCGGGCGTGGTCGGATTCAGGACGATGCCGGCGGTCAGCCCGAGGTTGTGGATCTGCTCGGCAATCCTCCGCGGTTCGTCCGCCACCTCGATGTGGAACGTCAGGTGGTCGCAGCCGGCCTTGGCGAACGCCTCGGAATACCGCGCCGGTTGCTCGATCATCAGGTGGGTGTCGAAGTAGAGTCTCGAATACGGGCGAAGCCGCTCGATCACCGGCGGGCCGAAACTGATGTTCGGGACGAAATGGCCGTCCATAACGTCGAGGTGGATCACGTCGGCGCCGGTGGCCTCGATCACCGCGATCTCGTCCCGCAAGCGCCCGAAATCCGCGGCGAGGATCGAAGCGTTGATCCGAATCCGCGGTTGAGCAAGACGCCATTGGGACGGGGAGGCAGAAATGGGAACCTCCGGAGAAAACAGAAAGCGAAAAGGCGAGAAGGCAACAAGCCTACCGACACAGACCTCCAGCGGTAAAAGCTGAACGGGAGAGACCGAAAAAACAGGAATCGGGCGGCGCGGTAGCCGTTTCTCGCTTTTCCGTTTTCCCGTTTTCTCGCTTTCGTCTCATGCCTCGTCCAGCACGTCGACGGCCTTGAACGGTTTGCCCTCCATGAACTCGAGGCTGGCGCCGCCGCCGGTACTGACGTGGGTGACCTTGTCCGTCAGGCCGGCCTTCTCGATCGCCGCGGCGCTGTCGCCGCCGCCGATCACGGTGATGGCACCCCGGGCGGTTGCCGCGACAAGGGCGTCGGCAATTGCGTACGTGCCCTTGTCGAACGGCTTGACCTCGAAGACGCCCATCGGACCGTTCCAGGCAATCGTGTTTGCGCCGGCGATGACCTTCCTGTACGCCTCGACCGTCCGGGGACCGATGTCGAAGCCCTGGAGTCCGTCGGGGATGTCGCCGACGACGGTCTGCGTGGCGACGCCCTCCTTGAGCTCGGCCGCCGCGATCACGTCAACCGGAAGCTGGAGCTTCGCGCCGCCGGCCTCCAGGAGCCGCCTGGCCTCCTCGACCTTGTCGGGCTCGACGAGGCTGCCGCCGACTTTCTGCCCCTTGGCGAGCATGAACGTGTAGTTCATCGCGCCGCCGATGAGGATCGTGTCGCACTTGCGGAGCAGGGCCTCGATCACGCCGATCTTGTCGGAGACCTTCTTGCCGCCGAGGATCGCCACGAACGGCCGCTTCGGATTGTTCAGCGCCTCGCCGAGGTACTTCAGCTCCTTCTCCACGAGGAAGCCGACGACCTTCGGCTTGCCGCCCATCTGCTGCGGAACGGTGAGCATGCTCGCATTGTCACGGTGGCACGTGCCAAACGCGTCGTTCACGTACACATCCGCCAGGTCCGCAAGCTGCCTGGCGAAGGCCTTTTTCGCCTCGGCCAGCTTGGGGTCCTCCTTGGCCTTCTTGTCCTTGATCTGCTCCTCGGCGTAGAAGCGGACGTTCTCGAGCATGAGCACGTCGCCCGGCTTCAGGGCCGCCGCGGCAGCCTTCACTTCCGGGCCGATCACATCGGGCACGAACTTCACCGGCCGCCCCAGAAGCTGACTCAGCCGCTCGGCGCACGGCCGGATCGTCCACTTCTTGTCGGCGTTGCGGTCCTTGCCTTCCGGACGGCCGAGGTGGCTCATCAGGATGCACGAGCCGCCGTTCTCCAGGACGTGCCGGATCGTCGGCAGCGCCATGCGGATGCGGCGATCGTCCGTGATGTTGCCATTGTCATCCTGCGGGACGTTGAAGTCGACGCGGATGAGAACCTTCTTGCCCTTCACGTCCACCTGTGCGATCGTTTTCTTGGCCATCGTTATCGTTCCTGCCCTTTATGGTTTGGTCTTGACCGACCCGCGATCTGCGCGATCGGTCATGTTCAGGACCATATACCTTGCGCTTCCTTCTCGCTCAAGGCGAGCGACAGTGTGATCCGGAGTTGATCGTCCCTATCCCACTTCTCCTTCAACACGCGCCACAGCACGCTCTGCCGCTCGGACTCCAAGAGCGGCTCGAAGTCCTTCGAAACCACGTAAAGCCGGTACCGCCCCGGCGCCCCCGACGGCTCCAGTTCGGCGGTCGCCGTGTATCCCCACTCCTCCAGACCCTTCGTGAGTCGGCCTGTAAGGTCCGCGATCTGTTCCGGAGTCAGACTCTGTCTCTCAGCCATGTTCTCACCTCGGTCAGCCTACGCACGAAGTCGTCGCAGTCGCGCTTATCGACGCGCAAGGGATTGTAGCGGATTCGGACGTTCCAGTTGCAGATCTGCACGAACTCCTCCTGCACGCCAACGGGGTCGCGCTCCATCTCTCGCGCCAGCACGGGGAGGGCTGCCAGCAAATCGTCCAGTTCGTGGCTGTACAGGAGCCTGCGGACGTCGGGCTCTTGGCGCCGCTCCCACAGGGCGGCTTTCAGAAGGCATTCTATCACGAACCCACCCAGATAGAGCGCCGCGGCATACCGAGCGGATTGGTGCAGGAACCGCGCATCGTCGAACCACTGGTCGCTCTTGGTCGTCAGCTGCGACTTCTTCGTGAGTGAGAATCTTCTGAACGGATCTCCCCGCGTCATCTGTGTGCACCGCGCGGCCCTGGAGACCGACGTTGCATCGCCGTTGCACGCCGGCCCAGGCATGGGCCTCAGCGTTCATCAGCCGTGTGAGCCACGATAACTCCACGGGGGTGGCGACACTGCCTTTCGGCGGAACCGGATTCCCTTACAGCAGTCCGTCCTTCTTCGCCATGAACTTGATGAGGTCCACGACGCGGCACGAATAGCCCATCTCGTTGTCGTACCACGAAATCAGCTTGAAGAAGCGGCTGTTCAGCTCGATGCCCGCCGTGGCGTCGTAGATGCTCGATAGCGGGCAGCCGATGAAGTCGCTGCTGACCACCGGATCCTCGGTGTATCCCAGGATGCCTTTCATCGTGGTCTCCGACGCCTTCTTCATGGCGGCGTTAATGTCCTTCATCGACGTTTCTTTGCTCGTGCGGACCGTGAGGTCGACCGCGGAAACGTCAGGCGTCGGAATGCGGAACGCCATGCCCGTCAGCTTGCCCTTGATCTCAGGAATGCAGAGACCCACGGCCTTCGCCGCGCCGGTCGAGGCGGGAATCGCATTCTGGGGGGCGCCGCGACCGCCGCGAAGGTCCTTCTTGCTCGGCCCGTCCACCGTCGGCTGCGTCGCGGTCATCGCGTGAATCGTCGTCATCAGCCCCTCCTCGATGCCGAAGTTGTCGAGCACGACCTTGACGATCGGGGCGAGGCAGTTCGTCGTGCAGCTCGCGTTCGAGACGATCGTATCGGTGGCCGGATTGAACTTCTGCTCGTTGACGCCCATGACGAACGTGGGGATGTCCTTGTCCTTGGCAGGCGCGGAGATAACCACGCGCTTCGCGCCGGCCGTGATGTGCTTCTGGGAACCCTCGCGGGTCGTGAACAGACCCGTCGACTCCACGACGTACTGCGCACCGAGCCTGGCCCACGGAAGCTCCGCCGGGTCCTTCACCGACATACACGGCACTTTGCGCCCGGCCACGACGATGTTCTCGCCCTCGGCCTTCACCTCGACCTTGGCGCGGCCGTGCGTCGAGTCGTACTTCAAAAGATAGGCCAGGTTCTCTGCCGGCACCAGGTCGTTGACGCCGACAAACTCAATATCCTTATCCATCATCGCCGCGCGGAAAACCAACCGACCGATCCTGCCAAAACCGTTGATCCCAACCTTGATTGCCATAGTGCTGTGACTCCTCACGCAGGCGGGCCCTGCCCACCTGACTCGCTGCGGCGGGCACATGCCCGCCAGTTACGGGCGTGTGGCGGGCAAAGCCCACCCTACGCATCTCCAAGAGCGCCCAGGTACGTCGAGCCCGTAAGGTTATTCGCCGCGGGCAGGATGGTCAAGCGGGCCGTTTCGGCCAACACGAATCGCGGAGGTGCCGGCCCCCGACGGGCTGAACCCCGGCGGCGTACCGGTGCTGCGACCGGGCACCGCGCTCAGGTGAGCTTCCACGGGGCGCGGTAGACGCGGGTGACGAGTTTGTTCGCCTCCTCGTCGCCGATGAAACGTTCCTTCGCCGCGTCCCACTTCAGCGACCGTCCGAGCCGCGAGGCGAGGTTGCCAAGGTGGCAGATCATTGCGTCGTGGTGACCGATTTCGACGGGGTTCAGCAGCGTCGCGTTGCCCTGGATCGCCTCGACCCAGTTGGCCATATTCGTCTTGATCTGCGGCAACCCGACGTCGCCGGGCCGGCTGCCGGCCAAGGGTACGTCCGCCGTGGGTACCGGCCGGCCGTCGCGACTGATCCGCCACTGCTTGTCCCAGCCCTGAAGCTTGCCGAAGGCGATCTTCAACTCGCCCTCGGTGCCGACGAATCGCATGCCGTGCGTATCCTTCTCGTCCGCCGGCCCCGGCTCGGTCCACGTCAGCTCGAAGTCCGGATCCCGGAAGACCCATCGCACCTTCTGCGTGCCGGGGCAATCGTACAGGTTGGGCTTGTCAAACGGCTTCTGCTCGCCCTCCACGAGGACGGGGACGGCCCGATCGCCGCCATCGAGGCCCCACAGGACCAGGTTGACCATGTGGCAGCCCCAGTCGGTCATATACGCCCCGGCGTAGTCGCGCCACCACCGGAAGTTGAAGTGGCATCGCTTCGGATGATACGGAACCTTCGGCGCCGGCCCAAGCCAGAAATCCCAATCCAACCCCGCAGGCGGCTCGGTGTTCGGCGTCGGCGGCTCGCAGGGATTGGCCCACATCCACATGTCGATCCGCCTGACTTTGCCGATCCGGCCGCTGCGGACGAGTTCGCAGGCCTCGCGAACCTCCGGATCGGTGCGGTGGTGCGTGCCGGTCTGAAACACGCACCTGCTGCGACGGACGGCATCCACAATCGCGCGGCCCTCGCCGATGCTGTAGGCAAGCGGCTTCTCGCAGTACATGTGCTTGCCGGCCGCGCAGCCGGCCGTCGCGATCAGCGCATGCCAATGGTCCGGCACGGCGATGATGAGCGCGTCGATGTCCTTTCTCTCCAGCAGGCGGCGATAGTCGCCGTACGTCGCCACGCCCTCGCCGGCGGCCTTGGCCGCCTTCTCCGCGTGGGCACGGTCCACATCACACACGGCCGCGATCGAGATCGGTCTGGTCTGCTTCGCGAGGTTGAGCAGATACGAGCCCTGCCCGCCGACGCCGATGCAGCCGACGACGAGCTTGTCATTGGCCCCGAGAACGCCCGCCGCCGGCGCAGCCGCACGGGCAAGCCGCGGCACGACAAGCCCGCTTGCCGCCGCCACCTTCAGGAACGATCGACGACCTATTCGCTTGCTGGACATATATCTGCTCCCGATAGCCGGCGTGCCGCGGCGGTCGGCCCCGAATGCCTCCCGCACGTGCCGGCGAACCACGGTCGAACAAGCCCGAGGCGGCCTTCTCCCGCAACCGAACACGGGTGCGCCGGCCCCCGTCATGCGGAGCGAACCGAAGCATCCGGCTCCTCTGCGCCAATCCGCCGGATTCTTCGTCGCTGCGCCCCTCAGAATGACGGCTAGCGCTACCGCCGCAGCGCGATACAGGCGCCCAAGGCGAGCAAAAGCCGCGATGGGAGACTCTACCCGCGTCTCCGGCCGTCGACAAGGAGCCGGCCCCGGCGTCCGACCGAACACGCGGTGTGCGCCTCCGGTATCGTCGCGGAGCGGAAGCCGGAGGCGGGCACGCCCTTTCCCCGACCGCGCGTTGTCTCGTGCCGCGCGGCGTGACGACTCATTCGCCGACAATCTCAACGTACAAACCGCTCATACGCGGACGCGGAAAGACGCGGTCGAATGTCACGGCGATCCGGGACCAGTCGAGCGGTTCTTCCGCCGGCTGCGTGGTCGGTCCTGTCGTCGGGTCCGGCTCAAACGTCACCAGCGAATACTGATAGGCCGACTCCATCCAGAACAACCAGATCCAGCCCGTGATGTGCTCTACCCGCTGGACCTCCCCGAGCCCCTCGGCCAGCCACAGGTATTCGGTAACGTCCACGCTCGGCCCCCACGGAAACCGAAAACGCAGATCGATCCGAACCCGCATGCAGCCCGGAAACCGCCCGGCGGGGCAGAGCACATCCTCGCGTCCCTCCGCGATGACCTCCCGCTCAATCGAGCCGTATTCGATGCGGTGCCCGTTGCGGTCGAAGCAGCCGAGGTTCGAGACGGCGAGGATCGGCTCGCCCGGCCGGATCTCCAACGGATAGAGCGGCATCGGCGAATCGAGCTCGATGATGAGCGCCGCGTAGGCCCGGCGAAGCGGCGCCTTCGGCAAGGCGTTCATCCGGGCCGGCGTCATCTCCGGCCGACGAAGGTAGGCCTCCAGCGGCAGGAACGGCACGCCGATCAGACTCCCCTCCATGATCCGGTGGGGACGGGTAACCCTTCGATACAACGCCTCCTCGGCCGGTCCCTCCTGCATGAGATCCCTGCGCTCGTAGG
This sequence comes from uncultured Planctomycetales bacterium, assembly GCA_964653435.1. Classification (GTDB taxonomy): domain Bacteria; phylum Planctomycetota; class Phycisphaerae; order UBA1845; family PWPN01; genus CAZMVY01. Next base: position 70,475 of record CAZZFA010000007.1, on the reverse strand, counting down.
CCCACGAACCATAGCGCGGGGCCGGCAAGGTCCAGACCGCCGGCATACCGGCCGTGGTGGGATGTTCGGCAACCGGCTGCGGCGGCGCACGGAACCGCGCTGCGCAGCCGCCCTGTAGAAACACGCAGGCAACGCCGACAAGAATGACGCAACGTCTGCTCACAGATCGGCCTCGCGAGAGATTTCAGAGGGAGCCACATCCTGCAGCCGCCACGGCGTCCCGCACTCCGGGCATCGGGTCGCTACCGCCCCGGTCAGATCATAGCCGCACTCGGGGCAATACGGCCGGTTGCCGGGAATCGCGAGGTCCGCCAGCCACTTGCCGCCGAAGAAAAGGTAGGCCCCCAAGGCCAGTTGCGCGAGCGGATTGAGCAACGACGCGAACAGTTGAGCACTCACCATCCCTGGACCGATTCGAGGCACAGGGGGCACCCATGTCCCCGGCGCGAGCCACCAGAACGCATACGTAATCCAAGCGTCGAGGCGGTCCACCCCGGCCGCAAGGCCCTGCACGAAGACCCACACTCCGATCGCCTTCAGCAGGAGTCGGAAGACGGTCTTGTACCTCATGATCTGCCTCCTCGATCGGCGTGATGCACGTGCGATCCGCTGCAGCCGCGTGCTTCCGCCCGCAGGCACTGTACGCCCCGACACAGCCGGTGTCTATTATGCCCGAACGTATGCGATTCGGTGCCGGAGTGCGCATGGCCGGGGTCTGCGAGCCCGGCCGGAGAGACCTACCGTACTCCGTTCCTGGGGATCCTGCGCGGCGTGGCGCTACGGGGTGCCGACACCATCGACCTCGCCCCCTACATCGCGGGTCCGGCGATCTGCTGCGCCGTGATCCTGAGCCTGAGCCCGAGCCCGGCGAGGTTCACAAGCGCGGCAATGGCAAGCGCCGCCGCAAGTATCCCCGACGTTCCCGCCACGACGCGCCCGGCTCCGCGAGCGCGGAAGAGATGCCACACCACCGCAACCGCGCCCACTAACAACACGAGACACAGAAGCCCGTGGTATCCGGCCAATTCCCTCTCGGCCCCATACCGCACCGAGCCAGGAGAGATCCCGCTCCAGTGCTTCTGGTAAAACTCCGAGACGCAGTAGCCAAGCATCGCCGCCGGGATGACCGCCAGCACCGTGCCGAGCAGGGGGACAGGCCCCGGATTCCAAGAGCGACTCGACGTCTTCCGGGAAGAGACAAACGCGACGAGCCCCGGCCTGCAGGCGGCGACCGCCGCACAAACGATCGCGAGTGCATAGCAGATGCCGGGGGCCACCGTTCACTTCTCGCGAGTACGCGGTCATGCGAACGCCATGGCGTTACGATCCTCGATCGTCTGCGAGCCTCCGCCTACGCCAGGCACGCAATCTCACGATGCCCGCTTCTCGCCCGAGAGCACCGCCCGAACCTCGGGCAGCGTGAAGTACAGCCGGATCAGGTTGTCCATCGCGCGCGATTGGACCAACGCCCCCGTTTCCCAGCGCGAGACGGTCTCCGACGCGATGCCGAGGCGGTCGGCGAGTTCTTTCTGCGTGAGGTTGAGCGCCTCGCGACGGCTGCGGATCTGATCGGGCCGCAACAGGCCCAACTGCTTGCGAAGGGCGTCGGTGATCTGTTCGTCGGCGCGATTGTCAAGAACCAGCTCTCCGCATGCATCGCACTTCGCCACGTTCAGAGCCGGCACGTCCACCACGTACAGCCGCCCGTCGTGTTTGATCTGCGCCTCATACGGTATCCTGGTGGGATTGACGCTCTTACGCAGGCACTTCGGGCAGCGCCACGGAAACGGCTTTCTCTTGGGTTCAGGCGTCATGCGCGTTCACCACATGAATTGTCGAGTCCTCGGGATCGGCCTCCATAAGGAGTCTCGTCTCGATATAGACCCGCCGATCATCGATCTCGAAACGCAGGTCGTAGTGGTATTCGTGCTCAGACCACTCCGGCCGCGTTTCGCGAACCTCGTCGATCTCACCGCCGGCCTCAACGTATTCCCACATGAGGCGGGCGACGCCCTTGGTCGTCAGCCCTTCGAGGTTCGCCCGGACCCATTCGGCAGCCTGCGAACTCCAGACGACGTAGCCGGTGCATTCCCAGGAACGCAGGGCCTGGCGGTAATGCCTGAGCCTCTCCGGATCCGTCAGCAAAGCCATCGGCGCCCCTCCTCCGACGTCCCCGGAACCGGCCTCGTCAGCTTTGAAGTATACGATCGGGACTTGACGTATGTCAAGTCCATATGGTCATTGTCACGTCCGCGAACATCGACGTGCATGGTACGCGATAGTTGTGCCAATAACACCTTTGGTTGTCTTTTCAGCATCAAGGTGATACCCTTTTCCTAGTCATTCGCCAAGGGGGAGTAGCAGGATCGGCCTCGGCCGGTCCCCGGTGGGTCAACAATCCCGAAGGGACTCCTACCTTCTGGCCCGCCGGCCGGATCGCATCCGGGTGCGAGACCTTTGGCTGCGCGTGTTTGTGCGCGTGGCCGAGGTTCCCGCCACGCACCGGATGATCGATGAGACGCCACCACCTGATGTTGTTTGCCGTCGCCTTCGCGAGCGCCCTGCCGGGTATCGCCGTTCGCGCGCTCGGCGTTCACCTCGACCCGCCGACCATGGCGATCGTCTCCGGCATGGCGATCCTCGGAGCGTCGTTCCTGCTCCTGTGGGCATGCGACGCGGCCCAGGCCGACATCTCGCAAACGCTCGCGCTGGCCGTCGTAGCCCTCATCGCGGTGCTGCCGGAATACGCCGTGGACATGTACTTCACGTGGGAGGCGGGCCGACACCCGGAGAGCGACTACGCCCACTACGCCGTCGCCAACATGACCGGGGCGAACCGCCTGCTGATCGGCGTGGCCTGGGGGCTCATCGCCGCCATCTACTGGATTCGTCGCCGGCGCGCCGTACGCCTCGAACCGGACCGCCGCACCGAGTTGCTCTTCCTCGGCCTGGCCACCGCCTACGCGTTCATCATCCCGATCAAAGGAACGCTGGCATGGTACGACGGGTGTGTATTCCTCGGCATCTATGTGTGGTACATCATCCTCGCCGGGCGCCGCCCCTGCGCGGAAAGCGAAACGGAAGGCCCCGCGGAACTGCTCATCCGGTTGCCCAGGGGCAAACGCCGCGCGGCGACCGCCCTGCTTTTCCTCTTCGCGGCCGGCGCGATCCTGGCCAACGCCGAGCCCTTCTGCGAGGGTCTCGTCGGCACCGGCAAGGTCCTGCGCATCAACGAGTTCGTCCTCGTGCAGTGGCTCGCCCCGATCGCGTCGGAGGCTCCCGAATTCATCGTCGCCCTGGTCTTCGCCTGGCGCGGGCAGGCCGGCATGGCGCTGGGCAGCCTGCTCTCGGCCAAGCTCAACCAGTGGACGTTGCTCGTCGGCATGATCCCCGGCGTCTTCGCCGTCTCGCACTGGAGCCTCGCACACCCGCTGCCGATGGGCCAATTCCAGATGCACGAGATCCTGCTCACCGCCGCTCAGTCGCTGCTGGCCGTTGTGATGCTCTCGTCGCTGGAGCTCTCCCTCAGCGGCGCGTTCCTCCTGTTCATCCTTTTTGCGGGGCAGCTTGTCGCGCCGAGCCTGATGGCCGCCTTTCCCGCCATGGCGCCCTTCGGCCTGACCACCGAGCAGATCCATCCGGTCTTTTCGATCCTGTATCTCGTCGCGGCGGCGGCGATCTTCCTGCAACAGCCGCGAACGCTGCTGACCCTGCGCCACGGTGCCCGCATCGCCGCTCCCCATGCGGACCCGACCGTACCGGAAGACGTACCCCCCGATGCCGCGGCATCGCCCCACATTCTGAAGACCGAACACTGCGGCCGGTGCCGCTGGCGGCTCCGGGCGGTGGCCGACGAAGAGACCCGGGCCGTACCCAAGTGATTGCCAAGTTCCGCCGAATGCGGTAAAAACATCCCCGGGCGAACTACTTCAGGAGGCAGACAATGTCGGATACGAAACTCAATCGTCGTCAGTTCCTCGGTACCACGGCGGTCGGGCTGGGTGCCCTGGCCGCGCCGAAGCTCGCCACCGGCGTGCTTGGCGCCAACGAGAAGATCATCGTGGGCGTCATCGGCACCGGCGGAATGGCCCGCCATCACATGAACAAACTCAAAGGCATGGGCGTGGAGTTCGGCGCCGTGTGCGACGTGTACGAGCCGAACCTTGCCGAAGGCATGAAGATCGCCGGCGAAAAGGCGACGCCCTACACCGAGCACGAGAAGCTGCTGGAGCGCAAGGATATTGACGTCGTCGTCATCGGCACGCCCGAGCACTGGCACCACAAGCACCTCATCGACACCGTGCGGGCCGGCAAGGATGCCTATTGCGAGAAGCCGATGTCCTGGTCGATCGAGCAGGGCGCGGAGATGGTGAAGGAGGTACGCAAGACCGACCGCGTCGTGCAGATCGGCATGCAGCGGCGCAGCTCGCCGACGATCCACGAGATGAAACGGGAGATCTTCGACAGGAAAGCCCTCGGCAACATCTACCTCGTCCAGGCGGAGTGGTATTGGAAGTACCCGCCGAACGGAATCAACAACGACGAGCTGCCCGGCAAACTCGACTGGCCGCGGTTCTGCGGCCCGGCGGGCGAGCAGAAGTTCGAGCCGATGAAGTTCCGCTCGTGGCGGTTTTTCTGGCCGTTCTCCGGCGGCAACGTCACCGACCAGGGCACGCACCTGATGGATGTCGTGCAGTGGATGATGGGCGTGAATCAGCCCGTCTCGGCGCTGCAGTACGGCAACGTCTACGTGAACAAGCCGACGGAGACGCCCGACGTCTTCTGCTGCACGTTCGAGTACCCGAACTTCATGGCCACCTGGACGCTGAACTACAGCACGGCGAAGTGGCGCAACGGCTGGTCGATCCTCTTCCACGGGGAGAAGGCCGCGCTCTTCCTCACCGAGCAGGGCTACCGGGTCTTCGACCAGGTCAACGGCTGGGAGAACGGCCTGCCCAAGCCCGTCAGGGAGGACATGCCGGGCGGCGTGACCGACACGACGCCCCACATGAAGAACTTCCTCGAGTGCGTCAAGAGCCGCAAGGACCCGAACGCTACCGTCGAGATCGGCCACCAGGCCGTCCGCACGCTGCACCTGGCGAACATCGCCCTGAAAAAGCAGACACGCGCGATCCTCGACGCCGATGGCATAACCGTCCGGACGTAATCCGACGGGAAGGCCGAAGCGAAAGCGTGCGTCGATAGAACGCGCAGCGCAAGCAAGCGCCCGATGAGCAGCACGGGTGAGGAGCGATTCCTGCAAATCGTTCCTCACCCGCGCGCTCGCGAACCATCACGATACGGAGAACCTGCCCGATGACAGCCAAGGCCGTCGGCATCTGCGGAAGCCCCCGGGCAAACGGCAACACCGAGTTGCTGGTGAAGCGCTGCCTCGCGCATCTCGAGGCGAACGGCGTCGCCGTGCAGTTCATCCCCCTCGCGGGCAAGACGATCAAGCCCTGCGGCGCGTGCGGCGTGTGCGGCAAGCGCCAGGACGGCACGTGCTCGATCAAGGACGACGACTTCGACGCCGTCTTCACCGAGATGAAGCAGGCCGACATCATCGTCGTCGGCTCGCCCGTCTACTTCGGCTCGGCCACACCGCAGACGATGTCCCTCCTCGACCGCGCCGGCTACGTCTCCCGCGCGAACGGCCACCTGCTCTCCCGCAAGATCGGCGGCCCGATCGTCGTCGCCCGGCGCGCCGGCCAGAACTTCACCTACGCACAACTGATGTACTGGTACATGATCAACGACATGATCGTGCCGGGCTCGACGTACTGGAACATCGCCTTCGGCCGCGCGGCCGGCGAGGCCGCCAACGACGAGGAGGGCCTTGCCACCATCGACCGCTTCGCCGAGAACCTCGAATGGCTCGCGAGCAGGCTGCTCTGAGGCGGTCTGAGGCGCCTGCCACGGCCTGGCTTCGTACTCGAACCCAGACTGCGCAACCCCACTCGCCACGGCCTGGCTTCGAGTACGAAGCCAGACCGTGCCACCCGTGACGGGGCTACCCGTGGCAGTGTCACCCGTGGCGGTGCCACTCGTCGCTATTCGGCCGGCCTTGATGCCCGGAATCGAACCGTAACATGCCCAGCGGCGTCGGAGAGATCCACGGTGCCTTTCGCATCGGGCGCCAGGTTCCGATCGCCGAGATGCGCGCCCGTCACGCGCCAGCCGTCCGGCGGGCGAATCCGCAGGAACGCGGCCCTGGGCTTGCTGCGCCCGGGCAGATCGACGTCGGCGACGATCTCGCCCCCGCTCAGGTGCGAGGCGACGCGGAGCGAAACGGGGCCGAACGCGGTGGGCGCCTGCTTCACAACGATGCGCTTGCCATCGGCCAGCCATCGGCGCGGCGTCGCGAACAGCAGCCGCAGCGTCTCCGGCCGGCCGTCGTCATCCAGATCGAAGTCCTGCACGAGCAGGTTCCGCAGCATGGTCAGCACGTGCGCGTTGGAGGCGCTGTTCGGCGGGCAGTAGAAGAACCGGCCGCCCTCATCGACCGGCGCGAGCGTGGCGCCCTCGCCGCCGATGAACGTGTTGCGGGTCAGGCCGTGCGCGAGCATGCCGTAAAAGCTCACGAGCGCACGCTCGGAATCGTCCCGGCGAAGCACGTCCACTACGTAGCGGGTGCCGTAGAGCGGGTTCGTGCGATCGGCGCCCGTCCAGAAGGCGTGGGCCGTGCCCCCCGAGCGGATCATCCCCATGCAGAGCCCGCCGTGCGTCTCGAGGTAGCGAGGGATCCAGGTCTCCTCTTCGCTGCCCGGCGGGAAGATGCCGCTGCCGATGACGTAGTTGATCACGAGGTTCCAGTAGCTGCCGATTCGGGTGGCGGGGATCGGATCGTGCACCGGCTCATCGCCCAGCAACGCCAAAGGGACAAACGGGGGCGTGGTCTCACGGCGGAGGCTCTTCTCAACGGCCGCGAGGACGTCCTTGCGACAGCTCGCCGCGATGCCGGCGAGCCGTTCGGATTCCGCGCGCTCGCCCATCTCGCCGAGGACCGCCGACATGTCACGCAGGGCCCGCCAGGCCTTGGCGTTTGCGCTCAGCGAGTGAACCTGTGTCCCAATGTCGCCGCAGTAGCGCTCCTTGGGAAACAAGCCGCCCGGGGCGACGCGCCCCTCGACCATCCGCTTGACTTCCTTCTCCCAGCGAGGCCGGATAGACCGCACGAAGGCCGCATCGCGGGTCTGCCAGAACAGCCGGCAGACGTCGTTGACCTTCAGGCCGGCCTGGTGATACTCGAGCCCCGCGCGGGTGAAGTCGAGCAGCGGAACGATCATCCGCCGCATCTCGTCCTCGTAGCCCCAGTTCATCATCGCCAGGGCCGCATCGCTGCCCTCGGCCTCGTAGAGCTTCTCGTACTGGTTGCCGGCGCTGTAGTGAATGCGGTTACCGTTGAGTAGCGCAAAGTTCTGGATGATCAGGTTCCGCCAGGCGTTGTTCACGAGCGGCTCGGGGACCTCGACGGACATGCCCCGCGCGAGGATCTCTTTCCACACGGCCGCGCACTTCGCGCGCTGCTCGTCGTAGACAACGGGCGTGATCACGGGGTTTGAGTCCGCCGCCAGCGGCCGCGTCGGCACGGCCATCGTGACGACGGTACCCTGCGTGATGGTCGCGTGTGCGCGCCCTCGCTCCCACCGCCAACCGCTGTCGAACCACGCGAGCACGCGGCCCTGGTCGTCTCGCAGTCGGCCATCCACGAGTTTCGTGCCGGGGCCGGTCTCCGCATCGGCGGTAATGATGCCGCGGGCGCCTCGCGCGAGCCGGACCTTCACGAAGACGACGGCGTTATCGGAGAACGCGGGGTCGGTGCCCGCGAAGGCCTCCAGCCGGTACACCTCGGCCTCCGGCTGCATCGGCACCTGATCCAACGGCACCTCGCCCTCCGACTGCACCGGATACGGGTGCCGGTAGTCGACCTCCACGATGGGCAGGTAACCGTCGGCCAGTACGGGGTGAGTCACGCGGTCGCGAAGGCCGCCGAAGAGGAATTCGTCCGGCCCGACGCGAAAGGTGACCGGCGTACCGACGTCGTTCCAGCTTCGCGCGCCGCCGCGAAGATTGATGCCGCTGCCGTTGGAGATCAGTCGGGCCTTTACGCGGCTCGCCGGCGCGCTCAGAACGATCGGATAGTAGCGGAAATCGGCGTTGACGTAACGCAGCGGCGGCAGCAGGTCGCGGAAGAATTCGTAACTCGCGCCGTCGGGCCGGCGCATCGCTGCCTCGCCCCATAGGTCGCGCCCGGAGACGACGACCTCTTCGAGACCGGGCAGCGGCACGCAGGAGGCAGACGAAACCTGCCCCGGAGCCGCGCGCGCCGCACCGAGCAGGAACAGCACGCCCGCAGCGTACAGTGCCGACCTGCCCGCCCGAATCGCGGGCGATTCGCGCCGGCCTGCTGTCTGCGCCCCGGATGAAGACTCGCCCCAATCGTGTCGCATCGGATATCCCTCGTTCCGCCGCAGAGCCCCGCGCCGGGCGTGCCCGCCGGCCGCCTGCGGGGCACGATCCGCCGTCGGACAACCTCCTGCACGCCGGCATTCTCCGGCAACACGCCGCCGCGGGCAAAGCGTGGCGAAAAGTCCGGCCCGCCGGTCCGAGACCCGCGGCCGGCCCGCGGTCCGACCCGTGACGAGCGTGACCGCCCGGCGTATACTCCCTGCTCATGAAGGTACTCATCACCGGATCAAGCGGACAGATCGGCACGAACCTCGGGCTGACGCTCCTCGCGAGGGGCGACCGCGTGGAGGGCATCGATTGCCGCAAGAACACCTGGACCGACCGCTTCCCGACGCACCTGCTGGACCTCAACCGGGTCGACCCGGACCAACTGCCCCGCGGGCCGTTCGACGTCGTCGTTCACCTCGCGGCACATGCGAAGGTCTTTGAACTTGTGGAACACCCGGACCGCGCGATGGAGAACATCCGCATGTGCTTCGTGGTGCTCGATTACTGCCGACGGCACGGCATCCCGTTCGTCTTCGGCAGCTCGCGGGAGGTCTACGGCGACATCCATCGGCACGTCACCGACGAGGCGGCGGCGGACTTCGTCGTGGCGGAGAGCCCCTACTCCGCCAGCAAGATCGCCGGCGAGGCACTCGTGTACTCGTACGGCGAATGCTACGGACTGCCGCACCTGGTCTTCCGCTTCAGCAACGTGTACGGCCGCTACGACGACGACATCGAGCGGCTCGAACGCGTCGTCCCCCTGTTCATCCGCCGGATCGCCAACAACGAGCCGATCACCGTGTACGGCAAGCAGAAGGTGCTCGACTTCACCTACGTGGACGACTGCATCGACGGCATCGTCCGCGGGATCGATGCCCTCGTCGCGGGAAAGCTGCGGAGCGAAACCATCAACCTCGCGTACGGGCACGGCAACTCGCTGCTGGATCTCGTGAACATCACGGCCCTCGCGCTCGGCAAGGAGCCGAAGGTAACCTACGAGCCGGCACGCCCGGGCGAGATCATGCGATACGTCGCGGACATCACGAAGGCGAGACAGTTGCTCGGCTATGAGCCGCAGACGCCGTTGAGCGCCGGGTTGCCGAAGGAAATCGCGTGGCAGCGGCAGAGCGGGCGATTGCGAAGCCGATAGGAGGGCCGCCGGGCGGCGATGGAAACCCGACCGGTCGCACAAGGCCTCCGCCATCCTTGAACCGGGACCCCGGCGCCGTATGATGGAAGCGGGATTCGCGCTACCGGATCGCCGAAGCAGTCGGATACAGACCTGATATGAGGTACGTTCATGCGCAGTGACATGGTCAAGAAGGGCTTCGAGCGGGCGCCCCATCGCAGCCTGCTCCGGGCGACGGGCAACTTTCGCGACGGCGACGAGGACAAGCCGTTCATCGCGATCTGCAACAGCTACGTGGACATCATCCCCGGCCATGCGCACCTGAACGAGGTCGGGCAGTACGTGAAACAGTGCGTCCGCGAGGCCGGCGGGGTGCCCTTCGTGTTCAACACGATCGGGGTGGATGACGGCATCGCGATGGGCCATCTGGGGATGAAGTATTCGCTTCCCTCGCGCGAGCTGATCGCCGACTGCGTGGAGACGATGCTCGAGGCGCACCGTTTCGACGGGATGGTCTGCATCCCGAACTGCGACAAGATCGTGCCCGGCATGCTGATGGCGGCGATGCGGACGAACGTGCCGACGATCTTTGTCTCCGGCGGTCCCATGGAGGCCGGGCGCACCCCGGACGGAAGGGTCGTCGATCTGATCAGCGTCTTCGAGGGCGTCGGGGCGCGCAAGGTCGGCGCGATCGATGATGCGCAGCTCCGGAAGCTCGAGCAATTCGGCTGCCCGACGTGCGGCTCCTGCTCCGGAATGTTCACCGCGAACTCGATGAACTGCCTCTGCGAGGCCCTGGGGATGGCCCTGCCGGGCAACGGCACCGTCCTGGCCACCAGCGAAGACCGCAAGCGGCTCTACCGCAAGGCCGCGTTTCAGATCGTGGAGCTGGTCCGGCGCGACATCAAGCCGCGGGACATCGCCACGTTCGACGCCTTCTGCAACGCCATGGTGCTCGACATGGCCATGGGCGGCTCGACGAACACCCTGCTGCACATCCTGGCGATCGCCAAGGAGGCCGGCGTCGATTTCAACCTGGGCCACATCAACGACCTTGCGACCCGCACGCCGAACATCTGCAAGGTCTCGCCGAGCTCGAAATACCACGTGGAAGACGTGCACCGCGCGGGCGGGATTCATACGATCCTGGGCGAAGTGCGCCGGGGCTGCCCGGGGCTGCTCAAGGAGCACTGCCTGACCGTAACGGGCAGGACGCTGGGCGGAAATATCGACGACTATGACATCCGCGGGACCCGGGTGAAGGCGGAGGCGCTCGAACTTGCGGCCGTCGCCCCCGGCGGGGAGCCGAACGTGCCCGGCTCCAGCGTGAAGCGGACGCACAAGTCGATCAGGGATCTCACGCCCGACGACCTCGGCTTCGATCCGTATGACTGCATCCGGACGGTCGATCGGGCATACTCGCCTACCGGCGGCCTGACGATCCTGTACGGCAACCTCGCCCCGCAGGGCAGCGTGATCAAGAGCGCCGGCGTGATCGAGACGATGAAGCAGTTCGAGGGCGAAGCGATCGTCTTCGAATCGCAGGAGGACGCCTGCGAAGGCATCCTCGCCGGCGCGGTGAAGCCCGGCCACGTCGTGGTAATCCGCTACGAAGGCCCGCGCGGCGGCCCCGGCATGCAGGAAATGCTCGCCCCCACGAGCTACATCATGGGGCAGGGCCTCGGCGACAAGGTCGCGCTGATCACGGACGGCCGCTTCTCCGGCGGCACGCGCGGCGCCTGCGTTTGCCACGTCTCCCCCGAGGCGGCCGAGGGCGGCCCGATCGGGCTGTTGAAAAACGGCGACCGTATCCGCATCGACATCCCGAACAGCACGCTCCAGGTACTTGTCTCCGACGAGGAACTCGCCCGCCGCAAGGCCGCCTGGAAGCCCCCCGCCCCGCGGATGAATTACGGCTGGCTGCGTCGTTATCAGAAGCAGGTGACCAACGCCGCACAGGGCGCCGTGCTGATGTAGGCAGCGGACGGCGTCAGAAGCAGACGGTGGAAGGAAACGGTGCCAGGAACCTTCCGGCGGACGGTGTCAGGAACCTTCCGTCCGCGAAGGCCGTCTCGCCCGTGTATCGCACGCTCGACACGTAAGGTGCTTGCGCGGTCGAAGGGTTCCTGACACTGCTTGCCGCCCTCTTCGACGACGCCGGCCTGTATCCGTCGCCGGATGACTGGTGATCGGCAGGTTCGGCCTCTTGCGCCTCCGGAGACTCCGGCGCCTCCTCGCGACCCGTCGCGCGGGGCACCGGCCACATGTCGCTCGCCGCGTATCCCGCCAGACGGAACAGGTCCCGCGGCCACAGCCCCAGCAGCACAACCAGAATGGCGCACGCCGCCACGCCGACCGCCAGCGACCGATCGGAAACCAGCGCGGAGAACTCCCGCGGCTCGCGGAGATAGCACGCGCCGATGATGCGCAGGTAGTAAACCGCCGCGATCGCGGAGTTGATCAGCCCGATCACCACAAGCGCGATCATCGCCGCCCGATGAGGATCGCCTTCGTCCAGCGACAGCGCCCCCGTAAAGACGTACACCTTCCCGATGAAGCCGAGGGTCGGCGGCATACCCATGAGACTGAAGCAGCATACGGCCATTGCCAGCGCCACGGCCGGGTGCGTGCGGGCGAGCCCCGCGAGGTCGTCCAGTTCCTCAGCCGGCCGGCCCTGAATCCGCAGGCAGGCCAGCGCGCCGAACGCCCCGAGATTCATCACGCCGTACGCCACAACGTAGAAAAGCATCGCCGCCCAACCGTCCCGCATCGGGCTGCCCAGCGCGGCCGGACCGACGAGTACCGCGACAAGCATGTATCCCGAGTGAGCGATGCTCGAATAGGCGAGAATCCGCTTCGCGTTGGTCTGCATCAGCGCCACGCAGTTGCCCACCGTCATCGTGAGGGCCGCGAGAACCCAGATCAGCCAGAAGAGCGCCGTCGGGGGCGTCCAGGAAATGACCGCCGCCAGCCCCGCTGTGCCCGGGGCAACGAGCGCAAGAAGCTTGATGATCGCCACGAATCCCGCCGCCTTCGGAAAGAAACCCAGCAGGCCGGTGACGGGCGAAGCCGCTCCCTGATACACATCCGGGGCGTACACATGCAGCGGCACGGCGGCGATCTTGTACGCCAGACCCGCTATGGCCAGCAGCAACCCGATCCGCGTGCAGGCGTTCCCGATGTCGAGCGCCGCGGCCATCCCCGAAAGCTGCGTGGTGCCCGCGACGCCGTACAGGAAGCTGAACCCGTATACGAAGATCGCCGCGGCGAGCGCGCCGAGGAAGAAGTACTTCAGACCGGCCTCCTGCGAGCGGATGTCGGCGCTGCCCGCGGCCACGAGGGCGTAGGTCGGCACGCTGACCAGCTCCAGCGAAAGGAAGAGCGTGACGAAGTCGTCCGCCCCGGCGGTCAGCGTGATCCCCGCCAGCGAGAAGAGGATCATCGAACCGTATTCGCCGCGCTCCCAGGTCTCGGGCACATGCAGGTTGATCAGCATCGTCAGCAGCCCGACGAGCAGCGCGATCAACCGCACGTACCAGGTCAGCGAAGTGACATGGAAGCCGGCCGGCTGAGCGTCCTGCAGAGCCGCCGGCCACCCCCACAGGCAGAAGGCCGCCATCGCGCCAACGATCGTCAGGACGCCCATCCAGCGCGTCGCATTCCGCACCGAGGGCCTCGCGGACAGACCCGTCAGCAGCACGAGGCACGCCCCGATCACCAGCACGATTTCCGGGGCCAGCAGGATGAAGTAGTTGTGGCTCGTCATGGCGTCCGTCCGAGTCCTGTCTCGCGCCGGTCGAGCAGGAGTCCCGGTAATGCCTTTGCCGGAACCCGTTCGCCCCGTTCCACACCCCCGCCGAAACCGCCGCCCGAAGCAGGAACCCCGCAAATCGCAACCGGCAGTCGCGTCGTTCGCGCACGATCAGCCGCCTGATCCGTCCGGCGAGCCGGGATACTCGCACTGCCCGCCCGGCGCTTCGCGGGCGACGGCGCGGCCGCTTGAGCCGACCGGACGCCCGCCGCCGCAGCGTTGGCGACGCGATCCGGCTGCCGGTCCGGCCCTGTCAGCGGCTGCGTCCCCGCCCCGGGCAGAACACGCGCGACGATCTGTTCCTGCAGAGCCGGCTGCATCAAGGCGAGGAACGGCCTCGGCCACAGGCCGATCAGCAGGCACACGGCCGCGATCGGCACGAGGATGGCGATCTCCCGCCGGGTCAGATCAGGCGTCAGCCCGCGTGACGCGTCCGGCGTTCCCGCCGGCTCGCGCAGCGGGCCGAAGAGCACGCGCTGGCACATCCACAGCAGGTAGACCGCGCTGAGCACGACGCCCGTGGCGGCCAGCACCGCATAGGACGGGCCAAGCGGACCCGCCGGATTGCCGTCAAAGGTCCGCGCCGAGCTGAACACACCGATGAGCACCAGCAACTCCCCGACGAACCCGTTGAGCCCCGGCAGGCCGAGGCTGCTCAGCGCGAAGAAGATCAGGAAGAACGACAGCCACGGCATCCGCCGGGCCAGCCCGCCGATCTCCGCTATGCTGCGGGTGTGATACCGCTCGTACACCATGCCCACGACGAGGAACAGGGCCCCCGTCGACAGCCCGTGGTTGACCATATACAGCAGCGACCCGCTCAGCCCGCCCATCTTCAGGCTGAACAGGCCCAGCAGCACGAAGCCGAGATGCGAGACCGAGGAATAGGCCACGAGTCGCTTGACGTCCGTCTGCACCCATGCCGCCAGCGCCCCGTAAACGATCCCGACTACCCCCAGGGCCGCCACGACGGCCGCAAGCTCCAGCGTCGCCGACGGAAACATCGGCATGCTCACCCGCAGAAACCCGTACGTCCCCAGCTTGAGGAGCAGCCCGGCGAGGACAACGCTGCCGGCCGTCGGCGCCTCGGTGTGCGCCAGGGGCAACCATGTGTGCAGCGGAAACATCGGCACCTTCACGGCAAAACCGGCCGAAACGGCGAGAAACAGCCAGAACTGGACCGAGGGATCAAGCGACCGGCCGACGGCATAGAGCCGCTCGAGATCGAACGTGAAGACGCCCCCCCCCGCTTCCCGATACGCCTGGTACGCCAGGAACAGCACGCCCGCCAGCGTGAGGGCATCGCCGGCAATCGTATACGCGAAGAACCGCAACGCCGCACGCCGCTTCTGCGGGCCGCCCCAGATGCCCACGAGGAAGTACATCGGGACCATCGTGAACTCGAAGAACGCATAGAACAACAGCAGATCGCGGGCGCAGAACACGCCGAGCATGCCGGTCTCCACCAGCAGCATCAGAATGTAGAACTCCTTCACGCGTTCGCGGATCGCGGTAAAGCTCGACCAGATCGCCAGCGGCGTGAGCAGCGCGGTCAGCGCGACCAGCCAGACGCTCACGCCGTCGATGCCGACGTGGTACGCGAAGTCTACGGCCGGCAGCAGATCGGGATCCCCGACCCAGGGCAGCCGGAGGGAAAGCGCGTACTGCCCGGCCTCCCACGCCGGCTGTCCGTCCGCGCACTCCGCCTGCTGAAACAACCGCAGCGCGGCAAGCGTGAAACCGAGCGTGGCGAACGAGGCAAAGAGGGCCGCCCGGCGGATCTGCCGGTGCGAGCGCGGATTCATCAGGCAGATCATCAGCGCCCCGGCCAGCGGGGCGAAGATTACCACCGTCAGGATCCACCTGGACAGAAAACCGACCATCGCCTCATCCGCCCATCAGCACGAACAAGAGGATCAGCACGACGCCCGCGGTCATCGTCATGGCGTATCCCTGCAAAGCCCCGCCCTGCAGGCCCCGCAGGACGAATCCGCCCGCTCGCGGCACGACCGTAATGACCCAGATAAGCCCGTCGATCACGTAATCGTCGATCGCATTCAACAGCAGACCCGCCTGCCGTGCCGGTCGAACCACGAGCGTGTCGTAAAGCTCGTCCACGTAGTACTTCCCGTGGATCAGATCGTAGACATCCGGGATTTCGTTCACGACGGCCTCGGCCCAGTCCCGTCGCCGCACATAGAGCAGATAGGCCCCCAGGATGCCCAGGACGGCCAGGGCCGACGAAACATACATCAGCACATGCCCGCCGCCCTCCGCCACGTCCGTATCCGTCGCCGTGAAGATACCGTACGTCTCGCGGAAGACCGGCTCCAGAAAACGATGCAACGCCCCCCCGGGCTCGAAGATACCGGCGAAGCCGGACGACGAGACGCTCACGTCCACATAGCCGCCGATGACGGCCCCGACCGCCAGAATACCCATCGGCACGAGCATCCAGTAGCCCGATTCGTGCGGATGTGCGTTCTGCGGAACCCGTTGCGGCCCGTGGAACGCCCAGAAGATCATGCGAAACGTGTAGAAGGCCGTCAGCAGCGCCGCCAGCAGACCGATGCCCCCGAGAATCGGGTGCACGGAGTACGCGGCATCGAGGATCTCGTCCTTGCTGAAGAATCCCGAGAAGAACGGGAAGCCCGCCAGTGCCAGCCCCCCCGCGAGAAACGACGCATACGTCACGGGCATGATCCGCCGCAGCCCGCCGAACTGCCGGATGTCGATGATTCCGCCCATCGCGTGCATGACGCTTCCGGCGGCAAGGAACAGCAGCGACTTGAAGAAGGCGTGCGTGAACAGGTGAAAGACGGCCGCGTCCGCCGCGCACACCCCCAGCCCGAGGAACATATAGCCGAGCTGGCTGATGGTCGAGTAGGCCAGAATCCGCTTCATGTCGTACTGCGCGAGGGCGATGGTGGCCGCAAAGAACGCCGTGGCCGCGCCGATCGAGGCGACGACGGCCAGGGCATCCTGCGACTGCACGAAGATCGGCCCGCACCGCGCCACCATGTACACGCCCGCGGTGACCATCGTCGCGGCGTGTATGAGCGCGGAGACCGGCGAGGGGCCTTCCATCGCGTCCGGCAGCCAGACGTAGAGCGGGAGCTGCGCGCTCTTGCCGACTGCACCGCAGAAGAGCAGCAGCGCGATCGTCGTGCACTGCCACGGCTGCAGCGCGTAGGTATTCCGGAATACGACGGCATAATCGAGCGGATTCTCGCCCGGACCGGCGAACGGCGAGATCCAGAGGTAGATGCAGAAAATGCCGAGGCTGAAGCCGAAATCGCCGATGCGGGTGACCAGAAAGGCCTTCCTCGCCGCCGCCGCCGCGGACGGCTTGGCATAGTAGAATCCGATGAGCAGATAGCTGCACAGACCCACCAGCTCCCATCCGAGATAAAGCAGCAGGAAGTTGCCCGCCAGGACCAGCGTGCACATCGCGAACACGAAGAGCCCCATGAACGCGAAGAACCGTTCGTAGCCCCGCTCCGGATGGGCATGGCTCCGCATGTAATCGCGGGAGTAGACGATTACCAGAAACGACACCGTGCAGACCGCCGCCAGCATGACGGCCGTCAGAGGATCGACCCACATGTTTACGTCGAACCAGATCCCGACGGCGGGGGCGATCCAGTCGTACAGGTGATACGTGTCGCTGAAACGCGATTCAGGGGTATGGCGGACGATATCCAGGAGGATCAGGCTCACCAGCGCAGAGACGAAGGTGCCGAGCACCACCGGCCAGTGGCTGCCGCCGCGCAGCCGCCGAAACCCGAACAGCCCTACCACGACCGCTCCGGCCAGTGGCGCGAGGGGAATCAGCGGCACGATCTTCAGAACGCCGAACTGTGAGAACGTCGCCGTCATACCCTCAGCCCTGCAGCATCCGCCACGCCTCGGCGTCGAGCGTTCCCTTTCGCCGGAACAGGAGCACCACGAGGCCCAGCCCCAGCCCCGCCTCCACTGCCGCCACGACCAGCAGGAACATCGCAAACGACTGGCCGTCGAGCTGGCGGTGATAGCGCCCCAGCCCCGCCAGGTTCAGCAGAACGCCCTGGAACATCACCTCCGTGGACAGGAAGATGATGATGAGATTCCGCCGGGTCAGAAAACCGACGAGCCCCAGTGCGAAGAGCAGCGCCCCGAGAATAACATATCCGTGCAGCAGCGGCATTCCTGATACTCCCGCCTCCGGCTCGTTCAGAACGGAGGCACTTCGCGCCCGATCTGCCCGGGGGGCTTGCCCGCATCCGAAGCAGCCGGTGCCCCCGGCGGCAGGGGGCGCCGCGCCACCCAGATGGCGCCCACCATTGCCACAAGCAGCAATGCGCCCGCCACCTCGACGGCGACGGCATACCGCGTCAGCAGGCGGCCGCCGAGTTCGCGAACGGTCCCCGGAGCCGCCTCCGCAACCGTCGCCGGATCGCCCCCGTTCACGAGCGGCCCGCCGACCGCCTGCGAATCCGCCGCCGCAGACGGTTTGGCGCCTTCGCCGGCCGTCTGCAGCCCCCCCGCCGGAACGCCCGGTATGCCCGGCAAGAGGCTCCCGACGCACGCCACAAGCAGAAAGCCCACGACGACGGCGAAGCCCGGGTCCCGCGCGATGGAGTCGCAGGCCGCCGTGCCGCTCTGCTGCGCCAGCATGATGACGAAGACGTACGTCACGAGGATCGCCCCGACGTAAATGATGACCAGGGCGGCGGCCAGAAACTCCGCGTCGAGAAGCACGAGAACCCCCGCAACCGACAACACCACCACGACGAAGTACAAAGCGCTGTAGACCGGACGCGTATGGGTCACCACGCGCACCGCCCCGAAAAGCGCGATCCCGGCAAACAGATAAAACAGCAGATCGGCCGCGCCGCCCCAGCCGGTCGAGCGGATGCCGAACACGATCAGCCCGGCCAGAGCCGCAAGCAGAAGGATCGTCCCCGTCCGCCGCGATCGAGACCGCGGATCGGGCAGCACGCCATACAGGCCCGCCGCTCCGATGGCCAGCAGCGTATACAGAATGTACGACCAGCCCTGGCTCACTGCCGTATTCCCACCGTCAAACCCCCTCCCGTACTCCGCGGCGCCGCGCGATGCGACTCACCCGGACGATGGCGCCCCGCCGGTCCCCGGATAACCCGTGATCGGCGGATCCCTCCGCGGCTTGATCTCCTTCGTGGCGTCGTACACCGCGAGCAGTTTCTCCTTGTCGTAGATCATCTCATCGCGGGTGCGTCCCACCAGTCGGTATTCCGGCGTCAACTCAATCGCGTCCACCGGGCACGCGTACTCGCACATGCCGCAGTAGATGCACCGCAACTCGTCGATGTCGAACTTGACCGGATACTTCTCGCGATCGGGCCACGGCGACTCGCCCGCCTCGATGTGGATGCAGTGGGCCGGGCACGCCGTCGAGCACATGAAGCAGGCCACACACGCCACACGCCCCTGCTCATCGCGGTTGAGCCGGTGCACGCCGCGATAGTTCGAGATCCGCTGCACGCGCTTCTCCTCGGGGTACTGAAGCGTGATCTTCCTGCCGAACATGTGGCGGAGCGTCGTCGCCATGCCCCGGAGGATCTCCGGCAGATAGAGCCGCACGGCCGTCGTCTCCGGCGGTTCCTGGACCTCGATGATGTCTTCGTCACGAATCACGCCGTTACTCCGCCCGGAATACCACACGGTTGCCCTCGCCCTTGCGTATCTCGAAACGCCTCTCGCAGGCGCGCCCCGCGACCGTGAACCGCGCGAGGTAGTCGCCGAGGAAGCCGCGCAACCGGACCCTGCCCTGCGCATCGGTCCTGCCGACGGTCTTCGTCCACCACTTGCCTTTCACGAGCTTGAGCAACTCGTGATAGGCCGGCTTCGGGGTGAAATCCCGCCGCAGGAACCCGCTCGGGGCGTTCTGCCAGCACCCGTCAACGAAGTCCCACCACGTGATGGCTTCCACGGCGGGGTGGCTGAACAGCACCGTGTAGAAACGCACCACCTCGCGAGCCTGACGCTGCTCACCGTCGGGCGTGCTCGGCCAGTCGAACCCCGGCCGCGTCGTACTGAGATTCCAGCCGAGCTGTCCCGAAAGAATCGTCGCCTCGGTGAAGTGCAGCGGCACGCCGAACCGCGCGAAACGTTCGCAGATTTCCCACGTGTGTTGCGCGGTCCACGCCCCGCCGTGCTGGTGGCACTGGATGCCGATCACGTCGTAGAGCGGCTTGCCGTCCTCGCCGACCAGCTTCGAAATGACCTCGGCCGCGTACTTCTCGTTCGTAACATAGTCGTTGATGAGCAGCGTGGCTTTCGGATTCGCGGCTCTCGCCGTCCGGAACGCCTCCCGGACGAACACCATCTTCCCGACCTCGTTCGCCGCCGCCGTCAGCTTCGGGGCATCCCTGAGGATCCGGGGCCGCTCGAAATCCGTGGCCTCGTTCACCACGTCCCAGATGTCGATGCGCCCCGCGAAGTGCTCGACGCAGGAGCGGATGCGTTCCAGTTGGAGGCGGCGAACCTCCGCCGGGTCGTCGGGCAGCCACTTCGGATCCACGAAGTTCCACATCAGCGGGTGGCCCTTGATGCGGATGCCCCGCGGCCGGCACCAGTCGATGATCCGGTCGGTCGCCGCGTAATCGGGCTTGCCCGGCTCGGTTTCGTATCCCCACCAGTAAAACGGCGCGGTGGCGTAGTTCAGCAACTCGCTGAAGTACTTCTCATAGGCGCGGTTGTCCTCGGGCGTGCGGCACTTGCCGAGCATGAAGATATTGGCGCCGAAGAGAAAGTGGTGCCGGGTCTGCTCGATGCGCACCTCGACATCCGGCGCCGGCCGTCCGTCGGCACGCTCCACGACGATAACGACGTCCGCCTTGCGGTGCTTCTCGATCCGGGCGTCCGCTCCGGCGAGGATCTCCTCGTCGGCCGGCCCGGCGGCGTACAGCGGCAGCGCCATCGCGACGATGGCCGTCGCGCAAAGGCCCCGGAACCACTGCCGGGCCCCCGCGCCCCTGCAACGCCGGCACACAACGGATGTTGCGATTCCGTTCATTTTGTAGCTCCTGCCTCGCCGGGCACCGGCGGCAGGTATGATTGCCGCCCGGTCAACCCGGTCCGCGACCGCGAAACCCACAACAGCGTCACGGCGACGACGGCCCCCTCGCCGACCGGTGCCCACCATGACGCGGCCTTGCCGAGGTATACGAGCAACCCGGTCACCCCGACCAGGGCCATGCCCAGCGGCACCAGAGCCTTCCAGGCCAGCCGCATCAACTGATCGAAGCGGAACCGCGGCAGGGTCCAGCGAATCCACATGGCCAGGACGATGAAGAACATGACCTTCGCGTAGACGATCCCGCAGCGAACCACTGCCGCGGGCCAGAAGGGGCTGCGATTGATCCAGTCCACCCAGCCCCAGCCGAGCCTTCCGCTGAACGGGAACAACTCCCACCCGCCAAGGAAGAGCGTCGCGACGAGCGCGCCGTTCACGATCATGCCGGCGTATTCGGCGAGAAAAAAAAGGCCGAACTTCATCGCGCTGTACTCCGTGTGGTAGCCGCCGACCAGTTCCTGCTCCGCCTCGGCGAGGTCGAAGGGCAGGCGATTGGATTCCGCCAGGGAGGTAATGAGGAACATGACGCACGCCAGCGGATGCAGCAGGCCGATCCAGACGCCGCCTTGTCCACCCCCGATCTGCTCCTCCACGATCCGTTCGAGCCGCAACTCGCCGGCCGTCAGCACCGCGACGAGAATCGCCAGCCCCATCGGGATCTCGTAACTGAGCATCTGTGCCGCGGCCCGTAGCGCCCCGTAGAAGGAGTACTTGTTGTTGCTCGCCCATCCGCCGAGCACGATCCCGTAGACGCCGACGGAGGCGACGGCCAGGATGTACAGAAGGCCGACGTCCAGCGAGGCCACCTGGACGTTCACCTGCGAGCCGTCCGCAAACCGGATCGGGCCGCCCCACGGAATGACGGCGAAGGTGATGAAGGAAGCCATGAAGATGATCATCGGCGCAAGGACGAAGAGCGGGCGGTCGACGCCGGCGGGAATGATGTCCTCCTTCAGGATGAACTTGAGGCCGTCCGCCAGCGGCTGAAGCAATCCGCGCGGTCCGACGCGATTGGGGCCGAGGCGATCCTGGATGAACGCCGCGATCTTGCGCTCGATATAAATGCAGTAGGCGACCGTCGTGAGCAGGACGAGCAGCGCGATCACCATGACCGCGACGCTGAAGCCCGCTTGTGTCCTGAGCCAGCCTGTCATACGCCACTCGGCCGCGCCGGCAGGCCGCTGCCTCGCCGGCCGTCTCTATCCTCGGCGTACGGCTCGCGCCGCCGTGGCACGCAAAACCGCGCTCGCCGTCCGTCTTCCATGCCCGTCCGCCTAATGCGCAAACGCCGGGGCGGGCGGCGGCACGTGGATCGCCGCGAAATCGGGCATGTCGCGCGCCATCATCTCCCGGACTCTCCGCCCGTCGTACAAACCGCCGCACCCGGCAATCTCAAACAGGTATTGCCCGTCCGACCGCGCACCGTCCGGCGGATTGATAGCACGCCGGAAGGGCTGAATCAACCCGCCGGCGTTCACGAACGTCCCTTCGCGCTCCGCCCACGCGCAGGCGGGCAGTACCACACTCGCCGCCGCCGTCAGCTCGTTCGCAAAGATGTCCTGCACCACCGAGAACGCCGCCTTTCGAAGAAGCCCGCCGAGATCCTTGCCGGGCCAGTCCGGTCGCAGGTACCCGCCGACGACCCACAGGGCCGCCATTTCGCCACGACCGACCTTCTCCCACAGCACATCCCGCTCCACGACGTTTCCGCCGATCGCCCGCAGCACCATCTCGACGCCCCGCCGGTTCGGCGCCTTCTCCGCGCGAATCACGAACTTCGCCTGGTCCGGGGGCGCGCCGACGGGGAAATACTCGTCGCTTCCCTCGACCGGAACCGGCCCGAGGGCCAGCACGGCCTCGGGGGCGATTTCGCGAAGGAACCGGCTGAGCAGCCACGCCTCCTCGCAGGCCATCATGGGCGAAAGCTGCGCACCGACCGACCGGCCGCCGTGTTCGCGGACCACTTCGCCGAACCGGAACCGAAGGATTGCCGGAATCGCATCCCACTCCACCGGCTCCCCGACCGCTCCCCGACGCACCACCGGGCGGGTGATCCGACGCCCGTCCCGGATGTGCTTCCAGCCGAAGCGTCCCTCGTCGCACATCCACCAGTCGTTGACGCCCGGATTGTACCGCGGCCGAAGCCGGTAAACCCGGTTCTCATTCTCGTCCACGTAAATCGCGCAGCCCGTGTCGCACCCGGCGCAGATCGACGGAACGCTCCGAAGCATCCATACGCGCTGCTGGAAAAGGAAATCCTTGTCGAGCAGCGCCCCGACGGGGCAGATGTCCACCACATTGCCCTGCAGCTTGTTCGTCAACGGCATGCCGGGGAAGGCGTCGATCTCGCAACGATTGCCCCGCGACACGACACACAATTCGCCCGTGCCGGCGATCTCACGGCAGAACCGGACGCATCGCGTGCACAACACGCAGCGATCCTGGTACAGCAGCGTCCGGGGTCCCACATCCTTCTTCGGGTTCTTGATCTTCTCGTCCACCATGCGCGATTCGGCCGCGCCGAACCGCCGACTGTAGTCCTGAAGCCAGCACTCCCCCGCCTGATCGCAGATCGGACAATCGAGCGGGTGGTTCAACAGGTAGTGCTCCATCACCCGCCGCTGGTTCCTCCGCACCCGTTCCGTATCGAAGCGGACCTCCATGCCGTCCTTCACCGGCGTCTGGCAACTCGGCACCAGCTTCGGACTCCAGACCATCTCCTGGGTCTTCGGATCCGGAAGCTTCTGCTCCATCAGACACAACCGGCACGATGCCACGACGCTCAGCCCGGGATGATAGCAGTAGTGAGGCACCTCGATCCCGGCTTCAATCGCCGCCTGCAGCACCCGGATGCCGGGCCGGCACTCGATCTCGCGACCGTTGATGACGATTCTCGGCATGATCCCGCGTCCTAGATCTCCCTCGCCTGGAGCGCCTTGGGCTTCGTACGCCGCCCGTACAACGGCGCCTCGTACACGCTCGGAACCGTCCTCGACAGCACCTCCTCCACGCGCCCGGGCTCCTGTGCCGCGATGTGCTCCTCCAGCTCCCTCCGGTACTTCCGCACGATCGTCCGCACGACCCAGGCCGCTCCGTCGGACAGGCCGCAGATGCTGTACCCGGGCATCATCCCCATGCTCGTTGACTGCTCCTCCAGAATATCGAGATCGGTGATCCGCCCGGCGCCCGCCGCAAGACGCCGCGCCAGCAGATACATCCAGCCCGTTCCTTCGCGGCATTGCGTGCACTGGCCGCACGATTCGTGCGCGAAGAAGCGCGCGGCGTTGAGCAGAACCCGCCGGATGTCAACCTCCTCGCTGATGACCATCGCGCCCGCCGTGCCCAGCCCCAGCAGCCCGTACTTCGACGGATCCTCGAAATCCAGCTTGCAGTCGAGTTCATCCGCCGTCAGGATGCCCACGGACAGGCCCCCCGGAATCACGCCCTTGACCTTCCGGCCGCCGGCCATGCCCCGCCCGAAGTCGTCTCCGTAGATCAGCTCCCGCACCGTCAGTCCCAGCGGCGCCTCGTAACAACCGGGGCGGTTCACCGGCCCGCTGATCGTGTACAACTTCGGCCCGGCACTCGACGGCGTGCCGATCGAGTGGAACCAGCCGGCGCCGCGCTCGATGATGTGCGGCAGGCAACAGATCGTCTCGACGTTGTTCACTACGGTGGGCCGGCCGAACAGCCCCGCCACGGCCGGAAAAGGCGGCTTGATCCGCGGCCAGCCGCGCTTGCCCTCGATCGACTCGATGAGCCCGGTCTCCTCCCCGCAGACGTATGCCCCCGCGCCGCGATGGATGAAACAGTCCAGGCCGTAGGCGCCCCCGAACGCGGGCCTTCCCAGCAGCCCGGCGGCGTATGCCTCATCCAGCGCGATCTGGAGCCGGTGATAGGCCTCGGGGAACTCGCCGCGAATGTAGACATAGGCGGTCGTCGCCCGCGTCGCGTACCCGGCGATGAGAATACCTTCGATAAGCTGATGCGGGTCGGTCTCCACCAGGACGCGATTGTTGAACGTGCCCGGCTCCGATTCGTCGAAATTCACGCACAGGTACGTAATCCCGCGATCCGCCGGCAGGAAGCCCCACTTCGCCCCGGTCGGAAAACCCGCGCCCCCCCGCCCGCGCAACCCCGAGTTCCTGACCTCCTCCACGACCTGCTCCGGGCTCATCCGCGTGAGGGCCTTTTCCGCGGCGCGGTACCCGCCGCGCGAACGATACCCCGTCAGCGTCCGGGCGTCCTCGACCCCGCGATTCCTCAATAGCACCGGCTCGTACTTCGCCATGGTCGCAAAACCGTTATTGCATTCGTCCCTTGTCCGTAGTCCGTCGCCCACTGTTCCCGGTCGTCGGCGGTCCCCACGCGCGCCGGACAAACCGCAATTCCTACGTCCCTCCGTCGCCCCGCCGCTCCGTCGCCTCGCCGTCGCCTCGCGGCGCGTCATACAAGTCGCTTCGCGGAAAATCGACCTTGTCGTTGTCCGGATCGGCCAGTATCGCCGGCACGTCCTCGGGCCTCACACACCGATACAGCCTCTCATTGATCAGCATGCAGGGAGCATGTTCACACGCGCCCAGGCACTCCTCCAGCATGAAGCTGTACCGCCCGTCGGGCGTCGTCCCGCGATCGCCGATGCCCAGATGCGTTCGAATCGCCTCGGCGACGGCCTCGCTGCCCATCACATCGCAAGCCAGCGAACGGCACAGAACGATGAGCTTACGGCCCCGCCCCTCCGGCCAGAAGTGGGTGTAGAAGCTCACCAGGTCGAAGACCTGCGAGGCGGGGACCTCCAGCAGGTCGGCGATCTCCTTCTGCGCCTGCCAGTTCAGATGCCCCAGCGCCTCCTGTGCGATCCGAAGCGCCGGCAGCAGCGCCGCCCGCTTCACGGGATACCGCGGAAAGAACGAGCGAATCTTCTCCCGGACCGCTTCGCTCAGCACCGGCGGGGCGTTCTCCGCGATCACCGGCTCATTGCGATCGATGGTCTTCCACGCCAACGCAACGCCTCCACTCACCACACGAATCGCGGATCGCGGATTTCAGCCCGCGGGGGCGATATCCCCGCCGCTCCGCGATTGCCATTCTGCCATCCGCAATCACCCGTCATCGGTCCAGCTCCGCCGCGATGATATTCAGGCTCCCCAGCACGGCCACCACATCGCTGATCTGGTGCCCGACGACCAACTGCGGGAAGCACTGATAGTTGATGAAGCTCGGCGGCCGGCACCTCGCGCGGTACGGACATCGCCCGCCGTCGCTGACCAGATAGAAACCCAGCTCGCCGTTCGCCGTCTCGTTCGCCCCATAGACCTCGCCGACAGGCGGCGTGAAACCCCGGTTCGTCATGATCTGCTCGAAATGGTGAATCAACCCTTCGATGGAGAAGTAGACCTCCCGCTTGTCCGGAAGCGTCGCCTTCTCCTCCGGCGAGACGTCCACGGGCCCCGGCGGGATGTTGTCCACCAGTTGATGGATGATTTCGAGCGACTGCCGCATCTCTTCGAGCCGCACCAGGTATCGGCCGTACACGTCGCCGAGACGGCTGATCGGAACCTTGAACGACACGCCCGACGAGCCCTTGCCGTCCCAGTTGTCCGCGTAGCACAGATACGGCTCATCCTTGCGCAGATCGCGCCGCACGCCCGAGGCACGGGCCACCGGCCCGGTGAGGCCCCACTGGATCGCGTCCGCCTCGCTGAGGTAGCCGATTCCCTTCGTGCGTTCGATGAAGATCCGATTCTTCGTCAGCAGGCGGTCCAGGTCGTCGATCGCCCTCGGAAGCTTCCGGGCGAACGCCTTGACGTGCTCCGGCCACTCGGGGGGAATGTCCTGCATCAGCCCGCCCACCCGCGTGTAACTCGTCGTGAACCGGGCGCCGCAGACCTCCTCGAACAGATCGTTGATGTCCTCCCGCTCATTGAACCCGTACAGAAACGCCGTCATCGCCCCCAGGTCCAGTGCCGCCGCCCCCACGCAAAGCAGGTGGTCCTGCAGCCGCGCCAGCTCCGCGATGATCGTCCGGATCGCCTTGCACCGCGGGGTGATCTCGATGCCGAACAGCTTCTCGCACGCATGGTGCCAGGCGATGTTGTTCGCCATCGGGCTGATGTAGTTCATCCGGTCGGTGACCGTCACGTACTGGTTGTAGTCCAGGTTCTCCCCGAGCTTCTCGAAGCCGCTGTGCAGATAGCCGATATGCGGCGTACAGGCGACGACGGTCTCGCCGTCCAGCTCGAGCACGAGCCGCAGCGTGGTGTGCGTGGCCGGATGCTGCGGACCGAAATTGAGCACCCAGCGCTCGCCGCCGGGTTCCTCCGGCGTCAGCACCGCCCCCGGCGGTACGACAGGCTGTTCGGTACCGGCCATGCCTGAAATCCCGCTTGCTCGCTCACCCTTTCACACGAAGCGATCCGATTCCGTTTTCGGCACGGTGCGCCCCGGGCTCGAATGCCCAAACCCGAATGTCGAAGCCCGAATGACGAAGGAACGACGAATGTCCAAAGCACGAATGACGAACGTTCCGGCTGCCACGCCCGAAGCTTCGTCACTCGGATTTCGGCCTTCTTTCGTCATTCGGGCTTCGTCATTCGGCATTCGCAGGTCTCCGCGCGGACACTTCACGCACTCTCGCGTGTGATCACCTTGTAGTCCTCCCGTTCCCCCCTGCCCCGGAGCGGATAGTCCTTCCGCAGCGGATACGAAGGGAAGCCCTCCCACGTCAGGATACGCCGCAGGTCCGGATGACCTGTGAACCGCACGCCGAACATGTCATACACCTCGCGCTCGGGCCACTCCGCCCCCTTCCAGACGGAACAGAGCGAGGGCACCTGCGGATCGGGGTCGTTCACGAAGCATTTGACCCAGAGCCGCCGGTTGTGCGTGATCGAGAGCAGCGAGTACGTCACGCCATACCGGTCCCTCGCTCCCGGGAAGTTCAGGTAGTCCACACAGGTGAGGTCCGCGAGTTGCTCGAACTTCGTCCGCGGATCGTCCCGCAGGAACCGCATTACCGCAAGCAGCCGGTCGGCCGGCACGCAAATGCACACCTGCTCCGACGGTCCTTTCGCGTTGCACAGAAGCGGCGCCGGCGCAAATTCGATATCCGGGAACTGCTCTCGCAACACTTCGACGGGATCGATCGCTGTCACTTCGTCGCCTTCCCCCGCACCCCGATCGGGTAATACCCCGGCGGCGGGTCGATCACAATGCCCAGCCCCCTGCCTCGCTCCGCGCTGGTCTTGACCCCCTCGTCGTCGATGATGCGCTGGATCGCCATGACGCCTTCGATCAGCGTCTCGGGCCGCGGGGGGCAGCCGGGCACGTACACGTCCACCGGCATGAACTGGTCCACGCCCTGCACCACCGCATACGTGTCGAACACGCCGCCGGTACTCGCGCATGCCCCCATGCTGATGACCCACTTCGGCTCGCACATCTGCTCGTAGATCCGCTGCAACGCCGGCATCATCTTGATCGCCACACGCCCCGCGACGATCAGCAGGTCGCACTGCCGCGGACTGAACCGCATCACCTCCGCCCCGAACCGGGCCACGTCATACCGGCTCGCCGCCATGGCCATCAACTCGATCCCGCAACATGCCGTCGCGAACGGCATCGGCCACAGCGAGTTCCTGCGACTCCAGTTGACCGTATACCGGCGGATCCACCCGACGAGATAGTCCAGCCGCGTGGTCAACACGTCGTCGGGGCCGCTTGCGTGAGCGGAATGCCCGGGTTTTCCGGCAGCCATCAGCCTTCGCCTCTCAGTTCCATTTGAATACGCCCTTCCGCCAGGCGTACGCATACCCCACCAGGAGGATGGCCGCGAAGATCGCCATCTCGCCCAGAAAGAACCCACTTCCGAACCCGTCGTCGAGGATCCGCCGGCCGACGCCTCCGGGCTGCGATGATGCCGTATCACGCAGAAGCAGCGCCCACGGCCACAGAAACACGACCTCCACATCGAACAGCAGGAACAACATCGCCACGATGTAGAACTTCACATGGAATCGCCGCCGCGCGTCCGCAATCACGGGCATCGCCGATTCATACGTAGCATCCTTGACGGGGCCGTGCCGCCTGGGGCCGATGACGTGCGCCAGGATCATGATCACGCCCGCCAACGTCGCCACGAGCAGGATCAGAATCAGCACCGGCGCAAACGGCGGCCAGGCGGAGGCTTCAGGCGGATGTACCGGGTCGATCATTCGCTCTCACCCGTTACGCATACCCCGGGCGGCCCGTCCGCCCGTGCCGACTATTCTAGGCGACTCGCGCCGTCTAGCAAGAAACACACGCGGCCCCGTGACACCGCTTCGGGCAGACTTCCCGCCCCCCCGCGAACACCCGCGCGGCGATCTCCGCGCGGGCCGGTTGTCCGCCGCCTTCGGCCTGGTATATCATCCGTACGACAGGCGTTGGAGTTGTTTTGACCGGCAGGAGCGATAACCCATGAAACTCAGAGGCAGACGGATCGCGGTGCTCGTCGAGTCGCAGTACGAAGACCTCGAATTGTGGTACCCGGTGCTTCGTTTCCGTGAGGAGGGCGCGGAGGTGATGATCGTCGGCCCGGAGGCGGGCAAGGTATATGAGAGCAAACACGGCTACCCGGCCAAAGCCGACCGCGCCGCCGAGAGCATCCGCGGCAACAGCGTGGATGCCGTGATTATCCCGGGCGGATACGCCCCGGATCACATGCGGCGCTGCCCCGCCATGAAGAAGATCGTGGGGGACGCCCTTGCGGCCGGGAAGCTCGTGGCCGCCATCTGCCACGGCGCCTGGATGCTCGCCTCGCACCCGAAGCTCATCCAGGGCCGCAAACTGACCTGTTACCACGCGATCACGGATGACGTGGTCAACGCCGGCGCGAGGTATGTGGACGAGGAAGTCGTTGTGGACGGCAATCTGATCACCTCGCGCGTGCCGACGGACCTGCCGGCATTCTGCCGCGAGATCATCAACGCGCTGAGTCGATAGCGACGCGCGGCCCGCGGGACGTCGCCGCCGGCCCGCTCAGTCCTTCGGGCACTCGTTTCTGAACCACATGATCGCCGACGGGATGCCGATCACGGCCCCCGCCACGTGGTTGATCCCCTGCCCGGGGTTCCCGATCGCGTAAAACCGGACGAGATCGCCCGCGCCGGCGGCCGCAAACGCGTTGTATGTCGTCTCGGAGTTGGCGTACGGAACGCAGTCGTCGTCCGGCGAGTGCATCAGCAGCATCGGCCGGTCGGGTCGCCAGCCCGACCACAGGTTGTTCGCCGCGAGGATTCTGCCCACCTCGCTCGTCTCGTACACGTCGTCATCGAGCTGACCGGTCACCCAGTCCGGTGCCAGCATGTCGCGCGGAACGACCTCGCCCGCGCCCACGCCCATCCGCTGCTCAATCAGCACGTCCACGTCGCTGCCACCCAACTGACCGTCCATCCACGTGAGCAGGTCCGGCATCAGGATCGGGCGGATCGACACGTCCGGATCGAACGCCCGGGTCGCGTACACTCCGTGGTAGCCCAGAAGGATGTACGGCAGAAAGAACGGGCGGCTGAACCGCCGGTCCGGATCGATCATCATCTGCCGCATCGCGCCCGTCAGATCGACCGGCGGGGCCATGCACGCCGAACCCGTGATCTTCAGCCCGTCGTACTGTTCCGCGCGGAGCTGAAGTTCCCTGACGGTGGCCATCGCCGCGTATCCGCCCTCCGAGTAGCCGAGGATATAGAGCCGGCCGTCC
The DNA here is from genome assembly GCA_964653435.1 of uncultured Planctomycetales bacterium. GTDB lineage: Bacteria > Planctomycetota > Phycisphaerae > UBA1845 > PWPN01 > CAZMVY01. Next base: position 40,243 of record CAZZFA010000007.1, on the reverse strand, counting down.
CACGAATACTCCTGGCTCAGCTCCCAGCCGAACCCCTCCTGCACGGCGCGGATCATGTCCGCCACGGAATAGGCCAGCGACTCCGCGTGGCAGTAGGGATGATACGTGCTCGTATCGCCGCCCATCCCCGGCAGGTCCGGCATCGCCACCGCATACCCCGCGAACAGCGCCGCCGCCGCGCCGAACACCCACTCGTCGCCGTCGTTGTTGGAGGGCACCCGGTCGCGCCGCAGTTCCGTCCCGTGCGGATAGGCGATGAGCGACACCGGATACGGCCTCGGATCGAAGATCCTCCTCTTCGGAACGTAAAGCATGCCCGTCTGCGGAACCCGCTCCCCCGCTGCATTTCGCGCCAGATATGTCACGGGATAGCAGTGCACGGAGTCCGCCAGGGCGTGCTTGAGCAGTTCGAGCCACGCATCGTACCAGGCGCTCGCCTGATCGTTTTCATCCCCGATACGGGCGCTTACCTCGCCCACGGCAAAGCCGAGTTGCTGTGCCGCCATCTGATCGTGCGCTTGTGTCACCTGATCCGGCCCCAGCGCAACGGGCGCGCCGAGCCGGATCAGATACTGGTGTCCGTCCGGCGGCGGGGGCAGCGGCGGAGAGTCGCACCCGGCCCCGAATAACGAAGCACCCACGACCAGCGCCGACGCCACACCGACCACGCTGAGGAAGAACCGTCTCATGTCGCACTCCCTGTGTACCGGAAACGACGTGCATGACCAACCCCACCCGGCAAGCTGAGTATCCCATCATCGGCTGTTGCCGCGCTCTCCTTAAGGAACCCGTCCCCGTGCGATTGTCACGACGCCGCCGGCCATCTATCCTGTCCGGCGTGCGGCGGCGGCCGCCGGGACCTCCGACGCAGGTCGCCTGCGTGGCCGCAACGCACACCGGTGCGATTGCAAAGAACGATCGTGAGGTACGCCGAGCATGCTCGCCGTGTCGGTTCACTCCGCCCCGTCCCCGCGTCTCCGCCAAACCTCTGCGCCAGGCGGGCATCCTGCACGCTTCCCTCGGCCGGCGAGACACCGGCCTGCCCGGCGGGCGGCAGGCGAGACCCGCGCGGCACCCGCTCGCTTTTCTGTCTTGCCACGGGTGAGGCATCTCGCGGCGGTGATACTATGCGGCCTGGCCTCTACGGCCGTCGCCGGGCCGCCGATCGGCGTCTTCGACCTCACCTACGCACTGCAATTCGATCCGAAGAACCCCCGCCAGGTCGCCGCCGCCTGGGATCACGCCCACGCCGTGGCCACCCTCCAGGGAAACGTGAACCGCACCGGGGCGCGCCTGTACGTCCGCTTCGTCAACGTTCGCGGCAGAAACGTGGATGACTACTGGTGGGACCGGATGGCCGAGCCCGGCCAGTGGCTCGCGGGCCGACAGACGAAACGCATCCCGGACATCGTAGCCCTTGTCAACGAGTATCGTTCGCGGATCAAGGGGGCCGTCGTCTACGACCCGGCCGTACCTGCCACGAGCAACCTTGCCTCCACCATCGCCGGCGCCGAGGACGGCATCGCGATCCGCTACGATCCCTCGCCGGAGAGCCTCTACACGAAGCTCGTCACCGGCGGCCCGAAGCTGCCGGTCCTTCGCCGCCTCCTGAACGCCGACGGATCGGCGATGTTCACCGGACGCGGGACGATTCCCGGCACGGACGTCCCCTCGACCGGCAGCGCGAAATGCGACGCCTACATGTGGCTGAAGATCAACTACATCGACACCGGCAGGGTCGATGCGGGATTCGCCGGTTATTACCTCGATGCCGCCTGGCAGAAGAATCCCACTGCGGCATGGCCGAATCACCACACGCTGACCAATCACGACTTCTTCGTGGCGAAGCGGGGCTTTTTCTTCGATCTGAGCAACTGGGGCGACGAAGCCCCCGTCGATGACCCGCACCAACCCCGGGGCGCGGACCTGCGAACGCTCCAGGCGCTCCTTCGCAGCGCCTACGACCACGGCGGCAAGGATCGCATGATCCACATCGGCGGATTCACCCCGTGGGTCTTCAAGTACACCGATCACCCCGGCGCCGGCGGCCGCCACGGAGGCGTCGCGACGGAATGGGACTTCGTCCGGACCGTCAGCGCGTACAACGCCTTCGTCGACGGCGACGCCATCGAATACGGAGCGATGGCGAATGCCTCCTTCTGGATGCACTTCCCGCTCCGGAAATCCTACCCCCAGCGATGGGTCACGGCGGCGGACCTGAAGCGGCGCGGCTACCTCACGCCCGACAACCGGGTCAACCTGGACGGCCGGCAGTTCGTGATCTTCTACGTGGGCGACTACGACTCGGCGGCCTGGCTCTATCAGCTCGTACCGCACATCTGGGACCGCCCCGACCGCGGCAAGGTGCCGATGATGTGGTGCGTCAGCCCCGTGATCGAGCGCCGCGCGCCGATGGCCCTCGACTACATGCGGCGGACGGCCACGAGAAACGACTACTTCGCGGCCGCCGATAACGGCGCCGGCTATCTCAACCCCGGCATGCTCCAGGAGCCGCGGGCCATCTCCGGCCTGCCCGGCGGCCTCGACGCCTGGGGACGCCACTGCAAGCCATACTATCAGCGATGGGGCCTCACGATCACCGGCTTCATCATCGACGGCGACGCCCCCGGCCTCAACCGTGCCGGCCTCGACTGCTACGCCGCCTTCAGCCCCAACGGTATCGTCCCGCAGAAGATCCCCCTCTCGCTGCTGCACGGCGACATGCCCGTCATCCGCGCCGACTACGACGTGGACGCGCAACCCGACGACGCCGTGCGGATCATCCTCGAACGAATCCGCCGGCGGCCGCTGCCGTTCCACTGGTTCCGCAACGTGCTCAAGGCGCCCGAGTGGTACACCGCCGTCCACGCCCGACTGAAGGCCGCCGACCCGAAGGTCGAACTGCTCGACGCCCCGACGTTCTTCGAACTCTATCGCCTCTACCTCAGGGAAAACCTCAAGGCCGCCTCCGGCCAGCCGCTCCATCAATCGCCGGCCAGCTCATCCGCGAGCTTGCCCGCATCGTAGACCTTGCGAAGCGCCTCGAGAATGGCGCGCATGTCCACGGCGATCGCGCGGCCGCGACGGTCGTCGTACGCGAGGTCCCACACGAGCGACTCCAGGTTGCCGTCAAAGATGAGGCCGACGACCTCCCCCTGCCGGTTCACGACCGGGCTGCCGCTGTTGCCGCCGATGATGTCCGCCGTGAGCACGAAATTGATCGGCGTCTTCAGGTCGAGACGGTCGCGGCGTTCCGTCCACCGCGCCGGCAGCTCAAAGGGCGGTTGCGGACCGCGTTCGCGCCAGCGGTCGTAGAGACCGGCAAACGTCGTAAACGGCGGGATGGCCCGCCCGTCGTCCTCATAGCCCCGCACGCAGCCGAAGGCCATGCGAAGCGTGCCCGTCGCGTCAGGATAGAGGCTCTCGCCGAAGAGCGCGAACTGCGCCGCCGCGATCTTCGCGTAACTGGCCCGCTCGACGCCCTCGACCTCGTCCTCGTAGCGCTTGCGCAGCGCGCGGTACTCGGGATCAAGCGCGGCGGCGAGCCGGATCATCGGGTCCGTGGAAGCGTCGATCGCCTTCTTGCCTTCCCGGACGTAGCGTTTGCGGGTCTCGATGTCCTTCAGCGTGCAGCCGCGTACGAGCCTCTCCGCCCGGACCTGCGGCGGCAGGCCGTCGAACGCCTTCACGACCACGGGGTCGTCGGCGCCGAACTGCTCCGCCATCCGCGACAGCCCGCTCGCCACGCCGTTGATCTCCAGCGCCTCGTAGATCGGCGCCGGCGAATACAGCCGCAGATAGAGCGAATCGAGCTCCGTATCGCGGTACTCCCGAAGCCGGTCCGGCGAGGGCTTCGGCAATTCGTCGGCGAGCCGCACCAGCGTCTGCGCGATGTCGAAGAGCTCCGAGTCGAACGGCCGGCCTTCGCGAAGGATGTCGTGGCGACCGAAGAACGTTCGATACGTCTTTTCCGCCTCGCCGATCCGCTCCCACGGTTCCGCGGAGGCGGCGGTCCGGAGCTTCGATTCGGCCTGCTCCTTGCGCCGCATGAACTCCGGGTCGAGAATCGCCTCGTACACGCCGGTACGGGCCTTGCGCGAGTTCTGAACGCTGAAGAGGTCGTTCTCGCCGATCCGCCCGTTCTCCGCGCCGCGGTTGCAGAAACAGGCAAGCTGCACCTCCCGCCGCCAGAGCCGCCCGAGTGTCGCGGGCATCTCCACGTCGCGCAGAAACTTCAGGTGATCCACCGTCAGCAGCCGCCGCGTCCGGCCCGGATGGCCGAGCACGAACAGAAGCTCGCCCTCCGCCGCGCCCCGGCGGCCCCAGCGCAGGTAGTGCTCCGGCCGCAGCGGCTTGCCGTTCTCGTAGATGCGGAAGAAGCAGCAATCGAGATCGAATCGCGGAAACTCGAAATTGTCCGTATCGCCGCCGAAAAAAGCCACCGACTTCTCCGGCGCGAACACCAGGCGGACATCGCTGTACCGGCGATAGCGATACAGGTGATAGCGGGCCCCGTGCCAGAGGGTCACGACCTCGCTGTCGAGGCCGGTGGCGTCCTTCGATTCCTGTTCGATGCGCGTCATCGCCTTGCGCCGGGCCTCGAACGCCGCCCCCGCCGACATCTCCGGCCGGACCGCCGCGTTCACCCGCTCCGTCACGTCCTCGATCGACCAGAGAATCTGCACCTCCATGTCCGGGCAGCGCAACTCCGCATCACGCGTACGCGCGTAGAACCCGTCCCGCACAAGGTCGCGCTGCGACGTACTCAGCTTGAGCAATTGATCCACGCCGACATGGTGGTTCGTCATCAGCAGGCCGTCCGCCGAAACCAGCGAACCCGACGCCCACATCCGCACGCACGACTTCTGCAGATGCTCCAGCCACGCGGGGGTCGGCTCGAAGCCGTACCTCGACCGGAGCGTCTCGGCCGGCGGCATCGTCAGCAGCCACATTCCCTCGTCGGCCCGCAGAGAGCAGGCCGCGCCCAGAATCGCCGCCAGAACGACGAGGCATCCGCGTCGCATTGCCATAATGCTTCTCCTGGAAAACCGTCCGTTCCAGGCCGCGCGGCCCCGGTACGGCACGCCCGAGACTCTATCGCCCCGCGCGACCGCCCGTCAAAGCGATCCTCATGGCATTCGCCCGCCCATCCGGTATGATGCGGGTCGCTTCGGAGGCGCACCCATGTCTGTCCGACGCCGACGGAACGATCACGGCAACCGGCCGTCCGACGCGACCTTCTCCCGCGCGCGCCGGGCCTTCTGGGCAGCGGCCCTGCCCGCGGCGATCGTCGCCGTAACCTTCCTCGCGCACGGCCCCGCCATCCACGCCGGCTACGTCTGGGACGACGCCGCGTTTCTCACGGACAACCCGCTGATCAAAGCACGCGACGGCCTCTACCGGTTCTGGTTCACCACCGAACCGACGGATTACTTCCCGCTCACGTCCACGATGCTCTGGATCGAATGGCGGATCTGGGGCAACCGCCCCATGCCCTACCACGTGGGCAACATCTTGCTCCACGCCCTCGCCGCCGTGCTGCTCTGGCGCGTGCTCCGCCGCCTGAATCTGCCAGAGCCCGCCCCGTACCTCGCGGCCCTCATCTTCGCCGTCCACCCGGTTACTGTGGCCTCGGTCGCCTGGATCACCGAGCGTAAGAACGTCCTCTCCATGATGTTCTACCTGCTCTCGATCCTGCTCTGGCTCCGTTTCGAGGACGGCGGGCGGCGCCGCTGCTACGGCCTGTCTCTCCTGGCCGCCGCCGCCGCCATGCTCGCAAAAACATCCGTGGTCATGCTCCCGTTCGTGCTGCTTCTCCTGGCGATCTGGAGGCGCGGCCGGATCACGCGACGCGACATCGCTCGCGCGATCCCCTTCTTCGGGATCGCCCTGGTCCTCGGCCTCCTCACGCTGCGGTTCCAATACCACGCCCTCGCCGGTCGGATCGTCCGGCCCGAGCCCCTCGCCTCGCGGATCGCCGCCGCCGGCTGGATCATCTGGTTCTACCTCTACAAGATCGTCCTGCCCATCCGTCTCGTGATGGTTTATCCCCGCTGGACCGTGGACGCCGGGAAAGCCGTTTCGTTCGTCCCGCTCGCCCTGCTGGCGGCGTGCTTCGCCTTGCTCTGGATCTTTCGTCGGAGCTGGGGCCGCGGACCGCTCATCGCGGGGGCATGCTTCGTGGCCATGCTCGCGCCGGTGCTCGGCCTGTTCGAGATGGGTTTCATGCAGTACTCCCTCGTCTCCGACCATCTCCAGTACGCGGCCATGCCCGCAGTCATCGCGCTGATCGCCGGCGTGTTCACCGCGATATTCGCACGCGCGTACCGGCGGTGGCCCCGTGCGGCCCCGCCCGCCGGCGCCACCGCCGTGACCGCGATTCTGCTCATGCTGACGGTTCTCACGTGGCGCCAGTCGCAAACGTTCCGCGATGAGGAGACGCTGTGGAGCCATACGATCCGACACAACGATCGCGCCTGGCCGGCCTGGAACAATCTCGGCGTCGCGCGGCGGGACAAGGGCGATTACCGCCGGGCCCTGGAGTATCTCACCCGGGCGATCGCACTGCGGCCCGATTACGCCGAGGCATATAACAACCGCGGGACCGTCTTCGGCGCAGAGGGCGACACGCTCCGGGCCATCGAAGACTTCAACAGGGCCATCGCGCTCAAGCCGGACTACGTGGCCGCGTACAGCAACCGCGGCACGGCGTACGCGATCGCCGGAGAACACGACCGCGCCATCGCGGACCTGACCCGCGCGATCGAACTGCGGCCCGATCTGGCAGCGGCGTACAACAACCGCGGCAATGTCTACGCGAATAAGGGCGACTACGCGCGGGCGATCGGAGATTTCACCCTCGCGATCCGGCTCGCTCCGGAGTACGGCGAGGCGTATCGCAACCGCGCCGCGGCCTATTGCTCCGTCGGCGAGTACGCCGGCGCCTGGGCGGACGTAAAGAAGTGCCGGCGACTCGGGGCGCCGCCGCCGCCCGAGCTGGTGCAGGCGCTCGTTGCGGCGACGGGACGATCCGAGTAATACGGCTGCCATGAAACCTGCGCAGAAGCCGAGCCCAGGTTCCCGCGGCTCCCGCACGGACAGGCCGGCGACGTCCGCCCTCACGACGGCATGTCTGGCCGCGGCGATTCTCGGCGCCGGGCTCCTCGCGTACGCGAACAGTTTCTCCGGCCCCTTCATCTTCGATGATCTGTCGAGCATACCCGACAACCCGAACATCCGCCGTCTCCGGCCGCTCTGGCAGGCGATGTCGGCGCCTCCGCAGAGCACCGCTGCCGGGCGGCCGGTCGTCTCGCTCTCGCTCGCGCTGAACTATGCGATCGACGGACTGAACGTGCGCGGCTACCACGCCTTCAACCTCGCCGTCCATCTGCTGGCGGCACTCGTGCTGTTCGGCATTATCCAACGGACGCTCCGGAGCCCGGTCCTCGGCGGGAGGTTCGAACGGGCGGCGCCGTGGCTGGGGGCGGCCACCGCGATGCTCTGGATGCTCCATCCGCTCCAGACGGAGGCCGTCACCTACGTGATTCAGCGGACCGAGCTGCTGATGGGGCTGTTCTACCTGCTGACGCTCTATTGCGCCATCCGCGGCTTTGCCCTGCCCTGCACGGCAGGGCGCCGCGACCTGCGTCCGATGGAGCAGGCCGCCGGCGCGGCCCCCGCCTGCCGCGCTCGGCCGTTATGGTTTGCCGCCGCCGTCGCCTCATGCGCGCTGGGCATGGGCAGCAAGGAAGTCATGGCCTCGGCTCCGCTGATGGTGCTGCTCTACGATCGTGCGTTCGTCTCCGGCTCGTTCCGTGCCGCGCTGCGCCGTCACGCCGCGCTGTACGGCGGTCTCGCGGCGACGTGGCTCATCCTCGCGGCGCTCGTCCTGCAGGGCCCGCGGAGCCGGACCGTCGGGTTCTCTCTGGGATTCAGCGCCTGGCACTATCTGCTCACGCAGGCCGGCGTCATCGTTCACTATCTGCGCCTTTCCGTGTGGCCTCACCCGCTTGTGATCTGCTACAGCGACTGGCCGCATGCCGCACGGGTGGTCGATGTCCTGCCGCAGGCCCTTGTGGTCCTCGGCCTCCTGGGCGCGACCGTGTGGAGCCTCTGGCGATACCCGGTGCTCGGCCTGCCGGGGGCATGGTTCTTCCTGATTCTCGCACCCACGTCGAGTTTCATACCGATCGTGACGGAGGTCGCCGCCGAACGCCGCATGCATCTGCCGCTGGCGGCGGTGGTCACGCTGACGGTCGTCGGCGGATATCAGCTCCTCGCGGCCGTGTGCCGCCGTGCCGCACTGCGACCCCGGGCACCCGCCTTCGTCGGCCTCGGCGCGGTAACCGTCGCCGCCGTGGTTTTCGGCGTCCTCACGGCGGCACGCAATCGCGACTACCGCAGCGAACTTGCCATCTGGAGCGACGCCGTCGCCAAACGGCCGCGCAGCGCGGAGGCCCTTTGTGCCCGGGGCTGCGCCTACAACGCACTGGGCAACCGCGACCGGGCGATCGCCGATTTCACCCGGGCCATCGAACTCGAACCCGACTACGCCGAGGCCTATAACAATCGGGGCAGTGCGTACGCCGCACTGGGCAACCCCGAGGGCGCCATCGCGGATTTCACGAAGGCCATCGAACGGAAACCCGACTTCGCAGACGCCTTCTACAACCGGGGCTGCAGCTACAGGGCGACGGGGCAATACGACCTTGCGCTCGCCGATTTCACCCGGGCCATCGAACTCGAACCGGGCTACGCCGACGCCTATAACAACCGGGGCAACGCGTACGCCACCCTGGGCAACCCCGAGGGCGCCATCGCGGATTTCACGAAGGCCATCGAACGGAAACCCGACTTCGCGGACGCCTTTTACAACCGGGGCTGCGCGCACAAGACTCTGGGGCGATATGACCTTGCCATCGCCGATTTCACCCGGGCCATCGAACTCAAACCGGACTATGTCGCCGCCTACAACAACCGCGGCAACACATACAACCTGCTCGGCGAGGCGGACCGGGCGATCCGGGACCTCTCCCGCGCCATCGAACTGAACCCCACCGGCGCACTTGCCTACAACAACCGCGCCGTCATCTACGCCGGCCGTGGCGACTTCGACCGTGCCCTCGCGGACTTCACGAAAGCGATCGAACTCAAGCCCGATTACGTGGACGCGTACAACAACCGCGGCATGGTGTACTGCCGTCTGAAGGCGTACGACAAGGCGCGGGCGGATCTGCAAATGTGCCGCCAGGTCGGTGGAACGCCTTCGCCGAACCTCCTCCGCGCGATCGCGGAAGCCGCCGGCCGGCAGGAGTAACCCGGCCCCGGCGGATCGCCTCCGGCGGGCCCGCTGCCCCCGCGCGACGGCGGGCATGGCGCCGATCTTGTCGCCGCGCACCTCCAGCCCCAGAATGTCGTCATGCGCCAACAGCGACCACGCGAAGACCGGGCTCATCCCGACGGCGCGCAAACAAAGGCGACTCCAGCCCGGTGCGGAACCTTCCGGCCCCGCGCCCTCCTCGCCGGTATGCTCCTCGGCGCCGCCGTTCCGGTCCTGGCGGCCCACTGGCCGGTCCTCTCCGCCGCCGCGTCGTCCTTCGATGATGAAAACTATCTGACCGACAACCCCATCGTTCAGAATCCGGGATGGACTTCCGTCCGACACGCCTTCGCCGAAGTCCTCGAACCCTACGTAGCCGGCTACTACGAACCGCTGAACGTCATCTCACTCATGCTGGATTACGCCCGGGGCGGGCGAATCCACCATCTCGAGCCGTTCCACCAGACGAACCTCGCGCTGCACCTCGCGAACACCGGGCTCATCATCCTCCTGCTGTACCTGCTCTTCCGCCGACCCGGGGCGGCGGCGGTCGTCGGCCTGCTCTTCGGCGTCCATCCGCTGACAGTCGAGCCGGTCGCCCTCGTGGCCCAGCGCAAGGTCCTGCTCGCCGCCTTCTTCTCCTTGCTTTGCCTGATCCTGTACGTCCGATATGCCCGCGGCGGCAGGCGAGCCACCCTCGCGGCGGCCGTCGCGATGTACGCCCTGGCGCTGCTCTCCAAGCCCACGAGCACGCCGCTGCCCGTGCTCCTGCTCCTTCTCGACTTCTGGCCTCTGCGCCGGCTGAACCGCCGGGCCGTCATCGAGAAGGTGCCCTTCTTCCTCCTCGCGGCCGTCTCGGGCGCGATCACCCTCATCGCGTGCAGCCGAACATCCGGCATCACCTGGCCCGGCCAATCCTCTCTCGCGCAGCTTCCGCTGACCATCGCCTACCTGATCGCCTTCTACGGCTCGAAAATGGTCTGGCCGGCCCGCCTCTCCTGCCTGTATGTCCTTCCCGAGCCCTTCGCACTCTCCAACCCGCTTGTCCTGACGGCGATCCTGGCCACCTGTGCTCTGCTCACGACGGTGGCGATCGCTCTGCGCTGGACGCGCGCGCCGCTGACCGCCGCCCTGTTCTTTCTCATCGCGATCTTTCCGACCATGGGCGCCGTGGGGTACACCTGGGTCACGGCATCGGATAAGCACGTGTACCTGCCCGCCGTAGGAATCCTGCTCGCGCTCGCGTATGGTCTGGTTCGTCTCTGCGGCGAAGCGGCCGCCTCCGGGCGCAGACGCGCGATCCGGATCGCCGTCGCCGTCGCCGCGGCAGGCGCCGTCGGCGCGGAGATCATCGCTACGCGAGCCTACCTCGCGTCATGGCGCGATTCGTATACCCTCTCCCGACGAATGGTCGCCCTCGCCCCGGCTTCCCCCCGCGCCCACAACAGCCTGGGCGTCATCCTCGCCGGAAACGGCGACGTGGAACAGGCTATCGACTGCTTTCGCGAGGCCCTGCGCCTCGATCCCCATTACGCCGAGGCCCACTACAACCTCGGTCATGCCCTCGCCGATCGTGGCAGGCTCGACGAAGCGATTCGCCATTACGAACAGGCAACGCGGCTCCGGCCCCATTACTGGGAGGCGTACAACAACCTCGGCGTTGCGATGCTGCGGACGGCCGGATTCCAGGCCGCCGCCGACGCCTTTCGTGAGGTGCTGCGAACCAAGCCCGGGTATGCCGATGCCTGGTACAACCTCGGTGTCGCGATGGAGAACCTTGGCCGCACCGGTGAAGCGATTGAGGCATTCGAGGCGGTCCTGCGGATCCAGCCGACGGACGAGGAGGCACGTTCCAGGCTCCAGGCCCTGCAGAACCGCCGCACGAACGGACGATAGCCCCGCCGGGCAGCCCACGAGTATGCATGAGCCGACCGCCGCGCGGACAAAGAGAAAGCCCCCGGCAACAAGGCCGGGGGCTTCTGAGAAACCTGCGTCACACCGATAACCGGGCTTCGCCCGGCACAGGCGGACTTAGCGACGGCGCCGCAACAACGGCAGACCCAGGAGCAGCAGCCCCAGTGTCGCCGGCTCCGGAACCATCAGCACGAACCCGCGGCTCGCGCCGGTGCCGGCCTCGACGCCCAAACCCGATACGTAGACATTGCCCGCCGCGTCCACACCGACGCTCCGGGCTCGCTTCAGCCAGCTGAAGCCGTCCAGGATGCCCGCGCTCGTGGCGAAGTCCGTCAGGTCAATGACCGACCAGGTGTTCGGATCCGCCGGATTCGGCAGGCTCCAGAGCACCGCCCGCTCGGTATAGGCACCGGGCGTCAGCTCGCGATAGAGCATTCCGACGACATACTTGCCGTCCGCGTTGGTGCCGTACGCCCACCCCTTGGTGGCCGTGCCGGTGCAGTCGGGCATCAGCGGGAGCGGATAGGCCAGGTCGGCCGTGCCGTAGAAGTTCACGTACGGCCGGTTGGCGGTGTCTCCGGCGTCGTTCGTGGGGCCAAACCCGACGAACACGTTGCCGTCATCCGACACGTCCCACGACTCGCCCCGGTTTGGAAGGACGACATCGAGCGTGTCGATGTAACCCTGAGAGCCGTTCTGCAACCGGATCGCCAGCCGGTTGCCGCTGGTATCCTTCCGGTAGCCGGCCGCACGACCGTTAGTACCGCCGCCGGTGCCGCCCATGCCCTGCACGACGATATCCACGTTCGACGTGCTCTTCGGTACCAGCGTCGGGGTTGCCGTGCCGACACCCACGCCGGTGAACACTTGCCGCTTGTCATTCTTGTTGAGACCGAAGTAGTACTTGTCGGCGTCCGCCCCCATCCCACTGGACATCATGTTCATCGAACCGACGTTGTGGGTGGTATAGGTCGCCGTATCGCGCCACTTCGTCCAGGTCGCGGTCTGGTCCGTCGAGTGGAAGACCGTCGGATAGCCGGCCGACATGCCCAGCACGTGAATCTGCTGGACGCCGTCGTTGACGCTATAGGCGATACCTGTCGCCGAGACCGGGCTGGCATTCGCCGTGTCGAGGATCGTCCGGGCACCATTGACGGCATCCCAGATATACCCCGCGGCCGTGCCGCCGCTTGCCGTGCCAACAACGTACTTGCCGTCCGGCGTCATGGCAAGCGCGTCGGACGCCGTGTTGTTGCCAACCGGCGGGATCATTGACAGGCTGGCCGCCGTTGCCATCGAAGGCACGACAAGAGCCAGCGCCGTCAGAAACAAGAACCGCTTCCCAATCATGCTTAACTCCTCCTACGGGCAGTTGACATGGGCCGCCCTACGCCCTCCTGATGAACACCAGATTCCCGGGTCGCCCCGCGGAACCTTCCCCCTCGGCTGCCGCCGAGCTCACGCGGCACGAGAAGAAACCGCCCGCGTAGAACCTTTCCAGCGACCTCCCCACTGCTCACGCGGAAACCTGGCTGCCGAACCGCTGCCGCCGACCCGCGCGGGCCAAGACCACGGCAGCGCTCGCCTCGCGTCACAATACACGCACCGACATAAGCAACACGTGTTCCTCGCGACGCGTTTCACCCACCTCCAAGATACCCATTCTCTCTGCTGCCCCCGCCCAGACGATATGCCGCCACGTCCTGCCGGCAACCCGCCCATCGGGAAGGCCACCCGGCCGAACGCAGCCTGCACAATACATACTACCAGCCCGCATGGCCGCTGTCAACGGGGCTTTTCCGATTTTGTCAACGAGTTCGATAACCGGTGTCGCCAGAGTAACCCCACGCCACCCGCCGGCTTGGCCGAGCGCAACTTCAACTCAGGAAATTGGTTAGGGTTCCGTAGAGACTATGAAATCTCTTACAGCAAAGCTGCATGCACGCCGCCGGCCCCGCCAGTCTGCCATCCGCGACAAGACGGGGCCCCGTCGCTCGCACCAAGGGTCGCAGTAGCCTCAGTTTCCACCCGTCTGCGCCGATTTTGTTGCGAGAAATGGCCGAGAAAAGGGAAAGAAAACGCCATTGCTCACCGCTGGGCCGTCGCCACTTCCCAGCGCCCTGGAGAAACCCTGCGATGGCCGTATGCAGGCATCGGCTCTGAGCTGTTGCACGCGAGGTTCCGGCGCGCGAGTGCCGCGGAACGCAAGAGCGGATCAACAATACCGACCCGGCTTGGCCGATGCCGTGACGCGACACCCTGCACGCTGCCATAACGGCAGGCGCGCGGGCGTGGGGAGCGACGAATCCGTGACGGCGACGCGAGGCGGAAACGGCGAGCCGACTAGCGGCGTTCGTCTCCGGAAATGCACAACGTACGCCATGTTATAGCCGATATTCCAGCAGCGCCTTTGCGTGTGCGCGGTGCGCGACGGTTGAAGCAACATCGCAGCGGTGCTAGAATGCAATGGTTTCCGGACCGTCATGGAAAGCGGCACCGATCGTGCCAGGCGGCAACGGGGTGCAGTGCGCCTGCGGGCGCAGCGCAGGCTGACGGGATCGACGCCGATACAACGGGGTAAGGCCCGCGGGTTCTCGGGGAACGCTGCAACGATCCGTGCGACGCGGGAGGCCCGGAGGAACAGCGAATGTTCGAACGATTCACAGATCGCGCGAGGAAGGTGATGGCGCTGGCCAATCAGGAGGCTCAGCGATTCAATCACGAATACATCGGAACGGAACACATCCTGCTGGGGCTGGTGAAGGAAGGCTCGGGCGTGGGGGCGAACGTCCTGAAGAATCTGGATGTGGACCTGCGGAAGGTGCGGCTCGAGGTCGAGAAGCTCGTGAAGAGCGGCCCGGACATGGTCACGATGGGCAAGCTGCCGCAGACCCCCCGCGCCAAGAAGGTGATCGAATACGCGATCGAAGAGGCGCGGAACCTGAATCACAACTACGTGGGGACCGAGCATCTGCTGCTGGGGCTTCTGCGGGAGCAGGACGGCGTGGCCGCGCAGGTTCTGATGAACCTCGGACTCAAGCTGGAGGAGGTCCGGGAGGAAGTTCTGAATCTCCTGGGTGCAGGCGTGGAAAACGAGGAAACCCCCGGCGCCCCGATGGGTGAGGTCAAGAAGGGCAAGAGCAAGACCCCCGCGCTCGATTCGTTCGGGCGCGACCTGACCGAGCTGGCCCGCGAGGGCAAGCTCGATCCCGTCATCGGGCGCCTGAACGAAATCGAACGTGTCATTCAGATCCTGTGCCGCCGCCAGAAGAACAACCCCGTGCTGCTCGGCGAGGCGGGCGTCGGCAAGACGGCCATCGTCGAGGGGCTGGCGCAGAAGATCGTCGCGAACGACGTGCCGGAGATCCTGGCCGACCGGCGGATCGTGGTGCTCGACCTGGCGATGATGGTCGCCGGGACGAAGTACCGGGGCCAGTTCGAGGAGCGGATCAAGGCGGTCATGAACGAGGTCCGCCGCGCCCGCAACGTGATCCTCTTCATCGACGAGCTGCACACGCTGGTCGGGGCGGGCGGGGCCGAGGGGGCGATCGACGCGAGCAACGTGCTGAAGCCGGCGCTGTCGCGCGGGGAGATCCAGTGCATCGGCGCGACGACGCTCGACGAATACCGCAAGTACATCGAGAAGGACGGCGCCCTGGAGCGGCGGTTCCAGCAGATCATCGTGGAGCAGCCGAACAAGACGGAGACCGTCGCCATCCTCAAGGGTCTGCGGGACCGCTACGAGGCCCACCACCGCGTTCGGATCACGGATGCGGCGATCGAGGAGGCCGTCGAGCTTTCGAGCCGGTACATCACCGGGCGGGTTCAGCCGGACAAGGCGATCGACGTGATCGACGAGGCCGGCGCCCGTATCCGTCTCAAGACGATGACCAAGCCGCCGGATCTCGCCGAGCTCGAGCGGGAGATCGAAAAGCTCTCGATGGAGAAGGACGAGGCGGTGAAGAACGCCGACTACGAGCGGGCGGCCGAGCTTCGCGACCGCGCCGAGGCGCTGCGATTCAAGAAGGAGCAGATGCAGAAGGAATGGCGTGACCGCTCGAAGGAAGTCGACGGCGTCGTGGACGAGGAGGTGATCGCCGAAGTCGTCGCGAAGATGACGGGCATCCCGCTCACGCGGCTCGAAAAGGATGAGGCCGAACGGCTTCTCCAGCTCGAGGCGGAGCTTCACAAGCGCGTCGTCAGCCAGGACGAGGCGATCAAGGCCATCGCGCGCAGCGTCCGCCGCAGTCGCAGCGGCCTGAAGGACCCGAACCGCCCGATGGGCAGCTTCATCTTCATCGGCCCCTCCGGCGTCGGAAAGACGTATCTCGCCAAGTGCCTCGCCGAGTTCATGTTCGGCGACGAAGAGGCGCTGGTGATCATCGACATGTCGGAGTACATGGAGAAACACAACGTCAGCCGTCTCATCGGCGCCCCGCCGGGCTACGTCGGCTACGAGGAAGGCGGCCAGCTCACCGAGCGGATCCGCCGCCGGCCCTACGCCGTCGTCCTCCTCGACGAGATCGAGAAGGCGCACCCGGACGTCTTCAACATGCTGCTCCAGATCATGGAGGAAGGCCGCCTGACCGACTCGTTCGGCCGGCACGTCGACTTCAAGAACGTCATCCTCATCATGACGAGCAACATCGGCGCCGACCGCATCACGAACCAGGCCACCTTCGGCTTCGAGCGGCGAGACGAGGAAGTCAGCTACGAGAAGATGAAGAACATCCTCAAGGCCGAGGTCGATCGCTACTTCCGGCCGGAGTTCCTCAACCGCGTCGATGAGTTGGTCGTCTTCCGCAAGCTCACGCACGAGAACCTCTGCCAGATCGTGGACCTCGAGGTCGGCAAGGTCGCGCAGCGCCTCGAGGAGAAGGGCCTGCACCTCGAACTCACGCAGGAAGCGAAGGACTTCCTCATCGAGAAAGGCACCGATGAGAAGTTCGGCGCCCGTCCGTTGCGGCGAGCGATCGAACAATACCTCGAGGACCCGCTCAGTGAGGCGATTCTCCGCGGCGAATACCGCGGCAAGGCCAGGGTCGTCGCGACCGTACGCCAGCCGGCG
The DNA here is from genome assembly GCA_964653435.1 of uncultured Planctomycetales bacterium. Classification (GTDB taxonomy): domain Bacteria; phylum Planctomycetota; class Phycisphaerae; order UBA1845; family PWPN01; genus CAZMVY01. The sequence continues at coordinate 23,942 of CAZZFA010000007.1, read as the reverse complement.
AACGAGGACGAGGAGAAGAAGCTGGTTTTCGAGTCCACGCCCGCGGCGGCGGCGACCGGAGAGCCCCTGGCGGCCGGCGCTGCCGGCGACGCAACGTAAGCACCCGGCGATCCTCCGGAGTCCCGGCGGCCGGCCCCGTGCCGGCCGCTTTTCTGTCCCGAAATACCCCCGCTCGGGCGGTTCCGCACGGATTGCATCCACGCAACGAGCGGCGTACATTGGCTCTTTTGCGAGCGAGGATCAGACCATGGCCAATTACGCCCTGATGACCGCGGTCGGGAAGGATCAGCCCGGCATCGTCGCCGCGATTTCCGGCGTCCTGCTCGAAGCCGACTGCAACATCGAGGACTCCCAGATGGCCCGGCTCGGGCCGGACTTCACCTGCATGCTCATGCTGGCGCTGCCGCCGGGCCTGACGAGCACCCAGCTCGACGAACGCCTGCGGAAGGTCCGCGAGCAGTTCAAGCTCTGGCTTCGCCTGGTCGACCTCCTGCCGGAGGAAGCGACCGGCGAGCCGCACGACTATCCCGTCTACGTGATTCACGTGTACGGCGCGGATCGCAAAGGCATCGTGTACCGCATCACGCAGCACCTTGCCGGCCAGAGCATCAACATCAGCAACCTGCACACGGAGGTCATTCCGCACAAGGATCCCCTCTACGTGATGCTCATCGAGGTGGAGATGCCGCCGTTCGTGGACACGGCCAGGCTGCAACGCGAGCTGAAGGCCATCGGCAACGAGATCGGCGTACAGGTATCCCTGAAGCAGAAGGATGACGCACGGTTCTGACGCGACCGCTGACGCAGCGCCCGGGGCGCCGGGAAGCGGTAGCCGCCCGGACGGGACGAGGACTTGAGCTCCGCTCAAGCGTGGGTAGCTTTGCCCAGGTGTGTAACGCCCGTTCGTCGGTCCCGTTCCCGGCGCCGCCGGCGTCGCGGCGATCTGTTCATACGGAGGCATCGCATGTCCGCAGATTCGATTTCGCGAAGAACATTCCTGGCTCAGACGGCTATCGGCGGCGCGCTGAGCGTGACGGGTTGTGCTCTGAGCCGCCCCGCGCCGCTCGCCGGGCCCGCCCGGACCATCGGGGCGAATGACCGGATTTCGATCGGCGTGATCGGCACCGGCGACCGCGGCCGCGAGTGGCACATCCGACAGGTCGCCTCGCTGGCGCGATCGCACAACGTCGAGATCACCGCCGTCTGCGACGTCTGGCGGATCAATCTCCGCAAGGGCGCCGCCCAGGTCCGGGAGGCGTTCGGCCGGGAGCCTCGGACGTTCACCCGATTCGGCGATCTGTTGGCGCTGCCGGACATCGACGCCGTCATGATCGCCACCTCCGACAACGCCCATACGCCCATCCTGATCGCCGCGATGAAGGCGGGGAAGGATGTGTACGTCGAAAAGCCCATGTCGCTCTCCATCGCCGAGGCCAACGAGGCCCTGGACCTCGCCCGCTCGACCGGGCGGGTCGTGCAGGCGGGCACCCAGCGCCGGAGCGAAGGCGTCTTCAAGGCGGCCCGCCGGGAGGTCGCCACAGGCGTGCTCGGCACGATCAGCCGTGTGGATGCGGGGGTTTACGTCAACCATCCGCGCTGGGCCCGGCCGTACGACGACTGCAAGGAGGCCGACGTCGACTGGGACGCCTACCTGTTCAATCTGCCCAGGCGGCCGTTCGACCCGCGGCTCCTCCGGCGGTGGCACCTGTATCGCGGGTTCACGAACGGGCTGTCGGGGCTGTGGATGGCGCACTACGCCGACGGCGTCAACATGATGCTCGGTACGACATATCCGAAGAGCGCGGTCGCCCACGGCGGGCTGTATGTGTGGAAGGACGGCCGCGAGCACGGGGACACCTTCCAGGCGCTGCTCGACTACCCGGAAGGCTTCCTGATGAACTGGGGCATGGGCCTGGGCAACGCCACCGGCACCCACTGGACGATCAACGGCACCAAGGCTACGCTCGACGCGGAGAAGTGGACGATCACGGAGGACATCCCCACGGGCGAAAAACGCAAGGCCGAACCCCGCGCGATCCAGCCCGAGCCGAGCGACAACCACGTGGGAAACTGGCTCGACTGCATCCGATCGCGGAAGCGCCCGAACGCCGACATCGAAGCCGGCCACCAGCACGCGGTGGCCACGATCATGGCCGCCGCCGCCTACGAAACCGGCCGGCGGCAGGTGTACGATCCGAAGACGCGCGAGATGAAAGCGGGCTGACCCGACAGAACGCGCAGCGCAAGCAAGCGCCCAAAAGCCCTTGCCGGGTGGAGGCGATCATCGAGTCCGCCCGACCTGGGCTCGCGCAGCGCAAGCAAGCGCCCAAAGGCCCTTGCCGGGCAGAGGCGATCATCGAGTCCGCTCGACCTGGGCTCGCGCAGCGCAAGCAAGCGCCCAAAAGCCCTTGCCGGGTGGAGGCGATCATCGAGTCCGCCCGACCTGGGCTCGCGCAGCGCAAGCAAGCGCCCAAAGGCCCTTGCCGGGCAGAGGCGATCATCGAGTCCGCTCGACCTGGGCTCGCGCAGCGCAAGCAAGCGCCCAAAGGCCCTTGCCGGGCGAGAGAGTGACGAACGGAGGGCTCCACATGCTTCCCCGCGTGATCCTGCATAACGCCGTCAGCCTCGACGGCCGTATCGACGGCTTCGTACCTGACATCGGCAGGTACTACGAGTTGGCCGGCCGTTTCAAGGAGGATGCGACGCTCGCCGGCGCCGAAACGATCCTCACCCCGATGGAGCCGATTCCTCCGGAGGATGAGCGGGCTTTCGAACCGCCGCACATCGACCCGAACGACCCGCGACCCTTGCTCGCCGTGCCGGACAGCCGAGGCCGCGTCCGCCACTGGCATTACCTGCGGGCGCAGCCATACTGGCGGTCGATGGTGGCGCTGTGCTCGAAGACGACGCCCAAGGACTACTTCGACTACCTGAAGAAACGCCACGTGGATTGGATCGTCGCCGGCGACGACCACGTGGATCTGCGAGCCGCACTGGAGGAACTCGCCCGCCGCTACGCCGTAAAGGTCGTCCGCGTGGACAGCGGCGGGACGCTTAACGGCGTGCTCCTGCGGGCCGGCCTCGTCAGCGAAGTGAGCGTGCTCATTCACCCGGCGCTCGTCGGCGGTGCCGCGGGGAATTCGCTCTTCCGCGGGCCGCGCCCGGACTCGCCGGCCGGCGCCGTCGCGCTCAAGCTGACCCACGTGGACGAGTTGGACGGCGGGCTCGTCTGGGTGCGCTACGAAGTGGCGCGGTGACCCCGGGGCGCGCGCTCGACCGTTGACGGGGCGCGCCGAAGGATTGACGCACGTCCGAGGGGGGAATACCGTATTCCGAAAGCGGTTTGGGCGCCGATCGGCCTGTACGCGTCGACGCCGCTCCGCCCGCGCACGGAGGAGGCGATGTCCGCAACCCGCATGTCCTGTGTCCTTGTTCCGGTACTGTTCTCCGCCGCCGCCTGGTGCCACGCGGCCCAGAAAAAGGTCCTCGTCTATACGCGCAACTACACACCCGACGGCAAGGGCTATGTCCACGACAACATCAAGGCCAGTGTGGAGGCCATCCGGAAGATGGGCCGGGAAAACGGCTTTGCGGTGGATGTCTCCGACGACCCCAGGGTCTTCACCGACGAGAACCTCCGGCAATACAAGGCACTTATCTTTTCCAACAGCAACAACGAGGCCTTCGAGAACGACCAGCAGCGGGAGGCGTTCAAACGCTACATCCGGGCCGGCGGCGGCTTCGTCGGGATCCACTCCGCCTCCGGCTCCGAGCGAAAATGGGAGTACTACTGGTCGGTCGTCGGCGCGAAGTTCAAACGCCATCCGAAGCAGCAGACCTTCACCGTCCGCGTCGTCGATCCCAGGCACCCCGCCACCTGCGACCTGCCCGCCACGTTCACCTGGGGCCCCGATGAGTGCTACTACCACGACACCTTCAACAAGGACATCAAGCCGCTGCTCGTCGTGGATCCGGCGAAGCTGAACGACCCGCAGAAGGACGTCTACCCCGGCAAGCGTTTCGGCGACGCCATGCCCATCGCCTGGTATCACACCTTCGACGGCGGGCGCGAGTTCTATACGGCGCTCGGCCACAACATCCCGCAGTACCAGGACCCGATCCTGGTCAAGCACATCCTCGGCGGTATCCTGTGGGCCATGGGCGAGCGGCCGTATCCGACCACTCAACCCGCCAAGAACCAACGGGCGGAGAAGCGGTGACCCGTGCCGGCCCCGTGCGAGGCGGCCGAGCCATGTCGAATGACGAGATCCGAATGCCGAAAGAAGCACGAATGACGAGTCCCGGACGGTCGAATTGCCGATGGATGCCCGTTCCCTGGTCCGTCATCTGTGCATTCGTCATTCGTCCGTCATTCGGGTCTCGTCATTCATCATTCACGAACCGGCAAGGAGATTTCGATGACTTCCGGCCATGACCGCAACGGAAAGGGAACGACTCGCCGTCAGTTCATCCGGGACGCCGCCGTCGCGGGTGCCGCCGGCATCGGCTTCCCGACGATCGTTTCGTCGAACGTCTTCGGGCAGTCCGCCCCGAGCAATCTGATTCAGGTCGCTCAGATCGGCTGCGGCCGTATCGCCCGAGAGTCCGAGTTCCCGGGGATCATCAAGCACTACAGGATCGCCCGCTTCGTCGCCGTCTGCGACCTCGACACCGTCCGCCTGGCCGACGCCAGGCAACTGGTCGAATCGGCCTACGCCCGAATCCTCGGCAAGGAGAAGGCCGTCGCCGTCAAGACCTACTCCGACTACCGCGAACTGCTTCAGGACAAGGGCATCGACGCCGTCTGCATCAGCACGCCGGACCACTGGCACGCGCTGCCGGCAATCGAGGCCGCCCTGGCCGGCAAGGACATCTATCTGCAGAAGCCCGCGTCGCTGACCATCAAGGAAGGGCGCCAGATGGCCGACACGGTGAAACGATGCAGGCGAATCTTTCAGCAGGGCAGCCAGCAGCGATCAAGCCCCCAGTTCCTCAAGGCGTGCGAACTGGTCCGCAACGGCGTCATCGGAAAGATCCGGGAGATCTACATCGGCCTGCCCGTCGATCCTCCGGGCGGCAATCCGGCTGAAATGCCCGTGCCCAAGAACCTCAACTACGACATGTGGCTCGGCTCGACGCCCGTCGTGTACTACACCGAGGATCGCGTCCACCCCCAGAGCCCCGATATTCGGAAGCGGTACGGCCGTCCGGGCTGGCTCCGCTGCGAGCAGTTCGGCGCGGGGATGATCACCGGATGGGGCGCCCACCACTTCGACATCGCCCACTGGGGTATGGGCACCGAATACACCGGGCCCGTCGAGGTCGAGGCCAGGGCCGAGTTTCCCAAGTCGGGTCTGTGGGACGTGCACGGTCCGTATGACATCACGGCCCGGTACGCCAACGGCGTCACGGTCCACGTAAGCGACAAACTGCCGAACGGCGTCCGCTTTGTCGGTGAGAACGGCCGGTGGATCTTCGTCTCGCGCGGCGCGACCCGCGCCACGAAGAGCGACCCGACGGAAGGTCAGCCGATCCTCAAGGCGCTGGACGCCAGTGATCCGAAGATCCTCGAGTATGAACTCAAGGAAAGCGACATCCGCCTGCATCACAGCCCGAACAACGATCACCACCTGGACTGGCTCACAAGCATTCGGACCCGCAAGGACCCGGCGTGCCCGGCGGAAGTGGGTCACCGCTCGTGCTCGGCGTGCCTCATTTCGCACACGGCGATGAAACTCGGCCGCAAGGTCACATGGGACCCGGAAAAGGAGCGATTCGGCGACGACGAAGCCAACGGCACGCTCTCGCGCCCGCAGCGGGAGGAGTACGGCACCGACGCGGTGCTCAGGAAACGAGGCGTCAGCAGCGGGTAGTCGGTGATCGGTGGTCGGTTGTCGGTCGTCGGCAGTCGCCGCAATCGCGAAGGACGAATGTCGAATGAACGACGAATGCCGGAGCATGAATGACGACGACGGGGTGCTGTCGCGGCCGTCAGCTCCACGGTTCGGGGTTCGTCACTCCGGCTTCATTCGTCATTCGAGCCTCGTCATTGGAGTTTCCGTTCTGGCGGCCGCATGCAATGTCGCGATGGCCCAACTCGACACGGAGCACCCGGCACTCCGCACTCCCAAGATCAAGCTGATCACCATCGACCCGGGGCACTACCACGCCTCGCTCGTCCAGATCAGGATGTACGATCAGGTCGATCCGGTCGTTCACGTGTACGCCCCGGCCGGGGCCGATCTCGACGGACATCTCAAGAGGATCGAGAGCTTCAACACACGCTCCGAAAACCCCACACGTTGGATCGAAAAGGTCTACACCGGCCCGGATTACTTCGAGCGGATGCTTCGGGAGAAGCCGGGCAACCTGGCGATCCTCGCCGGAAACAACACGCGCAAGACGCAGTACATCCTCGGCTGCGTCCGGGCCGGCCTCAACGTGCTGGCCGACAAGCCGATGGCCATCACGCCCGAACAGTTCGAGCTTCTTCAGGAGGCGTTCAAGATCGCCGAGCAGAAGCACGTCCTGCTCTACGACATCATGACGGAGCGCTATGAGATTACGACCATGATGCAGCGCGAGCTGTCCATGGATCCCGCCGTCTTCGGCGAGCTGGAGAAAGGGACGCCCGAGCAGCCCGCTATAACGAAGGAGAGCGTCCACCATTTCAGCAAGCTCGTCGCCGGCAGGCCGCTGCAGCGCCCCGCCTGGTTCTTCGACGTGAATCAGGAGGGCGAAGGCATGGTCGATGTCGCCACGCACCTGGTCGATCTCGTGCAGTGGGAATGCTTCCCGGAACAGATCCTCCGGCCGGAGGATGTACGGATCCTTTCCGCGCGACGATGGAGCACGCCGGTCACGCTCGAACAGTTTGAGAGGGTCACGGGGTGCCGCGAGTTTCCCGACTTCCTCCGCAAGGACGTCAAGGACGGCGTGCTACGGGTCTTCGGCAACGGCGAAATGATCTACCGGCTCCGGGGCCATGTCGTAAAGGTCTCGGTGCTCTGGAACTACGAGCCCCCGCCCGGCGGGGAGGATACGCACTACTCGATGCTCCGCGGCAGCAAAGCGAACCTGATCATCCGACAAGGCAAGGAACAGCATTACAGGCCGACATTGTACGTGGAGAAAAGGTCGGGCGTATCAGAACGCGAAGCGCAAGCGAGCGCCTCGGACGAGACCTTCGAGCAGACACTCAAGGCCGCGATAGACAGGCTCAGCACAGAGTATCCCGGCGTGACGGCCCGCAGGGATTCGGACCGCTGGGAGATCGTGATCCCGGACGCCCTCCGGACGAATCACGAACAGCACTTCGGCCAGGTCACCGAGAAGTTCCTCGCCTTCCTCGCCGCCGGCAGGATGCCCGCGTGGGAGGTCCCCAACATGATCGTGAAGTACCACACGATCATGGAAGCATATAAGGCCAGCCGGTAAGCTTACCGAATGATGCCCCGCTACACCCGACGACGATTCCTTTCCCAGGCGGCCGCGTTCGGCGGCGCCGTATCCCTGAGTCGATTCGCCGGAGCGAGCTCTCCTGCTCCCCCGGCCGCCCGCATCGTCAAGGTCGAAACGTTCCCCGTAAGCTACCCGACCGTCGAGCGGTTCAAGTTCCTCGAGGGGCCCCGCGGCGAATTGCTCGGCCGTCCGACGCTCGTTGTGAAGATCACGGCCGAGGACGGCGTCGTCGGCTGGGGGCAGTGTGTTCCCTCGCATCGCTGGAGCTACGAAACGCTCGAGACGGTGCAGACGACCGTCGAGCGTTACCTGACGCCCGTGCTGCTCGGCATGAACGCTTTCGACGTGGATGCCATCCACACGGCGATGAACCGCATGATCGCGCCGTCCTTCTCCACGGGCCAGCCGATCGCCAAAGCCGGCATCGACCTGGCACTGTGGGATCTGATCGGCCGACGACTGAACAAGAACGTCGGCACGCTGATCCGCGAAGGATCCCCCCCCTTCCAGGGCGGCGGACCCGGCTCTGGAATGCGGTCTCTCCGGGACCGCGCGGCCTCGGACGGGCCGCACTCCACATCGGACGGCGTCTCCGGCAAGGGCCGCGACCGGATCACGCTGAGCTGGACGCTCAACCCCAAAACGCTGGACGAGGTACCCGCCCTCATCGATGAGGGCCGCAAGCGCGGCTATCGGAACTTCAACGTGAAGGTCGCCCCCGACCCGAAGTTCGACGTCGAGTTGTGCCGAATCGTCAGGAAGCTTGTGCCGGAGGGTTTCCTCTGGGCCGACGCCAACGGCGGGTACGACGAAGCCGCCGCGCTGGCCGTCGCGCCGAAGCTCGCCGAGATCGGCGTACCCGTCCTCGAACAGCCGTTGCCCGCCAATCGCCTCACGGGCTACCGCCGGCTCAGGAAACAGCACGCCCTGCCGATCCTGATGGACGAAGGCATCGTCAACTCCGTCGAGCTGGAGGAGTTTATCCGGCTGGAGCTGCTCGACGGAATCGCCGTCAAACCCGCCCGCTGCGGCGGCCTCACCGACGCCCGCCGCCAGATCGAACTCTGCCGCGAGCACGGCCTGATATGGCTCGGCAGCGGCTTGACCGACCCCGACATCTCGCTTGCCGCTTCGGTGGCGATCTTCTCCGCGTACGAGTACCGGTATCCCGCCGCGCTCAATGGCCCGCAGTTCCTCGCCGACCGGAGCATTCTGGCGCGGCCGCTCCGGCCGGAAGGTGATCAACTGACCGTCCCGCTCGGAGCCGGCTTGGGCGTGGAGGTCGATGAGGCTAAGATCATGCAGTACCGCGATCGCCGACCGAGCGACTGACGGAACAGGAACGAGGGGCCGCTCCGTTGCCGCCGGCGTACCGGCGGATGCCCCGGCTCCCGGAAGCCCGCGACGAGACCCTTGATGACCCGGCCGCTGACCGACCTGAACCTGGACGAACCGGTAGTCGCCCACGTCCGGCGCGATTTCGCCGTTCTCCGCGCCGACCAGACCGTAGCCCAGGCGATTGCGTCGCTCAGGAAAACGACGCTGGGCGAGAAGATCGTTTACTTCTACGTGGTGGACGGCCATGACAGGCTCGTCGGCGTGGTTCCGACCCGTCGCCTGCTGATGAGCGCCCCGGAGGCATCCGTCCGCTCCATCATGGCGGACAACGTGATCACCGTTCCCGGTTCCGCCACCATGCTCGAGGCATGCGAGTTTTTCCTTCGCCACCGCTTCCTCGCGTTTCCCGTCGTGGACGAGGCGGGCCGGATGATCGGCGTCGTGGACATCGGCATGTTCACCGACGAGATGTTCGACGTGGCGGAGCGCGAACAGCTCGAAGACACGTTTCAGCTCATCGGCGTGCGTCTCGCCCACGCGCGGAGATACTCCCCCTGGCAGGCCTTCCGAAGGCGACTGCCCTGGCTGCTGTGCAATGTCGCCGCGGGCATCGTGTGTGCGCTGATCGCGGGGGCATACGAAGGTCTCCTCGATTACGCGATTGTCCTCGCCGTCTTCGTGCCGGTGGTCCTGGCCCTGGCCGAAAGCGTAAGCATCCAGTCCACGACGATCACCCTTCAGGCGCTCCATCACGGCGAGATCCGGTGGTTGCGCTTCTACCGCCTGCTCGGACGGGAGTTCCTCACGGCGATCCTGCTGGGGCTGGCGTGCGGGCTGATCGTCGGCGGGGTCGCCTGGGGCTGGAGGGGCCAGCCGAGGGTCGCCGGAATCATCGGGGCAACCATCTGCCTGTCGATGGTCACCGCGTGCCTTCTCGGCGTGATCCTGCCCACGGCCGTCCGCCGGTTCCGCGGCGACCCGAAAATCGCCGCCGGACCGATCGTGCTGGCCATGGCGGACATTGCAACGTTGCTCACCTACTTCGGCCTGGCGGGCTGGCTGATCGGCTGACCCGGAGGCGGAGCGGGCCGGGTGCGGAACCGCAGCCGTCGCCCGCTTGAAAACGTCGGCGGGCCGGCGATAATGACCGGCGCCTTCCGACACGGCACGGAGGCTGTCATGGAGATCGAAGCGAACCGTATCTACCACATGGACTGCGTCGAGGGGCTGGCCCGGATCAAGCCGGGCAGCGTCGATCTCGCCTTCGCCGATCCGCCGTTCAACATCGGCTACGCCTACGATGTCTACGACGATCGCAAGGGCTACGACGCGTACCTCGACTGGACGCGGCAATGGATGCGCGGCGTTGTCAACGCCCTCAAGCCGACCGGCACGTTCTGGCTCGCCATCGGCGACGAGTACGCGGCCGAACTCAAGCTCATCGCCCAGAACGACCTCGGCCTGATCTGCCGCAACTGGGTCATCTGGTACTACACGTTCGGCGTGCACTGCAACCGCAAATTCACCCGGAGCCACGCCCACCTGTTCTACTTCGTCAAGGACGCCACGCAGTTCACGTTCAACGATGAGGCCATCCGCGTCCCCTCGGCCCGGCAGCTTGTCTACGCCGACCGTCGTGCGAATCCGCAGGGCCGCGTCCCGGATGACACGTGGATCCTCCGGCCCCAGGACGTGCCCGAGGGATTCAATCCCGGCGAGGATACGTGGTACTTCTCACGTGTCTGCGGCACGTTCCGGGAGCGAGCGGGCTGGCACGGTTGCCAGATGCCCGAGCAGCTCCTCGGCCGGATCATCAAGGCGTGCTCGAAGGCCGGCGAGCTCGTGCTCGATCCGTTCGGCGGCAGCGGCACAACGCTGGCCGTCGCCAAGAAGCTCGGCCGCAGGTGGATCGGTTTCGAACTGTCCGCGGAGTACGCCAAGCGAATCGAGAAGCGACTCCAGCCCATCAAGCCCGGCGATCCCCTCGAAGGCGCTGCGGATCCGGTGACCAGCGCCCCGCCCACGCGCAGCAAGGTCCCGCAGAATCGCCGCGAGAAGCGGCGCCCGGCGGCACCGCTCGAAGCGGATCTTTTCCGGCTTAATGCGAAGGAGCCGGATTCGGCGGCGGGGTAACAACACGTTCACGCGCCCCGCCGACACCGCCCGGCGAAGCTCGGCACGCAACAATCCGTCTGCCCGCCGGCCGGGCGTCTCCAGGATCGGCGAACACGCCGAACGCTGCGGCGTTTCGCACCGCCCCTGTTTATCAACAGAGGCGTCCGCGTTTATCAACAGCCCTGCCGCCCCGCCGCGAACGGGCGCCGCGGCGACTGATTGACATCGAGCCGGTTTCCGCTACGATTCGCCCAAGGAATACACGGTACGTGCAGCGAACCCCAACCGAGGTCCCTGCCTTGACGGCGGTCGCGATCATTCCCGCCCGGTACGGCAGCACGCGATTTCCCGGGAAGCCCCTCGCCAATCGGACCGGCAAGTACCTGATCCAGCACGTGTACGAACGCGTGCGGCAGGCACGGACGCTGGAACGCGTGATCGTGGCGACGGACGACGAGCGGATCGCGGAGGCGGTGCGCAGCTTTCGCGGCGACGTGGTGATGACACGGCCGGACCATCCGACGGGCTCCGACCGGATCGCCGAGGTGGCCGAGGGTCTCCGGACGGACCTCGTGCTCAACGTGCAGGGCGACGAACCGGAGATCGACCCGGCCTCGATCGACCTGCTCGTGAATCTGATGCGGTCAAGGCCGGAGGCGTCGGTGGGAACGCTCGCGTGTCCGTTTCCGCCGGAGAGCGACCCGACGGCCCCCAGCGCGGTGAAGGTCGTTGTGGACCGCAACGGGATGGCCCTGTACTTCAGCCGGAGCCTGATTCCGTACCCGCGGGACGCCGGCGGCAAGGTCGACTCGCCCGGCCACTGGCTCCTGCACGTGGGAATCTACGCGTATCGGCGGGAGTTCCTGCTGTCGTACGTAAACCTTCCGCCCTCGCGGCTGGAACAGGTGGAGAAACTGGAGCAGCTTCGAGTACTCGAAAACGGACACCGGATCGTGGTAGGTATGGTCGAACACGCCGGCGTGGGTATCGACACGCCGGAAGACTATGAGGCGTTCGTGAAGCGGGCGAACAGGGATCGATAGCAGGAGCGAAGGCGAAGCGCCGGCGAGCGCCGGGCCCGTGCGTCCTGCACGCCCGTCGGCAGGCGAGATGCCCGAACCCGGAGGACGTGAGGCGCAGGCAAACGCCGGAGAGGTGACACATGGACGCGGAAAAAATGCTCTCTTCCGTCAGCGGCGCATCGGATGAAACGGAGTTCTACGCCCCGATGCCCGCCGGGTACCGGCCCGGCCGTACCAAGTTCGTCTTCGTCTTCGGCACCGTCATGAGCGGCCTGGGCAAGGGCATCTTCTCCAGCTCTCTCGCCAAGTGTCTGCAGGACAAGGGCCTGACCGTCGCCCCCATCAAGCTCGAAGGCTACCTCAACATCGACTCCGGCACGCTGAACCCCTATCGCCACGGCGAGGTCTTCGTCCTTGACGACGGCATGGAATGCGACATGGACCTGGGCACCTACGAGCGGATGCTCGATCAGGATCTTTCGCGGCTCAACTTCGCCACCAGCGGCCAGATCTTCACCCGCGTGCTCGAGAAGGAGCGGCAGGGCTCGTACCTCGGCCGCGACGTACAGATGATCCCGCATGTCACCGGCGAGGTGAAGACGCGGCTTCGCGAGCTGGCCGTCGCCAGCGCCGCCGACGTGGTCTTCGTCGAGATCGGCGGCACCGTCGGCGACGTCGAAAACGCCTACTACATCGAGGCCACGCGCGAGATGGCCTTCGAAGAGGGGCCGGATTCCTGCTGCTTTGTCGCGCTGACGTACATCCTCGAACCCGTGACCCTCGGCGAACAGAAGAGCAAGGCCGCCCAGCTCGGCATCCGCCGGCTGCTGGCCGAGGGCATCCAGCCGCACATCATCGCCTGCCGCGCCCACCGACCCGTCACGCGCAAGGTCCGCGAGAAACTCGCCATGTACGGCAACGTGCCCATGGATCGCGTGATCTCCATGCACGACAGCGAGAGCGTTTACCTCATCCCGGAAACCCTCCGCGGCGCCGGCATCGATCTGGCCGTCATCGACATCCTCAAGCTCGGCAACCGGGTCGATCTCGACGCGGAGGCCAAGGCGCGGCAGACCTGGAACGCCTACATCGAACGGCTCAAGCAGGCCGACACGAACGTGACGATCGGCATCACCGGCAAGTACACCTCCCTGCGCGACAGCTACGCGAGCATCATCCAGGCCCTCGAACACGGCGGGGCGGCGGCCGGCGCGCGGGTGCGGATCGAGTGGATCGATACCTCCGAAATCACCGAGCAGAACGTCGGCGAAGCCCTCAAGCACCTGCACGGCATCATCGTCCCGGGCGGCTTCGGCATCCGCGGCACCGAAGGCAAGATCACCTGCATCCGCTATGCCCGCGAGAACCGGATCCCCTACCTCGGGATCTGCTACGGCTTCCAGATGGCCGTCATCGAGTTCGCCCGGAACGTCTGCGGCCTCCCCGGCGCCAACAGCACGGAGATCGACCCGGACTGCGCCAGTCCCGTCATCGACATCCTGCCCGAGCAGAAACAGATCGAGGGCCTCGGCGGCAACATGCGGCTCGGCGGGCGCGACGTGGTCATCCGCCCCGGTACGATCGCCGCGAGACTCTTTAACAACGCACCCGAAGTGCGCCTCCGCTTCCGCCACCGCTACGAGGTCGATCCGCAGTATATCGAAACGCTCGAGGCCCACGGACTCGTTTTCTCCGGCAAGGCGCCGGACTACCCGATCATGCAGATCCTCGAGTTGCCGCCGGAGCAGCACCCCTACTTCATCGGCACGCAGGCCCACCCGGAACTCTCGAGCCGCCCCCTGCGGCCCCATCCGATGTTCGTCGGGCTCGTTCGGGCCGCCGCCGCGATCGCCGCCCAGCGGTCCGCCGCGACGCGAGAACCCGCCTCGTCGTCGCGAGTCGCGGAATCCCGCTGAGCCGCTATAATACGCACATCGGCGAAGTACCGCGGGCGCGGGCGGTTGAAATGTGCCCCGCACATGCCACCCACCGCGTAACCGGAACGAAACCGGGCAACGACGAGGCTTCTCGACGGGGGATCCGATGCCATCGCAGGCGAAGGAAACGAAGGGTTCGCGAATGTGGCGTATCGGGTTGTGGCTTGTGGTGCCGGCCCTGGCGGCAACCGGGTGCAGCGACCCCGGCTACGCCTTGTACGCCATCAGCGGCCAGATCGCCCTGGTATCCCGGGTGCGGCCCCTTCAGGACGTGATGAACGACGGCAGCCTTTCGCAGGAGCAGCTCGCCAAGGTCGAGGAAATACTCCGGATCCGCGACTTCGCCGCACGCGAGCTTCACCTGAACGTCGGAAACAACTACACCGTTTACCTCGACACGGGCGGCGCGCCGATCGCCTACAACCTGTCTGCCTCGGCGAAGGATTCGTTCACCCCGGTGACCTGGACCTTCCCCTTCGCCGGCACGATACCGTACATCGGCTTCTTCCATGAGGCCGAGGCGAAGGCCTACCAGGGCCGGCTCGTCGATCAGGGCTACGACACGGTCCTGTACGGGGTGGAGTCGTACAGCACTCTGGGCATTTTCCCCGACCCGATTTCGACGACCATGCTGACCCGGAGCGAGGCCTTTCTGGCCGACCTGATCATCCATGAGCTGACGCACAACACCGTCTGGTGCGACAACAACACGGACTTCAATGAGAACGCCGCGTCGTTTGTGGGCCGCGTCGGCGGCCTGCTCTACCTGAGCCGTACGTACGGCGCCGACGCGCCCGTGGTCATCGAGGCCCGCCAGGGCTACGAGGACGGCGACGTGTACCAGGACTTCCTGAACGATCTCTATCTTCGGCTGAACGACTTCTACGCAAGCGACCTGTCCACCGAGCAGAAGATCGCCGGCCGCGCCGACATCTTTGCCGACGCCCAGCGCCGCTTCGCCGACGAGGTTCTGCCGCGGATGCACGACCCCGCATCCTACGAGTGGGTCAAGGGCCTCGAACTGAACAATGCCTGGATCCTCGTGAACGCCCGGTACAACACGGACCTGTCCACCTTCCAGGCCGTCTATGAGGCGACGGGGCGGGACTTTGACGCAATGCTCCGGATCCTCCTGGACGCCGCGGCGAGCCCCGACCCGGTCGGCTACCTCCGCAGCCTCGTGCCTCAGCCGTAGCGCCGTTTTCGGCAAGGCGCTTTCACATGCGGCGTGGGGCGCTGCGACGGTCCTGTCGCCCCTGTACGGTTATCCCCTCTGCGGAGTGCGACCTTTGCCTGACCGCCGCGGCCTCGGCGAGGCCGCACGCCATAGTGCACTCCATATCGGCCTGCCGCCGAAGGCCCCGCTACGGGCGCAGACGCGAGTCCTGCAGTCACGCCGCTGGCCAGGCGACGCGGGTCGTCCTATACTGATACTTTGTTGCGCGGTCATCTGCCCGAAGGAGGAATCTGTCATGCTCAACGTTGTCAGAAGATCTGGCATATGCATGCTCTGCCTGTCCGTGCTTATGTCGTCGGCCGGGTGCGCAATGCCCGAACCGCCGAAGCTCGCCGGGCCTGCCCCGACCGAGGAACTGCCGCTCATCAAGCCGGGCGCACTTGGCGGCGCGGCCGACGTCCGGCGGATGTTCTTCGACTTCTGGAATGAGCAGGTCGTTCGCGAAAACGTGGCCGTCAGCACCGTCTTCATGGGCGATTCGATCACGGAGCTGTGGGACCTGCCCGTATACTTCGTCCCGAACGACGGGATCCTTCAGAATCGGGGCATCAGTGGCGACCTGGCCTCGGCGATGGCCAAGCGCTTTCAGGCGGACGCGGTTCAGCTCCGACCCCGTAACGTCGTCATCCTGGCCGGGACCAACGACGTCTCGTCCCTGCTCCGTGAGAATCGGGGCGAAAATCAGATTATCCGCGAGGTCGGCGCCTCCATCGAATCCATGATGGACCAGGCCCGGGCCGCGAAGCTCAACGTCCTGGTCTGTTCGATCCTCCCGACGAACAGCGACTACAGGATGCACACGGAGGGCAAGAAGATCCGTTCCGCCATCAACGAGAAGATCAGGGAGGCGTGCAAGGAGAAGGGCTGCATCTATGTGGACTACGCCTCGGCGATGAGCGACGCGAACGGCGACCTCCGCAAGGATCTCGCCCGCGACGGCCTCCACCCGCACTACAAGGGCTACGAAATCATGGCCCGGCTGCTCAAGGAGACCGCCGCCACCCATCGGCTCCGGCTGTAACGAGCGGCATGCGCGCCGGTGGCCGGCCTCCCGCCGGCGACACGCGCGCCGCCCGCCCGCAGGGAAACTGCCATCGGCTCTGCGCGGCATCCGTCCGGCCTTGGCCGCCGCGCCGGCCGCGTGTATGCTGTCCGCATGGCACGACGCACAACAGCACGGATCCCTCCCCACCTGGCGGCCCGCCTGACCCGGTGTCGCGAGCGGATGGCCAAAGGCAGGCTTTCGGCATACCTGATTACCAACCGCATCGATCAGATCTACCTGACGGGCTTCACCGGCGAGGACGGCGCCGCCGTCGTCACGGCCGACAGGGTGTACCTGATCACCGACGGCCGCTTCGACGAACAGGCCGATCGCGAGGCGCCGTGGGCGAAGAAGATCATTCGCTCGAAAGGCATCAGCGACGAATTGACGAAGCTCCGCAAGCGGCTCCGCTGGAAGCGCGTCGGCTTCCAGGCCGACTGTCTCACCGTGGCCCAGTTGTCGGCGTTCCGGAAAGCACTGAAGCCCGCCCGGCTCGTCCGCGCCAAGCCGATTGTCAACGACCTGCGGCTGTGCAAGGACGACCACGAACTCCGCACGACCCGGCGGGCGATCGAGGTCGCCCAGGACGCCTTCCGCGCGACGTGCCGGGCCATCCGCGTCGGGATGACGGAGCGTGAGATCGCCGCGCGCCTGGAGTACGAGATGCAGCGGCGGGGCGCGAGCGGACCGGCGTTTCCGACGATTGTCGCCGAGGGCGCGAACGCGGCCCTGCCTCACGCCCGGCCGGGCGACCGCCGGATTCGGCCCGGCAGCGCGATCCTGCTCGACTGGGGGGCCCTCGTCGACCACTACCGCAGCGACTTGACCCGCGTGGTGTTCGTCCGTAGAATCCCGGCTCGGTTTCGCCGCATGTACGCAGCGGTGCTGGAGGCACAGCGCCGGGCCATCGCGGCCGTCCGCCCCGGGACGACCACCCGGGCGGTGGATCGAGCGGCGCGATCGTATCTGAAGTCCGTGGGTTTCGGGAAGGCGTTCACCCACAGCACCGGGCACGGGCTCGGGCTGGACGTCCACGAAGCGCCTTCGCTCGGTCGGCGAAACCCCGTGACCCTCAAGCCGGGGATGGTCGTGACGATCGAACCCGGCGTGTACGTTCGCGGTATCGGCGGTGTACGGATCGAGGACGACGTGCAGGTGACGCGGGACGGCGCGAAGGTCCTGTCGAGCCTGAGCGCCGACCTGAACGAGATGGTGATACGTGGTTGAGATCGAGAAGATTCGCGAACTCGTCGCGATGATGGTGGAGCACGAGCTCACGGAACTGAAGCTCCGTGACGGCGGGCAGTCCGTGATCATCCGGCGCGGGCCGGCCGCACACGGCACACCGATCGTCGCGCTTACGCCGGGCGCCGTTCCGCAAGCGGTGGTTCCCGCGGCGCCGGCCGCCCCGGCGCCGGCCTCTCCGGAGGCCCCCGAGGCCAGCGGCAAACCGGACGACGGCTTCCTGACGATCACGTCGCCCATGGTCGGGACGTTCTACGCCAGTTCCGACCCCGATGCGTCGCCGTATGTAACCATCGGCAGCCCCGTCGAGCCCGAGACGATCGTGTGCATCATCGAGGCGATGAAGGTATTCAATGAGATCAAGGCGGGGGTTTCGGGCACGATCGAGCAGGTGCTCGTGCGGAACGAGCAGGCGGTGGAATACGGCCAGCCGCTGTTCCGGGTAAGACCCAAGCCATGAAACGTGCGAGAGCGGATGAGTGAAAACGTGAGCGACGGAAAGGCCCCCGGCCTCTTCCTGCGTCTTTGCGTTTCCGTCCTCTCGCCCTGATTTCCCGAGGTTCGCCATGTTTTCGCGCATCCTGATAGCCAACCGCGGCGAGATTGCCGTGCGGATCATGCGCGCGTGCCGCGAGATGGGCATCGAGACGGTCTGCGTCTACTCCGAAGAGGACCGGCATGCCCGTTATCTCGCGCAGGCGAACCGCGCGATCTGCATCGGCGCCGGCCCGCCCTCCGAAAGCTACCTCCGGAGCGACCGGGTCATCGCCGCCGCGGAGATCGCCAACGTCGACGCCATCCACCCCGGCTACGGTTTTCTCGCGGAGAACGCCCGATTCGCCGAGCAGTGCCGCGAGGCGAAGATCGAGTTCATCGGGCCGAGCGCCGAGGCCATGCGCCTCGTGGGCGACAAGGTGGCCGCCCGGAAGCTGGCGAAGTCCGCCAAGGTGCCCACCGTCCCCGGCAGCGCCGGGCGTCTGGAAGACGACGACGAAGCCGTCGCCCTCGCCGCGAAGATCGGCTACCCGGTGATGATCAAGGCGGCGGCAGGCGGCGGCGGCCGCGGCATCCGGATCGCCCACAACGAGGCCACCCTGCGCGCGTCGCTTCGCCAGGCCCGCCTCGAGGCGCAGAACGCCTTCAAGGACGACGGGCTCTACCTCGAAAAGGTGATCGAGATGGCCCGCCACGTCGAGGTCCAGATCCTCGCCGACCGTGCCGGCCACGCCGTCCACTTCTTCGAACGCGACTGCACGCTCCAGCGCCGCTACCAGAAACTCGTCGAGGAATCGCCCTCGCCCGGCATCAGCGACCGCACGCGCGAGGAACTCTGCGCCGCCGCCGTCCGCCTGGCCAAGGCGGCCAACTACTACAACGCCGGCACCGTCGAGTTCCTCGTCGACCGCAACGAGAAGTTCTACTTCACCGAGGTCAACGCCCGCATTCAGGTGGAGCACCCGGTCACGGAAATGGTAACGCAGCAGGATCTCATCAAATGGCAGTTGCGCATCGCCGCCGGCGAGACCCTCTCCCTGCGGCAGCGCGATATCGTCCGCAGCGGTGCGGCCATCGAATGCCGCATCAACGCGGAAGACCCCGCCGACGGCTTCCGGCCCTGCGCGGGAACCATCGAACGTTTCGAGCCGCCCGGCGGCTTCGGCGTGCGCGTCGATACTCATGTCGTCCCCGGCACGCGGATCAGCCCGCGATATGATTCCATGATCGCCAAACTCATCGTGCATCGGCCGACCCGCCAGGAGGCGATCGCCTGCATGCGCCGATGCCTGGAAGAGTTCACGGTGGCTCCGATCAAGACCACCATCCCGCTCTTCCGCGAGATCTTCTCCCACACCCACTTCCTGAAGGCACAGGTCGATACTGGATTTATCGAGCGCACTTGGTAGACTCTTGCGGACTTTGCTGGCCTTCACGGGCATTCTGGAGGTAATCGTATGGCAACACTGGGTACGGGCAACGCGGTCGTCGGACAGGCCGGCGGGCCCACGGTCGTCATCAATCAGTCACTCGTCGGCGTGATCCAGGAGGTGCAGAAGTACCGGCACATCCGGAACCTCTACGGCGCCCGCCACGGCGTCCACGGGATCATCAACGAACGGTTCTACGATCTGCTCCGGCAACCCACGGAGATGCTCGAGCTCGTCGCGCAGACGCCGGCCGCAGCGCTGGGCTCCACCCGCGACAAGCCGGACCTGGAATACTGCGAGCGGATCCTGAACGTCTTTCGCAAGCACGACGTGCGGTACTTTTTCTACATCGGCGGAAACGACTCCGCGAACACCGCCCGCATCGTCAACCGGCTCGCGATCGACGCGAAGTACTCGCTTCGGGTCATCCATATCCCCAAGACGATCGACAACGACCTGCTCGTGACCGATCACTGCCCGGGCTACGGCAGCGCGGCCAAGTTCGTCGCGACGGCCTTCATCGGCGACGACCTCGACAACCGTGCCCTGCCGGGCGTGAAGATCAACATCCTCATGGGACGCAACGCCGGCTTTATCACCGCCGCCAGCATCCTGGCCCGCCAGCGCGAAGACGACGGCCCGCACCTCGTGTACGTCCCGGAGCGGCCGTTCACGATCGACCAGTTCGTCGCCGACGTGGAAGAGGTCTTTGACCGCTACGGCCGGTGCGTGATCGCCGTCAGCGAAGGAATCCGCGACGAGCGCGGCGAGGAGTGGGTTTCCAAGGTCTCCGTGCTCAAGCAGGCCAACCTGGAGAAGGACGCGTTCGGGAACATCCAGCTCTCCTCCGGCTCGGGGTCGCTCGCCGACTACCTGGCCGGCACGCTCCGCGCCCGCTGCAAGAAGATCAAACGGGTGCGGGCCGACACCTTCGGCTATCTGCAGCGGTCGATCGCGGGCTTCTACAGCCCCGTCGATGCCTGGGAGGCGAGGCTCGTCGGCCAGATGGCCGTAAGCTATTCCGTGGACGCGGAGATCGACGCGAGCGTGGCCCTCACGCGACTGCCGGGCACGACGTACGCCGTCGGCACCAAGCTCGTCGAGCTCGCCGCCGTCGCCCCGGACCACGAGCCGACCACGAAGGTCCTGCCCGACCACTACATCACCGACCGCAGCAACAACATCCACGCCTCGTTCCGCGAGTACGTGGCGCCGCTCGTGGGCGAACTGCCCAAGGTAGGATGGTTTGAACAGATCGCCCCGGCAGCGCTCCGCGGCGAAAGCGACAGATAAGCCAGGCCGAGCGGCCACGGGCGGATGAGCCGGGGGCAACCCGCCGGGGTTGCCCCTCTTCCTTGCGCCGGGCCGCCGTCATGCCACGTCGATCCACGCGAGCCGATGGCGGAACCTCGCGAGAAGCTCGCGCCGCAGCGCGGCGTGGCGGGGATCGGTCAGCCCCGGATCCTTGCGCACCAGCTCCAGGGCGTCACGGCGAGCCAGATCGAGCAGATCCGCGTCCGCGATAAGGTCGGCAACCTTCAGCTCCGGCCAGCCGTGCTGCTGCGTCCCCAGGATCTCGCCGGGGCCGCGGAGGCGCAGGTCCTCCTCGGCGATGCGGAAGCCGTCGGTCGTTTCGCACAGGATACTGAGGCGCCGGGCGGCCGCCCCCCCGGCCGCGTCGGCCATCAGCAGGCAGCAGGCCGGCCGATCCCCGCGGCCGACGCGCCCGCGCAACTGATGCAGCGCGGCAAGACCGTACCGATCCGCATGCTGGATCACCATAACCGTGGCGTTGGGCACATCCACGCCGACCTCGACAACCGTGGTCGCGACGAGCACGCGGGTCCGGCCGCTCACGAAACGATGCATCACCTCCTGCTTTTCCCGGCCGGGCATCTTTCCGTGCAGCAGCTCCACCGGCACGCCGGGGAGAACCTCCTTCGCGATCCGCTCGACTTCCTTCGTGGCGGCGCGGAGGGGCATCGTCTCCGACTCCTCGACGAGCGGGTACACAACGAACGCCTGTTCGCCCGCGGCGAGCCGCTCGCGCACCAGCCTCCATGCCTCCTCATACCGATCCGGACCGACCCACAGCGTGCGAACCTTCTGCCGCCCGGGCGGCAGTTCGTCGATGACCGAAACGTCCAGGTCCCCGAAGACCGTCATTGAGAGCGTCCGCGGGATCGGCGTAGCGCTCATCACCAGGTAATGCGGAATCACGTTCTCCGCGGCGCGCGCCCGGATCGTGCCCCGCTGGGCCACGCCGAACTTGTGCTGCTCGTCCACGATCACCAGCGCGAGCGAGGAGAAGCTCACATCCTTCTCCAACAGGGCCTGCGTGCCGATGACCAGGTCCAGCTCGCCGGCGGCGGCGGCACGGATCGCCCGCGCCCGCGTCCGCGCCGGCGTCCGCCCGGTGAGCAACACGCGGCGGACCTGGCTGCCGGCAAGGTACTTCTCCACGTTGCGGAAGTGCTGCTCGGCAAGCACCTCCGTAGGCGCCATGATCGCGCACTGCCGGCGGTTCGCGATGGCAACAAGGGCGGCATAGAGCGCGACCACCGTCTTGCCGCTTCCCACGTCGCCCTGCAGGAGGCGGTTCATCGGCCGCGGCCGGGCAAGGTCGGCGACGATCTCGCGAATGACCCGATCCTGAGCCGAGGTAAGCGTAAACGGGAAGCGCCGCCGGATCCGCCGGTCGATCTCCGCGGACGACCGCAGCGGCACGGCCTGCTCGATCGTCAGGGCCCGGGCACGCTTCATGGCGATGGCGAGCTGCATCAGAAACAGCTCGTCGTAGGCGATACGCCGCCGCGCGATCGGGATGTCGTCGAGCGACCGCGGTTGATGGTAGCGCTCAATCGCCGAGCGGCGGCGTGCCAGATGCCGGGCGGCGAGATAGGGATCGTCGAATAGCTCCTCGATCTCCTGCAGCGCCTGCGGAAGGCACGCCTGCACGGCCGCCGCGATGGCACGGCTGGGAAGATTCTCCACCGCGCGATAGACCGGCTCGAGCCGCTCCCCCTCGCGGGCGGCCGGCGGCGCGGCGCCGGCGGCCTGCTCGATCCGGGGATTCACGAACTGCACGCCGCGGCGCGAGGCCCGCACCGGCCCGTGCACCCGGACGAGCGCCCCCCGCATCGATTCGAGGCGGTCGGCCATGTAAGGGGCGTTGAACCAGCGGATTTCGCACTCGCCGGTGTCGTCCTCCACGAACGCGAACACGGCCGAAGGGAAACGGGACCACCGGCGCCCGCGCGTCTGCACATCGACGAGCCGGCCGACGATCGTGGCGGCTTCGCCCTCGACGAGCGTCCGGATCGGCTGCGGCGCCCCCTGGACCTGATGGCGAAAGGGAAAGTGCGCGATCAGGTCGGCGACGGTTTCGATGCCGAGTCTGGCGAACAGCCTGGCGCGCTGCGGCCCGACGCCCCGGACGAACTGAACCGGGCGCGACAGATAACCCGTCGGCGCGGCTACGGGATGATCAGCTTCTTGCCGACGGGGATCTTGTTGGGATCCTTGATCTGCCGGCGATTGGCCTCGTAAATCGTTCGCCATTTCTTCGGGTCATTGTAGTACTTCTTCGCAATGGACTGAAGGCTGTCGCCGGACTTCGTCGTATAGACCCGCGGCTTGCTGCGGGCGGCCTTCTTGCCGGAATAGCTCTCCTTCGGCAACGAATGCGACGGCTCCGCGGGCGCCGCGACCTCGGGGGCCGGCGTCGGCGGCGGGGTCGTCGCCGTCGGCGGAGGTGTTTCCGGCGCGGGAACCGGCGCCGGCGCAGGCGCCGGCGGCGGAGTCTCGATCGTCATCTTGGGGGATTCTTCAGCAGGCAGTTTTTCCTTCTTTTTCTGATCCTCGCAGCCGGCGGCGAACACCGCGGCAAGCAGCAGGCCAGAGAGCGCCGCATTCCATCGCAACATTGGGTTGCCTCCGTGTCAATTCGCTGACATACGCCCCGCGCCAGAGCCGGCGCCAACCGGCTCCGCGCGGGAGACATTATCGTACCGGTGCCCGATAGCGAGTCAAGCCGGGCAAGCCCTCCGGGTGCATGGCCGTGGTTGCAGACGGTGGGCAGCGGGCATTCACCCGGCCCCGGCTCAAGCCCGCTGGGCGGCAGGCGTGGAAGGGAATGAAGCCCGTGCCTCCACCGGCCGAAGGCGGCGGCCAAAGGCCGGTCGGCTGAACCAGCCGATGGTGACGTGGCCCGGCAAGGACTGCTGAAGACGGCCTTGTCTGCGCGGCATACCGTCGGCTTCGGCGGGCACGGGTTTGCCACCGCCTTCAGCCTGGCAGCCGGTTGAAAGAGTGTCGGGGCAGTCGCCGAAATCGCGTTTCCGGTTTTGCTGGTGCGTAGCGGGATGGCTCGTCGCGATCGGCAGCGGCGCAGTCGCCGGAATCGCGTTTGCGTTTCGCCGGCGCGGTCGGCGGCAACGGTTCGTGACTCTTTCAACGGACTGTCAGGCTTGCTCACACCTCTGGAAGCCACCGGATGACGGCCGTTGCGATTCCGACCGTCGCCGACGCCCTGTCGCCGACGCCTTGTCACCGACGCCCCGTCGCCAACGCCCTGTCACCAACGTCTTGTCGCCGACGCCCTGTCACCAACGTCTT
>CAZZFA010000006.1:0-99098 GCA_964653435.1 uncultured Planctomycetales bacterium | reverse complement strand
GCCTTCGCCGCCCGCAGCGCCGTCGCCGCGCTGACCCTGGCACGCAGGCCCGTAAAGCCCTTCTGGCAGGCCGCCCGAAACGACTACTGGAAGCTCCTCAAGCTGACCGCCGGCCAGGAGGGCACGATCGGACGGCCGATCCCGCCGGAGGTCTTTCTGCACAATACGTAGTGCCGTTTTCGGTAAGACAGTTTCGCATGCGGCGAGCAGTGCCGCGAAGGCTCCGTCGCCCCTGCACGGTTATCGCCTGGATTCTTGTCGGCCGGCGCCGCATTCCGGGCCAGGGGCGGTACGTCATTCTGAGGGAGCGGAGCGACCGAAGAATCTGGCCTGAGCGTTGCGGGGGCTTTGCGCGTGCAAGGATCTGCGCAAATCGGACGCCGGATTCTTCGGCCCCCAAGGGGGCCTCAGAATGACGCGACGCACGCCACGTGCGTCCGGCGCCGCCATGTTGGGCTGCGGGCCACGCCCACGCTGGGGGGCTGGAAACGAACGAAACGCTCGAACCGAAAGCGGCAGTAGCGCCGCCGTCGGCCGCAATCGCTCATGGGGAGCGTCCCGTCCGCCTTCAAGGCCCCATCGGCACGCAATGGCGTGGCCCGCCCGGCTTGGCGGACTCTGCCGGTTACTGACTCTCCTGCCGACGCAATCGACTGCGGGCATCGTTCAGAGCATGGATGATCTTTTCCCAACCCGGCGCGAGCCGCTGCGCCTCCGACAACTCCCGAATCGCGCCGGCCGGATCCCCCTGGCTCATCAGCACGACTCCGAGGCCGAACCGGGCCTCGGCGGAATCCGGCATCAGCCGGACCGCCTCCCGGTACTGTGCTACTGCCCCGGGGAGATCCCCGCGCATGAAAAGCAACCGGCCGAGATCCTGATACGCCGGCGCGAAGGCCGGATCCGCGGCGATTGCCTGCCGAAAGCGGCGCTCGGCCTCCGCGAGGTCCTGTTGCTGCATCCGCCACTGGCCGATCGCGCAGTTCGCCTGGGCGGCAACGTTCGGGATCGTCGCGGCACGCTCCAGATGCTCGATCCCCCTGGCCGTATCGCCACGGCGCAACAGAGCGTAACCGAGGTTGAACTGCGTCGCGCCGTCGTCGGGATTCCGTGCCGCCGCGTCCTCCAGCAGCGGGATGCCCCTGTCCAGGTCGCCGTCGGCCACGTACGCCATGCCCACGTTGAACAGAACGAACGAACCGGTGCCCCCGGACAGCGGGTGGGGCACGCTGCCGACGATCGTAAGACACACGGGAAGCGCAATGCCCATCGCCAGGCCCGCCGTGTTACGCCTCCGCGCCGCCTCGACGAGCTGCACGAGGCCGAACCCGGCAAAGACGGCCAGCACCGGCACCGCCGGCAGGCGATAGCGCGAGGACGCATAAAAGATCAGAAGCGTAAGGAGTACGCTCAGCGGGTACAGGGCGAGCGCGTCGGCCGCGCGCCGCCCCGGCTGTCTGCCTCTCCGAACGAAGCCGAAAACGGCAAGCCCCATCAGCACCGAGAACGGCAGAACGAGCAGCCGCAGCAAGGGAACCTGACCGGCCTCGTAGTACAGTTCGTAGTTGTCCTGTTCCTCGCGGTTGGTAACCGAGTAGAGCAGCTTGCGCAGGAGCAGGACGACGTAGTCGCCCGGATGCGCGCGAATGAAGCCCAGGCCCTGACGAAACCAGTAGCGGGAGGCCTCGGAAGGCTTCAGCGGGCGCCCGAGAGCCCGCGAGGCGACGGCCGTCTCCTCCGCCTGCTGCGACGCGATGCCGCCCGAAATGCCGGGCGGCTCGGCGAGCACGCCGAGGGCATTCTCGTTGTTGCCCTGGGCGAAGGTCATACCGCCGTTCGTCTGGATCAGCACGAGATCGTGCCCCACGAAGTAGTTCCGCGCCGTAACCGGCAGAATCGGAAGCACAACCCCCACGAGGAGAAGCCCCGTCAACCGCAGGGGCATGCGCTCCCCCTGCCGAACGCGCTCGATGCCCAGCCAGACCAGCAGCAGGACGACGAACAACAGGTTGCCCGACCGACAGATCGCACTGAACCCCAGAGCAAGCCCTGCCGCCAGAAACGCAACCGGCCGAGGGCGATCCAGACATCGCATGACCAGAAGCAGTGCGCACGAATTCAGCGCCAGCGCAAGCGTCTCCGACAGCAGCTTGGTCTCCATGAACAGCACCGGTGCGTACACCAGCAGGAGGATCATCGCCGCCAATCCGGCCGCGTGACCGAACAGCCGCCGCCCCAATGCGTAAACGGCCAGCAGATTGCCCAGACCGATAATCGCCTGGATGACATAAACGATCGTGAGACTGCGCCCCAGCACGGAGTACACAAGGGCCAGGAAGTACGGATACAGCGGCGACCAGTAGAACGGCGAGGGACCGTAACCCTCCCCCCCGGCGACCCGCTGCGCCCATCGGTCGTACGATGCCGCGTCGGCGATGGGAATGCTGTAATAGGGAACGCGCGCCCGGTATTGCTCCAGATAGATTGCGCGCACGAGCAGCCCGACCAGCAGCACGGCCGCGACGCTCAGCGCCTCCCGCCGCCGAAAACCGGCAAAACCGCGCGCATCATTTGTCATCCCACACCATTCCGGCTACAGGATCAACGCCGTCGCGTGCCGCTCGCCCGCCGGAACGACCGCGCGCCGGCCCGTGAAACGCCTCTTCGGCCAAGCATACCCGCCCCGCAGACGGTGACAATGCCGGACCGGAACCGGCGACGTCCGCACTGCCCGCCCCACCGCCGGAAAGTAGTGTGCCGCAAGAACAAACCTCTCCCACAGACTGGCAGATCCGCGGCCCGGAGACATGGCCGCTACGGCGGTCCTTGCCGCTTCCCGAAGCGGCCGTCTTCCCCCGCCGGCGTCGTCCCCTTTTGCTCCGCCCTGGTGCGTTTCGGATGAGGTGCCCGGCCCTCCGGCCGAAGCCTGCGCACATCACCCCTGTTGCATCACGATCGGCGCAGCCCCCCTTGCATGCGCTGCGTCCTGCGACGGTATGCAGCTCGCTTCCTTCCCTTTCGCAACGAATCAGTCCGTGCTCCTGAGAAACGCCCGCTCCAGAGACCTCGCCTCGAGGTCGATCGCGTCCAGAAGCGCAAAGACCTCCTGCGGCGTCAGGCTCCGACGGATTCCCTTGAGCAACTCGTCCCGAATCCCTCGAAACGCGTCGTGCACGGATCCCGTTCTGGTCCTGTGGAGACGCCCCAGCGCGTTGACCAGTGCCAACGCGCTGACGAGCCTTGCCAGATCATCGTCGGCGGTCTTGCCCTCGTAGTCGGAAGCGCCCGCCAGCTCCGCCAGCCAGGGGGTGAGCTTGTCCGGCCATTCCCAAGGGGGGATCGTATGCAGCCGTTCCGCCAGGTTCGGCCACTGAGCCATGCAGAGCTCGTGCATGGCGGCGGGAGAGAGGTCGCTACATTCCATAACCATCTTCGCAACTCCCTTCGCAACAAAAGACTTGGCGGCGAACTCGACAGCGCCGGCTATCGGAAGTCCGCCCAGGCTCCTGGCCGCATGATATACGAATTCTGTTCGCTGTCAAGTACTTGGAGTGCAGATAGTTAGCTCAGATTAATGTACACGCATGTACGCGATTCTTACGCAATAATGGTACTTGTGTGGACATGAATTCGCGAGCATGTAACAATAAGCGGGAGTCGGCCCAGGAGAATCCGCCAATGTCTGTCGATTTCAACATCCCGAGGTACTTTCAGGAGCAGGGGTTTCGCTGGGACACCGTGCAGAACCTGCTTGGATGGCCCAAAGGGCAACGACGCCACGCGCTCAAACGGTTTGTCGAAGGTACCGGGCGACTCTCGCGGGACGAAATCAACGACCTGCTGCGTTACGTCTACGACCACTGCCCGACGTGGCTGGACTACCTCGTGGCCCCGAACGTGCTTCAGCTCATGAGCGAGACGGGGCGGGTCCGGATCTACGTCGTCGGAGGGACACAGGGCGACGAATCCCGCGACCACTCCTCGATGTTCGACCTGCTTGCGCTCTCGCATGTCAATGCCCACCTTCCGCGCACTACGTGGCGCCAGGTACGCTTTGACATCGAGCCGTGCCGCATGAGCTGGGTGCGGCGGGGTGCGGCGAGGCCGGATGTTCCGTCGATCCACTCGACGGAGCCGCCCGAGTGGAAGATCAGCTTCGGAAGCTCCAAGGTGAGCTGGCCGACGACCGCGCTTCTGGAACAGATCTACGGCGCGGAGCCTGTGCGTCCGCCTGCGGCAGAGCCGGTCGTGTTCCGCCTCCGCACGTCGCCGGACCGGCGCGTAGCCGAGACCCGGTTCATCGAGGAAGTGCCGGAAGAACACCAGCAGGGCATCTCGGTGGGCGGCGGCAAGCCCTTCCTGTACGTTCCACCCGGACGCGGCGAACGGCCCCGTCACGGCACGGACGTGGGACTGGTCGTCTGTCAGGCATCCCCATCCGGGGCGGGTGGCCGTGTGGTCGTGGCCGGGGTGTCCGGGCCCGGCACGTATGCGGCCGCGATCGCTCTCGTCGAGCGGGCGGACCTTTTCGCGCCCCGGCGCACCCTCGCCGGGCCCGGCACGCAAGGCGGCACCAGCCGCTTCTCCACGGAGCCTGTCGTCGGGGTCGTCGAGGCCACGGTGGAACAGGAGGAAAGCGGCTCGGGAGGCCGGACGGTCACCGGCGCACGGCTGGTCTACTGCTCATCCAGGCCGGACGTAAGCACGGAGGCGCCGATTCACCTGAACGTGCCCCGATAGCCCGCGCGGTTCTCGCGGGAAATACCGGCGGCCGGCGGAGGAACCCTGCGGTCGCGGCAGGCGGTGCAGGAGCGGCCGGTTCGCCGGGGCGGCACCGTGTTACGCCTTGTCCAGCTCGAAGGCCGCATGGACGGCCTTGAGCGCCTTCTCCGCATCGGCGCGATCGACGATGCAACTGATCACGATCTCGCTTGTGGAGATGTTGCCGATGTTCACCTTGGCCTCCGCGAGGGCACTGAACATCTTCGCGGCAACACCGGTATGCGTCTTCATACCGACGCCGACGACGCTCACCTTGGCCACCTTTTCCTCGAGCTCGACCTTGTTGAAGCCGAGCTCCCGGCCGATCTCCTGGCAGACGGCCTGGGCCTCGGCGGCGTCCGTGGCCGCCACGGTGAACCCGATGTTGGCCACGTTGGTATCCTGGTAGACGTTCTGGATGATGTCGTCCACCGCGATATTGTGCTTCGCGATGCGGGCGAAGATCCGGGCCGCGATCCCCGGCTTGTTCGGCACGCCGATCAGCATCACGCGGGCCAGATCCTTCTTCATCGTCGCACCACGCACTACGATACCTTCCATGTCCGGAGTCTCCGAGATGATGAGGGTTCCCGGCACGTCCGTCAGCGAGCTGCGGACGTGAATGGGAACGTCGTATTTCTTTCCGAACTCAATCGCCCGCGAATGCATGACGCCGGCGCCCAAGGACGCCAGCTCGAGCATCTCATCGTAGCTGATCCGGTCGATCTTCCGCGCCTCGGGCACGATCCGCGGGTCCGTCGTGTAGACGCCGTCCACGTCCGTGTAGATTTCGCACGCGGTGGCCTTCAGGGCGGCGGCCAGCGCGACGGCCGTCGTGTCCGAGCCGCCGCGGCCGAGCGTCGTGATCGCCCCGTCCTCCGTAATGCCCTGGAAACCCGCTACGATGACGATCCGGCCGGCCTGAAGCTCTTTGCGAATCCGGTCGGCATCGATCTTCTTGATGCGCGCCTTCGTGTGGCTCTCGTCCGTCACGAGGCCGACCTGCCCACCCGTGAAGCTGATCGCCTTGTGCCCGGCCGCGTCGATCGCCATGGCCATCAGCGCGATCGAGATCTGCTCGCCCGTCGTGAGGAGCATGTCCATCTCGCGCTTGGGCGGATTCGATGCGACCTGCTTCGCCAGCTCGATCAACTCATCCGTCGTATGGCCCATGGCCGAGACGACGACCACCACCTGATGCCCGTCCAGCTTCGCACGGATCGCGCGGCGGGCGGCGCGGTGAATCCGCTCCGCGTCGGCCACGCTCGTACCACCGAACTTCTGTACCACCAGACCCATCGTTTGCACCCGTTATTCCGCCCGCCCGGGCACGACAAACCGATCCACCCGGAGTTGCCGCGCCAGGGCCTGGGCCTCGGCGATCGAAGGCCACGCCGCCGGCGCACGCCCCGCATCCCACCGCCAGGCGACTACCGGGCGCGTCAACCCCCGGGCCCCGCGAAGCTCGACCACCTGCTTCATCACGGCGAGGATCCGCTGCGCCCGCCAGGCAACATAACCGCGGTCGCGGCCCGGAAGAACATCATCCCCCGCCAGAAACTCGACCTCATGATACGGCGTTCGCAGCAATCGGTCCACTGCGGCGGTGCTGGCGAGTTCGTCGCCGCGCGTCCGGGCGACGAGCCTCCACTTTCGCGCCACGACACAGACACGGCCAAGCTGCTCCAGCACGGCAGGCATGAGGATCGCGCCCGGAGTCGGAAGCAAGACGACGGTCACCGCCGCCCGGCCCCAGGAGGCGAGACATCGCCCCCACCACTCGCCCGACCACCACGACGCCAACTGCCCCTGCGAATCGGTCGCCTCGACCCACAAGGCACGCGGCGGCCGGGACATGGCCGGCTCGGGCATCGCGGTCCCGTGCGCGGGAATCCACCGCTCGTCGCGGAAGCCCCGCGGGTCCACCCGCCGGAGAACGGGGTTCAGCACGTGCCGACGCAGCCGCATCGCCGCCGCCCGCGCAACGCTCTTACGAGCGGCGTCCGAACCGCAGGAAGTATTCCATAAGCTCATAGCCGGGATCCACATGCAGATCACTTCGAGCCGCGTTGGCCTCGTTGAACGTCTCCTGATAGACGCCCACCACGCCGGTACCCGCCATGCAGAACGGCGGCGGATCGGCCGTATGTGTCTTGCGATTCAGCGGAGTCGGATGGTCCGGCGCGACCAGGATCCGCCACTCGTCGAACGTCCGGAGCTTCGCGAGCACGGGACCGACGACATGCTCGTCGATCTGCTCGATGGCCTTGATCTTCTCCGCGCAGTTGCCCATGTGACCGGCCTCATCCGGCGCTTCGATGTGGACGGCAACCAGGTCATACGCATCGAGGGCCTGGACGGCGGCCTCGCCCTTGCCGCGGTAGTTCGTGTCGATGAAGCCGGTGGCGCCGGGCACGTCGATGAGCGTCCAGCCGATGCACGTCGCAATGCCCCGGAAGAGATCCACCGCGCCGATCGCCGCCCCGCTGAGTCCGAAGCGCTGGCGGAAGCGGTCGAGGCGGGGCATCGGCCCCTGCCCCCACAACCAGATCGAGGTCGCGGGATTCTCGCCCAGTTCCCGGCGGACCTCGTTGACCGGATGCGAGGCCAGGATCGGCTGCGACCGGGCCATCAGAACACGGATCGGGTCGGCATCCTTGCCGGACGGGAGATACTTCGCGACGTTCTCGCCCGGGATATCATGCGGCGGGGTGGTGTCCACCTTCGTGCCGGCCGCGTCCTTGAAGACCATCAGGTGGCGATAGCCCACGCCCGGATAGAACCGGACGCGATCATCCGCAAGCTTCTCGTTCAGGTCGGCGATCAGACGCTCGGCTTCCTGCTGACGGATGTGGCCGGCGGTAAAGTCCTCCATCCGGTCATCCACGAGGGTGACGAGGTTGCACCGATAGACGAGATCATTCGGCCCCAGGTGGATCCGGCGCGCGGCCGCCTCAAGCGGAGCACGTCCGGTGTAGCAACGATTCGGGTCATAGCCGACCACGCTCAGCGTGGCCACATCGCTGGCCGGCGTGAAGCCCGGAGGCACCGTCCGCGCCGTGCCCTGCCGACCGTGCAGGGCGATCCAGTCCATGTTGGGCTTCTGCGCCACCGCCAGAGGCGTGCGGCCGCCCAGCTCCGCGACAGGTTCGTCGGCCGCGCCGTCCGGTAGTATCAATGCGAACTTCATCCCGAGGTCCGTCAATCGCTTGTCCGTTGCCTATTCCCGCCGGGGCAGATCCCGAGCGATGATCCCCGACGCCCGATGCCTCATCCCCGAAGCCCGACGTCCTGCTACTCCCGGTACTCTTCCCGCTCCGCGACGACGCGAATGCATACGGGCGGCGCCACAACCACGTCGAGCGATTCGATCTGCCGCATCGCCTCCCGCATGGCCCCTTCGCGGGCCAGGTGCGTGGTAATCGCGACGGGCACCTCATCCTGCGTGCCGCCCTCGGCCGCCTCGTGCTGCCGGATCGCGCTCAGGCTGATCGCGTGATCGCCGAAGACCTTCGTAATCCGCGCCATCACGCCCGGCCGGTCCTTTACCATCGCCCGCACATAGTACCGGCTCTGAATCCGCTCGATCGGCCGGATCTTCGCCGGTTCGTTCTGATCCTGCAAGAGGCGGAACTGCTCGAAGACGCGCCGGGCATTGCCCGTGGCCACGGCGATCACGTCGGCCAGGATCGCGCTGGCCGTCGGCTTCGGCCCGGCGCCCCGGCCGTAGAAGAGCGTATGCCCGACGGCATTGCCGTAAATGCTGATCGCGTTGAACGGGCCCGAGACGCCGGCGAGCGGATGCGCCTGCGGGATGAACGCGGGGTGGACGCGGAGGCTCAGGCCGTCGTCCTCGCGCTCGCCGATCGCCAGAAGCTTGCAGACGTAGCCGAGCTCCCGCGCGGCCCGCAGATCCATGCGATCGATCGCCTCGATGCCTTCCACGGCGATGCTGCCCAGATCGATATCCGCCTGAAACGCGATCGCGGCGAGGATCGCGAGCTTGTGGGCCGTGTCGGTGCCCTTGACGTCGAACGACGGGTCGGGCTCGGCGTAACCCAGGCGCTGCGCATCGGCGAGGACGTCGGCATAGGCCCGGTCGCGGGCGGCCATCTCGCTGAGGATGTAGTTGCATGTGCCGTTGACGATGCCGAACACCGCATCGATGCGGTTGGCGATAAGCCCCTCGCGAAGCGCGGCGATCACGGGGATGCCTCCGCCGACGCTGGCCTCGAACGAGACGCACCGGCCGGCCGCGCGGGCCGCGGAAAAGATCTCCCGCCCGCGAACGGCCAGCAGCGCCTTGTTCGCGGTGACGACGTCCTTTCCGGCCGCGAGACACTTCCGGACGATCTCGCCGGCGACGGTCGTGCCGCCCACCAGCTCGATCGCAATCGTCGTCCCGGGGTCACGGAGAATGACGTCCAGGTCGTCGGTGAACGTTCCCGGCGGGGCCTTCACGCGATCCCAGACGGCCCGGTTCTTCTCGCAGATGTGGCGCAGTTCCAGACGCAGGCCGGACTTCCGCGCGATCGTCTCGGCGTTCGTCGCCAGAAGCTCGACCACTCCGGTCCCCACGGTCCCGCAGCCGATCAATCCGACGCCCACTGAAGTCATTGGCCTCTCCATCGTGCCGGCAAGGGCCCGCCGACAATTCGGCGCATTATGTCGCGCCGCAACGACGGCACGCAAGCCGGCAGAGAACAGCGTGCAATCCATCGCCCCTGCGGACGCGGCCAATTCCCTCTTCGCCGCGGGCGCCGCCCCGGGGCGCAGAAGGACGCAGACGCCGCCCGGGCTTCACTTCCGCCGCATCGCCCGATCGATGTCTCGCTGATGCTCGCGCTTGCGGATGTCCTCGCGCTTGTCCGCGTGGGTCTTGCCGCGAACGAGCGCCAGTTCGACCTTGGCCAGACCGCGATCATTGAAGAAGATGCTCAGCGGCACGAGCGTGAAGCCGGCCTGCGTGACCTTCGCCAGGAGCTTGCGAATCTCGCGATGATGCAGCAGGAGCCGACGGTCCCGCAGCGGGTCGTGGTTTCGCGTGGTCGCCGGCGGATAGGTCTGGATATTGCAGCCGATCAGAACGACCTGCCCGTTCGCGATGCGGGCGTACGCCTCCTCGATGGAGGCCCGTCCGTCGCGCAGACTCTTGACCTCGGAGCCCTTCAGGACGATACCCGCCTCGACGGTCTCGACGATGTGGTACTCGTAGCGAGCCCGCCTGTTGAGGATGCGGCGTTCGTCCTGGCGAGGCTTCTTAGACATAACTGCTTTCAAACACGAAGGTTACGACAATGCATCCGATTGAAAGCAAACCAGCCGGACTGCCGATAAGTCCCCCGGGGGGAAGAAACCCGGCGTCACGGCGGCGCTGTGCAACCGACGGCATAACTCATGGTATAATCAGGTGAGACATGTGGGCACGCAAGTCCGAGGAAGGCTCGGAACGCCTTTCACGGCGGGCTGAGAAGAAGCTGATCGACCGGGCCCGCGCCGGTGACGAAGCCAGTGCGCGCCAACTTGTAGAAGCCCACAAGGACCGATTGTTCGCGTTTGTATGGCGAATCGTCCGGGATCATCACGACGCCGAGGAAATCTGCCAGGATGCGTTCATGCGGGCGTTTTCCTCGCTGGATACGTTCCGGCCGGAGTACCGGTTCAGCACGTGGCTGTTCACCATCGGATACCGGCTCTGCCTGAACTGGATTCGCCGCAAGCACGCCGTGACGGGGGAACTGGACGTGACGGCGTTGCCATCCGGGCGCGAGGATCCGGCCGACGAACTCGCTCAGAGCGAGGACGCCCGCCGGCTCAAGGATGCGATCTGGGATGCCGTGGATCAGTTGTCCGTGCCACAACGGGCAACGGTCCTCTTGTACTACCGTGAAGGACAGAGCTGTCAGGAAGTGGCCGAGACGATGCAGATTCCCGTCGCGACAGTCAAGAGTCACCTGCATCGGGCCCGGGCGTGCCTGCGGTCGCTGCTGTCCCACGTGGCGGACGACTGGTCGAAGGTCAGCGTATTGAGGGAAAACGCCTCATGATTTCCTGCCGACAAGCCCGTCATCTCTTTGACGCATTTCTCGACGACGAACTGTCGCCGGCAATGCGAACGGAGCTCCACACGCATCGGCTGAGCTGCCCGGAGTGCTCGCGCGAGCTGGCCCTTCTGGAGGCCTGCGCGGACGTCGTCCGGACCGATCGGCGAGAACCGATGCTGCACGAGGACTTCACCGACCGCGTAATGGTCGCGTTCAGGAGCCGCCGGCCCGTACCGGCGCACCGATGGCGCCGGATCGCCGTCTTCGCCGGCTCGCCGCTGGCGGCGGCCGCCGTACTGGTCTTTGCCTTTACCGCATGGTTCCACACGCCGACCGCCAGACACGGTGTGGTCAACGCCGCCCGTGATCGTCTCCCCGACGCCGTGCTCAACGACGTGCTGGAACGGTCCCCCAGGGCACTGACGGCGGCGGAGCGCGAGGAGCTGGAGAAGGCCGCGCCGCTGCCGACCCGGGACGTGCTGGCCGCCTGGCTGGCCCCGGCCGTCGAACGAGCCAACAACACCTTTACGCAGACGCAGCAGAGCGTCTCGCAACTGGCCAGTTTCGTCCGCCTCGGCATTCTGCCGCCGGAGACCCTCTGGGCGGGTCTGGATAAGCAACCCGCTGAGGAAGCCAACGACCTCGGCGACGTGCCGATCGGGCCGCAGTTTGACAGCGGACCGGCAAGCGACCAACATCTGCCCCAGCCGGCCTCGACCGACAAGGCTGCCAACGAGTTCGAGGTGATGTAACGGTCGGCCGACAGGCAGGACTTGTGTCCGTACGCTTCGTCCAGTCTCCCTGTGATCGAATCATGAACGGCGTGAGGGCTTATCCGCTCCACGGGTGGCGCGCCCTGCTGTGCGTCGCGGCGTTCGCGGTGCCCGGCGCCGGCGCCCTCGGCGCAGCTCCGGCGGACCCGGTGCCGCCGGATTCCCTCGCTCACTACGCCCCATCGGATACCGCGATCTTCGCCGAGATTCGCGGAATGCGCGAGCTGGAGCAGGAATGGTCGCAGAGCGACTGGGGCACGGCGCTCTCGTCGATCATCGTGGGCAGGGCCGATGAGCCCGGCAGCGGCAACGAAGCACTCCGACCGCTCGCCGAGCTCCTGGGCATCCGGGATCCGGTGGTCGTGCGTCGGGAGTTGCTCGGGCGGCAGTTGGCGGTGGTGCTTTCGAACTGGGCTGATCTGGCCCACGGCGTGCTGTTGGCCGTTCCCGAGCAGATCGCGCCGGTGGAAGCCGCCTTGGCCAGGCGAAACATCAAGCCCGAGGCCTTCGGTCCGGTTCGCCAATACCGGCTCGACAATCACAACCACTGGCTGGCCACGGACGGCACGCATCTGCTGCTCGGCCAGAGGCATGGCGAGCAGTCCATCTACGAACGCTCGCTGCGGCTACTGGCGGGACGGGACGGGGCATCGCTGGCGAACGAAGCGTCTTTCCGCGAAAACCTGGCGGCCTTCGGCCCCGGCTTGCCGCGCGGCCTGCTGTACTTCTCGGGGGCCGCCCCTGCCGCCGCCGCCGGCCAGACCAGCAGACCCGCGACCACCACCGTCGCCACCCGACCCGCAACCACGAGCCCCGTCGCCACATCCCCCGCGAGCCGCCCGGCCCCGCCGGCCACCCGGCCGACCGGCGGCGTGGCGGACCGCTGGTGGCCGGCCTCGTGGCCGACGCTCGTACGAGGCGCCGTCGGCGTAACGGTGGACGGCGGAACGATCGCCTTGAGCATCCGCGGGCAACTCGACCGGAACGTCCCGCGGCATCGGCGCGACGCGAACATCGCCGCCTTGAACTCGCTGCCCGCAACGACGCTCGCTGCGTGGGCGCAGCCGATCCATTATCCGTCCCAGTATCAGATCCTGACCCAGGGCCCGTCGACGTTTCTGACGCTGTATCTGGCGTACATCGACGCCCGTATGAAGCTCGCCGGCACGTCCCTGGAAAACGGGTTACTCGCCCGGCTCGGGGACGACACCATTGTCATGCTCGGAGTGATCCCGCCGGAGGAGCAGACGAGCCCGGCGGGGTTCGACATTCCGGCGATCGGTGTGATCGTGCCCGTGGACAACCCCGCCGAAGTGGCCCGAACGCTCGACATCGTAGGCGGCGCCGTAATCGACATTTTCAACTTCCCGGGCCTCCGGACCAAGATGCGCGAACCGCTGCAGGTGGTCCGGACGACATTCGGCGGCACGACCATCTCCGAGGCGCGGCTCGGTGAGTTTTTCCGGACGCAGACCGCCTGCCCTTACACACATACGCTGAGCCTGAGCTGGACGGTCACGGATCACGACGCGATCGTTTCGACACACGCCGACCACATCCGTCAGATCCTTCGCGCCCGCTCCGGCCAGGCTGCGCGGCTCGGTGAGCGCATCGCCGCCGCCGGCCCGCTCGACGGGACTTCGCCCGGGGCCGATGCCGTACTCCTGGCTCAGCCGGCGGCCATTGCCCGGATGCTGAACAACTGGCTTGATTACCTCGCCCGCACGAATCCCGAGGTGCTCAAGCCCGAATGGTGGCGGCTGCGACAACAGCGCCAGGCCGCGCGCATAAGCCTGGGCTTCGGGATGGCGGCCACGAGGCCCGCCGACGTCATCGTTCACAACACGTTGCCGGGTTGGCCCGCCCACGGTCGCCTGCAAGCGGGTGATCGAATCCTCGCGGCCGACGGGACGCCGCTCGGCACGGACAACCCCCGCGCCCACCTCAAGCAACTCATTGTCAACCGGAAGAAGGCCACCGAGATCACGCTCACGGTCGAGCGCGAGGGAAAACGCCTGGACGTGCTCATTCCGCTTCCGGCCGAGCCCATCTCGTTCGACCCCGTCGGCGCGGTTCAACAGATCGGCAAACTCCTTCAACCGTTCGCCGCCGGGTCCTACACGGTGTGGTGCAGCCCCCCGGACCGATTCAACGCACGCGTCGTACTGCGTGCCGCGCCTCCGCCGGCAACGCGCGCGACGACGACGACGGCTTCGGCGCCTGCTCCGCCTGCCACGAGCCGAGCGACGACGACGCCCGTTTCGCGCCCCGCCGCAACGACATCCACCGCCCCGACGACGCGAACGATTCACTGACGACGAATGGGCAACGCGGTCGGCGCACGGCCCGAGCCGCGCCCACCGACGCCCCTCAGCCCGCGAGTTGCCGGACGACCTTCAGGGCGGCGTCGTAATCCGGCTCCTGCGTGATCTCATTCACGTATTCGACGTGCCTGATCGTGTCGTCCCTGTCGAGCACGAAGAGGGCGCGGCACTCGATCCGGTGCTCGGGTATCAACGTGCCGAACGCCCTGCCGAACGCGACTTCCTTGTAGTCGCTGAGCATGCGGATCCGCTCGGGATCGATGCCCTCCGCCCCGCAGAAGCGGGCCTGGGCCGGCGGAAGATCCACGCTGATCGTCAGGATCTGCACATTCGGCAGCTTCGCGGCTTCCTGGTTGAACCGCCGCGTCTGAGTCGCGCACACGGGCGTATCAAGCGACGGCACCACACTCAGGATCCGCACCTTGCCGCGGGTTTCGCTGAGCTTCATATCCTCGAGCAGACTTTTGCGCAGCGTAACATCGGGGGCCTTGTCCCCCACCTTGAGCATCGGGCCGTCCAGCCGGATAGGGTTGCCTTTGAACTTGACGGTATGATGCATGTGCGTGCCTCCTTGACCAACGGCCCCGGCCCCGCGACGGACGCGGTCCACGCGGACCGTTCGCCCGACTATAGGCTCGCGACCGAGCGGGTCAAGAATCCGCGGAGCCGGTTGGCGACGGGCGGGGCCGCGGGGCAACCCCGGCGGCGGCTCGACCGGTTGCCGGTGAACTTCCGCCCGCTCCGTGTGACGTGAGAGTAGCCGGGGCAGGAGCCCGCCTTCCGAGAGTGCGACGCAATGGACGAGCCGATAGCCCAGGTGCGGGCCCTGTACGACCAGCACGGCGGGGACCTGCTGCGCTATCTCCGCGGGCTTACCGGGCACCGGCAGCTCGCCGAGGACCTGCTGCACGATACGTTTGTGCAGGCGATGCGCGGACTGGAACAGCTCCGGCGGGCGAACTCGCCGCGGGCGTGGCTCTTCTCGATTGCCCGCCACCTCGGCCTCAACGCGCTGCGTCGTCGCCGCACCGTCGTGTCCCTTTCGGAAACGGCGACGGCCGCGCCGACGACCGCCGGGCCGGACGCGAAACTCGAGCGGGTACGCGAGGCCATCGCCCGCCTGCCGGCGGTCCACCGGGAAGCCCTGCAGCTTCGGCTGCATGTCGGGCTGAGCTATGAGGAGATCGCCGAGGTGCTCGGCGTTCCCGTGGGCACCGTACGATCGAGACTGCACAACGCGGTCAGGAGTCTGCGGCAGCAGTTGAACCCCGATGAGGACTGATATGGACCGCGAAACACTGCAAAGGCTGAAGCTGGATCAGGCGCTCGGCGTCCTCTCGCCGGATTGCGAGGCGCTGCTGACGGCGTTTATCCGGGAACGGCCGGCGGACGCAAGCGACCTGCAGGAAATGGAGAAGACGGTCAGGCTCGCTCGCCGGGTACTGCGGGACGAAACGCCGACGCGGCTGCCGGAGTTTCCGGCCGAGCGTCTTCGGCGGGCGGCGCGAAGCGAATGGCGACGCAAGACGATGAGGAACCTGACGGGCATCGCCGCGTCGATGCTGATCGGCTTCGGGCTGCGCGCGGCGTGGTTTCCGGCAACGGAGGCGAGCCGCAGCGGAAAAAGCGTCCCTGTCGTCGCGCAGGGCCGATTCGAGTTCGAGGGCAAAGCGGATTCGCACGAGGCCGGCTTCTGGTCGGCCCATCGGCTGCACGAGCAGCGCGCGGCCGTACAGCCGTCGCAGCATCCGCCCCGGCGACTGATCTGGCGTTCACCCGTGGAAATCCCGGAAATCGGAGGTGCCACATGAAACGGCGACACACTCTGGCGGCATTGGCAGTCAGCCTTCTCGCCGCGGGCGGTTGCATCCCGCGACGCGTATTCTGGTCGCCGGACGGACGGCGCGCCGCCCTCATCGCGGAAGACGGCGTGCGTCTGTGCGACGCGAACGGCAAGCTCTCCGACGTGGTGGCCAAGGACGTGCAGTTGGTGGCGTGGATGCCGGATTCAGGCCGCTTCATCGGGGAGAGCCAGATTACGGCGGCGTCGTGGCAGGAGGCCCAGGCCGCGCTGAGCCCGGAGCGACGGGAGGCCCTGATCCGCCTCGCGGATGCCCTTCACGACGAGATCCTCGGGTATTCGGGCGATTGGGACAAGTTCAAGCCCAGGCTGCCGTCGGAAGTCACGAACGGCGAGTTGTCGGCCCTGTTCCTCTACGTACGTGATCACCGCAAGGACGGCTTGCCGGAGAAGCTCGGGGACAAGTGGAAAGAAGTGGAGAAGATGACTGCTGACGTTCACCTGCTCCAGGTCTACGAGGTCTCCGACCGGAGCGCCGCGCCGGGGCGAATCCTCACCCGGACGCTCGATGACATCTGGAACCTGCAAATCGCTCCCGACGGCGGGGCGGTGGCCTGCGTACAGGCGGTCTCCGGCGGCGAACATGCGATCTTCCGATTGTCCGTCATGCCGGTCGAGGGCGGCTCCTTGCGGACCGTGGCCGAACCGGCGGCCATTTACCCGGATTGGACACCCGACGGACGGAGCCTCGTGTACGCGACCACGCGAGGCAGACCGACCGACGGGGGCGACGCGATCCAGTTGGGAACGCTCTCTTGCCGGCGCGTACGGGCAGAATCGGGAAGACTGCTCCAGGAGTTCGAAGCCCCGGACGACCTGGTCGGCGGCCTGTTCTGGCCTCAGAGCAAGGTTCGCTGCCTGCGCGACGGACGGGTGCTGTTCTCCGCGATGGAAGTCATGCTCCCGGCGACGGCCAAGGACATGCCGCAGCGCGCGACGCTGTTCTGCATCGACCCGGCGCGGCAGCCCACGGCAACCCGCGTGATCCCGCGCGAGGCCGAGGCGGCCCTGCCCGACGGGATCCAGAACGGTTACTTCGAGCTGAGCCCCGATGAGAAACGCGTTGCCGTATGCGGCGCGGACCACGGCAACGTATCCGTGCTGACTCTGGCGACGGGGGACGTACAGACAGTGGTCTCGCAGACGAACATCGAATTGAAGAGCCTGCCCACCTGGCGCACCTCGGAGGAGCTGTCGGTGTTCGTACCGCCGCAATCGGCGTGGGGCTCGGCCGACCGGTATGAGCTGGTGCTGTGGGCCGGGCCGGAGAAGGCCCGTTGCCTGAGTTGCGGCTGGCCGCCGATCTTCGAGAAGAAGGCAACGCCCGCCACGAGTCCCGCGACCGGACCGGCCGCATCGGCAGCAGCACCGCTCCGCAAGGCGGGATAACGCGGTCAATGCGCCGGCACGAGACCGGGGCCGTGCGCCGGGCGTCGTAGAAAGACGAGCCCGCCGATCAGCGCGGCCATGAGGACGCCCATCAGCCAGAAACAATCGTTGACGGAGAGCATGGCGGCCTGCCGCTGCACTTCGCCGTAGAGGAAGGCAAGCCCCGACGCCGGCGCGACAACGGGCTGTGAGGGGCCGGACGCATTGAGCACCGCGCCCATCTGCTGCTGGATGCCGTACACCTGCGGGTCGTACGGGGTGACGTGCGCCGCAAGGACCGTCTGATGAAGCTGCGAACGGCGGGCCAGCAGGGTTGTGACGGCCGCGATGCCCACGCTTCCGCCGATGTTCCGCATCAGGTTGTAGAGGCCGGTCGCGTTGCCCATGGTCTCCCTGGAGATGGTGGCAAACGTCACGGTCGTAAGCGGCACAAACACGAACGCCAGCCCCACGCCCATCACGACCCGCGGCCACACCATCGTCCAGAAGCCGACCTGCGTGTTGAATCCGGCCATCATGAACAGGGAGACGGCGCAGACGCCCAGGCCCCCGGCGATGAGCCGCCGCGGATCGGTCACTCCGATAAGCCGCCCGCAGATCGGCATGAAGAGGAACGTCGCCACGCCCCCGGGCGAGAGAACCAGCCCGCTGAGATACGCCGTGTAACCCAGCATCGTCTGCGTCAGGATCGGGTAGAGCACCAGGCTCCCGTACAGCACCGAGCCGAATGCGAACATGATCGCCGTCCCGATGCTCAGGTTGCGGTCGCGCAGCACGCGCAGATCCACCACGGGATGCGAGACGTGCAGTTCCCAGATCACCAGCAGCACCAGCGCTACCGCGCTGGTCACCGCAAACTTCGTCAGCCAGGCGGACTGAAACCAGTCCTCGCGCTGGCCCTTGTCGAGCGTGATCTGCAGGCAACCGAGCCCGACGGCCAGCAGGCCCAGCCCGATGTAGTCGATCGCGCCGCTCCTGAACTTCCGGATGTACTCCGGATCGAAGACGAAGCTGTGAATGAGCATCAGCGCCAGGAGGCCGACGGGCAGGTTGATGTAGAAGCACCAGCGCCAGGTATAGTTGTCGGTGAGCCACCCGCCGAGGGTCGGTCCGACGATCGGCGCGATGACCACGCCGATGCCGAACGTCGCCATGGCCATCCCGTGCTGCCGCCGCGGAAAACTCTCGAGCAGAATCGCCTGCGAGATCGGCTGCAGAGCCCCCCCGCCGACGCCCTGAAGTATGCGAAAGAGGATCAGCACCCCGAGGCTCTTCGCCGACCCGCACGCCAGCGAGCTGAAGGTGAACAGGGCGATGCAGACCATGAAGAAGCGCTTGCGCCCGAACCGAAGGGCCAGCCACCCGGACACCGGCAGCACGATCGCATTGGAAACGAGGTAACTCGTCAGCACCCAGGTGCTCTCATCCACGTCCGTCGAAAGCGAACCGGCAATGTGCGGCAGCGCGACGTTGACGATCGTGGTGTCGAGGACCTCCATGAACGTGGCCAGCATCACGGCCGGCGCCACCAGCCAGGGACTTACGCCGCCGGGGGCAAGACCCTCGCGCAGTTCCGGCTCTCCGGCAATAGCGTCTGCAACGTCGCTCATCACGAGACCTCCCGGCCGCCGCCGCGTCATCGGGCCGGGGCGGTGGCCGTCGGCTTCTTCCCCGTGTCCACGGTCACCACGACGTTCATCCCCAGCCGCAGCGGCCGTTGCGGGTCGTGTTCGCCGGGGAGCAGCACGATCTTGACCGGCACGCGCTGCACGATCTTCACGTAGTTACCCGTGGCGTTTTCCGGCGGGAGGATGCTGAACCGCGCGCCGGTGCCGGCAGCGATGCTCTCGACGTATCCCCGGAACGGGTGGTCCGGATACGCATCCACGTCGAGCCGCGCGGGCTGGCCCGCCCGCATGTTCCGCAATTGCGTCTCCTTGAAATTGGCCGTAACCCATGTGCCCTCCAGCGGGACGATGGCCAGGAAGGGCTGACCCGGCTGCACGAACTGGCCGACCTCAACCGTCCGTTTGCTGACCACGCCGCCGACCGGCGCCCGGATCGTGCAGTAGCCCAGCTCGATGCGGGCCAGATCGAGCTGCGCCTTCGCCGCCTGCACGGAGGCGCGCGCAAGCTCCACCCTGGCCTCGGCGACGCGCACCTGATCCGGACCGGACAGGGTGCTTTCGAGGCGGCCTTTTTCCTGGTCGATCTGCGCGGCGGTCAGGGTCATTCCCGCCCGCGAGGCCTCGACGACGCTCCGCTCCGAATTGACCTGCGCCTCGGCCAGCTTGACCCCCGCCTCGGCGGAAACGAGCTTCGCCTTCGCCGATTTGTACGACGCCTCCGCAAGCTGCGTCTCGTCCTCGGCCGCTTCGTGGTTCTCGCGCAACCGGGCGATACGCTCCCGGTTGAACGTGGCGTAATCCAGGTCCGCCTGCGCGACCCGGACCTGCGCCTCCGCCTGACGAAGGGCGGCGATCGCCGAGGCGAGCTTTGCCTCGAAGCTCTCCGTACCCTTCGTCGCCGCATCGAGTTTCGCCACCGCCTGCTTCACGCCCGCGCGGGCCTGGTCGATGCCCGCCGCCGTCGTCCGGCGCAGAACTGCCAGATCATGCTCGGCGACCTTCACGTTCGCCTCCGCCTCGGCCAGCTTCCCCTCAGCCAGCTTTACCCGGGCCTCGAAGTCGTCCGCGCGAATCCGCACGAGCACGTCGCCGGCCGCGACAACCTGGTTGTCCGTCACAAGCCGCTCGGCCACGTAGCCGGCCACCTTGCTCGAAATCGGACAGATGTTGCCCTCCACCTGCGCGTCGTCGGTATCCTCGTGGCTCAGGCCCCACACGTACCAGTAGCCCCCGTAAATCCCGCCGGCGATCGCCAGAATCAGGACCAGCAGGACCGCCGGGCGCCGCTTGCGGATCCGACCGGCCCCGGCCGGCGCAGCCGCCTGAGATCTCGCCTGCTCCAAAGTCCCCGTGTTGCTCTCGGAATCCGTCATTGTCCATCCTGTTCGCGCGATTCCCCGCGCGCAGCCGTCAGAAAAACCAAACTACCGCTCGCCCCATTGCCCCCTGCCGACCGCCCCGCCGGATCATTGCCGATCGATCCGAACGGGCAAATCAGGCGGTTCGACAACCTCCTCGCCCCGGCCGGCCTTACACCGAAAGACCCACCC
Source organism: uncultured Planctomycetales bacterium (assembly GCA_964653435.1). Taxonomy (GTDB): domain Bacteria; phylum Planctomycetota; class Phycisphaerae; order UBA1845; family PWPN01; genus CAZMVY01. The sequence goes on along the minus strand of CAZZFA010000006.1, from coordinate 78,768 downwards.
GCCGCCCTCCCACACATGGCTGATGTCGCTCGTGAACACGGTGAAGCTTACCCAGGTCCCGGTGCCGATCGAATCGATCGGCGCATGGCAGGCACGAAAGGCCGCGACCTTCGCGGCATCGAAGCCGCTGCTGACGGTAATCCGGGTGTGCCGGGCCCCGACTTCGTCCAGCGTCCGGCGGACGTTGTAGACCTCCTCGATCGTGACGCCTTTGCCGAAGCCGTACCGATCAAGGGCCACCCGGGCGGCCTCGCGGTCTTCCGCCTCGGCCAGGATCCGATCCACGAGTTCCTGTACCGGCTGCTCGTGGCCGCCTTGGTGAACCCGCGAGGCGGAGGTGTCGAGCCGCACGGCGTAAAGCTCCGGGCCGAACCGTTCGAAGGCCTCGCGGCATACGTCCAGCTCGCGACCCTCGAAATCGATCAGAACGGTCAGCGGCACGTCCGGGAGGCGCTCGTGGTAGGCCGCGGCCGCCTTGACGCTGCTGCCGTCGTAGACCGCGTTGAGCGCGTGAGGGATGCTGCCGTACAGCTTGTACGGCCGGGGCTCCTCCTCGCCCACGCGGATCAGGTCTCCATGGCCGATCCCGAGCCACTTGTGCACGTAGCGATACCCGGCCCGGGTGCTCGTGCCGGCGGCACCGCCGACCGCGGCGGCGTAGGCCGTCTGCTCGATGATCTCGAACGGGTAGTGGCGGGCGGCCATGTCGGTGACCGGCACGCCGCGGGCCGCCTCGACGATCTCGCGCATCTTCGTTGCCGCCCCGCTGAAGGCCAGCATGCCGAGGTAGGTCGTCTCCAGATTCACCAGTTCGCCGAACATGCCCTCGATGACGAGAACCACCTCGTTCGCCGCATACCGATCCCCGTCTCGCCGCGCCCGGATCCGCAGCGGCCCCACGCACTGCTGGTCGATGAACGCCACCGAACGGTTCACGCCGCAGAGAACGCCGCCCTGCCGCGCAAAGACGCGGTAGCGAACACGCTTCGAGTAATTCGACGTGTCCGCGACGACGGCGGCGCACCGATTGAAGTACTCGTCGCTGATCGGAAGCTGAGGCATCGAACACCTCGTCCTGCAGAACCCGCCCGCTGTTGTTCTCCGGACAAGCGCCGGCGAGCGGGAATAGTACGGCGCAACGGGCGATTGTTACAAACCGGTTACCCCACGGGCGCCCGATGCGCTGTATGTTCAGGATGAAGCGTCCCGGCGCCGGGATGCACGAAGCAGAACCCGTAAGGAGCATATCATGCGTACCGTATTCGGAATGCTGACGGCGACGAGCCTTGCAGTAGCGGCGGCGGCTCCGTCGCCGCCGGTCGGGTATCCGTCCGACCTGTTCCGCATCTACTTCCAGATCGGCCCGGACGACATCGTTACGTCGCCCGAGGTCCCGGACGGCGGCGCGGGGCGCATCGCGACCGGCGGGCCGACAGCGGGCGAGTCACTCGCGGCGGCGGTGGCCGCCGTGGCGCTGGTCCTTCGCGCGGTCATGGCCCTGGGCGAGCGGCGCCTGCAGTTCGCCTCCGCCATCACCCACGAACTCCGCACGCCGCTCACGACGTTCCGGATGTACTCGGAGATGCTGGCGCACGGCATGGTCCGCGACGAGCGGAAACGGCAGGACTACCTGGCCACGCTCTCGCGCGAGGCGGAGCGGCTGGCCGGCCTCGTCGAGAACGTCCTGCTTTACGCCCGCATCGAGCAGAACCGCGCGACGACCCGGGCCGAGTCGCTCACCGTAGGTGAACTGCTCGAACGCATCCGCCCCCGCCTCGCCCGCCGTGCCCGGGAGGCGCAAATGGAGCTGGTCATTGACGACGGAGGCGTGGGCGAGGCAACCCTTTCGGTGGACTGCCAGGCCGTCGAGCAGATCCTTTTCAACCTGGTGGACAACTCGTGCAAGTACGCCGCTTCCGCCGCGGACCGTCGCCTGCACCTCGGGGTCAGCACCGCGCCCGGCGCGGTGGAAATGCTGTATCGCGACCACGGCCCGGGCATCCCGCCCGCCGAAGAGCGCCGGGTGTTCGAGGCCTTTCGTCGGGCGGACCGGGATGCGCAGAGCGCCACACCGGGCATCGGTCTCGGCCTGGCGCTGGCCAGGGGCCTGGCCCGTGAACTCAACGGCGATCTGAAGCTCCGCCGCCTGCCGGACGCGGGGGCGGCGTTTTCACTGACGTTGCCGATGTGATTCGCCGGTTCCGGCTTGCCGCAGGAATGCCGCGAAGTCCTCACGGAACTTCTCGTAGGAGAACTGCCGGGCGTGCTGCTGGATCCGTATCGGGTCCAGCCCGGATTCCATCGACTCGAACCGTTCGATCGCGGCGATGACGGCATCGCAATCCTGCGAGTCGAAGAAGATGCCGGTCTCGCCCGGGAGCACCGTCTCGCGTGCGCCGCCCCGGCCGTACGCGATCACCGGGCGGCCGGCGGCCATCGCCTCCACGGGCACGATGCCGAAATCCTCCTGCCCGCAGAAGAGCAGCGCCCGGCAGCGGCGGTAACAGTCGTGCAGGATCGCATCCGGCTGGCGGCCGAGGAACCAGATCGTCGAGCCTGCCTCGTCCGCGGCGGCCCGCAGCCGGCTGAGAACCGGCCCGTCGCCGATGACCACCAGGTTCCGCCGCAGCCGCAGACATGCCTCCACGGCCAGGTCGTTGCGCTTGTACTCCACCTGCTCGCCGACAACCAGATAGAAGTCATCCGGCTCCGGCAGCGGCGGCGGGAAGTCCGTCCGAACGGGCGGGTGGATCACCGTGGCGCTGCGGCCGTAGCAGCGCCGGATGCGATCGGCCGTGTGCCGTGAATTCGCGACGAACGCGCTGACCGTCTGCGCCGCTGCGTGGTCCCACCGGCGCAGTCGCCGCGTGAACAGCTTCAGCCCGAGACGGCGAGACGGCGGCGCATTGGCCAGGTAATCTTCCGTCTGTTCCCACACGTAGCGCATCGGGGAGTGACAGTAGCACACCTTGACCGCGCCCGGACGCGTGCGGATGCCCTTGATCGTGGCCGCATCGGAGCAGATGACGAGATCGAACGCCGTCGCGTCGAGCGACTCGGCGGCACGGGGAAACAGCGGCAGCCAGTGCCGATGCGAGCCGCTGACCCGCGCGAGGGTCTGGAGGAACGACGTCCGCAGCGGGTGGCGAAGCAGGCTCGGGGTCATGACGCCGCGGTCGGCCATCAGCGCGTACAGCGGCGCATCCGGGAAGAGTTCGCCGATCGCCTCGGCGACCTTCTCCCCGCCGCGCATGTACGCAAACCAGTGATGCGCGATCGCGACGCGGAGATTGCCCAGCTCGTTCATACGCTGCTCATTGTCGGCGAACACGCGCTCCAGGCAAACCCCTGCCCATTGCCGCCCGTGTGCGGCGTGCGACCGAACGGGCGACATCCGATCACTGCGAACGATGACGCCACAGCGCCGCAGGCCGCATGTGGCATACGACGCCGCGCCTCAGTGGAACATCGCGTCGTGGAGCATGCGCCCGGTCCGACGCCGGATATAATAGCCCGGCGGTCGAACGGCTCCGGGCGGTTTGTCGCCGGGCCGCGCCCGGAAGGGAGTCGATCATGCGTATCGCCGTCACCGGTGCAACGGGGTTTCTCGGGCGTTACATCGTCAATCACCTGTTGCGGCAGGGACACGCGTGCCGATGCTGGTATCGGCCGAACAGCGACCGCGGCGGCTTCGAGGAAGTCGGCGGCCGGTTGCAATGGGTTCCCGGCGAGCTCGGCGACGCGGAGGCGACGCAGGCACTCGTGGCCGGCGCCGAGGCCGTCGTCCACGCCGCGCTGTACCGGCCCGGCGCGGGCTTTCGCGGGGCGGAGGGCGACCTGCTGCACTTCGCCGAGAAGAACGTCATGGGCACGCTGCGGCTCATCGTGGCGGCCCGGCGCGGCGGCGTGGGCCGGTTCGTATTCATCTCGACATGCGCGGTCCACGAGGTGATCCTCGAAGACCGTCCGCTCGATGAGGCCCATCCGCTCTGGCCGACCAGCCACTACGGCGCGCACAAGGCCGCCATCGAGAAGTTCGTGCACAGCTTCGGACTCGGCGAGGGCTACGGAATCTGCGCGCTGCGCCCGACGGGCATCTATGGCCTCGCCCGCCCGATCGAACGAAGCAAGTGGTACGACCTCGTGCGGGCCGTCAAGGCCGGCAAGCCGATCACAAGCGACCGCGGCGGGAAGGAAGTGCACGCCGCCGATGTGGCGAAGGCCGTCGGCATCCTGCTGACGGCCGAGGGCGTCGCCGGCCAGGCGTACAACTGCTACGACATGTACATCTCCGACCAGCAGGTGGCCGCGATCGCGAGGCGGCTCTGCGGCAGCCGCAGCCCCATCGCCGAGGGGAACACAGGCCCGAAGCATCAGATCGTCACGGACAAGCTCCGCAAGCTCGGCATGACGTTCGGCGGCACGACGCTGCTGGAAGAGACCGTCGGGCAGTTGCTCGCCGGACGGCCGTAACCGTCCCTTGTCAGGACCGGCTCGGATGGGGTATAGGAGCGTTTTCGACACATAGGAGCCCAAGCTATGAGCGCTGCCGCCATGTCGCAACCGACCCCACAAGCCGTCAAGACCCCGTTCGCGCTGTTCCTCGGCAATCGGGGATTCTTTCCCGCCTCGCTGCTGAGCAGCGCAAGATCGGAGATGATTGAAGTCCTCAACGGCCTGGGGCACAAGGTGCTGACACTGCCTCCCGATGCCACGCGGCACGGCGCCGTCGAGACGCGGCGCGAGGGCGAAATCTTCGCGAACTTTCTCCGCGCGAACCGCGGTTCGTACGGCGGCGTCATCTGCTGCCTGCCCAATTTCGGCGACGAGACCGGCGCCGTCACGGCCCTGAAGGAGGCCGGGGTTCCCATCCTCATCCAGGCATACCCTGACGAACTGGACCGCATGGCGCCGGCCGAACGACGGGACGCCTTCTGCGGAAAGTTCTCCGTAATGGAAGTCTTCAGTCAGCACGGCCTGCCCTTCACGGCGCTGGAACCGCACGTGGTGCATCCCCGCAGCAAGGCCTTCACCGCCAACATCGACTACTTCGACCGCGTCTGCCGGATCTGCAAGGCGTTGAAGGGTCTCGTCGTCGGCGCCATCGGCGCCCGCACCACGCCGTTCAAGACGGTGCGAATCGACGAACGAACCCTTCAGAAATTCGGCATCACCACGGAGACCTTCGACCTCTCCGGCGTGTTCGGCCGCATGAGCGCGGTGAAGACGAGCGATGCGGCCTTTGTGGCGAAGGCGGAGCGCCTTCGGGAATACACAGGCTGGCAGGACGTCCCCCGCGCCGCATTCGAGAAGCTCGTCAGCCTCGGCGTCGTGCTCGATCAGATCGCCGACGAGCACGGCCTCGGCGCCTTCGCCGTGCGCTGCTGGCTGGAACTGCAGGAGCAGGTCGGCATCTCGCCGTGCGTCATCCTCAGCGAGCTGAACGACCGCGGCATCGCGGCGGCGTGCGAGGTCGATGTCGGCAGCGCGGTATTCATGCAGGCCCTCAGCCGGGCATCCGGAAACGTGTCCGCCTGCCTCGACTGGAACAACAACTACGGCGACGCCCCGGACAAATGCATTCTTTTTCACTGCGGGCCCGTGCCGCAGGGCATGATGACCGGACGCGGCCGGGTGGTCGACCACGCCATGATCGAGGGCACCCTGGGCAAGGGACGCTCCTATGGCTGCAACGTGGGGCGCATCGCCCCGTCGCCGTTCACGTTCGGCAACCTGCTGACCCGCGACGGCGCGATCGAGTGTTATCTGGGCGAGGGGCGATTCACGGACGACCCGATACCGGACGCGTTCTTCGGTTGCGCCGGCGTCGCGCAGATCGACCACCTGCAGAGCACGCTGAGGCAGATCGGCTATCTCGGCCATCGGCATCATGTGTGCGTGACGCCGGGGCACGTGGCTGACGCGGCGATGGAGGCGATGACGAGGTACTTGGGCTTCCGAGTGAACTGCGTGAACGGGCCGGGTGCCCCATGGCCCTGAGACGGGGGCCGAATCACGCGGATCGCCGCGAGGCCCGCGCTCGAGCCCCGGAGCAATGCAGCGCCCGGCGGCGCATGCGAAGTGCACAACTGTGAATCGGTTTCTGGAAAGGTCGTACCATGCGGATCGTTTCGGCAGGCGTCGCGTTCCTTCTCGTCCACTCCGCTCTGCTCCATGCCCAGCCCGCCGTGACGCGGCCGGCGCCGGCGCGGCAGTGGGCGGTGAGCATATGCGACGGATACCTGAGCGGCATCGGAGCCGACGACGTCTGGTCGGCGGCGAAGTCCGTCGGCCTGTCGCGCATCGAGGTGAACGTCAATCCGCAGCTCGCCTGTCCGCACCTGTTCGAGAAGGGCACGACCCCGTACCGCATCGATACGCCCGAGGCGCGGGCAACCCTGCGTAAGAAGCTCTCAGAGGAGGGTGTTTCGATCGGCTGCCTCTGTATGCCCACGAAGCTCGCCCTTCGCAGCACCGACGACGAGGTCCTGCGGCGCATCGAGCGCGCCGCCGAGGCGGCGCCGGAACTCGGCTGCCGCACGATCATGTTGCCCATCGGCATCACCGCGCCGAGGGACACGCCGCTGACGGACGACGCCTTTGTGGAACGATGCAAACCCTTCGTCCGCTCCCTCGACGCCATCGCCGCCCGAACCGGCATCCAGTTCGCCCTCGAAAACCTCGGCCCCTTCTGGAACCGCCGCGAAATCATGGAGCCCGTCCTGCGGGAGAGCCGTCCCGACCGCGTCGGCATGCTGCTCGACACCGCGAACCTCTACTGGTACGGCTACCCCCTTGACCGCATCTACGAACTCGCGAAGATGTTCGCCCCGTACGTCCGCTACGTGCACGTGAAGAACATACGCTATCCGGCCGACCAGCGCGACCGGCAGCGCACAGCCGGCTGGGAGTACGCCCGCTATGCCGAACCGGTCCGCACCGGCGACATCGACTTCGCCCGAATCCTCCGCACGCTGGCCGGGGCCGGGTACGTCGGCGACCTGACGATCGAGGACGACAGTCTTCCGCACTTCGACGCCGCCGGTCGGAAGAAGACGATCGCCGACGACGCAGCGTACTTGCGCGACCGCATCAAGGAGCTGAAGTGAGCCCCCGGCCCGACGGCGTGAACGGCTACGCGAACGGATGCCCCACCGCTCCGGGATGGGGGACTGACCGGCACCGGCGATCCATCCTGCGATGATTCGACGCAGCTTTGACGCGAAGGCGACGCTTGCCCTGCTCGGCGCGGTGATCTTCTGGGCCGCCGTGCCGCTGATGCTGCGATACCTCGCCGTCCGCGACATCGTGCCCGACGGATGGACCTCGAACGCCGTTCGCTATCCCGTCTCCGCTCTGCTCTACATCCCGTGGCTCGTACCGGCCGTCCGCAACCGCTCGCTGCGGAGACTCTGGCTCCTCGCCCTGATCCCCACGATACCGAACGTGATCGGCCAGACGTGCTGGGCCTGGGCCCCGTACTACATCGACGCCGGATTGACCACATTCATCGTCCGGCTGTCCGTCGTCTGGGCGATGATCGGGGCCGTCGTGTTCTTTCCTGACGAGCGCCCGCTGCTGCGCAGCGTCCGGTTCTGGATCGGCAGCGCGATGAACGTGGCCGGTTTTCTCGCGATCGTCCTGTACAGCCACAATCTCACGGCCGGCGCGACCCGCGTCGGGGTCGTGATCTCGGTGGCGTGCAGCGTCTGCTGGGCGGCGTACATCGTCGGCGTCCGTAAGGCCGTCGGCCGGATCAACCCGCTGACCACCTTCGCCGTCGTGAGTCTGTACACCTCGATCGCCTTCCTCGCGTTGGCCCCGCTGGGTCAACCCTCGCGGCTTCTTCAGATGACCGGCCCGCAGTGGGTTCTGCTGCTCTTCTCCGCCGTAACCGGTATCGCCGCCGCACACGGGATGTACTACATCGCCGTGCAGCGACTCGGAGCCATGATCCCCTCGACGGTGAACACAATCGCGCCGTTCCTCACCGCCGTGGCATCGAGTCTGTGGTTCGCCGAGGTGATTACGCCGGAGCAGTGGATCGGCGGCATCATCGCGGCGATCGGCAGCGCCCTGGTGATCTGGTCGCAGCGGCACCTGGCCTCTCCCGAACCGCTCGAACCGCAGATCGACTGAATCGCCCCGGGCGTGGCTGCGAAGACGCCGGAAAGCGACAAGACGCATTGCGACCGATAGGTTGCCGCACGCAGACGCACGGCGCGCCGGGCAACGTGCCGTCCGCGGCTGCCGGCGAAACCTCGTGGAGTTTAGAGTCTTGCGTCGCGGCTCTTGCGCGCGTTGCGCGCATGTTATCGCGCTGCGGCGGTAGCGCCACCCGTCATTCTGAGGAGCGCAGCGACGAAGAATCCGGCGGATTGACGCAGAGAAGCCAGATGCTTCGCTTCGCTCAGCATGACGGCCGCCGGCGCGGCCGTGTTCGGTTTCGGCCAGATGCTTTGCTTCGCCCCGCATGACGGCCGCCGGCGCGGCCCTGTTCGGTTGCGGCTGAAGGCCCCCTTGGGATTTGCAGATCAGGCATGATAGACTGACGGCCACCGGATCTTGTGCCGTTTTCGATCAGCCGGGTTTCGGCGGCCGGCGGAACCGGGAGCATGCCTCGGCGTGTCCGGTCCGACGGCCCCCCAAGCCGCACGACGCCTGGCCGCGATCCCCTGCAAAAACGGAGAAACACGGAACGGACGGGGTGCAAAGAGGAGAAGACGAGGGGGCGGGAAAGACAGGCGCGAAAGGTGCAACCGATCGAGGGCCCCATGATGCAGCGGCACATGTTGCTGTTTCTCTTGTTCGCCGGCGGCACGAAGCCCCTCCTCGCGGCCGAAAACGCCACTCGGCCCGCCCCGGAGCGAGCAGCCGTGTGTTCGGAACCGGCGGCGGAATACCGCTGGCGGCTCGTGATCCCGAAGGCGCCGTTTGCCGCAAGAGACGGGGCCGGGGCGCTGGTGTTCGATGGCCGCATGTGGCTGCTCGGGGGATGGAACCCGGGCGACAAGGTCCACTTCCCCAGAAAGTGCAACAGTGAGGTATGGTGCTCGAACGACGGCGCCGCGTGGACGCTCGTGAACCGTGAGGCGCCGTGGGAAGGCCGACACACGGCCGGCTACGTCGTGCACAAGGGACGCATGTGGATCGTGGGCGGCGATCCGCTGCAGGGTCATTATCAGCAGGACGTCTGGAGCAGCGCGGACGGCGTGCGCTGGGAGCGCGTCGCGGAGACGGTGCCCTGGACGCCGCGGGTGCTGCACTACACGGTGGTGTTCAAGGATCGCATCTGGGTAATGGGCGGCCAGACCGTGCCGCAGTTTGCGGCGGCGGAGGAGGCCTTCTACAACGATGTGTGGAGTTCGGGCGACGGCGTGAAGTGGATCCGCGTCGCGGAGCATGCGTCCTGGGAGCCGCGCGGCATGATCGGCGGAACGGCCGTGTTCAAGGGGCGAATGTGGATTCTCGGCGGCGGAACATACGACACTCCGACGTCGCCTCGGCGGTTCTACAACGATGTGTGGAGCAGCGCTGACGGCGAGCACTGGCAGCGGCACACAGAGCATGCGTCCTGGGCCCCGCGGCAGTACCACGACGTGGCCGTGTTCGACGACCGCCTCTGGGTGCTTGAGGGCTGGAATCAGTCGAACCGCAACGACGTCTGGTATTCCTCGGACGGTGTGAACTGGCATGAACTGCGCGGCACGCCGTGGGCCCCGCGGCACGCGGCGAGCGTGTTCGTCTACGATGATGCGCTGTGGATGGTCGCGGGGAACAACATGGTTTCGGATGTGTGGAGGCTGACGCGCGTCAATTCCCGCGGCGCGCGATAGCGCGGCACGCCTTGCGTCTCAGAGTATTGGATTGCGCAGGCGTGGAAAGGCAGGGACGTGTTTTTCCGAGGAAGTCGGCTGCAAGCCGGCCCTTTGAAAAGACGGCGTTGCCGCCGCATGGAGAACGTAATGGTGAATAGAGTTTTCCGTCGCAGCTTTTCGCCGCGACGAAGAATCCGGCGGATTGGCGCAGAGGAGCCGGATGCTTCGCTTCGCTCCGCATGATGGGGGCTGGTGCGCCCGTGTTCGGTTGCGGCCGAAGGCCGCCTTGGGAATCGAGCAACGTGGTACGCCGGGGAACACGGCCGACGTGAGGAATCGGCAGAGGGCACTTCGTTGCCGGGTTCCCGCCGCCCCGGGGACGGGACGACGCGGGGGGGCATGGGATAAGGCCGCCCCTCCCCGCTGGGCGGCCTTTCCATGCCTGTCCACACGGATTACATACCGAGGCCGGGTACCAGTGCCGTCAGGGGCGCCAGCAGATCGGTGACGGTGCAGCCGCCTATCTGGAACAACGTTGCCCCAGCAACGGCCAAGACCAGCCCAAAACGCTTCAACATACTCGAGACATTGTGACGACTCATTCTGATCTCTCCTGTTCAACGAACTTCAGACTTCACATCTCAAACAACGCGGGATGCGAACGCCGCATCCCCGACAGAGCCCTCGCCTCGCCGGCAAACGCCGAGGGCGAGTTGGCTCCACAGCTTCCGCCGAGCACAATCAGCCCGGAGGAAGCAGACCGCTGAGCACGCTGGTGATCCAGTCCAGGATCCCGTTCGCCACGAAATCCTGCAGACCCGTCATCACCTGCTGCCAGACAACATCAAAGTGGAACATCCGAATCCTCCTTCCGTAAAAGCCCACTGACTGTTATGGTCACCCAAGGGAACAGGGCGCCAGCGCGCCGGCCGGTTACGCGTGATGGTCCGGGCCGACCGGGCTCTCACAACGGTCCCGTCCTGCACGGCAACCGACCGGCTATCGCTGACTCCCGTACATCCGTCGCACGGCAGGCCCCCCGACTCGCCGTGTTGAACCTCGAGCACGCCGCCGCACGCGTATGTTGCTGCCACGACAACGCATTGGGACGGCGGAGCGCCCGAGGCAATCCTGTTTTTTCATCCGATCGCGCGGGGAGCGGGCGGCGGGGCCTCGAGCCTCCGCCATTCCTCGCCGAAAAGCTCCAGACGAATCCGCGCGCGGGTCTTCTCGTAGTCATATTCCGTGGAGAGCGGTTGCCACCCCATCGCATCGAGGAGAACGCTGGTGGCGCGCCGCGAGACGTCGAAGCCGTCCCTGACCCCAAGCTGCACGGTGGCCACGGCCGTATCCATCAACGCCCGCGTGCCGAAGGCCAGGGCCCACAGGGTGAAGGCAAGCTCGTCGGGGCGCCGCGGGCCGGCCAGTTCGAGATCCCCGACCTGAACGGCGTCATGGATCACGCCCATCAGCAGGGAGATCAGCCGGCTTTCGCACTTTCGCAGGACGTCCCGCTGCCTCGCCGCGGTCTTGGCCACCTGAGACGCCACGCGAATCAGTTGCAGCGCCCGGTAGTGGTACGGATGAAGGCGGAAGAACACTTCCTCGGCCTCGCTGAGAGCGACGATCCGCTCGCGGGGCCGCCCCAGGAAGCTCGCCCCCCTGTCGAAGAGTTCGGTTTGCCTCCCCAATGCCTGAAGAGTGTCTTTCGCCCACATGGTTCGCTCGTTTCCTGGAGACCGGGCAAGGCAGGTACCGCAACATGAACGTGCCGCCCGGCAGGTTGACCGTACACGCTCTAACGCGACAAGTGCCGGCAAAACCCGCAACGTCGGTTGGTTTTTTTTCTCAACGCGGGTTTTCCCCGGGCGTTTTCCCCGCCGCCTCCGTACACGGCTGCGGAGTGGATTCGGACGTCGCCGGTTGGGCTCACCTTCGCCAGCTACAACCCGTAACGCGACGGAAGAGGCCGGGACCCGCAACGGATTGCGCCGGTTTTTTGGGGGGCCACGCCGTGCCGGAAACGGGGGCGCCAGCGGGCGGAATTGCACCCATGCTTTGCGGGGCGATGTGCAGGCCGATTCTGACACTGACGGCGCCAACGGAAGAGGCAGGTCCTGCCCGTTTGCGCGGTCTGGCTGGCGGAGGAAGCGCCCGCCTCCCCCGTTGGTTTCGGGCGCAGGGCCCCACGATCGGAGCGAGCCGTCAGGAAAGGTTCCATTGCGCCATGGGGCGAGTGCGGCAGGCAGCCAGGAACCCGAGCACGGCCACGCCCGTCGCGAGGAGAACGGCGAAGAGCGAATAGTCCGCATACCAGGCCCGCATACTGAGAGTCAGCGGGAAGCGGAGCAGCACGATGCTCACGAAGAGGGCGGTCACGATCGGAACCAGGCCGAAGCGGGTGAGCACGTACATCGCCACCCCTACCCCGCCCAGGCCGACGACGAACAGCGAGACCGCCGCGTGGCTGCCGCGCGGGACAAACAGCGGGATGACCAGCAGTACGCCCACGATGTTCGCCACGAGCGTCCGGCGGAGCACCACCCGCAACACGACCAGCAGGAGAAGGATGAACAGGCTGTCGTAGACGGCCGACTGCAGCCCGCTGAGACAGAAGGCGCATGCCTGGCGGGCACCCAGCACGGCGTCGAAGAAGTCGTCGGGGCGCAACGTCTGACGCGGCACCAGTCCCAGCACGTTCGTGATGATCAGGTCGAGCTGGATCAACAGCACCCAGAATGCGCCGAGGACCGCACCGAGGAGCACATGACTCCCGACGAGCGGATCGCGGAGCCGTCCGGCGAGCACGCGGCTCCAGGAGATCAGCGTCTGCGGCCAGAAGCGCCGGACCAGGGGCTCCATGGCCAGATAGAACAACCCCGCCACCGCCGCCTCGGACAACGCACCGACAAGACCGAACCGGATCAGTCCGTACTCCACGCCCAGGTCAGGGCCGTGCGCCGCCCTCAGTGACCAGACGATCGCCCGGACAGCCAGGACAAAGACCGCCAGTCGAAACGCCCCGCGCGAATCACTGCGGCCCTGGCGAACGTTTATCCGGGCCAACGGCAGGGAAACGAGCACCAGCAATGTCAGCAGGACGGCGCGCGTGCCGTCCACGAACGCCCGCCGACGTATGATGTCCGCGAGCCAGGAATACTTCTCGTCGGCCGGCCGATCGGAGAGAACCGCGAAGCTCACCGGCCTGCCCCCGTACGCGGCCGCCTCGACGCGGACGGTCGGCGTCTCATCGTCCGGATGCGGGCCCAGCCAGGCACTTCGCGTGTCGGCGTAGACGCGCGGAGTCGTACAGGGTTCGGCGGGCCGGAGCTTCGAGGCATCCAGACCCGCCTGCAAGAAAAGCGGGGACCAGTCCACGGAGGCGGTCGACGCGGCCGGCGCGGTGGCCGTCGCAAAGAGCCGCGGCACGATCTGCAAGCCCACGAGGCGGCCTCGGGTATCGAGCATCACGCTTGTCATACCGGGCTCGGTCGGGGGCGGATCCGCAACAGTCACGCGGGCATCGCCGAAGACCAAGTTCATGGCGCGGACGGGGACCAGCGGGGTCGGCCCTTCCCGGTACCAGAAGGTGAGGTCCGATCCGTCGGGAAGGGCGAATTCGGGCGCCTGCTCCCGGTGGGCGCGCTCGGCGTACTGCACGAACGGACACTCGTCGCGGTCCAGCAGGCCGTAGGCGTCATGCGGCGTACCCTCCCCGCCGACGATCCTGCCGAGCACCTCGCGTGCCTTCTCCGCCAGGATTTCCGGCGACCGGCTGATCTGGGCCCGCGAGACCGGGTGCGTTCTCGAGGACAGCAGCATCGCCACGAGCAGGATCACGAGGAACGCGCCCAGACCCCCTGCCGCCACTCCGGAGGAGATGCGAGGCGCTTCGCCCGCCGCCGCAACCAACTCCGGCGAGGGCGTTTCCCCCGCCTCGAGGGCGGCGGCCAGCGGATCGCCGCCGGGCAGCGCGGCCGCCACGGCGAGGACCGACGGCGGGCGATCCTTGGGCTCCTTCTCCAGGCATCGCATGATGACGCGGTCGATGACCGGATCGATCCCGGGGGTCAGGGTCGAAGGCAGCGAGGGCGTCCGGCTGCTCCTGACGTCGGCGTACTCGGTGACCGTCCTGGCGTGGAAGGCCGGCTTCCCGGTGAAGAGCTCGTAGAGCACCAGCCCCATCGCGTAGATGTCGCTGCGGACGGTGACCTCGCGGCCGGCGAGTTGCTCGGGGGCCATGTAGGCGGGCGTGCCCGCGCGGACGTCCTCGGGCCGGATGTCGCGCAACGTGCCCGCCAGGCCGAAATCGGTGATGAGGACCTGTCCCCGGGCGTCGAGCATGATGTTGGCCGGCTTGAGATCGCGGTGCAGGACATTGCGGGCGTGGGCCGCGGCCAGGCCGGCGCAAAGCTGCCGCGCGATGTCGAGCGCCTTGTCCTGCGGAAGTCGCCCGATCCGCTTGAGCAGTGAGCGGAGGTCCTCGCCGTCCACGTACTGCATGGTGATAAAGCAGTCGCCGTCCGCCTCGACGATGTCGTGGACGCGGCAGACGTGGGGGCTGGTGACCTCCCGCGCGACGCGGACCTCGCCGCGCAGTCGGGCGAGCCAGGTCGGATCGTCCGCGAAGATCTGCGGGAGGAACTTCAGCGCGACCGTCTGTTCGAGGACCAGATCGTCCGCCCGATAGACCTCGCCCATGCCGCCCTTGCCGAGCAGGGCCACGATGCGATAGCGGCCCGCGACGACCGTGCCGGGCGGCAGGTGACGGGCGTCGCTCAAGGCAGCGACGACGTCTGATTCCGCGGTCGTACCCAGGCCGTCGGAGGAGGACGCCTTGACCGTCGCGGCCTGGCTGATTTCGCCGGGCGTGGGCGGCACAGGCGACGCGGTGCCCGGGACGTAGTTTCGAAGAAGCTCTTCCACGCTCGCCCGGAGTTCCGCGTCGCCGCCGCACGCGTCCTGAAGGAACGCGGCGCGCTCGTCCGGCGGGAGCGGACAGGCGGCCAGGAACAACTCCTTGATCCGCGCATGCCGTTCGGGACTCATGCCTCGGCCTCGCGGGCGAAGCGCGCCCGAAGCCACGCCTTCGCGTGGGTCCAGTCGCCCTCGACGGTGCGCCTGGAGATGCCGAGCGCCTCGGCCACCTCCTCCACCGTCATTCCGGCGAAGAAACGCATCTCCACGATCTGCGCCTGGCGCGTGTCCAGTGTGGCGAGCTGCTCGATGGCCTCGTGCATCGCCAGGATATCGAACTCGCCGAGGTTGGCGGGCAGGAGTTCGCTGTCGAACTCGATCTTCTGGCGCTTTCCGCCGCGACGGGCGCGCTGTCGCGCGCGGGCATAGTCCACGAGAATGCGCCGCATGATCTTCGCCGCCACGGCGAAGAAGTGCGTGCGGTCCTGCCAATGGACTCGCGTCTGATCGACCAGCCGGATGTACGCCTCGTGGACAAGGGCGGTCGGCTGAAGCGTGTGGTCCGGCCGCTCGTGCCGGAAGTACTTTCTCGCGAGACGGCGCAGGTCCTCGTACACGAGCGGCATGAGCTTCGCCGCGACCGCGTCCCGATTGCGGCGGGTCAGCTTGAGCAGCAGGTTCGTGATCTGCGCGGGGTCGGGCTGTTCCATGTGAACGGTCCTCAGACAAGCCAGGCATCGCAGACCGTGCGCATTATACCCCCGTGGCGCGAAGCGACCAAGGCGACGTACGCGAGACCTACGGCGTGCGAACCAGGGTCGGGTTGCCGAGCTGGCCGCAGGCGGCCATCCGGTCGCGGCCCTTGGTGATCCTCCGCTTGCAGAACTGGCCGGCCTCCTCGAGCCAGTCGAGGAAACGCAGGACGCCCTCCTCGGTCGGCGCGGGCCAGGGAGACTCGCGACGCGGGTTGTAGGGGATCACGTTCACGCAACAGGGAATCGGCTTGAGGTAGTCGGCCAGCTCCCGCGCGTGCTCGCGGGCGTCGTTCACGCCGGGAATGAGCACGTACTCGATCATGAGGAAGCCGCAGCGGCGAAGCGGATACGCGCGCAACGCGTCGCGGAGCTTCGCCATCGGCTCCGTGCGGTTGACCGGCATGATCTTCGAGCGGATCTCGTCGTTCGGCGCGTTGAGCGAGACGGCCAGATTCAGCCGCAGCCAGCGCAGTTCACCGAGGCGGCGGATGCCCTCGATGCGGCCCACGGTGGAGATCGTGATCCGGGGCTTGCCGATCGAAAGGCCCGACTGATCACACAGGACGCGGACGGCCTGGATCACGTTGTCAAAGTTGTTGAAGGGCTCGCCCATGCCCATGAAGACGACGTTGCGGAGCGTGTCGGCCCGCGTGCCGAGGACGCGGCGCGCGGCGACGACCTGGCCCACGATCTCCCCGGCCGTGAGATTCCGCCGGAAGCCGAGCCGGCCGGTCTCGCAATAGGCGCAACCCATTGCGCAGCCGATCTGCGTCGAAACGCAGACGGACTTCCACTCGCGATGCCGGCCCTGCATCGGAACGAGGACGCTCTCGGTCTCCAGCCCGTCGGGCATGCGCTGCACGAACTTCGTCAGCTCGCCGTCGCGGACCTCGCGGACGACCGGCGCGAGACGCACTTCGAGCGGATCGTGCGGCGTCTCGGCGCGCACCGCCCGTTTGTACGCCCTGCGGAGGCGGGGAACCTCGCGGCACGGCGGCTGCATCGCCGCGATCAGTTCGTCGAATGTCAGAGCGAGGATATCCATCGGTGTCCGTCCCCGGCCGCTCCGCGCGACTCCGCCGCCTGAAACGGACGGGCGCACATCCCTGAACAGGATAACCGATTCGCGCACCTCTTTGCAGCTCCGCGTCGTCACCGCGACCCGTCGTAACCGTTCGGGTGCGCCTCCTGCCACCGCCAGGCGGAGCGGATGATCGTCTCCAGATCGTCGTAGCGCGGGCGCCAGCCGAGCACGGCGCGGGCCTTGTCCGCCTGCGCGATCAGACGCGGCGGGTCGCCCGGACGGCGGCCTTCCAGCCGCGTCGCGATCGGGCGCCCGGTCACCCGGCGGGCGGTCTCGATGACCTCCCTGACCGAATGGCCGCGACCCGTGCCAAGGTTCAGAAACTGCGAAGCGCCGCCGTCGCGAAGATACCGCAACGCCAGAACGTGCGCCCCGCAGAGATCCTCGACATGGATGTAATCGCGGATGGCCGTGCCGTCCGGCGTGGGATAGTCCGAGCCGAAGATGCGAACACATTCCGCCCGGCCGGCCGCCGCGGCCAGCAGGTTCGGGATCAGGTGGGTCTCCGGCTCATGCTGCTCGCCGTGCTTCTCCGTCGCGCCGGCGGCGTTGAAATACCGCAGCGCCACATACCTCATCCCGTACGCCCGGTCGTAGCTCTCCAGGGCCCGCTCCACCGTGAACTTCGTCCAGCCGTACGGACTGGTCGGCCACTGCGGGTGGTCCTCCGAAATGGGCACGCGGCGGGCCTCGCCGTACGTCGCGCAGGTCGAGGAGAAGACAAAGCGTTTCACGCCGGCATCGAGCAGTGCGCCCAGCAGCGCGAGCCCCTCCCCGACGTTGTTCGCATAGTAGCGGGCGGGGTTCTCCACCGACTCGCCCACGTACGCCAGGGCCGCGAAGTGGACGCACGCATCGACCTCGTGCTCCCGCACGAGGCGCATCACCAGGCCCCGGTCGCCGACCGAGCCCTCGAAGAACGGCACGCCCGGATCGACCGCCGCCCGGTGGCCGCGATCCAGGTTGTCCAGAACGACGACCCGCTCGTTCTCGCGCCGCATCAGCTCGACGAACACGCTGCCGATGTACCCCGCTCCACCCGTGATCAATACCGCCATCTTGTGTGTGTCTCCCGAGTACGCCCGCTGTCTCCATAACCGCGCCGGCGGCGTCAGTCCACAAGCTCCTGCTCGATCTGCTCGAGCGTACGGCCCCGCGTCTCCGGCAGAGAGCGCCGGATCAGCAGAAACCCCAGGCCGCAGATGCCCGCATAGATCCAGAACGTCCGCGCCGGCCCCAGGGCGTCCTTGAGCAGCGGGAACGTGTAGGTCAGAAGGAAGCACGCGATCCACAGCGCGGACACGGCCACGGACATCGCCGCACCGCGAATCCGGTTGGGGAAGATCTCGGAAATGACGACCCACGTGACCGGCGCCAGGGAACACGCATAGCAGGCGATGGCCGCCAGCACGAGCAGCAGCACCGGCAGACCCTGGACGCCCGCGTGGTAGCAGGCGCCCATGACGACGTAGATGCCCGCCAGACCGGCCGCGCCCAGCAGCATCAGCGGCCGGCGTCCGCCGCGGTCCACCACACCCAGCGCGACGAACGTGAACGCGAGGTTGATCGAGCCGGTCCACGCGATGTTCTTCAGCACGCTGGAGATGTCGTAGCCCGCCGCGCGGAAGATATCCTCGGCATAGTTGAAGATGACATTGATGCCGCACCATTGCTGAAACACGGCCAGCGCTACGCCCAGGGCCAGCACCCGGCGCAGCCTCGGCTCGAACAGCCGGCGGATGTCCGCGTTGCGCGTCTCGTTCGCAAGCGTCTGCTCGATGTCGGCCAGCGCCGCTTCGGCGTAGGCGGCGCCGCCGATGCCCTCCAGTACCGCGCGGGACCGTTCCCGCTGGCCGCTCCGCGCCAGCCACCGCGGGCTCTCCGGCACGAACAACATGCCGGCCAGAAACAACAGCGACGGCGCCGCCGTCATCGCGAACATCCAGCGCCAGCCCTGCCGGCCGTACCACGAGTTGATGATGAACTCGTCCGAGGCGTTCTCGGGCAGGTGGCGGACCAGGAACCAGTTCACGAACTGCGCGAGCAGGATGCCGATGACGATGGTCAACTGGTTCATCGAGACGAGCCGCCCGCGGGCGCTCGCGGGGGCCACCTCGGCGATGTACATCGGCGAGAGATTCGACGCGAGGCCGATGGCGACGCCGCCCAGCATCCGCCAGGCCACGAAGATGGCGAAGCTGGTGGCGAGGGCATTCCCCAGAGAGGTCACGGCGAAGAGCAATGCCGCGGCGATCAGCAGGCGCTTGCGCCCGAAGCGGTCGCTCAACGCGCCGGCCACGATTGCGCCGACGAGGCAACCGATCAGCGCACAACTGTTCGCCCAGCCCTTAAGCGAGGCGTCGGCAAGGTGGAAGTACCGCTCGAAGAACGGCTTGGCCCCGCCGATCACCACCCAATCGTAGCCGAAGAGCAGGCCGCCCAGCGCCGCCACAAGCGAGACGGCCCAGACATAGGGCGCGTTGTACGCTTCGCGTACGCGCAGCGCGGCGCTGACGTTCCCCACAACGGTCATGATCGCATCCCGGACGGTCGCATCGGTGCGTCCCAGGGTCGCCGCCGCGCGGCGGTCGACCGAACCGGCGGTCTACGGCGGCCTTCGGCCGCAACCGAACACGGCCGCGCCAGCTCCCGTCATGCTGAGCGAAGCGAAGCATCTGGCTTGCCTGCGCCAATCAGCCGGATTCTTCGTCGCTGCGCTCCTCCGAACGACAGATAGCGCTACCACCGCAGCGCGATACATGCGCGCAAGGCACGCAATAGCTGCGACGGGAAACTCTAATGTTATCGCGGAAGGCGGGCCTCCGCCAAAGGCGACACCGAATCCCGATGATCCCGCTCGCCGGGGCCGGCGCGGCCCGCCGTCGGGGCAGCCGCGTGGCGAGCCGATGCGGCGGGGCGAAGTGGCCGATCTCCGCACGGACGGGCACGCGGCTCTGCATACCGTCATGCCGCCCATATGCCCCCTGTACACGGGACTTCACATCAGGTATACTGCTTGGCGGTTGGTTCGTCGAACGAGCCGGGTATGCGACGCCCCTAAGAAGGTCCGCAACGCCTCCTCATTCGCCCTTCCTGCCTTTCTGGGCCGAAACGCAGGCCCCTTTCACACGTGACCCGGAAAGCAAAACGCGGGTCATAAGGCCCTCGCAAAGGAGATCCTACGATGGGCAAAAAGTTATATGTCGGAAACCTGAGTTATGAGGTCAGCAGCTCCGATCTGGAGCAGTTGTTCTCGGCGCACGGCACGGTGGACAGTGCCGAGGTCATCAGCGACCGCATGACCGGCCGCAGCAAGGGATTCGGGTTCGTCGAGATGAGCTCGGATCAGGAGGCCCAGGCCGCCATTTCCGCGCTGAACGGCAAGGACCACGGCGGGCGGGCCCTCACCGTCAACGAGGCCAAGCCGCGCGAGAATCGCGGCGGGGGCGGCGGCGGTCGCGGCGGCCGGGGCGGCTACGGCGGCGGCGGCAGACGCTACTGAATCGTCTGACGTATACGCAGGAGAAGGCCACGAACCAGACGTGGCCTTCTCTCTTTTTCCTCACAGGCCGCTGGCAGGAGGTCCGCCATGACAAAGTCGAAGCAGCAGATTATCGACGAGATCACGACCCATATCCGCAAACGCGGTGGTGAGCCGGGTACGTGGTATGTGGGCACCAGCAACGATTCCCGGGCCGCCCTTTTCGATCAGCATAAGGTCAAGGAAAAGGGCGACCGGTGGATTCGACGCCGCGCCGACTCGGCCATCGTTGCACGCGAGGTGCAAGAGCACTTCGTGAGCGCCCTCGCCACCGATGGCAAGGCCGCCGCCGGGGAAAAGGCGGACATGGTGTACGCGTACAGGAAGGCGCCGCACACCCGGCCGTAGCGCGGGCTTTGCCCACCCGCCGAAGCGGCGATAGTGCCCGTTCTCGGTCGGCGACCCATGTGCCGGCGGCGAAAACGGGGGGCGTACCGCCCGCGGTGGCGGGCTGCCGTGATGCTCGCCGCCTGCGAGGAGCTTGCGCATCGGCCGCGCAGCGCTCGTGCACCGCGCAAGCCGTCTCACACGGCGCGGCAGCCACAGTCAATCGGATGGCTGAGGCGCCGGCGTCGGGGGGTCGCCGCCTTCCTCGATAAGCGGCGGGGAATCGAGCGGCGGTACCGCGTTGCGGCGGCGCTCGCGGCGTTCGCGCTTCCGGGCCGCTTTTTCCGCCTTTCTCCGTTCACGATCACGTTTGAGAACCGAAGGTCTCACATTTCGTCCCATAAAGGTCTCCACCTGATGCCTGACGGCATACGACCGCGCCGCCGCCAAAGGCCGCATTGCGAACGTCGGGGCCGATCCCGCACGCGTCACTGCGGCGCAACTCACACCCGGCCGGCGGTCCGCGGCTTCCATCGGCCGCGAACCGTCGAAACCGGCATGCACGGCCCGCCGGCGCACACGCCTATCCGCAAGAACGATTCACACCTTTGCCGCCAATCGGAAATGTCGGAGCCTGAGCAAGCCCGGACGAGAGAGGGGCAGGGACACATCCCATTGGTCCAACGATGGTAGCCGCACGGGGGGCCGTCGTCAAACGCACATCGACGGCAACCTGAACATCACACCTCTGCGTCCCTCCAGCGGCACGGCCATGCAGACGGCACGTATGTCCCGCTCCCGCCGAATCGCCGCAACAAGCTGCGAAGGGCAGCCCACGACGGCCGATCTCGCGTCGCACCTGCCGGCCGTTCAGCGGACATCGCCGCGGTCCGGCCGCGGAACAAGGCTCTCGCCGTCGAGGCCCGGCGGCACGGGATGCCCGAGCAGCGTCAGGATCGTGGGCATCAGGTCAACCGTCCGCACGTTGGTGTCGCGCCGCTCGTGCCGCACGCCCGGCCCGGCCAGCAGGAGCGGGACCCGCAGATCCACGGCGCGCACGCCGCCGTGCCCCGAACGATGCGTGGTGCCGAAGTCCCAGCCGACGGCGGCAAAGACGGCGAGGTCCGCCGCACGGTCGGCGCGGAAGTACGCCACGATCTGCGCGGGAAGGTCGGGGTACTCCGTCGCGCCGGTAGCCGAGAGCCACTCGCGCGGGCCGATGGGCCTGCCGCCGAGGATGTCGTCGGGAATCTTGCCGCCCCAGCCGAGCGGGTCCGTACCGCGAATGAGACGGTAGCGGATCGGCATGCCGCCCCCCCCTTGCTGATCGAACTCCACCTCGCCCGCCTTTGTCTGCACGCGGGCACGATCAGGCCCGGCCGAAAAGCACACGGCATCCACCGCATCGTGCGAAACCAGCAGCGAGGGAAGATCGATGGTCCCGCCCCCGGCCGGGTAGTCTTTCAGGTCCCCCATCGACGGTCGGACCAGCCACGTATGCCATCCCCCTGCGCCGGGGGTTCGGCGATCCGGCTTGCGGAGGTACAGCGCCGCATATCGATCGCCGTTGTAGAAACAAACGCCCGTGTATCGGTCAAAGACCGCGAGTCTGGACTCAAACGGCACGTCCTCCGATACGGGATCGCGCGACAGATTCACGCCGGCCCGCTCCCGAAGGAGCCGGGCGAGGCTGTAGTGGCGCGTGACGTCCCAGTGGCCGTGGTCGGAGACCAGGACGATGTGGATCTTCTCCAGCAGGCCGGCCCGCTCGATGTCCCCCAGGACGCGCCCCACGGCGCGGTCCGTATCCCGCAGGGCCTGGCGGTATTGCGGCGAACCGGTCCCGTGCTCGTAGGCCTGGAAATCGGCATTCAGCAGGTAGACCAGCGTGAGGCCGGCGAACTGCCGGTACCGGCGGGCCAGGTCCGCCACGATCTCGAAGCGGGACAGCGTCAATTCGTCGATGAACCCATACCAGCCGAAGAAGAACGGCGGACCGGCCGAGAGCCGATCCTCAACCCATTTCGTCGCCCCCCGGTGCGACTGATAAAACAACGAACACGTCAGCTCATCCGGCAGACACTCGAAGAGCGTGGTTGCCCGGTGGTCCTGGTCCAGCTTGTTCTTCTCCGCGATCAACCGGTAGTCGCGCAGGATGAGTCGGTTGCGATCGAACCAGCCGTTGCCCACGATGCCATGATGGCCCGGGAACCGTCCCGTGACGATACAGGTCTGGTTGACCAGCGTGATCGTGGGAATGCCGGCGACGGCCCGGCGGACATACAACCCGCGATCGACGAAGTACTTTCGGATGGCCGGCAGTTCGCCGGCATCGAGCAGTTGTTCGAAGATCTCCGCGTTCACCCCGTCCACCAGGAACACGACGGCCCCGCGCTCCCGGCTGCCGGCCGGCAGCCGGAAGTCCAGACCGCCGGCGGCGACCCGGCCGCAGCCCGCAAGGCCGATTGCGACGGCACACGCCAGAGACACCGGCACAAGGCGCCTCGCCGCACGTGGCCGCAGGACCCACGCCGGCACTGCTCTCGGTAAGGGCATCAGATCCCCCGGAAACCGCGCTCGCCCAGGACCGCTTGCGGCCTGTACTGCCCCGCGCCCGCCCGATGCGCGCGGTGCAGGCTGCGCGTGTCCTACGATGACCGATGGGAAGCGGGCGTCCCCCCCGCTTTCGGAATGTACAGGCTGTGCGTGTCCCACCATTGCCTCCGACCGCTCGTATCAGACCGCGCCGATCTCGATTGAGCAACTCCGTGAGGCGACGGCAAGCGGATAACCCACGGGGCGCATCCGGTTTCCATGGCGCACGCGCCTGCGGGCAGTGTGCATCTGCGCCGCCGGCGCGGTATACAGAATGCCTCGGGGCGTCCGCCCGGCGCCTCGCGCGTTGCGCGGCGGGTTGTGCGAACAGAAGAGCGAATATGCGAACGTGTGCCGGCCTTTTCGTTACGGCTTGTGTAACGTCTCTCGCCGCCTTCGCGGCTGCCGCCCGGGCGCAGCCGACGGCCACCACCCCCGCGGCCGCCAATACCCCGACGGCGTCCGACATCTACGGATCATCGAGCTGCCGGAGCTGCCATGAGCCGTTCTACCAGAAGTGGGCAACGTCGTTCCACGGGCTCGCGATGCAGCCGTTCCGCGACGAGCTGGCCCGTACGAAGCTCACGCCGCAGAAAGAAGCCCTCCCGATCGGCAAGGTCCGCTACCGCGCCGAGATTGAGAATGGCCGTCGCGAGGTCATCGAATCGGGCCCCGACGGCGAGAAACGCTACCCGATCGAGCACGTCATGGGCGGCAAGAACGTATACTACTTCCTGACGCCGCTGGATCGCGGACGCCTGCAGGTCCTGCCCGTGGCGTACGACGTCCGCCGGAAGGCATGGTTCGACACAACGGCCAGCGCCGTCCGCCATTTCGGCGACCGCCGCGACGAGCCGCTCGACTGGCGAGACCGTCAACTGACGTTCAACACGTCGTGCTACGGGTGCCATGTCAGCCAGCTCTCGACCAACTACGACCTCGCGAGCGACACGTATCGCACGACTTGGACCGAACCGGGGATCAATTGCGAGACCTGCCACGGCCCCGGGGGCGAGCACGTCCGCACGTTCCGTGCGGCCCCGTCCGCTCAGCCGCCGAAGGAACTCAAGCTCATCAGCACCAAGCCCTTCACCCACGAGCAGAACAACAGCCTGTGCGCCCCCTGCCACGCGAAGATGGTCGTAATGACGACGAGCTTCCGTCCCGGCGACCGGTACTTCGATCACTACGACCTCGTCACGCTGGAAGACCGGGACTTCTATCCGGACGGGCGGGACCTCGGCGAGAACTACACGTACACCACGTGGCGGATGAGCCCCTGCGCGAAGTCCGGGCAGATCGACTGTGTTCATTGTCACACATCGAGCGGGCGGTACCGGTTTCCGGACGATCAGACGAACCATGCGTGCCTGCCGTGCCACCGGGAGCGGGTCGAGAACGCCCCGGCACATACCCACCACAAGGCCGGCAGCGAAGGGAACCGGTGCGTCGCCTGTCACATGCCGATGACGGAGTTCGCGCGGATGCGCCGGAGCGACCACTCGATGCGGCCGCCGGCGCCGGCGGCGAGCCTTGCATTCAAGTCGCCCAACGCCTGCAACCTCTGCCACGCGGACAAGGACGCGGCCTGGTCGGACCGGCACGTCCGCCAGTGGCACCCGCAGGATTACCAGGCGCCGCTGCTGCGGCAGGCCGGCCTGATCGACGCAGCCCGCAAGGAAGACTGGTCGAGACTGCCCGAGATGCTGGCGTACCTCGGCAGCGAAAGCCGCGACGAAGTCTTTGCCAACTCGCTGATACGCCTGCTCCGCAACTGCGATGACGAACGCAAGTGGCCGGCGCTGCTGGCGGCCATGAAGGACCCCTCGCCCCTCATCCGCGCAAGCGCCGCCGAGGCGATGAACGGCCGTTGGACGCCCGATGCGATCGAAGCCCTGTTGAACGCCACGCGGGATGAGTACCGGCTGGTCCGCGTGCGCGCGGCGGGGTCCCTGGCCGCCCTGCCGGCCGAAATGGTAAAGGACGCCGATCGAAAGGACCTCGACAGGGCGACGGGCGAGTTCCTGCAGGTGATGACGGCCCGGCCCGACGATCACGCCTCGCACTACAACCTCGGCAACTTCTTCATGTGCCGCCGCGATTTCGACCGGGCCATCGCGTCGTTCGAGACGGCGGTGAAGCTCCAACCGGAAAGCATCCCGCCGCTGGTCAACATCTCGCTCGCCTACAACGCCACGGGGCAGAATGAAAAGGCCGAGCAGGCCCTGCGCCAGGCCCTGAAACAGGACCCGAACAACGCCGCCGCCAACCTGAACCTCGGCCTGCTGCTCGCCGAACTCGGGCGGATGGATGAAGCGGAGCCCGCGCTGCGCGCCGCGTTCAAGGCGGAGCCCCGGTCGGCCGTCGCGGCGTACAACCTCGGCGTCATGCTCGCCGAGAAACATCCCGATGAGGCCGTCGACTGGTGCCGTAAGGCGTTCGAACTCCGCCCGCAGGAAGCAAAGTACGCGTACACCTACGCATTCTACCTGCGCCGCAGGGGCGAGACCGACCGGGCGATCGACGTGCTGCAGGGAACGATCAAACGGGGTGTTTCCGATCTCGACGTGTACGCGCTGCTGGCCGACATCTACGAGGAACAGGGACGCAAGAACGACGCGGCGGATGTCTACCATCAGGCGCTTCGGATCCCGGACCTGCCGGAGGCCGTCCGATATCGGCTGGCGGAACGGATCCAGTCTTTGAGACAGCAGTAGCGACGCCCTCGGCGTGACGAGGCGTGCGCGGCAACTGCGAAAGGCCGAAACGGCCGGGAGTACCTGTCATGTCGAAGGAACAATCGCGGTGCAGATCGACCCTCCATGCACTCGGGACGACACTGGTTGCGGCGCTGGCGGGCGGATGCCAGTATCCCATCGACGTACATTCCGCCTGGGCGAGCGGGGATGTTTCGCCCCCGGGGCCGTCGTTCGCATGGATGCCTGGCCCGGCGCCTTCCACCGGAAACACCGAGATCGATAACCCCCAGCTTCATCGCCTGATCCGCGAGCTCGTGGAGGAACAGCTCCTCGCCAGGGGATACCGCAAGGCGTCGTCCGAGACGCCCGATTTCCGGGTGGGCGACCGCATCGGAACGGAGATCCTCGGCGATCCGAACACGGCATACCTCCAGCAGTACACGCGGGGCACGCTGGTCATCTACGTTGTCAATGCCAAAACGGATCAATGGATCTGGCGTGCGTGGGCCGATGCCAGGATCAGCGAGTCCAACACGCCTGAGTTGAGACGGCAGCGGCTCGAGCAGACCGTGAAGCGGATGTTCAAGGACTTCCCGCCCCGCGAGGGGAAGCGGCTGGCCCGCTGATCGCGCCGGCCGGGCAAGCCAAACGCCTCGCGCGCGCGATGCCCCCCCTTCCGGCAATCGGCTCGTCCGGACGCTCCGGTCCGGACCGGGCTGCCCGTCGCCGGCCGGGATTGGCGAATCCCTCGACGAGAGTTCGCGGCAATGCCGCCGGAGAGCAGCCGCTTGCCCGGCGTCCGCATCAGGGTAGGATGGCGTCGGCGTCGCCGCGGCGGCCTCCGGTGCGCCGCGTGAAGAAGCGCGGCTTTGCGCGGCCGTGCGCTGATCAGAGCCGGAAGCCGCAGAGAGGAGGAGCATCTTGCAGTACCTCAACGCTGCAGACTACGCGGTCATGATCCTGTATTTCGCCGTTCTGCTCGTGATGGGCTTCGAGCTGAAACGGCGCGCCTCCCGCAGCATGGAGGATTACTTCCTCGGCGGAAAGAAGCTGCCCTGGTGGATGCTGGGCATCTCCGGCATGGGCAACTTCATCGACATGACCGGCACCATGGTCATCGTCTCGTTCCTCTACATGCTGGGACCGCGCGGGCTGTATGTGGAGTTTCGCGGCGGCGCGTGCCTGGTCCTGGCCTTCCAGATGCTCTGGACGGGCAAGTGGCACCGGCGGTCGAACTGCATGACGGGCGCCGAATGGAACATCTACCGCTTCGGCGAAGGCCCCGGCGCCCAGGCCGCCCGCGCGATCACGGCGGTGGCCACGATCGTCTTCATGGTCGGCATGCTGGCGTATCTCATCAAGGGAGCGGGGCTGTTTCTGAACATGTTCATGCCCTTTCCGCCGGCCTGGTGCGCGGTCGTCATGGTCGCCGTCACCATTGCGTACACGGTGGTCTCCGGCTTCTACGGCGTGGTGTATACCGACGTCTTCCAGTGCTTCATCATCCTGGCCGCCGTCGTGGTGGTCTGTGTCGTCGCCCTCGGCCGGATCGCCGGCTACCCCGGCGACCTCGGCGCCCTGGCCGCGCAGGTGACCGGCAACGCGCAGTGGATGAGTTCCGTGCCGCACGTCCGCGCCCAGGTCTTCAAGGGGTACGAGGAGTTCCAGCCGCTGCTCTTTGTGACGTTCTTCTACCTGCTGCGCACCGTGATCGTCGGCCTGGGCAGCGGGGCGGACAGCCGCTACTTCGGCGCGCGCAATGAACGCGAGTGCGGCATCCTGAGCTTCTTCTGGACATGGCTGATGATGTTCCGCTGGCCGATGATGATCAGCTTCGCCGCCCTGGGCCTGTTCCTGGTAAACCGGCAGTTCCCCGACCAGAGGGTGCTGACGGAGGCCGCGACGGCGATCAAGCAGCACTTCGCCGCCCAGGTATCGGGCGGCCGGCCCGACGCCCTCACGGACCCTGCCACGCTGCAGGCCGCCATCCGGCCGGAGATGTGGGAGGAGCGCACCGCGGACATCATCAACGGCAAACACCCGGCTTTGGCGGAGAAGCTCAAGGCCATCCTCGGCGAGCAGTGGAATACGAAGCTCTACCTCGTCAGCTATCACGGCACGGTAAACCCGGAGCGTATTCTCCCGGCGGTCCTGCTGTTCGAGATCAGCCCGGGGCTGCGCGGCTTGTTCATCGTGGCCCTGCTGGCGGCGGCGATGTCCACCTTCTCGCCCACGGTCAACCTCGCGACGGCGCAGTTTACGCGCGACCTCTACCAGGGGTTCGTCCGCCGGCGCGCCGGGACAAGGGAGCTTATCTACGCCAGCTACGCCTTCGGCATCTTCATCACCCTCTGCAGCTTCCTGATGGCCTACACGGTCCGGAGTATCAACGACATCTGGGACTGGATCATCATGGGCCTGCTGTCCGGCATCACGCTGCCCACCATGTTCCGCCTGTACTGGTGGCGCTTCAACGCGGGCGGCGTGGTGATCGGAACGGCGGTGGGCCTCGTGGCCGCTCTCGTGCAGCGGGCACTCTATCCGGACCTCGGCCCCATCGAGAAGTTCTGCATCGTTACGGCAATCGCCCTGGCCGGTACCATCCTCGGCACATACCTGACACCGCCGACGGACCGGCGAATACTCGAAAACTTCTTCCGCACGACCCGGCCGTTCGGATTCTGGGGACCGCTCCGCAATGCCGTTTCTCCCGAAACGCTCCGGGCCATGAGGAAGGAACACTTCCACGACATCGTCAGCCTGCCCGTCGCGCTGCTCTGGCAGGTCACCCTGTTCCTCTGGCCGATGCAGATGATCATCGGCGCGTGGCGGGACTTCGCGATCACGTTCCCGGTCTTCGCCGTCAGCCTCGTTGCGCTCTATTTCCTCTGGTACCGCCACCTGCCCCCGGCGGCGCCGCCGGGAGAAGAACCGTTCGCACTCCGGCGGGAACCGGCCTTCGAGAATCTCCCGCGGACGACCGCGGACCGCGCCGGGTGACGGCTCCGTGCGGGCGAGTCGGCGCGACCGTCCGCCGTCCCCGTCAGTCGCGAAAGATTTCGTACGTCCGCGCGTCGAACTGCGACGGCCGGCGCAACTCCACCGTGATGACGCCGTCCGAGTCGCAGCGGTACACCTCGCATACCGCCTCGTTCGCGAAGCGGTCGGTGGCGACGATCTCCGCGCGCGACAGCGACGCCGTCAGCGGCAGTTGCGGATCGTACGGGAAGAGGATGTCCGACCAGGTGCGGACATCGCCGTCGGGCAGGCCGTCCGGCCCGATCGACGTGCACTCCAGGTATCGCAGGTGACCCACGTTGTGATGCGGATGATACCACGCCACCTTCTCCAGCGCCGGCTCGCCCTTCCGCGGAATCGGCGTGCCGGCGGGGAAGATCGTATCGAAGGTCTCCGCGCGGCCGTGATCGCGCAGCCGGATCAGCCCGAAGTGCCGCGCGAACACGTCGCGGTAGCGGACGCGCTCCGTGGCGCAGATCGCCGCGCCCATCGCAACGGAGGTGAACGGCTTGTCGGTGAGAATGACGCGCCCGCCGGGAAACGCCTCCGACACCATCTCGGCCACGAGCGGCAGCTTCGACGAGCCGCCCACGAGATAGAGCGTCAGGCCCGCCTCCGCGCGGACACGCGGCTCCTTCGCCGCCGCCGCCTCGATCACCCGGCCGAGCGTCTCGATCGCCGGACGCAACAGCGGCCGGACACGCTCGTAGAACGTGCTCACGGGGATCATCACCGGCCGCCCCTCCAGACCGAAATCCTGCGGGTTCAGGAAAAGGCTCCGGGCCACGCCGGCCGAGATCGTCTCCTTCTGCGAACGGGCCTGACGCAGCAACGCGTGCCGCGTGAGCGGCCCGATCTCCTCGGCCTGGATCTGGAGCTTCCGCAGGAACAGATCCAGCAGCAGCCGGTCGAAGTCGTCGCCGCCCAGGTCCCCGATGCCGGCGGAGGCGAGCACATGGAAATCGTTGCCGTCGATCCATACAACGGAGGCGTCGAACGTTCCGCCGCCCAGGTCGAACACGGCCACCGCCGAGGGCTTGCGCTTTCGCTCCGAGCCCCGCCCGGCCGTAAGACAATCCGCGAGTTCGATGGCCGAGGCCGTCGGCTCGTTCAACGTATCGAGCACCTCGAAGCCCGCCTCGCGGAAGCACCGGCGCGTAATGTGCCGCTGCGCCCCGTTGGCGTTCGCCGGCCACGTGATCACCGCCTCGAGCGGCTCACCCGCCTCCAGCGTCTGAGACTGGCGAATCGACTCGGCGAGCGACTTCAGAAAGTCCGTGAACAGATCGGCGAGGTCGAGCCCGGGCTGGTGACCCGCGGCGCCTTCGGCCACGGCCACGCGGCGGCCTTCCGAATAACCGCGCAACTGCCGCTTCAGCGAGGGGATGAAAACATGGTCGCTGCTCGGCCCGGTCTGGCCGAAGCGACGATCGGCCTCCACGCCGAACCATCGCCGCCCGCTCGCCTTGTCGATCAGGATCGCGGACGGATACACCTCCTGTACCACCGTGCCGGCTCGGGTCCGGGTGGCATGCAGCACGACCGAGAACATGCCGCGGTCGTGGATCATCGCGACCGTGTTGGTCGTACCGAAATCGATGCCCAGGCGGGCCATGGTCTCACCTCCTGTTGACCTTGACCCGGGCGGGCACGATCACCTTGCCCCGCGAGGAACGGAAACCCGGCTGGAGCGATTCGGCCACCGCCCCGTTCGCGAGGTCCGCGCGGTTCGTCTCGCCCACCGCCAGGTGAATCACCGGATCGAACGCCTCGCCGACGCGGGCGTCATAACGGCGGACTTCGGCGCTGGCGAGAACCTGATCGAGCGCGGCAAGCCCGCGCCGGCAGAAGTCCTCCTCCGTACCGTCCGACGCCCCACGGCCGTTCGCCCGCTGATCCATCTCGTTACGCAACGAGATCAGCGGCGGCAACATCTCGGCAAGCTTCTCGTCCACCACTTCCGCGATCAGCCGCTGAAAGGTGGCCGTCGCGCGGTCAAGCGGGGCCGTGCGGATAACCGCCTCCCCACGCCCGCGCTGGGCAACCGCCAGTTCGGTGATCGTGGCCATGGCCGTGCTCATCTGTTTGTTCAGCGAATCGACGGCGGCGGCAATATCGGCCTCCGCCCGAGCCAGGACGTCCGCGGGCGTACCGGGAGCGTGCGAAATCGGCGCCGAGGCATCCCGCTTCGCCTTGGCCGCGGAGGAGGCCGCGGAGACCTTCATGTCTGCTTTGGTGGTTCGCCGGGCTGATTCGGAGCGCTTCGGTCGCGAGGACGCGATCTTCCGTGATGGCATAAGCTGGCTCCTTCCACGCCGCTGAATGCCTCGCGGCGGACCGCGCAGCCGCGAAGCCGCTGACCCCGCGGCGAAAGGATCAGCAGGCATATTATATATCCTCCGGCTCCCCGGAGAAAAGGCTTCGCGGCCGACTTTTCATTCCGTCACACTTCGCGCACAATCCGGGCGCAAAATCTGTGAACCCCAGACTCGGAGAAGATCCCATGAGACTCATGACGGCGGCCGCAATCGCACTCTCGGCGGCATTCCTGACAACATCGAAGGCTCACGCATCCGATCCGAAGCCACCGGCTCGCCCCCATATCCTCGTCATCCTGGCCGACGACCTCGGGTGGAAGGACGTCGGCTATCACGGCGGCGAAATCCGTACCCCGGTCCTCGACAGACTCGCCGCCGCCGGCGTGCGACTCGAGCAGTTCTACGTCCAGCCGGTCTGCACGCCCACGCGGGCGAGCCTCATGACCGGGCGGTATCCGATCCGCTACGGCCTGCAGGTCGGGGTGATCCGCCCGTGGTCGCAGTACGGGTTGTCGCTCGAGGAGCGGATGCTGCCGCAGGCCCTCAAGGGCGCCGGCTACCGGACCGCGATCACCGGCAAGTGGCACCTCGGCTGCTACGAGAAGCCGTATCGGCCGCTGCAGCGCGGCTTCGACTGGCAGTACGGCATGTACGGCGGGGCGATCGATTACTTCACGCACGAACGCGACGGCGGCCTCGACTGGCACCGCAACGAGAAAGCGCTCCGCGAGGAGGGCTATTCGACGAACCTCATCGCCCGCGAGGCCGTCCGCCTCATCGAGGAACACGACGCGAAGCAGCCGCTGTTCCTCTATCTGGCGTTCAACTCGCCGCACGCCCCGCTTCAGGCCCCGCCGGAGTATCTCGACCGATACCGGGCCATCACCGACCGGAAGCGGCAAACGTATGCCGCCATGACTACATGCATGGACGACGCCATCGGCCGTGTCCTGGAGGCCCTGGAGAAACGCGGCATGCGAGAGAACACACTGATCCTCTTTGCCAGCGATAACGGCGGACCGCTGCCGCTCGGCGCGAACAACGGCCCGCTCCGTGCCGGCAAGGGAACGGTCTACGAAGGCGGCGTGCGGGTGCCGGCCTTCGCCGTCTGGCCCGGCCGCATCCGGCCCGGCACCGTCGTTAATGAGATGCTGCACATCGTTGACTGGCACCCGACGCTGCTCAAGCTGGCCGGGGCGTCACTGGATTCGCCGCTGCCGCTCGACGGACGCGATGCCTGGCCGACAATGGCCGAAGGCAAGCCCTCGCCCCGCACGGAAATCCTGCACAATGTTACGCCCGACGGCGGGGCAATCCGCTGCGGCGACTGGAAGCTCGTTGTGAATGTGCCGCGTGCCGGCCGCGGCGCCGGGGAATCGCCGGCGCCGAGCATCGAGTTGTTCAACATCGCCAGGGATCCGTACGAGAAAACGAACCTGGCCGAGGAAAACCCCGAGAAGGTCAAGGAACTCCGTTCGCGTCTCGATGCCTACGCGAAGGCCGCCGTGCCTCCCAAGGGCCGAGGCGGACCGATGCCGCGCGACTTCAAGGTCCCGAAGGTCTGGGGCGAGGATGAATGACCAACCGGGAGGATCAGCCCCGCCGCCGCTGATTGCAACGACACAACGGTCGGAACCTGCGAAGGCCCGGGCATGTGAATGCTGCGCCGGGGGCCGCCATACCGAATACACCGGCGGTACGCCCGCGATGTCGAGCAGGTGTGCGCGTATCCGCAAACTCAACCAGTCGCGTCCGGCGGCCAGGCACCGCGATGAACAGACAGCCGTTCGGCCGCTTGTTTCAGCCGGTCTGGTCGTGTGCAAGGGGGCGGCGTATAATCCGCCCTGGTCGGGACCCGTATCCGGCCGAGAGGGAGCGGCCGTCTTGCTGTGAGCGGATTCTTGCCTGCACGATTCAAACTGCTGCCTTTTGCGATCAGCGTAGCCGCCCTGGCGGCGGCCGTGGTCATTGGTGCTGCGCTGGCCCCTCCGCGTACCGCGCCGGCCAAGCTGCCCGGCGCCCAGGCGCTCGCCCTGCCGCGCCCCGCCGGCGCCACGTACCACCCTGAGCACGAAAGCGTGTTCGTCGTGGATCAGCACGGGGACATCGGCGAGTTCGATCTGACCGGCCGGCGGCGTCAACTGGCGTCTTTCGCCACGGGGCGGGATCTGGAAGGCGTAACCGTCGATCCACGCACCGGCTGGCTATACGTTACGGACGCGGGCCCGCCGCTCATCTACGAGATCGACATCGACCGCGATCCCGCCGAGGTTCGCCGCACCTTTGAGGTGCCGATGAAAGACGTGCTCGACGCCGCCTCGCGCGACGCCGTCGCCCCGGGCAAGGGCCTCACGGGCATCTGCTTCCTCCCCCCCGTCGGCAGCGAACGGACGGGGCATTTCATCCTCACACACGGCGATGACGCGCTCGGCCTGATCGAGGTGGAACTGCCCCTGCGCGAGCGCGAGGGCATCCCGGCGAGCGCCGCCGAGCCGATCCGCGCCCGGTTTGTAAACCGGTACGACCTCGGCACGAACGATCTTTCCGACGTGACATACGACGCGACCACGCGAAGTCTGCTTGTCCTGAGCGCGAAACGGCGCGAGTTGCTCTTCGTCAGCCTCGACGGCCGCATACTGGCCTTCCGCCAGTTCCCGCGCGTGGGCATGAACGGCCTCGCGCTGCTGCCGGACCGGCGCCTGTTCGTCACGCTCGCCCGGGGCGGCCTGCAATGGCTCACGCCCGAGCAATGGGGCGACACGCTCCCTTCGTCGGCCCGCCCGGCCGCGCCGTCGGCGGATCGCGAAGCGTCGCGGCTGCCGAAGCCGTACTACGAAACGCAGCCGCAAGCCGTCGGCGACGAGTTGTTTCCCTATCGCCGCACGCGGCCGGGCATCTGGCGATGGGTTCCGAACGGCTGGATCGTCTTCGGATTCGGTGCGCAGTTTCTCTTCTTCATGCGGTTCGCCGTGCAGTGGTACGCCAGCGAGAAACGCAAACGCGTCACCATACCGGTTGCGTTCTGGTACATCTCGATCGCGGGAAGCGTGGCGATTCTCATTTACACCGTCCGCGGATTCCGCGCGAAGGACAGCGTGTTTGTCGCGGGGCAGGTGCTGGCCTGTGCGATCTACGTGCGAAATCTGATGCTGGTCTACCGCCGCCGGCGCGAGGCCCTTACCCACCGGGACGATCGCCGCGGCGCGCCCGCGGACAACGGCACTCTCCAGAACGGCCTGGCCGCCGAGGTAGCCGAGGACTGATGCCTGAACCCGTTTCCATCGCCGATTCGTCGCCGTCTTCGTCCGGGTGGACGCCGCGCGCCGTTCACCTGGTCCTCGTGGCGCTCATCGCGGGGGGAGTGTTCCTGTTCCGTCTCGCCCAGGACCTGCCCCTGAGTGCGGCGGAGTGTCTCGTGGGCCAGACGACGCGCGAGATGGACGCCGCCGACAACTGGCTCGTCCCGCGATTCTCCGATGAGCCCCAGCCGGCAAGACCCCCGCTGGCGTACTGGACGGCCGCCTTGTCGTGGCGGCTCCTCGGACGGCTGGACGCCCTGAGCCTGCGGCTGCCTTCCGCCGTAGCCGGGTTCGGCTGTCTCATCGCTCTGGGATCACTGGCGCGGACCCTGTTCGGCCGGCGTGTTTCATTCGTCGCGATGATCATCTTCGCCAGCGCCGCCGGCACGCTCCACTACACACACATCGCTACGGTGGACGCACAGCTCATGCTCTGGTGCCTGCTGAGCGTCCTGACGTTCGAACACGGCCTCCGGGCGCAGACGCGATCCGTTCGCCGTGCGTGGCTTGCGGCGTTCTACGCATGCCTGGGCGTCGCGATGCTCGCCCGGATGCCCCTGCCGTTGCTGCTCGTGCCGCCGGGGTTGCTCGCGTACCTGTTCGTGACCCGCCGCATCGGCGAAGTCCCCCGGCTGTTCCTGCTGCCCGGCCTGGTCATTTTTGCGGCCGTCTTCGGTTGGTGGATCATCGCAATCGGGCGGACGCCGTCCGTGGGCTTCGACGCGCTCCGGCTGACATGGGAGCAGAAGCTGCTGCCCTGGTTGTCCGCCGGCGGGTCGCAAGGATCAGGCCAGCTCTGGCTCCCGCTGGTTGTGCTTGCCGCCCTGTTGCTGCCGTGGACGTTCTGGCTGCCCGAAGCGCTGGCAGCCCCGTACCTGAAGCGCTACGCGGCCGACCGCCGTTGCCTCTGGCTGCCCTGGTGCCTCCTCGCGACCGGCCTCGTGCTCCTGACGTGGGCACGGTTCAAGCGGATCGAGTACGTCGTCCCGTTGCTGCCCTGGGCGGCCCTGTTGTCGGGCGTCGTGACGGAACGCCACTTCTTCCGCACGGCCGAACGGGAGCCGGCCGGGCGCCAGAGCTTCGTGCTTCTGGCGACGGCACTGGTAGTGGGGCTGGGCGTAGCGGCTCACGAGCTGGCCGGCGCCCTCGGCGATCTTCCGGAGGCCGTCCTTACAAGGAGCCTGCTCGTGTTGTGGATGGGCGGTGCGGCGATCGCGCTGGCGATCTGGCTTTTCGAGGCGGGTCATCCGCGCACCGCCTTCCTCACCGTGGGTATCTCGGGAACCGTCGCCTTCATCGTCCTCCGCGCGTTCGTGGCGCCCCTCGCAATCGCGCGGCCCAACTACTTCGGGTTCGCCGAGGGTTTGCGTCAGGTAGTCTCGATTCCGGCCGCTGACGACCTGCAATGGATGAGTCCGCCGGACCCGCGGCTGGTCTTTCATACGAACCAGACGTGCAAGGCCGTCCTCCATCCCTTGCAGGTGGCCGCCGAACAGCGGAAGGCCCGGCGCGCGGGGGCCCGGCTCGCGGCGGAACAACTGATCCACGAGGCAGTCCTGCGCCGCCTTCAAGGCCCCGAACCCTTTTTTGCCGTCGGCGAGGCGAGGCAGCTCGAAGCCTGGTCGGACAGGCCGGATTACGCCAGGGTTGCCCACACGATCTATCGCTATCCCGCATTCAACGGCGACCCGGACAGCGACCTCGTCGTAGTCACCAACTACGCCGGCACCGCGTACGTGCGCCGCGAGGGCAAGCGGCTCATCCGGTTCGCCGGAGGCGCGGAAACACAGCCGGCCGTGCCGACGCGCCCGTGATGCCCCCTTCCCTCCGCGTGAATGAAGCGAGACTGTTTCGGTCGTCGCGAGTCCGGGGCCGTTGAACCGGCGGCGTCGATCGTCTATGATTCTCTGGTGAGAGTACTGAACTCGATCAGCCGCCCGAGTCCGCCGTCATGCATGACGCCCTTGCGATGGCCGACAAGTACACGAACCTCTTCGTGGGCTTGGCGGCGCTGTGGGCGCTGATCGTTGTGCTGGGAGCGGGCATCTGGTATTATCGCCGTCGCTGGCGGCTGTCTGATTCGCAGTCCGCCGGCGACGCCTGGACGCTTGCCGATCTTCGAGAGCTTCGCGACACCGGGCGTATGACGGAGGAGGAGTTCCAGAAAGTGCGGGCGGCAATGATCGCCGGCCTGCACGCCGGTTCGGACGATCCGCGGGGGCGGCCCGGCCCGGCGGACACCTCTGAACAGGGCCGATCGGGGGGGATTTTGAGGTGAAGATCGATCGGTATTGCTGACGATATTACGGCTACGTGACGGGCGGACAGCCCGGCGGCGCCGGCAGCGGGCGGATTGACTCAGGAAGGCACATGGCCACTACACGCGGTACCCAGGGCGGCGGGACAGGTTCGGGGGGAATGCGGGGGCGGCGCACCACGACCTGCAGCTTCTGCGGAAAGATGCAGCGCGACGTCGGTCCGATGGTGGAAGGGCCCAACGACGTCTACATCTGCGCCGCCTGCGTCGAGCTCTGCCACAACATCATCAAGCAGGAGAAGCGCAAGGTCACCTCCGCCCGCACGCTCGTGGGCGCGATCCCGACCCCGCGCCAAATCAAGGAGTTTCTCGACCAGTACGTCATCGGTCAGGAATATGCCAAGAAGTCGCTTTCCGTCGCCGTGCACAACCACTACAAGCGGCTGAGCCACACCGATGCCGCCGATACCGACGACGTGGAAATCGACAAATCAAACGTCCTGCTCATCGGCCCGACCGGTTCGGGCAAGACGCTCCTGGCCCGCACGCTCGCCCGGATCCTCAACGTGCCGTTCGCCATCGGCGACGCGACCACGCTGACCGAAGCGGGCTACGTGGGCGAGGATGTCGAGAACATCCTGCTGCGGCTGCTCCAGAACGCGGACTACGACCTCGAGGCGGCCCAGCGCGGCATCGTTTACATCGACGAGATCGACAAGATCGGCAAGACCAGCCAGAACGTCAGCATCACGCGCGACGTCTCCGGCGAAGGCGTCCAGCAGGCGCTGCTCAAGATGCTCGAGGGCACGATCTCGAACATCCCGCCGCAGGGCGGCCGCAAGCACCCCGAGCAGCAGTACATCCAGATGGACACGACGCACATCCTGTTCATCTGCGGCGGCACCTTCGTCGGCCTGGACGAGATCATCCAGCGCCGCCTCGGCAAGTCGGCCATCGGCTTCGCCGGCGAGATGGAGACCAAGAACCGCGTTCAGCAGCTCGACCACGTGCTCCACGAGGTGACGCCGGACGACCTGATCGAGTTCGGCATGATCCCTGAGCTGATCGGGCGCCTGCCGGTGATCAGCACGCTCGGCCCGCTCGACCTTGACGCCCTCGTGAAGATCCTCACCGAGCCGAAGAACGCCCTCGTGCGGCAGTACCAGCGGTTCTTCGAGATGGAGGGCTGCACGCTGGAGTTCACCCCCGGCGCGCTCAAGGCCATCGCGGAAAAGGCGATGGAGCGCGACACGGGCGCCCGCGCCCTGCGGGCCGTCATCGAGGAGATCATGCTCGATGTGATGTTCGACCTGCCGGAGATGAAAGACACCGGCCGCTGGGTCGTCACCGAGGCCGTCGTCCGCGGCGAAGAGACGCTCTTCTCCCCCGCCGCCAAGGCGCGCCGACGGAAAGAATCCGCATAATCGAATATCCCGGTGTTCGCGGACGCCGCCCACGGGGCGCCGCGCGTCGTGTGCGACCGGTCCGCCGCCATCCAATGGACGGCGGCCGACCCCGCTTTGTCACGCATCGCGAGGACACGGGCGACCGGCCACGGCCGCCGCCGTTTGCCGTCAGAAAGCCTTGTCCGTTCCCGACCCTGCGCAGGATCTCGCCGCTTCAAGCCCCGAAGGGCCACCGAACCACGGCCCGACGGCGCACCGGAGGCGAAACCGTCCGGCCGAAAACGGCGCTACGGCTTCGGCGGCTCCGCGGGGGCCGATTTGATGACGAAGTGATACGGCGTCGGCTGCGCCGTCGTCCGCTGCAGGGCCTCGATCGACCGGTTGATCTCATCCGCCTGCTTACGGATGGTTTCGAGATTCGGGCTTTGCGTGAGGTAGAACCCCGACAGCCAGCGAGACAGCATCAGTTGGTTCCGGGCATCGGTGAAGTTCCGCAGGACCGCCGCCTGCGAATCCCACGGCCCGCCCGGCTCCCACGCATCCGGCGTGGCCGACGCGATGTTGACGCCGGCGGCCAGTTGCTCGCCGGTGAAGACTCCGAGCGATCGGCCGTCCGCCTCGATTGCATAGCGGCCGGCCCGGAGGTTCTTCACCGTCAGCATGTATCGGTTCAGCTCGTCCGGGATCGGCACCCACCGGTACGCCAGCAGGCCGATCAGCCCCAGGTTCAGCGGAAGCCCCTCGTCGAGCCGCACGAACTCGACGCCGTCCTCTCTGCCGGCGAGCCGATCGACCGTGCAGCCCTTCGCCTCGATCACGACCGGCCCGCGGGCGTCGATCGCCGCCGAGGATACCTCTGCCGGGGCACCGAGACCCTTGAGAATCGCGAACGCCATCGCAATCTGCCCGTACTCGTTCAGGTGGATTCCGTCGCCGGCGTGGAGGGTCTGCTTCTCCTTCTCGTCCCTGGCGTTGCGGTTCGCCTCCCAGACCTTCCGCTGTATTGTCCGCATGGTCCGCTGCACGTCGATCGCCCCCTCGCCGAGCGAGCGCGACAGCGCCATGCCCTCGTCGCACATCTTCTGGAGAAAGCCGTTCTCCGCCGTATCGGGATCCTCCGCCGTTATGGCCGCCGAGCAGATGTAGACCCGCACGTGGTGCTCCTTGCACCGCTCGATGATCCGGCGGATGCTGTCGAGATACTTCTGCTTGTGTTCGGCGTCGGCCCTGGCGCCCCAGCCGATGTCGTTGACGCCGAACGCCACCGTCACCAGCGTGGCGCCCCGCTCGAAGACATCGCGGTCGAGCCGTGCCAGCGAGGTGGTCGCCGTGTCGCCGCCCTTGCCCGCGTTGACAAACCGCACCTTGCGCCGGGGAAAACGCAGGAGCGTGTAGTTCTCGATGACCCTGCCGTACTGTCCCGCGGCCGTGATGCTGTCGCCCAGAAAGGCCACGGTGTCGCCGTCGCGAATGGCGAAGTCGGCACCGCGCGCGGCCGGAACGACCAGCAACATGCACGGGACGAGCCATAACGGGTTTCGCAGAGGATTCAAGGGGACGCCCTCCGATTGCCTCAGTAACGGCCGATTCCGCTTGCTTGACCTGCCACGCGCTCACGCTATCGGCGTTCGCGCGAGCCGTCAAGCGAACGGCGCCGCCTGGCGGAGAACGCCGCGGCGCACGGCGGGGCTTCCCGTCGCCGGCCCACGCCCGCCGCACACCGAAAACGCCCCGGGCGGGTTTTGTCGCGGCCGTTCCCTTCGCATACGATAGGACGCGCGATGACCCGAACAGAGGATACACCGACGCTCGTGTCGCAGAAGAAACCGCGAACGGACGGCACGGGGCTGATCGACCTCGATCCGTGGCTGGAACCCTACGCCGACGCGCTGCGTCACCGGTACAAGCGTTACCAGGACGCCCTTGAGCGAATCTGCCGCGAGGCCGGCTCGCTGGACGCCTTCACCCGCAGCTACGAGTACTTCGGCTTCAACCGGGGCGAGCACGAGGGCCGGCCCGGGGTGTGGTATCGGGAGTGGGCGCCCGCGGCGGAAGCGCTGTTCCTGATCGGCGATTTCAACAACTGGGACCGCCGCAGCCACCCGCTTACACGGGATGAACGCGGGGTCTGGAGTATCTTCCTGCCGGACGAGTCGTACGCCGACCGGTTCGTCCACGGCGGCAAGGTCAAGGTACACGTCCTCAGCGCGATCGGCCCGATGGACCGCATCCCCGCCTGGATCCGCCGCGTCGTGAACGAGGGCTGGAGTAACAACTTCTCCGGGCAGTACTGGCATCCGCCGGAACCCTATCGGTGGCAGCACCCGGTTCCCACGATCCGGGGCAACCTGCGGATCTACGAAGCGCACGTCGGCATGGCCACGGAGGAAGAGCGGATCGGTACGTATCGCGAGTTCGTGGAGCAGGTTCTCCCGCGGATCGTCACGGCCGGCTACAACGCCGTCCAGCTCATGGCGATCCAGGAGCACCCGTACTACGGCTCGTTCGGCTACCACGTGAGCAACTACTTCGCTCCCTCCTCCCGATTCGGCACGCCGGAGGACCTGAAGTACCTCATCGACTCAGCCCACGGCAGAGGCCTGCTCGTCCTGCTCGATCTGGTGCACAGCCACGCCGTCAAGAACATCCTCGAGGGCCTGAACCGATTCGACGGCACCGAGTATCAGTACTTCCACGCCGGGGCGCGGGGCCAGCACCCCGCCTGGGACTCGCTCCTCTTCGACTACGGCAAGACGGAGGTCCTGCGGTTTCTTCTCAGTAACGTCCGCTTCTGGCTGGAGGAGTACCACTTCGACGGGTTCCGCTTCGACGGCGTGACCAGCATGATGTACCTGGATCACGGACTGGGCAGAAACTTCACCTCCTACGACGACTACCTGCGTCACAACCTGGACGAAGACGCCATTACATATCTCCAACTGGCCAACCGGGTCGCCCACACGGTCAATCCCCGCGCGATCACGATCGCGGAGGACGTTTCCGGCATGGTGGGGACGGCGCGCCCGCTGGAGGAAGGCGGCCTGGGCTTCGACTACCGGCTGGCGATGGGCATCCCCGACTACTGGATCAAGCTCCTGAAGGACCAGCGCGACGAGCAGTGGAGCATGGGCGAGCTCTACTACACGCTCACGAACCGGCGGGTCGGCGAGAAGCACATCGCCTATGCCGAGAGCCACGACCAGGCGCTGGTCGGCGACAAGACGATCGCGTTCCGCCTGATGGACGCCGACATGTACTGGCTCATGAGCAAGGTGACGATCGGCAACATGATCATCGAACGCGGCATGGCCCTGCACAAGATGATCCGCCTGATCACGTTCGCCCTCGGCGGCGAGGCGTACCTCAACTTCATGGGCAACGAATTCGGCCACCCGGAGTGGATCGACTTCCCGCGCGAGGGGAACAACTTCTCCTGCAAGTACGCCAAACGGCAGTGGCACCTCGTGGACGATCCGCTGCTCCGCTATCGCGACCTGGCCGCGTTCGATCGCGAGCTGCAGACGCTCGACGAGAAATATAACCTGCTCGCGCAGCCGCTGATCGAGCCGATCCACATCCACGAGGACCAGAAACTGCTCATCTGCCGTCGCGGTCCGCTGGTCTTCCTCTTCAACTTCCACCCGCAGACCTCGTACCCCGATTACCGCATCGGCATCCCCGAGCCGACCGACTACCGGATCATCCTCAACACGGACGACCTCTGGTTCGGCGGTCACGGCATCGTCCAGACCGGCCAGGTGTACCCCTGCCAGAGGGTACCCCTGCACAACCGCGAACAGAGCACGCAGGTCTACCTCCCGTCGCGGACCGCACAGGTGCTGGCCCCCATCACCCCGCCGTAAGGACGTCGCCGGCTGCGGCATACCGGACCGCGGCCCCACGATGCCCGCCGTGCGTCCGCCGCACGCGCGAACCGAAGCGATGCGCCAATGGGATCATCCGGCGCCGCGCCGCCTCAGACCTTCCACCCGATACACCGAAAACGTTGTACCTTCTGGAAGCCGCGCATCGTACCCGCTTCGTGGCGCGCGGGACGCCCGCCCCCTTGCACGCCGGCGGCGCGCGCTGCCACACGCCGGATTCCCGCTTTTATGGGCCTCGTCCGCATCGAATAATCCAGCGCCCAAAGGGACCGCGGTTTTCTTGCATCACACGCAGCCCGTGCTAAAGGCAACCGGCCGCAAGTCGATATCTGGTATGCCCGCCGAACGTCGCCGACGACAGCGGCGAGGCGGAATCGGACCTGGGGCAAATCTCATGAGTGACTGGCAACAGTCCTTCGCAAAACGACTCGCGGAACTTCGGCAGTCCTGGGCGCGAACCTTCGAGCGCACCGTCGAAGAAGACATCCTTCCGGCATTCCAGCAGTTGGAGACGTTCCTGAACACGAACGGCTTTTCGGTCTCCACGCCCCGCACCGACGGCGTCGTCCGCTCCTTCAAGTTTGCTCTGGGCGAAGACGTGTACGTCCTGGTAACTTTCCGCCTTCACGGCCCGGTGGAGGTGGAGGCGTCCGACGAAATCTTCATCGCCGGGAACAACGAGCTCAAGCCGCGCAGCGAATGCGTACCCATCCAGAGCATCAACGCCACCTGGGCTCAACGGCAGTTCCAGTCGGCGCTGGATCGTTTCGCGGAGGCACTGGAGACAACGGCCGCGGAGCCCGTGGCCGAGTACGCGTAAGCACCGGTCTTTTCGGTGGGGCGGCGTGCGGCCACCGGGCCGACCGCCGACGAAGGCAAGGCGGCCTCACAATGGGGTGGGAGTGGCGGTCACCGGGGTGCGCCACTTCCGACCCCGAGGCGCCGCAAAACGCTAACGCCCCGACAAGACAGGGGCATCATCGGATTCCGGGCGGACCGCCATGAAGGGGGGCGGCCCGCCCATCGCGCGCGCCCGACAACGGCATCCCCGGCCGTCCGGCGCGCATCTCCCAGCCCCCCGCCCGCAGCGCCC
This sequence comes from uncultured Planctomycetales bacterium, assembly GCA_964653435.1. Lineage (GTDB taxonomy): Bacteria > Planctomycetota > Phycisphaerae > UBA1845 > PWPN01 > CAZMVY01. Next base: position 35,757 of record CAZZFA010000006.1, on the reverse strand, counting down.
GCGCCGAAAACGGAGCGTATCGGCCGCCACGCCGGCCGCCTCGCTTGCCGATCCGCCCCGGGTACCGATAATAGAATCCGACGCGCCGACGCTGCGACCGAGGGAAGAGACCCGGAATCCGCGATGGCTCCCGACAACGACCGCCCGCTGGGTGTCGCAATACTGGGCTTCGGATTCATCGGACGCGTACACGCCTACGCGCACGCGAACCTGCCCTTCTTCTACGACCCGCCGCCGCTGCGAACACGCCTTGTGGCCGTCGCAACCAGCCGCCGGGAGACCGCCGACCGCGCGCGGGCACAGTTCGGTTTCGACGTCGCCGCCACGGATCAGCTCTCGCTCATCAGCCGCGATGACGTGGACATCGTCCACATCTGTACGCCGAACCACCTGCACCTGCCCGCGCTGCTCGCCGCCATCCGCGCCGGCAAGCATATCTACTGTGATAAACCGCTCACCGCCACGGTGGACGAGGCCGAACAGGTTGCCGCAGCCCTGGTTGACTATCGCGGCACCGGCCAGATGACGCTCCAGAACCGATTCATCCCCGCAACGCTGCGCGCCAGACAACTCATCGACGAAGGCCGGATCGGCGCGGTCACGCACTTCCGTGCGGCCTTCCTTCATTCCGGCAGCGTCGATCGCACCAGACCCCTGAACTGGAAGGCGGACCTCAGCAAGGGCGGCGGCGTCATCACGGATCTGCTCTCGCACGCGGCGGATCTCCTGTGGCACCTGCTCGGGCCGCTCGAAGTGGTCCACGCGGTTCAACGCGTCTGGTCACCACGGCGACCGTACCTCGGAGAACCCGCTCGCCTCATCCCGGACGTCGCCGAGGACTTCGCCATGGCAATCGTCCGGACCCGCGACGGCGCCCCCGGCGTCATCGAGGCCAGCAAGATCGCCACGGGCATGGAGGACGAGCTTCGGTTTGAGATCCACGGCGAGCGCGGCGCCCTGCGATTCAACCTTATGGACGCCAACTGGCTCGATTTCTATGACCGCGCCGCCCCCGACAGCCCCATCGGGGGCGAGGCCGGCTGGAAGCGTATCGCCACCGTGAATCGCTACCCCGCGCCGGCCGGGTTCCCCGGAGCACGTGCCACGCCCGGCTGGCTCCGGGCTCATGTGGCGTGCCTGCACAACTTCCTCTGCGCCATCGCCCGAAACGAGCCGGGCAACCCCAGCCTGGCCCACGGCGTGGCCCTGCAACGGTTCCTTGGTGCGGTCAAGACGGCGGCGACCCCGTAACCAAGGGCGACGCTGAACAGGCATGCACCGCCCCCGGGGGTTCCAGGTGCGCGCTCGCGTACCACAACATCGGGGGACGAGGACGGTCCCAAGGTTGGGAAAATGGGCAAGACGGCCGTTTTTATCAGACGAGCCGATTCGCCTTCCAAGCCGCGTAATTGCTCTACTCTATTGGCTCAGGTGCCGATAACTCCTGAATACCCGCCGAGTGCGGAGAGCTGTTGACAATGACGGTTTCTCGTCACCCCTACCGTATGGTTCGTGTCCTCTTGGCGGGTCTTCTGCCGACATTGCCGTGCCTTTGGAGCTGCCAATCCGATGGCCCAACCCGCGGCACGGAGTTTGCGAACGTTACGGCCGATGGCGTCGAGACCTCGCCGGAAAGCCTGATCCGGCCGATCACTGGCGATCGGCAAAGGTCCGTCAGCCTCTTCGGCGAGTTTCCCGACAGCGAGACCATCCCATTCGAGGCGCGTCCGGTTCACTCGCTCCTTCAGCATACGGATTGCCCGGAAGGCGCAGACTTCGATCCCGCGGTGGATCCCAGCGGCAGGTGGCTTGCGTTCGCCTCAACCCGGCACGCCAGGAAACCGGATATCTATCTCAAGAGCGCTGGCGGGGCCGCCATTACGCAGATCACGTCCGACCCCGCATCCGACATTCAGCCGGAGTTCTCACCCGATGGCAAGCGGATCGCATTCGCCAGCGACCGCGCGGGCAATTTCGACATCTGGGTCGTCGGTATCGACGGATCGGAGGCAACGCAACTGACGCGGGAACCCGCCCACGAAATCCATCCGACCTGGGCGCCGGACGGCCGACGAATCGCCTATTGCAGCCTGAACCCGGCATCCCGCCAATGGGAATTGTGGTTGCTCGACCTGCGGCAGCCGGGGCTCCGAAAGCTCATCGGGTACGGACTGTATCCGCGATGGTCGCCCACGGAAGACCTCATCGTCTATCAGCGGGCGCGCCAGCGCGGCCAGCGCTGGTTCAGCATCTGGACGCTGCGGCTCGTGGGCGGCGAACCGCAGTTCCCCACGGAGGTCTCGGCCAGCGCCACGGAGGCGCAGATTCTGCCGACATTCTCGCCGGACGGGCAGTGGATCGCATTCTGCTCGGTTAGCGATCAGGCCAGCGGTTCACCGAGCGCCACAAGCGATCTGTGGGTCGTGAGCGTTAACGGCGCGGAACCGGTCCGCCTTACCGAAGGGCAGGGCGCCAACTACAGCCCGTTCTGGGCAAAGGACGGGCGCACATACTTCACCAGCACACGCGGGGGCAAAGAGACGATCTGGTCGGTACGACCGGTAATATCTGCGGTGACGACCCGCCCGGGGCCTGCGGAGCCGATATTCGAACACACGGCCCTCTCGCTGGACTCCGCCGGAAGCGCGACAGCCGGAGGGCGATGATTTCGGACTGCGTGGGCGTTATTGAGCCTCAAGGCGGTCCGCAGAATGGACGAAAAAGAACATGCCTGGCTGATGCCGGGCGGCAGGAAGAACGTCGGCGCGCGATAACCGGTGCCTCCACAAAACGAGGCAGCCCCCGGCCGACGTCGGACAGTCAACGGATTGCGAGGCAGATCAGGGATGATCGACGCCAGAACGGATGATGGTGGTCCGTCCGCCTGCGGAAACGCCCCGGTCAGCCTGGGAGGGCTCCTGGGCCTGTTGGGCGTGCTGAGTGCGGTCGCGGCGATGGGGTGCTCGCAGAAGCGCACCGAGAGCGGACTGACCGCGCCGTACGGGCAAACGATGACCATCGCCGTCGCCCCCGCGATGAACTTCAGCGGATCGTCGCAGTGGGATCCGGTGCGGATGGGCGATCTGATGGCCAGCGAGTTGTCGCAGGTGCCCGGCATCAACGTCGTCGGGGTGAACCGGGTACTGGCCGTCCTCGCGAGACAGGGACGCGACCGCATCGCCTCCCCGGCCCACGCGTTGGAGGTCTGTGACCAGCTCGGAGTAGATGCCATCTTGGTCTTCGCGATCACCGAATACGATCCCTACGATCCGCCGGTCATCGGGCTTGCCGCGCAGCTATACGGTCCGCGTCCGCGGGATGCCGGCTTCGACCCGGTGGCAACCTCGCGCCAGGCGCGCCCCTTCCCCACGGACGGCCCGATGCCGGACGCCCTGCGACCGTGGGCCCAGACACAGCGGACCTACAACGCCGCCGCCGAGTCCACACAGAAGGCGGTGGAGGAATACGGACGCACCCGTGATGCGGAGCGCAGCCCTCTCGGATGGCGGAAATACCTGGCCAGCCAGGAGCTGTATATGCGGTTCTGCTGCCACAAGACGCTGTGCGACCTGATGCAGCAGGAACAGAACCGGGTGATCGCCGAAAGCATAGCCCTGAGGGAGCCGATTCCATGAATGTGATCCGGCAACTGTCGCTGGTCAAAGGGCAGGACCGATACGTCTTCCGCTACCAGGCGGGGCACGAGGCAGACATCATAGCCGCCTTTGCGTCCATGGCATCCGACCCGGATACCCAGTTCGACTGGTTCGATGCGGCTGTGCTGAGTTATCAGATGGGTCGTCGACTCGAGATGGAACTCGAGACCAGTTCCACGTGATGCGGCCGTGCTGGGAGGCCGGGCCGCCCGTCTCGAGCCAGGTTGGTGAAACAATGTCGTTCGCCGCGGATGTGTGCGAAACTATGACCGAGAACCCCTTGATCGAAGAATTCCTGAACTACCTCCGGTATGAGCGCCACTTCTCCCCGCACACGGCCAAGTGCTATGCGGCCGATCTGCACCAGTTCGTCGAGTTCCTCGGCCGATCCGCCGGCCCGACGCCGACCACACCCGCGCAGGAGGGACGCGGGGCATACGGCGAAACCGGCGGCGGCGTCGCGGTTGCCGTGGCTCCGGCGACGGCGCCTCCGGCGACCACGACCGGCAGCAGCACGGCGGTGTCGCTCACGAACGTGCAGACGGAGGCCGTGCGCGACTTCCTGGGATTCCTGAAAGACCGCGATTACTCGAAATCAACCACGGCCCGGAAGCTCGCCACGCTGCGCAGCTTCTACAAGTTCTGCGCGAAGCGCGGCCACGTCCAGACCAACCCCGTGGCGACGATCCGCACGCCCAAGCAGGAGAAACGCCTGCCGAAGTTCCTCGAGTACAACGAGGTGCAGCGCCTGCTTGAGACGCCGGACACGAATACGCTGCTGGGCGCCCGCGACCGGGCGATGCTCGAAACGATGTACGCCACCGGCGTGCGAGTGAGCGAACTGGTCGATCTGAATGTGGAGGACGTGGACTTCGTCGGCGAGGCCGTCCACGTCCGCGGCAAGGGCAAGAAGGAACGCATCACACCGATCTCCCGAACGGCCCTGACGCACATCCAGAAATACCTGGAGATGCGCAAGGCGGACCCGCGTTCCGCGACATTCGAGCCGAAGGCCCTGTTCGTGAACAAACACGGCCAGCGGCTCAGCACACGGAGCGTCCGCCGCAAGCTCGACAAGTATCTGCTCCAGTGCGGGCTCGACCCGTGCATCAGCCCGCACACGCTGCGGCACAGCTTCGCAACCCACATGCTCAACAACGGCGCCGACCTGCGGAGCGTGCAGGAGCTTCTCGGCCACCAGTCGATCTCGACCACGCAGATCTATACTCACCTGGTGACCCAGCAGCTCAAGGAATCCTACGACAACGCGCACCCGCGATCGTAGGCCGCACGGTCGCCGACGTATCCCACATACAAAGGCCGGGCGCCGCAGGAATGCAACGCCCGGCCTTCCTCATGCGCGAAGCTCCGCCGCCGACAAGGCGCTCCACGGCACCGGTGTCGAACGGTGTCAGCCGCCCGCGCGAGCTGTTCGGAAGCGGCAGCGGAAGACTGCGTTCGCCAAAGCCGCTCAGTCCGGGCGGAGCAGGGCCTCCACCTCGGCCCGGCGCAGCCGGTACACGCAGAGGGACCAGCCGATCCGTTCATCCGGGACACGCCCGTAGAGCCGGGCCAGGAGGCGGCCCCGTTGAAGGGCGTCGAAGAGTTCGGCGGCGCGCTTCCGCTGCGGGGAAACGGAATCCGGCGCGTCGGCCCGCGGCGTGCTGAAGAGTCGATAAAGGGAAGCGTATCGGCGCCGGTTGTCCGGGTCGGCCCAGAATGCCTGGCGCGCGAACGTTTCGTAGATGCCCAGCAACTGATTGATGCTGATGACATAAGTCCCGGCGTCCAGTGCGGCGGGTTTCGCATCGAACGGCAGGTAACTCGGCAACATTTCGCACTCGAAGCCGTATCGGGTCGGCAGGGCGCTGCCGGAGTACGCGAGCTTGATCGTTTCGCCGGGATGTCGTCGGGCATAGCCCGCCAGGCGCTTGAGATCCTGTCCCCAGTCGATGTTGCTGTCGGCGAGGTACGCGGAGCCGTTGCGCGGGCCCCCGGCGATCTCGTTGAAGTAGCAGAGGTAATGGGGGTAGATGCGAAGATTCGCCAGAACCAGCCACGCGACCATGACGCCGACCAGGATCCGGCCGGCCCTCGTGTTCAGCCATGCAGCCGAGGCGCCGGCGAACACGAACAGGACGGGATACAGCGGCAGAAGATGCCGGTGCCCGTTATTGAAGTGGCCGGCGATGGCGGAGCACGCGTAGACGCCGACGAAGCCGCCCAGACCGAGCAGCAGCACGGCGTTGCCGCCGGCAGAGGCCCGACGCAGCGCCATCGCCAGGAGACCGGCCGCCAGAAGCACCATGACGGGAATCGGAGTCTTGATCGCGAAGGCGATCGGGAAGTACGACCGCCAGCCGGTCATGCTCAGCTCGCCCATCAGATAGGCCGGCCAGCTCTGGGTGTTCTTCAACGTGTATCCCAGCCCGTACAGATAGGCTTCCGGCAGCAACCGATGCGCCCGCGCCCAGCGGATCAAGGCGACGGCCAGGCCGGGCGCAGGTCGGCCGCCCTCCTCGCACAAGACCGATTGCCACGCCTGTTCCATCGTGGCCGGCTCGGGACGCCCCGGGGGCGTCGGGAGCGTCACCGTCATGGCGATATCGCGGTCCGGGCCTCGAAAAGGGCTGTACTGAAAACCGAAACAGGCCCAGATCGCCGGCCACACGGCCAGCGCCGCGAGGGCGCCGGCACCGCACAACCCGAACAGCCGGGCCGGCCGCGACGAGAGAAAGAGAGACGCCGAGCTGCCCCGGTCCGTACCCCGGTCGGTCCGCCGGATCAGCGTAACGGGAACCGGCGCCCGCCGGAGGGCGGCGACGACGGCCATCAGCAGCAGCGAAGGCAAGACCAGCGGCCACGAGAACTTGATGAGGCTGAATGCGGCCAGCGCCAGCCCCGCCAGCCCCAGGCGCAGCGGGCTCACCTTCTCGAAGAGACCCGCGAACGCCAGCAGCGTGAGCAGCGCAGCAAGCGCGGCGGGCAGATCGAGCGTTGCAAGTCGACCGTGCGCGAGCAACGTCGGGCTGAAGGCAGACAGCGCGAGTGCCAGCAACCCCGCGCCGGCGCCGAACAGCCGGCGGGCGGTCGCGTAGACGCTCAGGCACGTAGCCAGCAGCAGGACGACCATCATGCATCGCGATGCAACAATAAGCCGCTCTCCGTCGTTGAGTTCGAACAGCCAGGCTCGTCCGATCGACCACGCGTCGCCCTCTCGCCAGCCGGGCGTCCGGGGCGAGGGCCAGCGGTTGTCCATCCACAGCAACGGAAGGGCGGTCCACATCTTGGCCAGCGGCGGATGCTCCGGCTCCAGACGGAAGTCGCCGGTCTTCAGGCAGCAATAGCCCGATGTGAGATGGGGCGTTTCATCCCAGGTGATGCTGTCGCCGAGCAGGGACGTGATTGCCTGAACCGCCGCAACCAGGAGCAGCGCGAAGACGACCGCGAGATGCAGCGAGTGACGGACGGGGATTGTCGAGGCGATGTTCGCAGCGGAGTTCGCGAGAGGGACCGCTTCGCCGGCGCCCGGCGTGGTTGGTGTCATGGTCTCTGGCCCGGTCGGCCCACCGAATACACCCCTGCTTCGTACCCGTGCCACACAGGTGTGTCAAGCACAGCCGCTGATTCTTCGCCGCAGCCGGGGCCCGGCCTCGTCTCTCGTCAATCACGACGCGTGAGGCCGGGGCGACGAGCCGTGGTGGCGAATTGCGTCGAGGAAACGCCGGCCGAAACTCTCCCACTTGGCAGCGCCGACGCCTTTGACGTTCAGCATTTCCGCCTGGTTGCCGGGTCGGACCCGCGCCATCTCGCGAAGCGTCTTGTCGGCGAAAACCATGAACGCGGGAACGTTTCGTTCGTCTGCAATCTGACGACGGAGCGCCCGAAGCACTTCGAAGAGCGATTGCGCGCCGGCGTCGAGCGAATCGCCGTCGGCACCGGCGGCGGACGCGGGTTCCGCAACCGAGCTGCGCGCGGTCGCGTCCGGCCGGGGCAGACTCCCGGCGCTGCCCGGCCGGGCCCCCGACAGGGCGGCCGGCGTCGGCGCTGCGCGGGGAGGACTGGGTCGGCGGCGTTCCCTTCGGTCCCTTCGTCCGGCGCCGACATCGTACAGCTTCGCCTCCGCCTTCGAGTGCAGGACCTGCCAGCCCTTTGGTGTCACGCGGAGCGTTCGATACTCGCCGTCGCGCTGCATCATCCCCTGGTCCACGAGCTGATCCATCCACGCCATCAGGACCGGCTTGGGGTGATCCGGGATGAGGCCGTACGTGCTCAACGTATCGTGGCCCCGCCGTGCAATCTGTTCCGAAACGACGCCCCGCAACACGTCCGCGACATACGCCGGCCCGAATCGCTCGCCCACTCGTACGACGCAGGACATGATCTTCTGCGCGGTGATCGTGGAATCGGGCAGCGCCGTGAGGCCGCCGGTACACACATCGCACGCGCCGCACGACGCCCGCTCCCAGCTCTGGCCGAAGTAGCTTACCAGCCGGCGGTGGCGGCAGGTCGCGCCGGTGCAGAAGGCGTACATCTCGGAGAGCATGCGGAGCTGGTCCGGCAGATTGGGAGCTGCGCTCTTCTCCATGATCGTTTGCCAGAGGCGGAAGTCCCGTCCGGAGTAGAACAAGATACATTCGGCCGGCAGGCCGTCGCGCCCGGCCCGCCCCGTCTCCTGCTGATAGTGCTCGAGCGTCTTCGGCATGGCGGCGTGGACGACGTAGCGGATGTCGGAACGGTCGATGCCCATGCCGAAGGCGACGGTGGCGACGACGACATCCGCTCGGCCGGCGGCGAAAGCATCCTGAGCCCGCGTGCGCTCGTCGTCCGTCATACCGGCGTGATAGCCGACGGCCTTGATGCCGGCGTCCTTGAGCAGAAGCGACAGCTCATCCACGTCGGCGCGGCGGATACAGTAGACGATGCCCGCCTGCCCGGCATGAGCGAGCACGGCATTGATCGCGTCGATGAACCCGCGAGACCGTCGCATCACGCGGTACAGGAGATTCGGCCGGAAGAAGTCGCCGACGAGCACGACCGGGTCGCGAAGCCCAAGCTGTGCCACGATGTCCTCACGGACGCGGGGCGTTGCCGTGGCCGTAAACGCGTGCACGGGCACGTCCGGGAATCGCCGCTTGAGCTGGCCGAGTTGGCGGTAATCGCTCCGGAAGTCGTGGCCCCAGTGGCTGATGCAGTGGGCCTCGTCGATGGCGAACGCACCGACGCCCGCATCGCCCAGGACCCGGAAGAAGTAATCGGTCGCGAATCGCTCCGGAGCGACGAAGATGAGCTTGTACCTGCCCTCCATGATTCCGGCACTGACACGCCGGCGGTCGGCCGCATCGAGGCTGCTGTTGAGGAACGCCGACGGAATGCCGCGATCGATCAGCCGGTCGACCTGGTCCTTCATCAGGGCAATGAGGGGCGAAACGACCACCGTCGGTTTCGACGCAAGCAGGGCCGGAGCCTGGTAGCAGAGCGACTTGCCGCCGCCGGTCGGCAGGACGACGAGCGAGTCGCGGCCTTTGACCGCAGCGAGCATCGCTTCATGCTGAAGCGGCCGGAGCGACGAGTAACCCCAATGCCGCCTGACGACCTCGTGCAGCGCATCCACGGCAAGCTTCCCTCGATCCGTCCGGCACCGCCCCGGCGTCATTCTGAGCGATGCGATGGATCCGCCTTACTTGCGCCAGACAGCCGGTCCCTCGTCGCTGCGACCCTCGGACGAATCGGCCGTCTCCGGCAGAACAGTTTCGCGTGCCGTGTGCGGCGCGGCAACGGATCGGCGATGCGGCGGTCAGTCGACCGCCCTGCGGGCCGGAAACGAATGAGACTCTCGAACCGAAAGCCTCGCTACGCCTACACTTCCTCGCAGTTGCCCGCGCGGACCCAGCACGTCGCGCCGCCGGGCAGCGCGACCCGCACCCACTCCGGCCGCCTCTCGATAAGCTTGACCTCCTGGCCGGGCTTGAGGCCCTCGATGACGACAGAGTAGCCTTCGCCGTCGCCGGCGTAGCCCTTGCCGCCTTCGACGACCACCGCCCATCGCTCCGGCGGGCTTACGGCCGTCAGGATGTCGGAGACTCCCATCGCGGCGCCGACGCACATCAACACAAGCCCGAGGCGCAGGCAGAGCGATCGCCGCCGCACGAACCGTGACGCAATCACCAGCACGCAGCCGAGGGGATACGCGGCAAACAGCACCCGCTGTTTGGTCGGCCGGCTCACGTCGTAGTGCCAGGCCATCAGGACGCGGCCGATCGAGCCGGCTTCCGCCGGCCACAGCTCGGCCCTGCACGCCCGTCGCAGAGTGGCCACACCGTTGCGGATATCGGGCGTGTTCGCGAGTCGCAGGGCGCGGAGATACCACAGCAGCGCCCGCGGCTCGTCGCCGGCGAAGTGATAAGCGTTGCCTGCGTTCACACAGAGGTTTGCGCTGGTCACTCCGTCGCGGGCGATGGCGGCGAAGCGCGTGGCCGCCTCGTGGAACCCCCGTCGGGCATCGACGGAATCGGCGCCGGCCTTTTCCATCGTCCGCTTCGCCGCGTCGAACATCGCCTGGGCCTCTGCAAACCGTTGCTCGGGCGAGGAAGCGGCGCTGGCGGCGTGGGGAAGGAGGCACATTCCCATGGCCGCAAAGGCGGCAAGGAGTCGGCATGCGACGGCGCCGGCGGCCCGGCCTGCGAAGACGGCACGGCCTGCGGCTGCCGGTTTCCGCGCATACCGCCGGGGCGCAGGTCGGCTGTTTCCGTGCAGGGGGCCGCGCCGGGCCGGGCAAGCGGGCATTCGGGCGTCGGGATTCGCCGCGTTACACATGGTGCTTCTCGATTTCCGCGAACAGCGTGCGGGTGCGCTGCAGCAGCCGGTCTTTCTCGTCGCCGGCGACCGCACCGGTGGCGAAGCGCCCGGCATCGCACACGCTCAACAGATCTTGCGCCTCGGCCCACAGACGGGCGTCGATTCCGGCCGCCTGAAACGCCCGCGAGAGCATGTCCGCCGACAACTCGCCCGGCGGCAGATCGAACGCCAACCGCAGATACGCCTGGAGAACCTCCGCGAGCCGTGCGAAGAAGTCTCCGCCGGCACCGAGCGTATCGAGCGAGGCCATCAGCGCCCGCCGTTGCCGGCGCATCTGCGACTCCGGACGGCGCTGCCGATACAGACGCTGCCCGCCCCACGTCAGTGCGATACACAGAGGGCCGCCGGCCAGAATCGCCACGATCATCCACACGCCGACCGGCTCGCTGCGGACGACCTCTCCCAGAACGGTGTAGTTCGCCCCGAGCGCGACCGGCAATGCCGCACCGGCTCCGGCGGTTGTCGGCGCCGGCGGCGAGGCCGTAGCGGGGCCGGCGGATTTGAGTTCCATCGCGCCCGCGCCCACGAGGCTGCCCGGGGTCACCTGAATCGGGATCGGCAGGCTGTATACGGTGTCGTACTTCTTCTTCCGGTAGTCGTAGTACACCAGCGGCAGCGCGGGTAATTCCTTCACGGCTTCGCTGCGCGGCCGGATGACCTGCGTGAACGTGATCGTATTGCCCTTGATCTCGCCCCCGCCCACCGTGGGAGACACATCGAAGCCGCGCGTCAGTTCGGGCACTTCGGCCAGCGGCGGCGGGTTGAACTGCGGGCCGACGCCCTCGCCGGTGATCTTCATCGTCAGCGTGAGGGGGGACATTGCCGCCGCCGTCGTGCGATCGAGTTCGGTCGTAAACGTGAACGTCCCCACGGCCCCGCGGTAGAGGGGCGGGGCCGTAATGCCCGGTGGGTCGATGACGCGATGCGGCGGCGCTTTGGCGATCTGATCATACTGCTCGGTGCGGCTGCTGGACATGAACAGCCCCGCGCCGTGCCGTTCCTCCCGCACCTGAATGGCAAGGACGACACGCAGACCGTCCAACGACAGCTCCCCGGCGGCCATCGGCGTGATCTTCAGGGCGAAACGCAACAACTGCTCCTTCTGCCCGTTCAGCTCCCCGGTGCCCGAGAGCATCGTGATCCGCCCCTGGCCGTAGCGCACCTGTACCGGCTGCCCCTGCCAGCCCGGATATGCCGGATCGAGGACCGGCTCGACGCGGATGTGTTCCTTGTTCGTGAAGCTCGCCTGGCTCGGGTCGATCCCCGCGCCGATCAGATCGCCCCGGAAGAAGACCTCATAGTCCACAAGGAACGGTTCGCCGACCACGCTCTGCTCGCTCCTGGCCCTGCCGCGGCACGCGAGGATGCCGCCCTGGCCTCCCTGGTAGACGGTCAGCGCGATCGGCCTGGGCAGCGGCGCCTTCTTCCCATCGGGCAGTTGAATCTCGCTGATGGCGAAGGCGCCCGGCTCCGTCGGCGTCACATCGAAGGAGAACAAACTCGATCCGGCCGGCACCGGATAGGGCCGGTGGACCGGCGTGCACTTGAGAGCCGGCGGCGCGACAAGGCTGACGGCGATGTCCCGTGGCAGACCCTTGATAACGACGCGAACCGTCGTGGCGGCCCCGACGGCCAGCGAGGGGTTATCCGCTTCGGCGCCGAGGATGACAAAAGGCGAGACGGCGAGCGTGACGGCGTCGGCACGAACCCCGTCGAAGGTGATTCCCTCGATACGATAGGTGCCGACCTTCTCTGCGGACACGGTGAACGTGAACGTGGTGATCGGCAGCCCCTCGCGCTGGGTCACATCCATGCGTGCCGGCCCGCTCGGCTGGATCGTTACCCCGGGAATGTCCGGCACGACCGGTTTGACGCCGGAGCGAACGCCCTGATAGGAAACGGCCAGTTGGGCAGTCTCGCCGGGGAGAATCTCCTGCGGTTCGATGCGCACGGCGTAGAACTTCAGCGGCGCTTCCAGGACGCGCAGGGTCAGCGGACCACGCTTGAGGGTTTCTCCGCCGGCCTGAAGCGACACGGCGGGAATCCGGAAGATTCCCGCTCTGTCCGGCGTAACGACGAAGCGGTAATCCCGGCGTGTCGTGCCGGAGAACAGCTCCTGGATGAGGCTCGGCGAGCCGTACGGAGTCACACGCAGACCGGGAACGGGGTCCACCACGGGCCACGGCGTGCTCGCGGGCGCGTTCGTCACCTGTACGACCAGAAGCGCCTGCGTGCCCAGGTAGATCTCGTCCGGCTGCAGTTGTGCGGCCATCTCCGCGGCACGCGCGCCTGCGCAGAGGGGCGGCAGGCTCAGAAGCAGCAGGACCGCACCGAGACGCGGCCGGCATTGCCGTCGCACCCGCGAGCGTACGGGGCGATCCGGAGACGGAGCATCCTGACTCGGGCGCTGCCTGCACATCGCGTCACCAGTCCTTGATGACCTCTCGAGGCTTCATCCTGTACAGCTCGCGCTGCGCCTTTTCCCGTTCGTTGTCCTGGCGTTCGACTTCGCGGCGGACATCCTGTTTATCCGGCTGCTTCTGCGGTTGCGGCGGCTGTTTCTGGCGGTCCTGCCCGTCCGGCGGCGGTTTGTTCTCGGGCGGCTGCAGCGCGGCCAGGGCCTTCTTCAGTTCCTCCAGCGCGTTCGCCTGGGCGGGCTGCACCGGCCCCTCGGACTGCATCGGTTTGAGCGAGTTCTCAACGACCGCCTTCTCGAGTCCCTCGATCGCCGTGGCCATTTCGAAGTCGGCCTTGTCAAGATGTTTGCCGGCCTCGATATATGCCTGCACCTGCGGCGGCGTGCCTTGCGTGGCCGGCGCCGCCGGCGGCTGCGCGGCGGCGTTCGTCGGGACCTTCTTTTTCACTTCCGCTGCGACGGCGACGGTCTCCTGCCGGATGTCGCGCTGCCGGTCGGCGATTCCCCCGGCGACCTCGGACGGCTTCGTGCGGAAGACGGCGGCCTTGAGCTTCGCGGTGAGTTCGCGGACCCTGGCCAAGAGCGAGGCGTCGGCACCGCGGTCGGTCGGCCGCGCGTCGCCGGCCTCGGCCTGCGTCTCCGCGTTGAGGCGGGCCTGCCGCACGATCAGCTCGGCGAGGCGCTGCTCGATTGACTTCGGAAAGAGCTCGAGCGCCGCATCGATGATCTCGGCGATCTGCTTCTGCGCGGCCAGCGTCGGCGCCTTTCTCCGCCCGGCGATGGCGGCGAGGCACTCGGCCTGCGGCGCGGCGGCCTTCTCCAGCACGTCGGCGAGCTTCCGATTGAGTTCCCGGTCGAGCGCCGGGTTCTCCGGCGCCTGCCCGCGCGTTTCCGAAGCCGCCGGCCGACTCGTCGCCGCGATGGATCGGGCCTGGGCGGCCAGGCGAGCGAGGCCCTTGCCGATCTGATCCTGCATGTCATACACCGCCGTGTCCTTTGCGTCCCACTCGACGCCGGACGGGGCCGGGACATCGCCGAGGAGCGGGTCGCGCAGCCAGTGTTCCTCCGACTCGATGCCCGACACGAGCCGGATCAACTCCGCCTGCTCCGTCCGCCAGCGGGCAAGGGCCTGCGCGGGCTCGAGCGGAAACATCGCGGCGGCCGTCCGCATCGTCTCCACGGCCTGGCGCTGCTGCCTGTACGCCGAGTCCATCTGCCCGTCGAGACAGAACGCGCACGCATCGCGCATCGCATCACCGGCCGGCTTGAGCTTCGCCGCGACCGCATGATAGAGCGTTTCGCGCGGCGTCTCGACGGCGGCCTGCGTGGCGGCGGCGCCGGCGGTCTTCGCCTGCTCGCGGAACTGCGCCAGGTGATCCGCGAAGGTGCCGGTCTGCTCGAGCGTCTGCCGCTGGAGACGGATCGCGGCGCGCCGCGCCTGCCGCGCCGCAACGGGATCCTCCGGCGGCTTCATCACGAACCGGCGGGTGATGCCCGCCTGACGCACCTCTTCCCGGATGAGCGCGTCGAGATAGGCCCGCGGATCCTCGAGCATGTCCTTCTTTGCCTTCTCGTCGGTGGCCTTCTTTACCAGCCCGAGCACGTCGCGGCGCATGATCCTCGCCGCACGGATGTTCTGCTCCGTGTCGGGGCTCGGCTCGATCTGCTGCGACTGCCGCAACGCCAGAATCCCCCGGAGCAACTCGGCGGCCACGGCCTGCAGTTCCTCGATCCGTTTCTGCTCGTCGGGTCCGGGGTCGGACGGCTGCGTGGCCGGCGCGAGAAGCTGCTCCAGTCGCCGGCGTGCCGCGGTGACGCGGACGACGCCGATGTTGTAGAAGGCATCCCGGCGAACCGCCGGCCGCGCGTCCGCCCGGCTGGCAACGCCCTCAAACAGCGCGATCGCCTTGTCGCCGTCGCCGAGCTTCAGATGGCAGAGGCCCATGTTGTAGTCGACGGAGGCGTCGGCGCCGGCCATGTCGGCGGCCTGCCGGTAGAGTTTGAGCGCCTGTTCGAAATGCGACTGCGCGTATTCCGCCTGGGCGTCGCGGAGGACGGATCCGATGTCGGCGGCGCGGACCGCATGACCGGCCCCCGCGATCGACACGACGATACCGAGCCACAGCAGGCGCCGGACCGAAGAAGGCAGCGCGGTTTCGCGAAAGACGCATGCTGCCGGCGACGGGCCAAGCGGGGCGTTCATCGCGACACCTCCGCCTTCGGCGCCGGGCGCTGCTCGCTGATGAGCGCCGAGAGCACAATCAACACCATCCCGAGTCCGACGAACAACTGAAACTTCTCCTGCCATACCGTGTACCGCAGGCGTTTTCGTTCCGCCCCCTGCTTCGAGATGACCCGGTTGTAGATGTCCACGAGATCCACGTTCGACGTTCCCGCCGGCAGGTAGCCGCTTCGCGACGGGATCGACTCGACGATCCTGCGCAGGGAAGCGTCGTCCAGTTTCGTGATCACCTCCTGGCCCTTGTACTTCAGGGTCGTCATCTTCCCGTCCGCCTCGATCGGGATCGGTGCCCCGGCCGTGCTGCCCAGCCCGATGATGTAGATCGCGACGCCGAGCCGACGCGCTTTTTCCGCCATCTCCTTCGCGTAGCCCTCGTGGTTCTCTCCATCCGTGAGAATGATCAGAACGTTCGGCGTCTCCTTCGGAGCGGCTGCCTCGCCCTTCATGACCGTTTCACCCGCGGCGGGCTTCTTGGGCCCGGCGTCGCTCTTCGCCGCCGACGGGGCCTCGCTCAGGCCGAAGACCTCGCGCGTGGCCTTGTCGATCGCGTCGCCCAGGTTGGAGCCGCCCACGTCGACCGCGTTGTAGGTCGTCCGCTCCAGCACGGAGAGGAAGTGCGTATAGTTCGGCGTGATCGGGCACTTCAGCTCCGCGCTGCCGGCGTAGGCGAGCAGCCCGACCTGGTTGCCCGCCGGCAGTGCGTTCACGAGGGTACGGATCGCCGCCTTCGCCGCCTCCAGACGCGAGGGATCCACATCCCGCGCCCGCATGCTGTTGGACACATCGAGCACGAAGAGCAGGTTCTGCCCCTGCTGCTCCAGCTCGATCTCCTTCGGGTCCCACCGCGGCCGGGCCAGCGCAAATACCAGTACGGCCAGACCGGCAAGCAGGACGGCGAACTTCACGATCGGCCGGCGGATCGATCGCCGCGGGCTCACGTCATCCAGCAGCGAACGGGCTACGAACAGGCGAAGCACGCGATGGCGCCGGCGCAGATCGTACGCGAAGAGGGCGGCCAGCGGCACCAGCAGCCAGAGCAACTGGAGCGCCCGCGGGTTGCCGAGATTGAAGAACTGTTCGTTCACGCCTTTCGTTCCTGCGTTCGGCCCCTGCAAACGGGGGCATTCGTGCGTCCGCCCTGTCGCCCGGCGACGGGTCGGCCCCGCCTCACGGCGCTCGCCTCAGCCACGTCGCGCCCAGGATCATTTCGCCGGCCAGCATACCCAGTGCGGCCAGCAGATACGGCCCGTAGCGTTCCTCGTGCGAGAAGACCGTCCGTCCGCCGACGTCCGACCGTTCGAGCCTGTCGATCCGCGCGTAGATGTCCTTGATCTGATCGCCCGTGGTGGCGAGGAAGTGCTCGCCGCCGGTCCGCCGCGCCAGTTTGCGGGCCTCCTCGATTGCCTGGTTGGCCATCGCCGCCTCCTGATCGGCCTGCATGCGGGCAAACAGGCCGCCCTGGCGGGGCACGATGACCTCCACGGTGCCGTCCGGGCGTTCGCGATACCGCTCGCGCGAGAGGATCTGCACGAAGTACACCTTGATGCCGTTGTCGGTCAGCATCCGGATCGTTTCCTCGTCCGGAAAGTCGGGCCCCTGTCCCTGCCGCTGATCGGCGACCGTCGGCTCGCCGTCCGTCAACAGGACCATCACCTTGCTCTTGAGCGTGTAGCTCCGAAGCCGACCCGGCCGCTTGAGATCCTCGGCGAGCAGGATGATCTTCCGCGCCGCGTATTCGATCGCGCTGCGAAGCGAGGTGAACTGCATCGGGTTCGTGCGGGGCACCATGCGGCCCCAGGCGTCCCGCACGGGCCGACCCTGTTCGTCGGTGAGCGGCGCCACCTCGTTCGGATCGTCGGTCGGCTTGCCGTACTTGTCGAGGAACGGCTTCTCCGCCGACATCCGGTTCATCACGCCGACCAGGGAGGCGTGATCGAGCGAGAAGGGATGGTCCGTCTGCGGATACGTCGCGAAGGTCAGCAGGCCGATCAGGTCGTTGGGGCGACCCTTGAGGTCCTTCCCGTCGCCCTCGACGAACCGTCGGACGGCATCCTTCGCCACGTCGAACCGCAACATGAGCTTTCCGTCGTACATCAGCCGGTTCGACGGATCGCCCATGCTGCCCGAGCGGTCCACCAGCAGGGCGATGCCGATGCCCTCGCTGGGCAGCTCCTGCGTCTCCACGCGCCGCAGCGGCCGCGCGAGCACGACGATGAGCAGCAGCAACGCAAGGCCGCGCAGCATCGGAAGGACGAACCGGCAGCGCTGCCGGAAGCTCCGCGGAAGCGTCTTGAGATTGCGGACGGACGGGTAACGGACCGCGCCCGTGGTAACGCGGCGATGCGTCCAGTACAGGTACACCGGGACAAGCAGCGCGAGCCAGAGGGCATGCGGATTGTTGAACTCCGGACTCATGCCGCGCCCTCCCCGCCCCCCGACGTCTGGAGGATGAAATCGCGGGCCGTATCGAACGTCCGCTGGATCAGCTCCCTGCCGGGGGCCATGCGCGCGAACTTCACCTCGTCGGCGGCGGTCAGAAACGTCCCCAGCGCCTCGCGATACCGTGCCACCACCGGCTGCGACGCCATACAGGCGAGAAACTCCTCCGTCGTCTGCTCCGGCGCCCGCAGTCCGAAGGCACGCTCGATGTACTCACGCACGATCCCGGTGATCTCGACGAAGAACTGGTCGACGCACCCTTGGCTCACCAGATCCCTGGCGACCAGTCGCCGCAGGGCTTCCAGTGCGATCTCGTGCGCCGGCGGCGGAGGCGGCACACGCCGCGGGCGACGACGCCAGTACACGGCCAGCACAATCAGGGCGCCGCCGGCCGCGACCGCCGCCGCCCAGGGCCAGACCCGCCGGCGCTGCGCCGCGATTTCCTCCGCCGTAATCAGACCCCGCAGCGGCTTGAGCGACAGCGCCTCCGCCGAGGCGGGCGTCTTCTTCACGGTGATCTCGATCGGCTCGGTCTCGATCAGCTCCTCTTTGATCTCGTCGGCCCTGTGGAAGTAAACCTGCATCGCCGGAAACCGGAAGGTGCCGTCGTACTCCGGCTCCAGCTCATACTCGCGCACGATGACGCGGTCCGTGCCCAGCTTCGATTCGCGCGCCCGGTAGTCCGTGAGAATCATTCCCGGCATATCGTCCGGGAACTGCACATCCGGAAAGTCCGCCTGGAAGCCCGGGGCGATCTGCAGCGTCAGGCGGCAGTCCAGCGCGTCCGCCGTGGTGATCGAGGCAGCCGGCAGGTCCACAACGAATTTCACCGGCCCGGTGCCGAAAACCTTATGCACCGCCGCCGGGCCGACCGGGGCGGCTTCCGGGGCCGCCGGCTCCGCGGCCTTGCGGCAGGAGCCGACCCCGCACGCACAAAGCAGAGGAACCAGAATGCACAGCCTGCGATGGGTCATTCGCGTATCGTCATCCGTCAGTTGTCCGCCGTCGCCGGTCCGTTGTTCCCGCCGGCGGGAGCCGGGCAGGCGGTGACAGCCCCGACAGGCAACGGACGATTGACAGGGAACCACCAGTCTACTTCCGCGTCGCCGGCTGCCCCTTCGCCGCGCCGCCGTCGGATCCCTTCGTCGGTTCCGCCTCGTGGACAACCACCTTGTACTTCGCCTCCAGCGACCGCTGGAGCTCCTTGAGAAGGTCTTCCTGCTTGCGCAGGCGGAGGTCCCGCTCGACGCGATCCCGGCACTCGGCCAGCGTCAACGGCCGCTCCTTCCGGTGCTCGACGAGTCGGAACCGCAGCCACCGGCCGCCCTCGCCCTCAAACCACTTCTTGCTCACTTCCCCCCTGTTCAGCGTCCACAGGTGCGCCAGGACGGCCTTGCTGTCCGCCGCCAGCGGCACCCGCGCCTCACGGGTTATCCATTCGTCGAACAGCGCCGGTTCGCCCGGCGTCGCCCGGATCGTGGAGAACTGCTCCCGCACCTTCGCAAAATCCGTCCCGGCATCGAGGGCCTCGGATGCCTGTTTCTTCGCGTCGGCGGTGTCCACGGCAAGAACCTCGACCTTCACGGCCTCCGGTTCGACATACTCCGCCTTGTGCGCCTCGTAGGCGTTCTGCACATCCGTGTCGGAGACGTGGAGGTTGCGGCCGACGTAATCGTCCACAAACGCGTTGCCGAGGATCTGACGGCGGACCTCGGCGATCTGCTCCTGCACCTCCTTGCGGTCGAACTGCCTGCCCGCAAGGGCCTCCCGGTAGAGCAGCTCCTGCCCCAGGTAGGCATCGAGCAACTGCCGGCGCCCCTCCGGCGTGCGGAACGACTCGAGCTGCGCGTCGACGAGCTTCCCGAAGGCGTCCGCCGTCATCATGTTCCGCTGCGGCGCAAGCTGCGCCGTCACCATCCGCCGCGCAAAACTCTGCAAGTCCAGCTCCGTGATGGGCTCGCCGCCGATCTCCGCCACGGGTCTCGACCCGGCGTCGTCCGGTCGGGACGCCAGAGAGGTCCGTCGCGCCGCCTGAAACGCGCGTGCATCTTCCCGCCCGAGCGCCGAGAGGCCCTCCAGCACAAGCGCGTTGATCGATTCCTTCCACTTCCCGTCCCGGTCGGCCGTCTCGGCCGCGAAGAGATACGCCACCGCCGGCTCGTACTCCCCCGCCAGGCTGAGGTTCTTTCCGATGCGGAACAGCAGTTCGGCCCTCTCGGGGCCTTTCGGCGGGGCCAGTTCGGCGGCCTGTTGCCATACCCGGGCCGCCTCGCCGTAAATCTGGTTCTTCTCCAGCGTCTCGGCCAGCGAGACGAGTTCCGCGTGATCGAGCAGGGCGCCCGCGCCGCCCGGCGGCGACGAGGGCTTGCCGTTCGGGCCGATCCGGGCCGGCCGCACGAAGAAACCCACGGCCCACGCCAGCACCACCGCCACGACCGTCAGCGCCCAATGCCCGCGGTTGCGCGGCCGCGCACGCGCGGGCAGATCGAACTTCAGATCATCGCTCATGACATCGTCCCTTCGCTGTCTTCTCGCTCATTCCTTCGCCGATGCATCCCGCCGTCGCTCCGTCGCCTCCCCGATCAATGCTTCAATCGCCGCTCGCGACGGCGGAAAAAGCCCAACAGGTCTTTCATGTACGGCCGGTCGGTGGACACCTCCAGCGTATCCATGCCCATGGATCGCAGCAGGCCCGTCAGACTCTCCGTCTGCTCGTGGCCCTGCCGTGCGAACGCATCGCGGATCTTCCGCCGGCGGGTGTCCACGAGGACGCGTTCGCCGGTCTCGGCATCCTCCAGTTCGATGAGGCCCACATCGGGCAGCATCGTTTCGCGCGGGTCCGAGATCCGCACGGGGATCAGGTCGTGGCGGCTCTTGGTCAGCGCGAGGTCCCGCTCGAAACCCCTGTCGATGAAGTCCGAAACCAGGAACACCACCGCCTTGCGTTTCAGCACCTTGTTCAGAAACTCGAGCGCCTGGGCGACGTTCGTTCCGCCGGCGACGGGCCGGAAACTGAGCAGCTCGCGGATCACCCGGAGCACGTGCCGCTTGCCCTTCTTGGCGGGAATGTACATCTCCACATGGTCCGTGAAGAGCAGCAGGCCGATCTTGTCGTTATTCTTGATCGCCGAGAAGGCCAGCACCGCGCTGATCTCGGTGGCCAGATCGATCTTGAGCCGCTGCGTGCTGCCGAAGCGGCCCGAGAGGCTCATGTCCACCAGCAGAATCGCCGTCATCTCGCGCTCTTCGACGTAGCGCTTCACGTGGGCCGTGCTCGTGCGCGCGGTGACGTTCCAGTCGATCGTGCGGATGTCGTCGCCGGGGATGTACTCGCGGACCTCCTCGAACTCCATGCCCCGGCCCTTGAAGACGGACCGGTACTCGCCGACGACCACGTCGTTGACCATCCGGTCCGTGCGGACCTGGATCCGCCGCACCTTGCGGAGCAGTTCGCGGGTTTTCTCAGAATCCGCTTGCCGCGTGACCATGCGTACGCGATCCGTCAGTCCGTCGCCGGGTTGCTCATGCGGCCGGTTGCTCAGCCCTGGCGCCGGGCCCGGAGTAGCCGGGCAACCGACCACCGGGGAACCCGGAATCCGTGATCAAGGCACTCTCGTGGAGTCAAACACCTTCTGCAGCACGTCCTCCGGCCCCATCTCCTCGGCCTCGGCCTCGTAGCTGAGGATCACCCGGTGACGCAGCACATCCATCCCGACCGACTTCACGTCCTGCGGCGTCACGTAGCCCCGGCCCTGCATGAAGGCGTGGGCCTTCGATGCCAGCGTCAGCGCGATCGACGCCCGCGGCGAGGCGCCGTACTCGATCAGGTTGGCCAGCTCGGGCAGGCCGTGGGCCTTCGGATCCCGCGTGGTGAAGACCAGCTCGATGATGTAGTCGCGGATCTTGTCGTCGACGTAGATCTCATCCACGATCCCGCGAAGCCGCAGGATGTCCGCCGGCGTGATGACCGGCGTCACCTCGCCGTCCACCCGGGTGACGGCCATGCGGTCCACGATTGTGCGTTCCTCGGTCTTGCTCGGGTAGTCGATCTTCAGCTTGAGCAGGAACCGGTCCACCTGCGCCTCCGGCAGCGGGTACGTGCCCTCCTGTTCGAGCGGATTCTGCGTCGCCAGAACGAGGAACGGCTCCTCCAGGCGGAAGGTCTCCTCGCCGATCGACACCTGCCGCTCCTGCATCGCCTCGAGCAGCGCCGACTGCACCTTTGCCGGCGCCCGGTTCACCTCATCCGCCAGGATGATGTTCGCGAAGATCGGCCCCTTGCGAACGGTGAACTCCCCCGTCCGCTGATTGTAGATCTGCGTGCCGATCAGGTCGGCCGGCAGCAGGTCGGGCGTGAACTGGATCCGCCGGGCCTTCGCCTGAATCGCCCGCGAAAGTGTGGTAACCGTCAGACTCTTGGCCAGCCCCGGTACCCCCTCGAGCAGCACGTGCCCGTTCGAGAGCAGCCCGATCACCAGGCGCTCCACCATGTACCGCTGTCCGACGATGACCTTGCCGACTTCGTCCAGGAGCCGCCGGATGGGCGCGCTCTCGGCCGCCACCATCTCTCCAATCTTCTTTACGTCCGTGGCCATGGTCCTGCCTTTCGCGATCTTCTGCCCGTGTCGCGGCGGACTGCCCCCCGCGGCGCCCGCCGAATCCGGCAATCTAACGGCACCTTCGCGCAGTTTGCAAGGTTTTACGGTCCGGACACGTATCGGGTTCTGCGAAGCGTTCGTGGAAACTGTCGGTTACTCGCATTCACTGCGGCTGGACGCCCCCTCTTGCGGCAGGACGGCCGATCGGGCCGCCGGCATTCATGTGCGACGGCGGCGCGTGCGTCCGCCGGTCTTCCGACGCACCACAACATGTCGGCCGGCGCTTCGCCGCCCGATCCGGCCGGCGCGATCAGAACTCGTGTCTGGGTTCGCCCGCGTCGAGATAGGCCCTTCGCGCCCGCTCGTACTCCTCGGGCGTCAGACCGAGGTCCGCCGGCTCGGCCCCCTGCCGGGCGGCCTCAAAGATCCGTTTGAGCGTCGGGATGCACCACCCGCACCCCGTGCCCGCGCCGAGGCACTCGGACATCTGCGAGGCACACCTGGGGCGCTTCGCAACGGCGAAGTTCCACAGCTTGCGGAACGATACGTCGTAGCAATAACAGATCCGGTCGTCCGGCCCCATGACGTTATTCTATGCGCGTCGCCGCCCCTTCGCACGGCCCGCCTTGCAGATTGCCTGCGGTTGTCCCCCGCGCAGGACGGCTGTACGATGCCCCCGAGGCTCGAAACGGCGTCTTACCGTCGAGGAACAAGACCATGGCCGAGAAGCCCGCCCCCGTAGCCGCGATGAAGGATCATCTCTGCGCCGTCTTCGATTTCGCCCAGCACCAGGTCGACCGCCTTGTGCAAAGCCACCCGGACTACTTTCCGATGTACACGGTCGGCGGAAAGTGGAAACATGCCGGCGAGACCTGGACCAACTGGTGTGAGGGCTTCCTGCCCGGCATGATGTGGATCTTCTACGAACGCACGGGCGAGCGGCTGTGGCGGGAACGGGCCGAGCACTACAGCCGTCTCGTCGAACCGCGCAAGGATGATCGAAGCGTCCACGACCTCGGGTTCCTCTTCTACCACGGCACGTATCGCCGCTGGTACGACGCAACGGTCCGCGACGGCCGGCCCGATGAGGCCCTGCGGGACGTCGTCGTTCACGCCGGCCGCACGCTGGCAACACGTTTCCGGGAAAAAGGCTCCTACCTCTGTTCCTTCATCGGGCCGCAATCCTGCTTCATCGACATTATGATGAACGTGCCGATCATCTGGTACGCGGCGGACGCGGCCGGGGACGGCGCCCTCTTGAACGTCGCTTCCCGGCACTGCGAGACGACGCGGCGATACCTCGTCCGCGGCGACGGCTCGACCGCTCACGAGGGCGTTTTCGACACGGACACGGGCGAGTTCCTCCGCCAGAGCACCCACCAGGGATACCGCGGCGATTCCTGCTGGTCGCGCGGCCTCGCCTGGGCGTTGTACGGCTTTGCCACATGCGCCAGGCTCTCCGATGACCTTGTCTGGGCGGACACGGCCCTGCGATGCTCCGCCTATCTCAGTCAGCACCTCGTCGGCGACCTCGTGCCGCCGTGGGACTTCGATGCACCGCGCGAGGAGCAGGCCCTCAAGGACAGCTCCGCCGGCGCGATCGCCTCCGCGGGGTTGTTTGAACTGGCCGACGCCATGGACAAGAGCGGTCCGGCCGCCGCCGACAGCGCGAGAAACCTCCGCGTCTTCGCCATGATGCTGCTGGGGGCCTTGTGCAACGATACGTATCTCCCCGCCGGCGATCCGGATTGGGAAGGAATCCTCCGCCACGGCGTCTATCACATCCACAAGAAGCTCGGAGTCGACGAGTCCGTGATGTGGGGCGACTTCTTCTTCTGCGACGCCCTCCACCGCGCGCTGACGCTGTTCGACCGGGGCTTCGACCCGACAAGACCGAAAGCGTAATCATCGAAACCTCGCTTGGTCGGGCCGAACCCGGCGGCTACAATCAGGGGTTTGGGTGCCGCAGAGGGTGTCTATGACCGCTGCCGTGAAGGTTGCATTTGTCGCGCTGGGGTGTGCCAAGAACCTCGTGGATTCCGAGCGGATGCTCGGCCAGCTCGCCGAAGCCGGCGCGGTCATCACCGCCGACGAGGCCGACGCCGAGGTGATCGTCATCAACACCTGCGGCTTCCTGGAGGCCTCGCGAGAGGAAGCCCACCAGGTCATCCGCGAGGCGATCCGCCGCAAACGACGGGGCCGCTGCCGGCGCATCGTCGTCGCCGGCTGCCTTGTGCAGCGAGACGGGACGGCGCTGCTGGAAACCTTCCCGCAGATCGACGCCCTTGTCGGCGTGCACAACCGCGATGACATCGCCCGGGCCGTTCTGGCCGCTCCGCCGCCACGCAAAGCAGGACCGCGCCCCGCGCCCGACCTGTACCTCGGCGACTACCACCCCTACGTCGCACTCGACACGGCACGCCTGCGGCTGACGCCCCGGCCGTACGCCTACCTCCGCATCAGCGAGGGGTGCAGCCAGCGATGTACGTTCTGCACCATCCCCGCGATCCGCGGGCCGATGCATGGCAAACCGCCCGAGATCGTCCTGGCCGAGGCCCGCGAGCTGATCGCGGACGGAGCCGTGGAATTGAACCTGATCGGTCAGGACACGACCAGCTACGGCGAGGACATCGGCTACGAGGACGGCCTGGCGGGACTGCTCCGCAGACTCAACAGTCTGGCAGGCGTCCGGTGGATCCGGCTGATGTACGCGTATCCCTCGGTATTCACCGACCGCATCATCGACGCGATCGCGGAGTGCGAACACGTGGTCAAGTACGTCGATCTACCCCTGCAGCACATCAACGACCGCATCCTCCGAGCAATGCACCGCCGCGTGACCCGCCGGCAGACCGAAGCGCTCCTGACGGCCCTGCGGACCCGTATCCCGGGTATCGCCATCCGAACGACGTTCATCACCGGTTTCCCCGGCGAAACCGACGTGGAGTTCGAGGAGCTTCTTGCGTTCGTCCGTGAGGTCCGCTTCGATGCCCTGGGCGTCTTCGCGTACTCCCGGGAGCCCGACACGCCCGCCGGGCGCATGAAGGGTCAGGTGCCGGAGGCCGTAAAACGCGAGCGCGCCGACCTCCTTATGGCGGTACAGCAGGAAATCGCCTTTGCCAAAGCGGCCGAGCAGGTGGGCCGGACCTTCGAGGTCCTGATCGAGTCGGCGCCCGCCGCCGGGAAGACCGGCCCCCTCCAGCGCGCCCGGCACGCCGGCCAGGCCCCGGAGGTCGATAGCGTAACATTCGTCGAGGGCGCTGACTTCGGCCCCGGCGACTTTGTTCGAGTCCGATGCTCCGGCACCCGCGATTACGATCTGATTGCCCGCCCCGTCGAAGTCCGCCTCCCTGTCCTGACAAGCCGCTGACGGATGCGGCAAACCATCGACCGCCTCCCCCCGGAACACGCGGCAACCCCGCCGGCAAAGGGAGAGGCCGCTTTTGCGACAAGGCAGGCTCGACAGGGGGATCCATGCCTGGCGCACCTGCGTATGTCCCTCCAGACCCCCTTCCGACGGCTCGGGCTTGCGACGGGCACAATGTCTTGTCAGGCCTGCAAGACCGGCACCGGCAGGCGATGAAAGTCCGCCGTGAAGCCCGCGCCCGGGAATACCGGACACCCGCACGCCGCGAGGCACCCTCCGATTGCCGCCCTCGGGGCCGCTCGCCGGCAAACCCGCTCCAGCCGGGCGCCTGAATCGGGCGATAAATGCATGTGGTGCGGTTTCGTCCGCCTTGATGTATGATCCGGATCGGAGGTCGAACCATGAACAAACCAATCCGCAGACGGCTGACCCTGTTTGTGCTGTTGTGCGTTCCCCTGTGTCTGGGGCAGACCTGCGCCGTGCGGGTGCCGGCCGGCGGGACCGATGAACCCGTCGAGCCGCCACCCCCGCCCTCAACGGTCGTCATGCGCTTCGCCAACGGCAGCAGCGCGTACGCCGTCGATGTGCAGTTCTACGCCTCCGCCACGCCGGTGACCGACCCGGCTACCGAACTCTTCGTGCCGGAGAAGCGAATCGTCGGCAACCTCGGCTTTGCCGGAACGGGATTGATCCCGGCGAACCAGTCGGACATCACCGAACTGGCCTGCGGCAACGCCACCGTCGTGGGCACGCTCGGCGGGCGGTTCATCGATCAGGACAGCGGGCAGGAGATCGCCCACGGCGAACAGCGCCTATACCGGATCGGCGAGGGCTACAGTTGCGGCGACACGATCACGTTTCGCTTCCAACCCAACGGCCAGAAAGTTGGCATACAGCTCTTGATCGAATGAACGGCAACGAATATGGAAGGAGGCACCACCGGGCGGGCGCGGCAGGCCCTTGCGGTTCGCGTGGCCGGCGGCCATGCCCTCCGCTGAGGATCGCCGGGGGATGAACGTCGGGCGGCCCGCGGGCCGCCGATCCCCTCCATACCGCGTTCGCCGCCCGGATCCGGACACGCCGGGAGCAGCCACTTGGACACGACGACGCCGGCAGAACAGACCGAACGCGCGGCGGCCGAATCCTCCACCGACTGGGCCGCCGCGGAGCGCGAGCGCCTCGCCGACCACTACGCGCGGCATCACGCCGCGCCTGAAGTACTGGAATACTGGCATCGCCGCCGCCGCTTCTACTACACGGCCCTGCAACGACTCTTTCAACTCCACGTCCCCCCCGGCTCGCGCGTGCTGGATGTCGGCTGCGGCACGGGCGATCTGCTCGCGAGTCTGAAGCCGGCGTGCGGCGTGGGCATCGACCCGGCGGCAGACGTCGTCGAGTACGCCCGCACGAAACACCCCCACCTGACGTTCCTCGCCGCCGAGCCGGAATCGTTCGAGGTGGACGGGACGTTCGACTACGCCGTCCTCTGCAACGAGATCGGGACCTTCGCCGATGTGCAGCGCGTGCTGGATCGCATCCGCCGGGTGACCACGACGGACAGCCGCGTGCTCATCGCCTACTACAACGCCCTGTGGGAGCCGGCGCTGCGGGCGGCGTCCGCCCTTGGCTTGCGCCGCAAGGTCGCCGAGCAGAACTGGCTCAGCCGTTGGGACCTCGAGAATCTGCTCTCGCTGGCCGGCTTCGAGGTCATTCGCGAGAGCGCAGAACTGCTCTGCCCGCTGGGCATCCCGCTGCTGGCGGGGCTGTGCAACCGCTTCCTGGTGCGCCTGCCGCTGCTGCGCCACCTGGGGCTGGTGACGTTCCTTGTGGCCAAGCCGGCCGGCCCGCCGCCGGGCGCGGAACATTTCTCCTGCTCCGTCGTCATCCCCACGCGGAACGAGCGCGGGAACATCGCGGCGGCCGTCGCGCGAACGCCGGCGCTCGGCACGCACACCGAGATCATCTTCGTGGACGGCAACAGCACCGACGGCACGGCCGACGAGATCGAGCGGGTCATCGCCGCCAACCCGGACAGGGACATCCGCCTGATTCACCAGGGCGACGGGCGCGGCAAGGGCGACGCCGTCCGCAAGGGGTTCGCGGCGGCCAAAGGCGACGTGCTGATGATCCTCGACGCCGATCTGACCGTCCCGCCGGAGGACTTGCCGAAGTTCTTCGACGCGCTTGTGCAGGGCCGGGGCGAGTTCATCAACGGCACGCGCCTCGTCTATCCCCTCGAGCGACAGGCCATGCGCTTCCTCAACAAGCTCGGCAACCGGTTCTTCAGCCTCGCGTTCACGTGGATCCTCGAGCAGCGATTCCGCGACACGCTCTGCGGCACCAAGGTCCTGCGAAAGAAGGACTACGAGCGGATCGCGGCCAACCGGCACTACTTCGGCGACTTTGACCCGTTCGGCGATTTCGACCTGATCTTCGGCGCCGCCAGGGCGGACCTGAAGATCGTCGAGGTCCCCGTCCGTTACCGCGCCCGCACCTACGGCGAAACCAACATCAGCCGCTTCGCCCACGGCTGGCTCCTGCTGCGCATGACGCTCTTCGCCGCCCGAAAGCTCAAGTTCCGGTAGCAGGGATCCCCGGACCCCGATCCAACATCGTCCCCGCCGCCACGAACGTCGCCCCAACGAAGTGCAAACGCCCTGTCGCCGGCGAAACTCCCGTGGCGCGCCCCCAAGCGCCCGCGATCGGGCTCACATCAGCGTCGCTGCTACCGGCACTGCAATCGCATCATGCACTGTGCCGTTCCGCGGAAGCCAAGACGCTCGGAGTAACCGACCGCAACGAACCGCGGGCGCGGCCTCCCAAGGCGGCCTTCGGCCGCAACCAAACACGGGGGCACCGGCGGCCGTCATGCGGAGCGAAGCGAAGCATCCCGCTCCTCTGCGCCAATCCGCCGGATTCTTCGTCGCGGCGCTCCTCAGAATGACGGGTCGCGCTACCGCCGCAGCCCGATACACGCGCGCAAGGCGCGCAGAAGCTGCGAGGCAAGACTCTACAGGTGCCGACGAAGGAACGCCTCCACCTCCGCGCGCATGGCAGCCGTCTCGACGTGGCCGGTCGGCGAGCGAACGAGCCGCCACGCCTCCGGCGCGCCGTAAGCGTCGTAGACCTCGCGGAGATGGCGGTCGATGCGATCGAGGCCGGCCGGCGGCGTCAGCGGGTCCAGCTCGCCCGCGAGGCTCAGATGCGGGCGCGGGGCGATCAGCGCGTTGATCCCCGCCGTGCTGAAATGCTTGAGCAGCCCGGGCACGTAGTAGTACACGCCGTGGCGATCCAGCCCCTGCGTCTCGATCAGCGCGTCGTAGTCGCTCAGGCAGCAAATATCGACGCAGACCCTGATCCGCTCGTCGAGCGCGGCAAGCCACCAGGCCATCGTGCTGCCCATCGACATGCCCAGCGTACCAATCCGCGATGAGTCCACGTCGGCCCGCGTCGTCAGATAGTCCACCGCGCGGAGGCTGTCGTAGACCATCATGCCCCACATCACCCGGCCGCGCCAGAGCATCTCCTTGAAGATCGCCGTCTCGCTTCGGCCGCCGCGCTCGCCGAACCCCCACGCGTCGATGCACAGGACGTTGTACCCCATCCGCGTCAGGACCTCTGCGTACGCCGGCCGATGCATGTAGCGACGCCCCGAGAGCAATTCATCCTTACCGATCTCGTACTCGCCGCCGTGCGAGTGATTGTAGAGGACGGTCGGCCGGCGTTCGTCCGGTGCGGCGGTCAGCGGCCGGGCGAAGTACGCCGGAACCGGCTCGATGCCGTTGAGATCGAGCACCAGCCGCTCGAGCACGCAAAAGGCAGTCGGGATCCGGGCAGCTCGCTGAGCTGTGACGGGGCGATGCCGGTCGGGCAGATCGCCCAGAAGGGCGTACAGCTCCTGCCGGCGGCGGTTCTGGTCCTGGCGGGTCGGCATAGCGGATACCTGTCGGCCGGCAGTGTACCCCCGGTGCGGATGGCTGTCATAACATCCGGACCTCGCCGCGCCGATCAGGGCTGGCCGCCCGCGAGCACGCCCACCGCGCGCCGCAAGCGAGGCCGCCTGGGGCGGGTCGCACCGGAAGTGCGCAATCGCGCCCGGCCCTCGCGGCGGTGCGGCGGCGGGCGATCGGTTCACACTTGAAGTCCGGCCAGTGGAAACCGGCAGCGCGTAGCCGATATAATCAGATAACGGAACCCCGGGGAAAGGGTTTTGACCACGCGGCCTCACTGCGGGTCAGCGCGAGCATGACCGTTTCGGCGGTCGGCGGCTCGAACGTGGCCGACAGTGGGGAACCACGTGGTAGGCAGAGAGCAGCGGCTCGGAATTCTCTCTCCGACCGAACATGCTCTCTGTGTTTTTCTACGGGGCAAGCCGCTCCCGCGGCCGGCAACGCCGGCCTCCTGGAAGACAACGCGATATCCGGATCAGGTCGTTGCTGAACCCGGGGCCACGGAGGACGCGGCCGCGGGGGTTGTCTGCGGCGGGACATCGGCAGGCTGCGGCGGGACCGCCGCCTTTTCCCAGCCGTTGCCCGGGTTGTACTGCGGCACAAGGGCCTTGAGTTCCGAGCGGATCGCTGCTTCGTCGCCCGCCTCCGCCAGGCTCAGCAGGCGTGAGATGCCCTCGCAGATCTCCTGCCACTCCCGCGGACGCTTCTTCATGATCCCGATCTTCGGGTGTGCGGTCCGGCTCACGTCCTCCCCCTCGATCGAGAGTTCCTCGAACAGTTTCTCCCCGGGGCGGATTCCCGTGCAGACGATCTCAATATCCTCCCCCGGCCGCAGCCCGCTCAGCGTGATCATCTCCCGCGCCAAATCGATGATCTTTACCGGCTCGCCCATATCGAGCAGGAAGATCTCGCCTCCCTGGCCCATGGCTCCGGCCTGCAGGACGAGCTGCGCCGCCTCGGGAATCGTCATGAAATACCGGCGCATCTCCGGGTGCGTGATCGTCACCGGCCCGCCCGCCGCAATCTGCTCCCGGAAGATCGGCACCACGCTCCCGCTGCTGCCCAGCACATTCCCGAAGCGGACCGTGACGAACTGCGTCCGCCCCCTCGTCGAAAGCTGCTGCACATACAGCTCCGCGACGCGCTTCGTGCAGCCCATCACGCTCGTCGGATTCACCGCCTTGTCCGTGGAGATCATCACGAACTTCTCGACCCCGTGCCGGATCGCCGTGTCCGCCAGCGTTTTCGTCCCGCCGATGTTGTTCTTCACGGCCTCGCCGGGATTCGCCTCCATCATCGGCACATGCTTGTGCGCCGCCGCGTGGCAGACGGTCTGCGGCCGGTGCGTCCGGAAGACCTGCTCCATCCGTGCCGCATCCCCGATGTCGCCCACCACCGGAACGATCTCCAGCGACGGATGGCTTCGCCGAAGCTCCCGCTCGATGAAAAACAGGTTATTCTCCGCCCGCTCCAGAAGAATCAGCCGGGCCGGGCCGAACCGGGCGATCTGCCGGCACATCTCCGCGCCGATCGAGCCCCCCGCTCCCGTGACCAGCACCCGCCGGCCCCGCAGGTACTCACCGATCGCCTGCGTGTCCAGCGTCACCGGCTCGCGCCCGAGCAGGTCTTCGATGTCCACCTCCCGGATCTGACTCACCTGCACCCGGCCGTCGATCAGTTCCGGCAGCCCCGGAACCGTCCGGAAACGCAGGTTCGTTCCCTGGCACTGCTCGACGATCTGCCGCACCTTCCGCTGGCCCGCCGACGGCATCGCGATGAGAACCTCGTCGACCCGATGCTTCTCGCAGATCGACCGCACCTCGTCCGTCCGGCCCAAGACCTCCACCCCGTGGATCCGCGCGTGTTCCTTCGCCGGATCGTCATCCAGGAAGCCGACAACTTCGTACCGCTCCTCCCTCATCCGCAGGATCTCGCGAAGCACCGCTTCGCCCGCGTCCCCCGCCCCCACAATAAGCAACCGCACGAGCGATCCCATCCGGCTCGGGCGAATCTCTTCGTGATAGAAGCGGAATCCGATCCGTGCGCTGCAAACCAGAGCGATCGTAAACAACCAGTCCAGCAGGAACACGGAAGCCGGAAACGGATGCTCCAGGAACAACGGCCGGCCGTACCGCCGCATCACCAGATTCTCGGTCAGGTAATACCCGGCTACGAACACGAACGCGCTGATGTGTGATGCCTTCACCACCGAGAACAGATCGCGGAGCCCCACATAGCGCCACGAACCCCGGTACTGGTGCATCAGCCCGAAGACGACGAACTTGATCGCCAGCGTGAACGGCAGGACCACCAGGAACTGTCCCGTCACCCACGGAATCCGCTGCTTGAAATCGTACGCCAGTCCGAACGACATCAGCAGCGAAAGCGTGAACAGCCCCAGGTGCGCAACGACCGAAACAGCCGTCCGATACCGGAGACCCCGCCAGCCAGCCGTCCTCGTAACCGTGTCCTGTGACAAGAGTCTGTGCCCGCCTCTAAGCCTCGTCGTATGCCGTGTGACAGTGTCCTTCGCGCCGGCCGCGCCGCCGACCCTGGCCGCCCCCTTCGCTCACGTTCCGCCTCGCGGATCGGTTATCCCTGGCCGCGTGACGCGGCGGACGCCTCACGGACCAGCGTCGCAAACCGGACCAGCGGCGAACGGGCCGGCACGCCCTCCGCGGCCTTGGCCGCGTTGATCTCGGCGCCCGAGCGATCGCCCCGCCCCCACAGAACAAACGCGTAGAGAGCCCCCAGACTCCGACTGGAACTGGCCCTCATGTAGTCCTCGAACGCCTGGTAGTGAGCCGTAAAATCGTCCAGGTTGCCGTACTGCGCCCGCATGTCCACGGCTCGCTGCAGGAGGTCGGGATTGTGTTCCACCATCGACAGCAACGCGTTGGACGCGGCGATGTACTGAGACGTCGCGATAGCCGAGATGATCAGACCGACCTTCGCCTCCGCCGCGTGGGGGCGGATCGTGTCGGCCAGCATGAACGAGTTGTACGCATCGGCGTACCGCCGTGCTCGAAACTGGCTCCAGCCGCGCTGCACGTACGAGTCCAGCCGCCGCTGCAACCGTTCGGAGATGACCTCGTTGAGGGAAACCTTCTCCGTCGGCAGGAGCGGTTCCTCAGTAGAACGCTCCCGATCACTGCGAATGGCAACCTCGGCGGCCCTGTACACGCCCTCGTTCGCCGGACGCAAACGCCCGGCACCCGGCGCCGAACGTCCGTAGGTGCTCGGTCCGAGCGCCCCGGCAAGCGACCACGGGGTAGACCCAATGGTGCGCATTTGCCCCGTCCAGTCCCGCCGCTGAATCACCTGCGGACGCGGCCGGTTCTCCCTGACCATCCCGAGCGTCGGCGCGAAACTCGTGTCCTCGCCCACGAAGCCTCGCCCGATCACGGAAAGACCGCGATCCTGCCAGGCCGAAGTCCGGCTCCGCCCAAGTTCGCCTGCAAATGCGTCGAATGTCCGCGACGCCAGCTCCGGCGTCCGCAGCGACGCGGGTTCCATCATCGACGCCTCATTCCGCATGGAGGCCATCCCCGCACTCACGGAGACCAGACCCCCGCTGCGGTACCGCGACAGCAACGAAGCACTCGATGTCGCTCCGCCCACTTTTCCGAGCGACATGATCGGAAGCGGCGGCTGCGGTCGATTACCCTGCAAGGCCGGGTTGGTATTCACTCGTGCGAAACCCCCGATGTCCCGCAGGCCGCCAACGCTACTCAGGTGACCGGGGTCAAAATACCTTCCGACTCCTCCGGCGGCGGAATAAAACTGTGCCTCCGCCGTCCCCTGCACTATGGCCAGCAGAACCAGAGCCCCCCACGCACCCGCCCTGCCATACAGGCGCCCTCTACCGAAACCTGGTAGCTCCCTCATCGCCATAACATCCTCTTATCGGTCCGGCATCCCAAGAGCGTGAGCCCATCGACAATGCTACGCGAGTTTCCTTGCGAAAGCAACCGATACAGCTTGCAGGTTATCGGACCTCACATCCACCAACACCGCCGGCCGCCGACCCCGATCCGTCTGTTCGCAAACTGTTCGGTATGCTTCGCGTGTTTCTCCACTACGCCGAGCACTCACCCGCTGGACAGAACGCTCCAATGTCCGACGTCGACCCGCTTCGGCGCGATCTCCGCCCCGTCCGCCGACGATCACCGCAGATACCTCTTCTACGGCCCGCAACGCACGCGGGTCGCGCCCAAACTCAACCGACGCCCCGATCTTTCTGCTGCTGGCCGCCGGAACCCTCCCGCCGTTACAATGCCCGCCGATCGGCGACCGGTCACAGGTCCCGAGCATCGCGATCGTCCGGAAACGGGAGCCTCGCATATGGACGGGCACTATATCCTCGGCGTGCACATCGCCGATCGCACGGCAAACGCGATCGATGTGCAAAAGACTTTGACGCAGTATGGTTGCAACATCAGAACCCGTGTCGGCCTCCACCACGTGGACGACAAGGTCTGCTCATCCGACGGCCTGATCCTGCTCGAGCTCTTCGGCGATCGGCAGGCCTGCGACGATCTGGCGGACAAGCTGAGTCGCCTGGGCGGCATCGAGGTGCAGCGAATGATCTTCGAGCATCCCCGGGGTCGTAGCTGAGCGACCGCCGGGACGCCGACGAACGCCGGTGCCCTCGCGGCCGCCCCCCGCATAGGGCGCGAGTTTTCGACGCGGCTCATCGGCGCTTCCTTGTGAGGGAATCGGAACGAATGTACCCCGAACTCCAACAGATGCTCGATCTGCTCGACGTGGATGTGCGGCGAGTGGAGACCGGCCGCCGGCGCCAGGCCGCCATCGCCCACGGCGAAACGCCCGATCGCGTCCCGATTCTTCTCGGCCGCAGCGAATCGCGACAGGTCGCCGACCGCGTGGGACCGCAGTTTCTCCGCCTCTGCGAACACCAGCTTCGCGGCGGACGCCGCGTCCCGGAGTACTATGAGTTCGACCACTTCACGCTCCGCGAGCAATTTCACGATCCCGTGAAAATGCTCATCGAGTCGCTCTGGGACATCATCGGCTGGGCGCGCACACCCAGCGACGCCCAACTCTCTCTCCGCCCGAATTTCGGCGTGGGCACCGTCGCGACCGTTTTCGGCTGCCGCACCGACATGGGCGAAAACGACATGCCCTGGGTCGCCGACCGTCCCCCTCGCGAAAAGCTCCTCGACATCGATCTGGATCGCCTCGACGCCGCCGGCCTCATTCCCCGCGTCATCGAGTTCATCCGCCTCGCCCGGGAGGCCCTTCGCGACTTCCCCGAGGTGCGCGTCTTCATGCCGGACCTGCAGGGCCCGATGAACATCGCCTTTCTGCTCCGCCAGCAGGACATCTTCTTCGACATGACCGACGACGAACCCGGCTACCGCCGCCTCATGGACACGATCGTCGAGGTCTTCGTACGGCTCAGCGTGCGCCTCAAACAGGAACTCGACGAGCCCCTTGACGGCGGCTACCACGGCAGCCTGTTCATGGCCCGCGGCGGCGTTCGTGTCGTGGACGACGTGAGCATCATGCTCTCCCCCGGGCAGTACCGTGAGTTCTCCCTGCCCTATGTACGCCGGTGCCTCGCTCCGTTCGGCGGCGGCTGGGTGCACAGTTGCGGAGACATCTCCCACCAGCTCGACGCGTACCTGGATGCCCCCGAGATCCGCGCCCTTAACTTCGGCGAGCCGGAGTATTACGACTTCGAAAAACTCCTGCCGCGTTTCGCCGCCGCGGGCAAGTTCTGCTACGGCGGTCCCGTCCGCAACACCGGCGAGTCCGTGCCCGATTACCTGCGACGTACGGCCGGTTACCTCCGTAACGCCCCCAACACGCTGATCTTTCAGCCCCGGATCGCCGGCCAGGATATGCGCGAGGGAGACTGGCCCGATCCGGAGGAAACCTTGTCACTCTGGGAACGTTATTGCGCAGAGAACCGATCGCCGTGACGCGCCTTCGCCGTCTTCAGATCGGTCGTATCCGTCCGGCGAACCCCGTCTTCAATTTGACGGCCGATTCTGGCAGGATGCGTCCGTGACACACGGAGGCATGCTATGCCAAGCGGCGCGGTGCGGGATCTGAAGAAAGAGAGGTATTGGCGGAGGATCGTGCGGGGCCAGGCAGCGAGCGGGCTCTCGGTCCGAGCTTGGTGCCGCAAGCACGGGGAGAAGGATGCGGCGTTCTACTGGTGGCGTCGGGAACTGGCGCGCCGGGACGTGGAGGAGGCGCGGC